>JAFAMD010000006.1 GCA_019233755.1 Acidobacteriaceae bacterium | reverse complement strand
TGGCGGCTTGGAGAATCCTGCGGTCATTTCGCCGTTGATTCTCGAGCAATATCCAGGCAACAACTTTCGGGTGATAACAGCGAGAGGGTCCCACCCGTTCCCATCCCGAACACGGAAGTTAAGCCTCTCAGCCCCGATGGTACTGCACGCGCAAGTGTGTGGGAGAGTAGGACGTCGCCCGATTAAGAATAAGACAGCCCCCAGATTCCGGCAGGAATCTGGGGGTTTGTGTTTTCAGCAACACTTTGCTAGCAATCCCGGCAGAGTACCAATTGGGAGTAATAGGACCGCGACGACTGTTACACTGCTGTCAAGGTTCCGTCATAATCATCGTGTATTGCCCTATTCGGGGATGGGACAAGTCACGGAAAGAGCCCGTAAATGGATCTGTTGAAGATGATTGCCGAATTGCAGGCGGAACGGGACAGGCTCGATCAGGCCATTATCGCATTGGAACGGCTCTCGGCCGGCAAGGCAAAGCGCCGCGGGCGTCCGCCCCGCTGGCTGCGCGAGGAAATGCAGAAGAGCGAGCAGGAAGGTTCTCCTGCCCGCCCCGACGACGGAAAGCAGGCGAAAAAATCTAGCTGATCGTGACGTACTGCATGCCGGCTCGAAGCAATTTCTCGCGGTCGAGTGCATGCCTTCCGTCAAGCAGAAATGGGTGCCGCATTTTCTTGGCCAGCACCTCCCAATCAAGATCGCGGTACTCGGGCCATTCGGTGACCAACACAAGCGCGTCACAGCCTTCCGCCACTGTGTGAGGTTCGTCACAAAGGGTCACGCCCATATCTCCATGCTCGCGTTCAAAACGCTGGATAGCGATAGGGTCATGCGCTTTGACCCGTACCCCGCGATCAATCAGTTTTTGGGCAATTTCAATTGCAGGCGCCTCGCGTAAATCGTCCGTATTCGGCTTGAACGCGAGGCCGAGCAGGCCAACGGTCCGGCCTTTCAGGATCTTCAATTCGGCCAGAAGCTTTTCGACCACCCGATCCCGTTGCCGCGAGTTGACTGTCTTTGCGGCTTCCACGATCGGCAGGTGCAGGCCGTATTCCGAGGCGGTCGCAATCAGCGCCGCGGTATCTTTTCCAAAGCAGGATCCGCCCCAGCCTATGCCTGCGTTCAGGAAGCGGGATCCGATGCGCGAATCGAGCCCGATGCCGCGAGCGACCTCCGTTATGTTTGCCCCCACACGTTCGGATACCAGCCCGATTTCGTTAATGAAGCTGATCTTCAGAGCCAGGAATGCATTCGCTGCATACTTGATTAGTTCGGCCGATGCCAGATCGGTCGAAACCAGCGGGATGGCGCTGACCGTTTCGGGCCTCGGCAGGAAGGTAGGGGCCTGAAAGGTTTGATCGAGAATTGGCCGGTACAGAGAATAGAGAACTTCTAGAGCTCGCGGCTCATCCGCGCCGATGACGATACGATCCGGATACAGGCTGTCGTGCAGGGCGGCGCCCTCACGGAGAAATTCAGGGTTCGAAGCCACCGCAAAATCCCCTCCGGAACCGTCGCGGCGCTGTTCAACCGATTCGCGCAGCAGCGAACCGACCCAGTTGCCACTGCCGATCGGCACTGTCGACTTGTTCACGACCACGGTGAACTCGCTGTTGATGTGCTCTCCGATCATACGGGCGGCCTGCGACAGGTACTCGAGATTGGGAGCGCCCGATGGTGTCGGCGGGGTGCCCACAGCGATGAACACCACTTCCGCTCCCGGAATCGCTTCGGAGTAGCTCGATGTGAACCTCAGATTAGGCCGGGCCGCTTCGAGCAGTTCTTCAAGATATGGCTCGTAAATCGGTACCTGGCCGGAGCACAAGGATTGAATTTTCGATGCATCGGTATCAAGACAAGACACCGAGTGGCCCATGTAAGCGAGGCAGACGCCCGTCGTTAAACCGACGTAGCCCGTTCCGATGATTGCTACACGCATAGTAATGGTAAGACACTTCCCGGCGCCGACCTCGCACCGGCAATGTCGTATGATAGCGCAGGCGTTTAGTTTCAATCTGATAACTGGAATAGGTGATGAAAAGAGTAGCTTTAGGTGTATTGTGTCTGGCCCTTTCGCAGGCCGCTTTCGCGCAAGATTCTGGGAAAACTTTGGTGAATATCCTGGTCAAGCATTGGCAAGCATCAAAGGATTTCTCCATAGCTGTGGCAAACGCCATGCCCGATGACGGCTATGATTTTCATGCGACTGCTGCGGAGATGAGTTTTGGCGAACAGATGAATCACATCGCTATTGCCGATGCCAACTATTGTTCTGCGGCCATTGGAGCTGACGCTCCGCTCGCCAAGAGTGAAGACAATCAGAAGACTGCTGCCATCCAGAACCTCAATATGGCGTATGACTACTGCATCGCTGGTATCGAAAAGATGACCGATACCGACCTGCTCAAGCCACTGACCCGCAACCATCGCACCACCACAGCTTATGAGCTGTATTGGGGCGCTTTCACCCACGCCGCGCACCATCGCGGCCAGGCCGAAGTTTACCTGCGTCTCAAGGGCGTAACCCCGCCGAGCTATAAGTTCTAAGCCCTCAGGCTATCCGGTGTTCCCCGTAACAGGATCTTCGGAACCC
Source organism: Acidobacteriaceae bacterium (assembly GCA_019233755.1). GTDB lineage: Bacteria > Acidobacteriota > Terriglobia > Bryobacterales > Bryobacteraceae > Bog-105. The sequence goes on along the minus strand of JAFAMD010000006.1, from coordinate 161,449 downwards.
ATGCGACAATTTGGACGTGATTGAAGTAGTCCGTCCGAACGCCACTGCTGCCGGTGCGAAGGTCGTCATTCTTGATTTCGACGGCACCTTGTCGCTCATCCGCTCCGGCTGGATGGACGTCATGGTGCCGCTTTGCGTGGAACAGCTTTCTTCCTGCAACAGCGGCGAGTCGGAAGAGCAGCTCCGCGAGGTTGCCGAAGAGTTTGTCTGGCGCCTTACCGGTAAAGAGACCATTTATCAGATGATGGCGCTCGCCGATGCTGTCAAGGCGCGGGGTGGAGAGCCGCTCGCAGCCCTCGCGTACAAGAAGATGTATCTCGACCGGCTGTGGATCAAGATTCGCAATCGGATCGAGGACCTTCGCGAACGCCGCACCGACCCTGAGCGCTATCTCGTGCCCGGAGCCAAGCGGTTACTCGAAGACCTGACCGGGCGAGGGCTGCGCCTGTACCTCGCAAGCGGCACCGATGACGCGAATGTCAAGGAAGAGGCAGCTCTGCTCGGCGTCGCGCCGTATTTCGAAGGCCGTATCTTTGGTGCGCAGGACGATCTCAAGAGCTTTTCCAAAGCATTGCTTGTGCAGCAAATTCTGTCGAAGGCCGGCAGTACGCGGGGCGATGAGCTGCTCGTTTTCGGCGACGGGTATGTCGAGATCGAAGAAGTGAAAAAGGTCGGGGGAACGGCGGTAGGCGTCGCCAGCGCCGAGCCCGCTTGCCTCACCATCGACGAATGGAAGCGGCAGCGCCTGATCAAAGTCGGAGCCGATTTCATCGTGCCCAATTTCTCCCGGCTGGATCTGCTCACCTCAGCACTTTTCGCCGGCGCCGCCATCACAGCCTGACTGCGCATAGCGGCGGACCCGGAACTGGCCCACAGCTTTCGCTAGCGCAAACCGGAACTCACCGCTAGCTTGACGAGACGCCCCTTGGGACCGGCGGCCCACGTTTGTCCGTTCACGGATACTACTGCGTTCAAAGCTGTGCTCGAGAACGCGTGCCAGCTCTCGCCGCCGTCATTGGAAAAGTCAGAGCCTGATGACCCGACCGCGATAAGTGCTCGCGAGTTGGGGAGTAGGAATGCGACGGCCGAGCGGTATCCCCCGAGGTCGTGCTTCGGCGTCCGCCAGGTCCGGCCACCGTCGTCGGTTAACGCCACCGTGTTCTTGCTCTCGTTCGGCTTCTGATAGTCGCCCCCGACCGCGATGCCGTGCAGCTTGTCACGGAAGGCAAGCGAGTAGATACCGCTGGACCCGGCAGATCCGCTCAAGGGTGTAGTCGACACCGTCCAGGTCTTGCCGCGATCGGTGGTGTGAAACACCCGGCCGCCACCAGGACCGCCCGTACCGAACCATGCCTGACTCTTCCCGAAAGCGATAAGGCATGTTCCGCTGGCAGCGAACGCGCCTTCGCCGGGAAGGGCAGCAGGGGCATTCTGTCGCGTCCACTGTCTCCCTCCGTCTGAGGTCGTAAAAATTGCGAAGCGGCCATCGACCGGGTCGCCCATGAGGATGCCGTTTTGGCGGTCCCAAAAAGCGATTGCATCAAGAAAACCCTTGGGATCTGGATTCGTAAAGAGAAGTTCCCAGCGCTCTCCGCCATTGGTTGTCTTGTAAATGCGTGACTGGTCGCCCGGACCGCTGGAGAGCAGATAAGCTGTCTGGCCGTCGAAGGCTTCTACGTCGCGGAAATCCAGAGTCTCCGCGCCGGCAACCTGTGCCGCGGTCCAGTGCTTGCCTCCATCCACTGTTCGAAGGTAGGTGCCACTGGTTCCGCTGGCCCAGGCTACACTCTGCGACACGGCATGCAGGCCGCGCAGGCCGCTGGTTGTGTGGTCGGTTTGATCAATCCAAGTTGCATGAATCCAAGTCGGATCACTACAGGAGAATGCCAGAAGCGCGGCGGCCAGGAAAAGCATACTATTCTCCTCTCACGCGATATCATCAGAGTTTTTCGAACGCAGGAGAAACATGCAAAACGGAAACTGTGACATCGGCCTGATCGGACTCGCAGTAATGGGTCAGAATCTGGTCCTCAACATGAACGACCACGGCTATCGCGTTGCTGTATTTAACCGCACAACGTCAAAAGTGGATGAGTTCCTGGGCAATGAAGCGAAGGGAACGAAGGTGGTCGGAACGCATTCAATTCCGGAACTCGTACAATCGCTGGCACGGCCGCGGCGCGTGATGCTGATGGTGAAGGCCGGCGAAACGGTCGATCAGATGATCGACCAGGTCGCGCCCCATCTGGAGAAGGGCGACATCGTTATCGATGGCGGCAACTCGCACTTTCCGGATACCAACCGGCGGGTGGAGACGCTGAACAAGAAAGGCATCCTGTTCATTGGGACGGGAGTTTCGGGCGGCGAGGAGGGTGCGCGATTCGGACCTTCCATTATGCCGGGCGGGAACGTCGAGGCATGGCCGCATGTCAAAGGCATTTTCCAGGCGATCGCCGCCAAGGTCGAAGACGGGACGCCGTGCTGCGACTGGGTCGGCGAAGAGGGTGCCGGCCACTACGTGAAGATGGTTCACAACGGCATCGAATACGGCGACATGCAGCTCATCTGCGAGGCCTATCAACTGCTCAAGGAAGGTCTCGGGCTGAGCGCAGACGAACTGGGCGATGTCTTCGCCGATTGGAATCAGGGCGAGCTCGATAGCTTCCTTATCGAAATCACAGCAGAGATCTTCAAGAAGAAGGACGAGGACGGCGTGCCTATGATCGACAAGATCCTGGACACAGCCGGGCAGAAGGGCACGGGAAAGTGGACGGCGATCAGCGCGCTCGATCTTGGCATGCCGGTAACACTAATCGGCGAGGCCGTGTTTGCAAGATGCCTTTCCGCAATCAAAGACGAGCGCACGGCCGCTTCGAAAGTGCTTGCCGGCCCCGATCATCGCGTCCAGGGACAGGACCGCAAGACGTTTATCGAGCAGGTGCGCCGCGCGCTCTACTGCTCAAAAATGATTTCGTATGCGCAGGGCTATATGCTGTTGCGCGAAGCGGCCAAGGAGCAGGGCTGGAACCTGAACATGGGCGGCATCGCGCTGATGTGGCGCGGCGGCTGCATCATCCGGAGCCGCTTTCTCGGCAAGATCAAAGAAGCCTACGACAAAAATCCAAAGCTGTCGAACCTGCTCGTCGACGATTTCTTCAGCAACGTGTTGAATCAATATCAAGCTGCCTGGCGTGAGGCCGTTATCAACGCCATTAAGCTTGGTGTGCCGACTCCGGCATTTTCAACCGCGCTGGCTTTCTACGATGGTTACCGCACAGAGCGTCTGCCGGCAAATCTCTTGCAGGCGCAACGCGACTTTTTCGGCGCGCACACCTATGAACGTGTGGACCAGCCGCGCGGCCAATTCTTCCACACCAACTGGACCGGTCGCGGCGGGCGAGTCGCTTCCGGAACTTACAACGCTTAAACTACGAGCATGAGTTACGGACTGAATATTCGCCAAGAAGGCGCTTTAGATTTCGTCTCGATTGGTGCTCTGGTGCACCGTCTCGACCCGGGAATTATTCCCTTCCGAAAGGCGAGCGAGTGCCTGATTCACGTAAGTGGCGGCGAGTTTAATGTCGCCGCCAACCTGTCCGATTGTTTCCGTCTGAAGACGGGAATCGCCAGCGCGATGGTCGACTATCCGATTGGCGACCTGGTCGCGGAACGCGTGCGTGCCATGGGTGTGAAGCCATTCTACAAACACTTCAAGCACGATGGTGTAGCCGGCCCGAACATCGCAACCGTGTACAGTGACCGTGGGCAGGGTGTACGCGCGCCTGTTGTGTTTTACAACCGCAGCAATGAGGCGGGCGCCATGTTGAAGCCCGGCGATTTCAACTGGGGCGAAATCTTTGCAGGCGGAGTTCGCTGGTTCCATAGCGGTGGTATTTTTGCGGCGCTCTCTGAGACCACCTCGGAAGTGACCATCGAAGGCATCAAGGCGGCCAAAGCAGCCGGAGCCGTGATCTCATTCGATCTCAACTATCGCGAGAAGCTGTGGAACATCATCGGCGGGCACCAGAAAGCGGTGGACGTGATCGACCGAATCGTGAAGGACGTCGATGTGCTGGTCGGCAATGAAGAAGATCTGCAGAAAGGGCTAGGAATTCCGGGTCCGGAAGTGGCCGCCAAGTCCAAGCTGGACCCCAGCGCGTTCTTCAGCATGATCGACAACGTGCGCAAAAAGCATCCGCACGTCAAAGTAGTCGCTACCACCCTCCGGGAAGTGCATTCGACCAACCGGCATAGCTGGAGCGCAGTAGCCTGGATCAACGGGAAGACCTATACGGCGCCTACGGCGGAACTGGATGTCTACGACCGCGTAGGTGGCGGCGACGGTTTCGCGGCCGGGCTTTTCTATGGGTTGCTTACCGGCGAACCGGAGGAAGAGGCGGTGAAACTCGGCTGGGCGCACGGCGCGTTGCTGACCACATTCCCGGGTGATACGACCATGGCGACCCTCGATCAGGTTCGTGCCTTCGCCAAGGGCGGATCTGCTCGTATCCAGCGGTAAGCAATCCGACAATCCAAAACGGCGGGCGGATCATGGCGCTGGAGCTCATCGGCTTCAGGTTTTCAGTGCCATGATTTGCCCTCGCCGTTTTTGCTTCACTCGCGCGGGCCGTTCCAGCGCCGCGGAAAAGCTGTCGGATATGTTGCACTGGAGCACAAAAAACTACCAGATTCACGTCATTTTTCGGTGCTATGATCGAGGTCAGAAACACTAACTTGCATGCGGACGCGCAATTGGTTACGCGTTGTTGAGGAGGGCGTCCGAAGCCGCGGACACCTCGGCTCCTTGCTCGCGAGCAGCACCGCGCTACTACTTTGCGCTGCCTTCCCCGCGCTGGTTCTCGCGCAAACGGCACCCGATCCTGCTTCGGAGATGCCCCAGCCGGCGAGGACTTCTGCTGCTGGTGACTCACCGGTAAATATTGAATCGCGCAAGCCGGCGCAACCCGAGGCAAAGCCCGATTCCAGGTCGGTTGATATACGCGTTAACAGAACCCTGGTATTGATTAACGTCACTGTCACGGACCCGCTGAATCGTTTTGTTACGGGTCTCGAGAAAGAGCACTTCCGGCTCTTTGAAGACAAAGTGGAGCAGGAGATCACCCATTTTTCCGCCGAAGATGCGCCGATTTCGATCGGCTTGGTGTTCGATACGAGCGGCAGTATGGGCCCTAAGCTGCAAAAGTCACGCCTCGCCGCAGCGGAGTTCTTCAAGACAGCAAATCCGGCAGACGAGTTTTTTCTGGTGCAGTTCAATGACCGGCCTGAGCTGAACGTCCCGTTTACGACCGATACCGACAAGATCCAGAGCACCTTAACGTTTACCCAGTCGCGCGGGCGCACGGCTTTGCTCGACAGCGTATACCTGGCGATGCACGAAATGAAGAAGGCGCACAACCCGCGCAAGGCCATACTGATCATTTCGGATGGCGGCGACAACAGCAGCCGCTACACCGAAACGGAGATCAAGAACGCCGTGCGGGAGGCCGATGTGCAGATTTTTGCGATTGGAATCTTCGAGTCCATGGCCAACCGGGGACGCACGCCCGAAGAGGCGGCCGGCCCCGGATTGCTGAATGAGCTCGCTGAACAGACCGGCGGCCGCGAATATGCCGTGGAGAACATCGCGGAACTACCTGATATTGCAGCAAAGATAGGGATAGAGCTCAGGAATGAATATATCCTGGGCTATACTCCAAAAAACCGCGAGCGGGACGGGAAATACCGTCGCGTTCAGGTGAAACTGGTACAGCCACGCGGATTGCCTCCTTTGCGGGCCTACTTCCGCCTGGGATATTATGCGCCCACTCAATAGCAGCTTTCGCTGCCGATCCGGATTGACCAAGACTGCCGTCCTCCTTGCTCTGGCGGGCGCTTCTGCGGTTTGTCTCTTGGGACAGTTCCGGTCCGACACGAGGCTTGTGGTGCTGCACGCGAGCGTGACAGATAAAAAGGGCAAGCTGCTCACCGACCTCCCTCAGAATGCGTTCAAAGTTTTCGAGAATGGCCAACCGCAAGAGGTAAAAATCTTCAAGCGCGAAGATGTGCCGGTTTCGCTTGGCATCATCATCGATGACAGCGGCAGCATGATGACAAAGCGGAGCCGCGTGGAAGCTGCTGCCTTGGCGATGGTACGGGCGTCGAACCCCCAGGATGAGGTCTTCATCGTGAATTTTAACGATGATGCGTATCTTGACGTTCCGTTCACCAACGATATCCACAAAATGGAACAGGGCCTGGCGCGCATCGACTCGCGAGGCGGTACTGCCATGCGCGATGCCATTGGAATGTCGCTCGATTACATGCGCACGAAAGCAAAGAAGGACAAGAAGGTCCTGATGGTGATCACGGATGGCAACGACAACGCCAGCAACATCTCGCTCGAAAAAGTAGTAGCGCATTCGAATCAGAGTGACACGCTGGTTTATGCGATCGGACTTTTTACCGAGGAGGAAAAGCACGAGGCGACCAAGGCGCGGCGCGCGCTGAATGAACTGACCGGGGCGACAGGCGGGTTGGCCTTCTATCCCAAAGAAGTGAGCGACGTACAACAACTGGCAATAGAAGTCGCGCGGGACATCCGCAGCCAGTACACGATTGCCTACGAGCCGCGCCTGCAGCAACTGGACGGCAGCTACCGGCAGATCAAGGTGATCGTCGATGCGCCTGGTAAGCCGGTGGTTCGGACGCGCTCCGGCTACTATGCGACTCCCGATGCCGAAGCGCCGAGGCAGGCGGCAGCGTTGGCTCCTTCCCCCGCTCAGCAGCCGTAATGCTACGCTTTCTCTGGATCGCAACACGCGGCTATAGGCTGCGTCCGTGGGCTTCTCCATATCTGCGCTGGCGGATTGAAACCTATTCCGGGATAGCCGCGGAATCCATTACCGCAGGTTCTTTTTTCCGATTTGTGTGGGCGGAACGAGCCTCTCTGTGGCAGTATCTCCGTTGGGTAAGTCGGATGAGCCGCGCGCACTAAGCGGGCGCAGGCTCGTCGAGTTCAGCCCACATTTCGGCAGTGCTGACCTGAATGGTATTCCCGTCTGGTAGCAGCGCCTGCAACGTGTCGGCAGCTTCTACCAGATCGTCGGCGGTGTACATCCACGCTTTGCGGCGTTCCGGCCAAATGATCCAGCACAGCGGAGTGCCGGCGCGGAGCAACCGGTCTGCTTTGTCGAAGAGATTGGCGATAGTCTGCCCTGGCGAAACGATTTCGACGCAGAGTATCGCCGGGTCCGCGAGATCGCCGTTGATATAGCGTGCGTCCCGGTCAACCACGCTTACATCAGGGACTAGGCGATCTGCACCGCATAGTACGTTCAACTCGGGGCCCACACGGAAACGCTTTGGCAAAAGCCGTGCCAGCGTCACTATAATAAATGCCTCGATGAGGAAGTGCAGCTTCTTGGGCAACGGTTTCTGAACCTCGTGGCCATCGATCAATTCGCTGTGATAGAGCGGTTCTGTCAGAACGGTGCTCATGAAATCCAGCATATGCCAGCTCCGGTGTTACCGCGAACCCCGTTCGCCGACGTCAAAGACGTACGTTCCTGACCCGATGTCGCAGATAACATTAGCCTGCATCAGACGCACGGAGGAAATGCCGCCGTCGTCCCCCTGCGGCTTGTTGTTAGCGAAGATTACCTTTCCGCTCTCTTCAATCACCGCATCCGCCAGCTTCAACAGCGGCAGATGTACGGAGGCCGTGACGCCTGCCGGAATATTGACGGTGAGTTCGTAGCCATTGCCTGCGCGCTTCCAGGAACTCGCGACCAGTCCGTGTATGGTCTGGGTAGAGGCCGATGCCCAGTTCAATCCGTGAACCAGTTGCGGTTCTATTCGGATGTTCGAATAAGCTAAGCCCTGGCCGCGATTGATACCCGCAAGAATGCTGTAAAGAAATGTTCCCGCACTCGCGAACATGTGATGGTTGTGCGAGTTCATTTCCGGGCCCGTGCGTTCCTGCCACAATTCCCAAAGTGTCGTGGCGCCATGCGCAAGCATGAACCCGTAGCCGGGATAATCGGGCTGCGTAAGAACTTCGTACGCGAGGTCTGCATGGCCGCGCGAGGCGAGCACCGGGAACAGGTACTTTGTCGCGAGAATACCGGTTGTCAGGTGAACGTTGTGATAGTAGTTCAGGTCGTCGAGCAGGCGGGACATGGTGCGGCCTTCATCGGCGCCCGCCATAACGTGCGCATCGAGCGCCAGCACTTGTGCGGCTTGTGAGCCCGTTCCGTACACACCGTCCGCATCGCGGAACTTCCGGTTAAACGCAGCGCGGGCGGAAGCGGCAAGCGAGCGGTATTGCGTTTCGTCTTCACTCTTACCCAGAACTTCCGCCGCCAAAGTCACTACGTCGAGCGCCTTGATGTAGGCCCAGGTTCCGGCCAGCAGCTTGGGCGTGGCGTCGATAGCTACCCAATCGCCGAAATAGGAGTAATCTACTGTTCCGTCAGGAGCGTGGCGATGAAGAAAGTCCGCCCATGCTTTGAGGCCGCTGTAGTGCTCTTCGAGTATGCGTTTGTCGCCGTAGTTTTCATACATGAACTCGGCAATGAGCGGATAGGCGAGGCCCCAGGACGGATCGCCCACCCGAGTGGGGTTGAAGCGGCTGATATAGGGAACAATGTTCGGGACTTCTCCTTCGGCACCTTGCGAGTCGCGAATATCGCGCAGGAAGTTTGTGTAAAATGCCGCCATATCGAAATTGAGAATGGCTGTTTCGGCCGAAAGATGCGCATCGCCCATCCAGCCCAGGCGTTCATCGCGCTGGTCGCAATCTGTGGGCACGCTCGCGAGATTCGTTTTGATGCTCCACAGAAACATGTGCTGGATACCGTTCAGCATCGGATCGGAAGAGGCAAAGTTACCGATGGTATCGACGGCGGTATGCACTTCCCGGCCATGAATGCTGTCGATGGACGGCACTTCGGGAAAACCGCTCAGCTCCGCGTAGCGGAAGCCGTGATACGTAAAGCGCGCCTCGTATTCTTCGCCGTTCGGATCGCCGCGCAGAATGTAGGTGTCGGTTGAGCGGGCGCTGCGCAAGTTGTCCAGCATGAGCGAACCATCGGGGTTCACAATTTCCGAATACCGGATCTGCACGCGCGTGCCCGCCGGCCCGTGAACTTTAATCTTTGCCCAGCCGCTGAAGTTCTGGCCGAAATCAAAAACATAGATACCCGGCGCGGCTTCAAGCATCTTGTGCGGAACCAATGTGTCCACGACTTCGATGGCCGGCATCATCTGTCCCGAAAGTGCTACACCGGGCACGTCCATCACCTGCGCCAACGCGCCTTCAGCGCTGAACCCGGGCATGTCCCAGCCCGGCTGTTCAAGCCGCGCATCGTAGGTTTCGCCGTCATAGATGTCGTCCATGGTGATCGGACCCTTGTAGGCATGCCAGCTCTCATCCGATGCAAAAAGCAGAGGCTTACCCGACGCGTAAACTCCCTGGATCTGGCAGATCAGCTTCGGCTGCTGGTTTGTCGTTTTTCCGTACCAGGCGCGGCCGAGCAGCACCGCGATTGCATTCTTCCCGCGATGAAGATCGACGTTATATGCCGAATAAAGGACGCGCTTCGAATAGTCGGTCCACGCCGGATCAAGCACGTGGTTGCCGATGCGGTGCCCGTTTATGTGCAGCTCATAGTAGCCGGTTGACGCAATGAAGACGCGTGCGTGCCTGACCTCATGCTCTAAGTTCACTTCACTGCGAAGGAGATTGCCCCCCGCGATCCAATGCGCTTTCCAATTCGATGCCTGCAGCAGCCCGGTCGTGAAGGTCGCTGCCTGGCTCCACGGACTCGCGGCGCTATTTGCGTCCCAATACCGAACCCGCCAGAAGTAGCTCGTGTCGGAAGTGAGTGCCTGGCCGTGATATTCGACTTGGATAGAATCCGTACTCGCCACCTGGCCTGAATCCCAGCTCATCTTTGAACCGAACGATGAATCCTGGCTGACTTGAATTTCATAGGCAGTCTGCCGCTGGGCGCGATCCGTGTGGTTCAGCACCCATGCGAAACGAGGCGCAGTAACGTCGAGAACAGCGGGAGCCTCGAGGTACTCGCAGCGCAGGTGCGAAGGCGCAAGCGGACCTGCCCACGCGGCAGGAACGGAACAAAGCAAAAGCGGTACTGCGAAAAACAATGAGCGCAGATGCAAAAAGATCCTCCCGAACCGATCGTCAGGAGGATCTTACTATACAGACGCGTGTAGAGCAGGAAACTATTCCTGCGGAGGCGGAGGTGGACCGTGCGGACGACGGTGCTCGCCGCCAAAAGCGGGCGCATCCTGCACGGTATAGCCGGCCGGAACCTGGAACAACGAAGCGGCAGGTTCAGCGGTAGAGATATTCGAAAGCGAATACGTCGAAGTGCCCATGCGCGGATCAGTATGCGCGGAGTAAACCACGATTTGAAGATCTGTCGCGTACCAAATCTGGCTGGTGGAAACGATCGGAGCAGTGTTGCCGATGGCGCCTGCCGGAATCGTGTGCGTGATCTGTTTGCCGGTAACATTGACGCCCCAGCTCATTGGTGGGGTGCTCAGGGCCGTAACGGTGGTTCCGGGGCGCGCATCCTTCGCCTCATCCGGATGCTCGTGCGGCCCACTCTCCGAACCTTCGTTGTGGGCCTTAATGGTTCGGCGGCTGGCTATCTTCGTATTGGAGTTCAAGACGTAGCTGTAACCGGCAACCGGATCAAAGATGAAGGTCAAGGTCGTCGGTCCGTTTTGAGCTAGCGGACCGTTCGTAATTGTCTCGGTGAAGTACGTTCGCCCCTGGCCATCGCGGGCCGCTGTTCCTTTGGTAGACCGGTTGATGCTGTTGTTGTCAGGCAGCGTCTGAGAAGACGTGTCCGTGAAATTGCCACTATAGGGCGCGCCCGTAACCACTTTGCCCGGATGCATCCCCGGGAGACGGCCAGGCCCAAATCCAGGGGGCCCGAACCCGCCGTGCGGCGGCCCTCCCGGCGCTTGCGCGTAACCACTGATACTCACAAACAGAACTGCTGCTGTTATCAAACTGACTCGTTTCATTGTCCTTTCTTTCCTGCTTCGCACCCCACAAAACTCGACGTACTTCACTCCAAACCCAGGATGTGCACGCCCAGCGGCTGGCCGTCCGTTCCTATGAGCACATCCGCCAGGACCGTGCGGTCCGCAGTGGAGCTTCCGTTTGAGATCGGTTCGAAAACAATGCCGGCTTCTGTGAGAGAAGATACCGGAACCCGCATTTGAACGACGCGCGAGGTGTTGACCGGCAGATCCGGATTGGAATATGACAGCGGAATGAAACTCTCGCCGTCGACTTCAATTGTGCCGCTTTGCATCGCAACGGCGGCCGGCTCATGCGCAACCAGTTTTTCTTTACCATGCGGCGCGAGCATTACGCCGAGTGCCAGCGTGGCAGCGATGGCCACGCCCCAGCCGAATCGCCGCAGCACAACGGTTGGACTCTGCTGCCGGTGGGTATGAACTGCCGGACGCGCCGCTGCACGCGCTTCCATCCGTTGCATGAACTGCTCGCCGTCCGCTGCCGAAAGTGCAGCCGGAACACTGGCGACCATAGACGCGATCTCATACGACAGATGCCGCCACTCCTCACAAGCCCGGCTGCACTCGTCGCAAACCGCCAGATGCACCCGCGCGGCCGTGGCTTCCGCGCCGGAGAGCTCGTTATCCATCGCCCGGATGAGAACAGCCTTGCTCAGATGCCTCGGGCTGAGATGCTCATCGGCCAAATGGTCCGGCTTCATAACAGTTCCTTTACTTTGTCAAGACCGCGTTGCACGTTCTCGGCAACCGTTGATACCGAAAGGCTCAGAACCTCGGCAATCTCCCGGTACTTAAAACCCTGTGATCTGAGTACCAGGCACTCTTTCTGTGCCGGGCTCAGTTGATTGATTGCATCGCGCAGCCGGGTCATCCGTTCCTTCTCCAGCAGTTCATCCTCGGCCGACGCCTCATCGGCGGCGGGCTCACCGGCTACGCTCACATCCGCCAGCAAATCCGTTCTGCTGGCACGAAAGGAAGACTGGGCATTGCGCGCCAGATTATGCGCTACGCGGTAGAGCCAGGCCCGCAGATTCGTGCGGTCGCCGCCCGCGAGCAGATGCTCGTGCAATTTCAGAAATGATTCCTGAACCGTTTCTCTAGCGGACTCAACATCCATTCCCAGGAACGACAGGTAGCGCCGGAGCGGGACCTGCTCGCGGTCGTAATGCTCCAGCAAAACTTGGTGGGCGTCTTCCACCGTTAAAGATGCAACTTCCCAGGTGGCCGGCTGCGGAAACCGGAGCGTTTTCGCCGATTCCATACGCGCTAACCCAGAGTACAAATATTCATGCGCGCCCGCTCGCTCGCCGCATACCAGCGAGGGCCACAGAAGGGCTTTGTGGGGAGTTGCACTTGGGGTTGGGGAAAACCCCTCTGTGGCCTGCCGTCTCGCATGCTAGGTGTCTATAGAACAGGCGAGCGGACCCGCTTTTCGGGTGATGGCGAAGATTTTTTCTGCTTGCTACCCTCGCAGGTATGAATAATCTGTCGCCAGACACGGATGAGAATCTGCGGTATCCGGTTGGCCGCTACAAGGCGCCTGCGGTCATCGACTCGCAAACTCGCGAGGCATGGATCGCCGAGATCGAACGCTTGCCAGCGAACCTCCGCGAGCTGACCGCCGGTTTGAGCGAAGCCCGCCTGGATAGTCCATATCGCCCCGGCGGATGGACCGTCCGCCAGGTGGTGCATCATCTCGCGGACAGTCACCTCAACAGCTATACGCGGTTTCGGCTGGCTCTGACGGAGGAAACTCCGTCGATCAAAGCGTACAACGAGGCCGCCTGGGCGGAGCTTGCGGATGCCCGATCTGCACCGCAGGAACTTTCTCTTTCTCTGCTGCAAGGGCTGCACGCCCGCTGGACGATCTTGCTCAGGCACATGACAGATGAAGATTTTGCGCGCACGCTTCAGCATCCGGAATTAGGCGAAATCCGCCTGGACTGGATGCTCGGCCTATACGCATGGCACTGCCGCCATCACACCGCTCACGTCGCGGGTCTGCGCTCGCGCGAAGGCTGGTAGGAAGGCGTCTGGCAAGGCCGCGGCAGAAGCTCTGACCGTGTAACCTTCAGGGACTAGTGATCACGCTCTTACACTCTTCCTGGTCTCTCGAAGGGCAGTGCGAAATCATCTGACCTGCTAACTTCGTCAGTGCAGCCGCAGTTTCTTGATCTTGCAGACCTTTGGCCGCATTAACAATAAACCTGATCGCCTCCGGCTTGTTATCGGCGACAAAGAACAGTACCCTGGCAGCGTTGATCCGTTTTACCTTGCTGGTTTCGGTTTCCTCTGTGATGACCTTCTTGAGCTGTGGAATCGCAACCTTTCCCGTTGTTGCTAATGCATCCGCCGCCGGATATCGATCAGTCGTCGGTCCTCCTGCTTGAAGAATGACAAGAGGTATGCCGGCTGGGTGAGGCCTCTCAAAATCCAAAAAGTTAACCAAAGTCGGAATTGCCGGGGCGTATCCTCCTTGTCTTGCTACGATGTGCATCGCGTCGACAATACAGTCATCGCTGAGAAACTCGCGATCCTGAAGAAGATATGCGAGCGCAACTGATGGTTTATCACTATCTAACACGTCACCGCAGCTAGTTGGTGGAGTTCGGCCGACAAGATGTACGCTTAAGATCAGCAAGGAGGCAAGCGCACATCTAAACAAGGGTTGCTCCACATTCTTGACCTCTTACTGAAAATTCCACGAAATAGGTGTCGGCCATAGGCCCGACATATTATCACTTGGTAAATTGTACGAGAAACAGGTGCAGGCGAAATCCGCCTCGATTGGATGCTCAATCGGGACACGCAGGCGAAAGCGCCGCTACATAGAATCAGCGACTTGCAAACTCAGTGGGGCAGGCATTCAGCCTGCCGGACCTCCTGCCGCAGTCTATGCTCGACGGCTGCGATGATGAGCCGGCTTGCTTTCTTGCGGTGCGGTCAAGTTATGGGCCGTGTTGATCAGCGCCAGGTGCGAGAAGGCCTGCGGAAAGTTGCCCAGCATGCGCCGCTCCCTCGGGTCGTACTCTTCTGACAGTAGGCCCACGTCGTTGCGCAGTGCCAGCAGGCGTTCAAACAGTTGACGCGCTTCATCGTGCCGTCCTTGTAAGTGGTAGTTATCCGCCAGCCAGAAACTGCATGCCAGGAAAACGCCCTCCCCGCCCGTCAAACCATCCACTGAACTGGCAGGGTTGTAGCGCGCCACCAGGCCGTCGTGCATCAGATGTTTCTCAATGGCCGCAACGGTGTTTTTGATGCGCTGGTCTTCCGCAGGAAGAAAGCCGACCAGCGGCATCATCAAAACGGAGGCGTCCAACTCCTTTGAGCCGAAGTACTGAACGAAGGAATTTACCTGCTGGCTGTAGCCCAAGCGGCAGACCTCGTCATGGATCTCGGCCCGCACCTTCCGCCATCGCTCTACCGGGCCTTTTTCGCCAAACATCTCGATCGTGCGGACGGCCCGATCAAAAGCCACCCATGCCATTACTTTTGAGAACACGAAATGCTTACGGCCGCCGCGGACCTCCCAGATCCCATCATCTGGCTCAGACCAGATTTTCTCGAGGTGGCTTACCAGCGCTCTCACCAGCCCCCATCCTGCGTCTGAGGCTCCTAGGCCCTTGCACCTTGCCTGATAGGACGTGTCGAGCAATTCCCCGTAGATATCGAGCTGCAACTGCTCGGAGGCCGCATTCCCGATGCGCACCGGCTTCGATCCCCCATACCCGCCGAGATGAGGTAATTCGAATTCATTAAGGCGGCGTTCCCCCGCGACGCCGTACATAATCTGCATCCGCTCCGGATTGCCGGCAACCGCGCGCACCAGCCAGTCGCGCCATTCCTTCGCTTCTTGCGTGAATCCGGCCTCGATTAATGCGTACAGCGCAAGCGTGGAATCGCGCAGCCAGCAGAAGCGGTAATCCCAGTTGCGAACGCCGCCAACCTCTTCGGGCAAAGACGTGGTTGCAGCGGCGACAATGCCGCCCGTTCTGTGATATGTCAACGCTTTTAAGGTGATGATTGACCGCAGCACCGCCTCGGCGTACGGTTCGTGCGGGGTATGCGTCCTTGACCACTTCTGCCAGGCCGCTGTCACCTTTTCAATAGATGCTGCGACATCCGCCTTCTGTGGTTCGGCTCCGTGCGACGCAGACCAGGTAAGCAGAAAGGGAATCTCCTGCAATGCGTCGATTTCGAACTTGGCGCGCGTTGTCAGATCTTCGCCGTAGGTCTCAACAGGCGTGGCGAGGGTTAACCGGTCGGGGCCCGCCACAGCTTGCATGCGTCCGTCGGGCAGCCGGTTGACCCAGGGCGTGTCCAAGCCATAGTTGAACCGGATTACCAGCTCCATCTCCATCGGCACGCGGCCGCGCAGGCCGCGAACAAGCCGATGAATATTCTGGTGTTCTCCCTGGCGGTCCATGCAGTCGATGAGAACCACCGCGCCCTCCGGCGTGGAAAACTCCGTTTCAAGCACCAGCGTGCCATCCCGGTAACGCCGGGTGACCTGCGGGTGCTCATGTTGCGGGCCAAGAGACCAATGTCCATTCCGCTTCGATCCGAGCAGAGCCGCAAAGCAGGCCGATGAATCGAACCGCGGGAAACCGAGCCAGTCGATAGACCCGTTGCGGCCCACCAGCGCGGCGGTCGCATTATTGCCAATGAGTGCGTAGTCTTCTATAAGAAGCGTCATTTCGCGGTCCGATCGAGCCTCCAGCTCGTTAGATGCTAAATGACGCGAATGTGCCGATTAAGTTATGCCGCGAATTCGATGACTACTTTAATGTCATCTGGCCTGCGCTTTAGAGCATCTTCGAAGTGATCCACCGGGACGCGCCTCGAGATCAGCCGGGAGACCCACTTGCGGTCGGCCTTCAACAGCGCTTCTTCGGCCATTTGATAGTGATGCCGGTTCGCGTTCACGCTGCCGAAAATCACGCTGTTTTCGAGTACCAGCATGCGATTGATAGTGCCCAGGTCAAGCGTCTCCTGCTGGTTGTGCGAGGAAACGCCGGCCAGGCACAGGATGCCGTCATTGCCCAGATGAGCCATGGCTTCCGCAATCACGGGGGAAACGCCGGTGCACTCGATGATGATATCCGGACGGAAGCCGATATTCTTAATCGGGCCTGTATGATACGTGCCTCCAAGATCACGAACGAGCTCGGGTTTGAGGCCTTCCTTCACCACGTCCAGCACGTGCACATCGAGCCCGCGCTGCTTCGCCATCATCGCCCCGATGAGCCCGATCGGTCCCGCCCCGGTGATCAGCACATTGCGGGGTTCCCACTTGGTGCGCTCGCCAATCTTCCTGATGTGGTCCCATGCCTTGGCAAGAATGGTTGTCGGCTCCATCAGTACTCCGATCTCGCGGAGAGAGGCCTCGAGCTTGACCGTAAAGGCCGGCTCCGTTCTCCAGTACTCGGCCCCGAACCCGTTGCGCTCCTTGATTCCGCGCTCGGTGTATTGTCCGTTCCGGCACATGTCCCATTCGCCTACCGCACACGCCAGGCAGGGAACGGGATCGGGGTGGCGAACGATTCCCACTACCAGGTCGCCTTTATGAAATCCGCTGGCAGCGGGAGCTTCCTCCACGCGGCCGAGAGATTCGTGGCCGAGTATCAGGTAATTGCTGCCCTTCGGCGGCCATCCGTACTCGGCCGAAATTAATTCGAAATCTGTTCCGCAGATTCCCAACTCCAGAGCGCGAACGAGAATACTGCCATCGCTTGCGTCGGGCTCAGGCACCTCTTGCACTTTCGCCGAATTCGGCGTGCCGGGGATGATCGTGATCGCTTTCATGTGATTGTGACTCGGACTGTCTACAAAGTAATCGGACTGTTTCAGAGTAATACGATCCGACCTCGCGGATTACCATTGTAGGGGCGAGACATGCCTCGCTCGCTGGTTTCGCCAGTTTCGAAGGAATCATGACAAAAAACAAGAAAGAAGGGGCCCGCGCGTGAAGGCGCTCGTCAAAAGTCAACGCGCACGGGGCCTGTCCCTGGAAGATGTTCCGGAACCGGAGATCGGAATCAATGATGTTCTGATCCGTGTCACGCAAACCGGCATCTGCGGGACCGACCTGCATATTTACGAATGGGACGAATGGGCGCAGGCGACCATTCCGGTGCCGATGCCGATAGGCCACGAATTTGTCGGTGAAATCGTCGACGTCGGTTCGAACGTGAACGATTTTGGCCCAGGCCAAATCGTTAGTGGAGAAGGTCACGTTGTCTGCGGCCGCTGCCGAAACTGCCTGGCCGGACGCCGTCACCTCTGCGCTCACACGCAGGGCGTAGGCGTGAACCGGCCCGGTGCGTTCGCGGAATATATTGCGCTCCCCATGAGCAACATATGGCGGCATGAGGCTAAGATCAACCGCGAAGTTGCCGCCATCTTTGACCCGTTCGGCAATGCCGTACACACCGCGCTCTCGTTCCCTGTGCTGGGTGAAGATGTTCTGATCACCGGCGCTGGCCCTATCGGCCTGATGGCCATTCCTGTGGTCCGGCATGCCGGCGCCAGGTATGTCGTCGTAACGGATCTGAATCCGTACCGGCTGGAACTGGCCCGCAAGATGGGCGCGACGCTCGCGGTGGATCCGCGCGAGACACCCGTCAGCGAAGTCCAGCGTCAGCTCGGCATGCAGGAAGGGTTCGACGTAGGGTTGGAGATGTCCGGCAGCCCGGCCGCGTTCCGCGAGATGCTCGCGAACATGAGCCACGGTGCGAAAATTGCGATGCTGGGCATTCCCGCCAAAGAGATGTCCATCAATTGGCGCGAAGTCATTTTCAATATGCTCACCATCAAGGGCATTTACGGGCGCGAGATGTATGAGACCTGGTACAAGATGACGGTTATGCTGGAATCCGGCCTCGACATCACCCCCGTAATCACGCATCGTTACTCTTACCGCGATTTCGAGAAAGGGTTCGAGGTGATGCGCTCCGGCAATTCGGGCAAGGTGATCCTTGATTGGACGAATGTTTCGTAGCCCGGTTCCCGGATCCGCCCGCTTCCACCCCAGACCATTATTAGGATTCGCTGCGTGAAAACCAGCATCTTTGACCTATTCAAAATCGGCATCGGCCCCTCCAGTTCCCATACGGTAGGGCCGATGCGCGCTGCGCTGCGCTTTGCGGAAGAGCTGCGGGAGCGGGGCATTCTCTCAAACGTTGCGCGTGCCCAAGCTGATCTCTACGGATCGCTGGCCTTGACAGGCATCGGTCACGGCACCGATCGTGCGGTGCTGCTCGGGCTCTCCGGAGAGACGCCGGAGCGTGTGGATCCGTCACGGGTCGACCAGATGGTTCGGCATATCCGTGAAGATAAGGTTCTCTCACTGTGCGGGCGGCAAACCGTCTCTTTTGAATTCGACCGCGACCTGCTCTTTCATTACGATCAGGTTCTGCCCGGGCATCCGAACGGTATGCGTTTTTCCGCCTTCGACGCTCAAGGTAAACCGCTGGCCGGCGACGTCTACTACTCCATCGGTGGCGGCTTCATTGTGAAGGAAGGGGAATCGGCGCCGGAAAAGGTCGCATCCTTGCCTGTGCCGCATCCGTTTTCGAACGGCGCGGAGTTGCTGCAGCAGGCTGGGGCGAAGCGGTTGCCTGTCTGGAAGCTGATCTTCGAAAATGAGGCCGCCCTCCGTCCGGCAGCGGAAGTTCGCGAACGTATCTTCCAAATCTGGTCGGTGATGGATGCCTGCATCGAGCGAGGCCTCCACACGGAAGGGATTCTTCCGGGCGGGTTGAAGGTCCGGCGGCGGGCGCCGAGGCTCCTCGCAAAGATTCAGGCCGAACGCGGCAGCGATCCGCTGCGCGCGATGGATTGGGTCAACGTCTTCGCAATGGCCGTCAATGAAGAGAATGCTGCCGGCGGGCGTGTTGTGACTGCCCCCACCAATGGTGCTGCAGGATTGATACCTGCCGTCGGCCGCTACTATCGCCAATTCTCGCCAGAAGCATCGGATGAGGGCTTGCTCCAATATCTGCTGACGGCCGGCGCTATCGGAATCCTCTACAAAGAAAATGCTTCCATCTCAGGCGCCGAGGTCGGCTGCCAGGGCGAGGTCGGCGTCGCATGTTCCATGGCGGCAGCAGGGCTTGCCGGCGCGCTCGGTGCGTCCAATGAAGCCATTGAACACGCGGCCGAAATTGGCATGGAGCATCACCTCGGCATGACCTGCGACCCCATCGGCGGCCTCGTCCAGATACCTTGCATTGAGCGTAATGCCATCGGTGCGGTCAAAGCGATCAACGCGTGCCGCATGGCTATGCAGGAATCGGGTGAACATAAGGTTTCGCTCGATCAGGTGATCAGAACTATGTACCAGACCGGCTTAGATATGCAGTCGCGCTATAAAGAGACCGCCCTCGCCGGTCTGGCGGTGAACGTGAAGGATTGCTGAGCAAAGTAGCGCACAGGGCGGTTGGCTGCCCGTTGTGCGCGGTTGGAATATGTAGCGCACAGGGCGATTGGCTGCCCGTTGTGCGCGGTTGGAATATGCGTGAGGAGAACAAAACATGTATGGAAACGTTCAGCCGCATCTGGCTGAGAAGCTGAGTGAAATCGAACATGCCGGGCTGTTCAAACGCGAACGTCTCATTGAGAGCCCGCAGCAGGCCGAAGTTCGAGTAGGTCCAGGCGCTCCGGTTCTGAATCTCTGTGCGAATAACTATCTCGGCCTTGCGAACCATCCGGCCGTAGTGGCGGCGGCGCACAAGGCCCTGGACCACTGGGGATACGGTCTTTCGAGTGTGCGCTTCATCTGCGGCACCCAGACCATCCATAAGCAGCTCGAAGCCAGATTGACTGAATTCCTCGGCACAGAGGACACCATCCTCTACAGCTCCTGTTTCGATGCCAATGGCGGGTTGTTCGAAACGCTGATGGAACAGGATGACGCCATTATCTCCGACGAGCTGAATCACGCCAGCATTATCGACGGCATTCGTCTTTCGAAAGCGGCGCGCTTCCGCTTCAAGAACGGCGACATGGATGATCTCGAAGCCAAGTTGAAAGAGGCCGGCACCGCGCGTAACCGCCTCGTCGCGACCGATGGCGTCTTTTCGATGGATGGCTACATCGCAAAGCTGCGGCATATCTGCGATCTCGCGGATAAGTACAAAGCGATGGTGATGGTCGACGACTCCCATGCAGTCGGTTTCATGGGTGCACACGGTCGCGGCACGCACGAATATCACAACGTGATGGGCCGCATCGATATCATGACGGGGACGCTGGGAAAGGCGCTCGGCGGCGCAAGCGGCGGATATACCAGCGGACGCCGTGAGATCATTGATCTCCTGCGCCAGCGGTCGCGGCCGTATCTGTTCTCAAATTCGGTAGCGCCGCCCATTGTCGCTGCTTCTATCAAAGTTCTCGAACTGCTCACCGAGACCTCAGAGCTGCGCGAAAAGCTTTTCTCCAACACCCGTCTCTTTCGCGAACGCATGTCCGCAAACGGATTCACGATCCTGCCCGGCGAACATCCCATCGTCCCCGTCATGTTCGGCGATGCTGCCCATGCCACGGCGATGGCTGACGCGTTGCTCAAACGCGGCGTCTACGTGATCGGGTTTTCATACCCGGTGGTGCCGCTGGGCAAAGCACGAATTCGCGTGCAGGTGTCCGCCGCTCATACCCCGAAAGAACTCGAGTTCGCCGCGGAGCAGTTTGCCGCCGCCAGGCAGGAACTGGGGTTCTAGCCGCGCATGAGAACAGCCTCCGCTCTACTCATGAGTGCACTTCTCTATGCTGGCCGCCTCGCCGCGCAAGTACCCGAACATCAAACAATTCTGCTTTGGCAGGACGGTGCGCCTGGAGCGAAAGGCGATGCGGACGTCGATAACCCGGCGCTGACGTTATACTCCGCCTCAGGACCGAACAAGGTGCCCACCGCCGTGGTCGTTTGCCCCGGCGGTGGCTACGTCCATCTGGCGATGGATCACGAAGGGAAGCAGGTTGCCGAATGGCTGAACCATCTCGGAATTTCAGCCTTCGTTCTGAAATACCGCCTGGGACCGAAGTACCACTATCCGGTCGAACTCTGGGACGCCCAGCGCGCGATTCGCTACGTGCGCGCGCACGCCGCGGATTTCGGAGTCGAGCCGAATCGCGTGGGCATCTGGGGTTTTTCTGCTGGTGGTCATCTTGCTTCCACTGCCGGAACTCATTTCGATCCGGGAGACCCTAACGGCGCGGATGCCATCGACAAACAGAGCTCGCGGCCGGACTTCATGATCCTGGCGTATCCGGTGATTACGTTCCTCGAGCCGCATGCGCACCTCGGGTCTCTGCATGCATTACTCGGTGAAAAGCCCGATCCGGAGTTGGTCCGGCTTCTTTCCAACGAGCTGCAAGTCACACCGCAAACGCCGCCGGCGTTTCTGTTTCACACGAGCGATGATACCGTCGTGCCGGTTCAGAACAGCATCCAGTTCTATACGGCGCTGCGCCAGGCCGGCGTTCCCGCAGAGATGCACATCTATCTTCACGGACCTCACGGAGTCGGTCTCGCGCAGCACGATCCCGTTTTGCGCACCTGGCCGGACCGGCTTGCCGACTGGCTGAAAGCGCAGGGCCTCCGCTAGGAAAACGGGGAGAGGCTCGGTTGTCTCTCCCCATTTTTCATCCGCTCAATGCGCCAGCGTATAGTTCACCGTCACGTCGGTAACTACTTCGACCGGTTGCCCGTTCAGCAGCGTCGTGCTGTACTCCCATTGCCGAACGGCGTCCAACGCCGATTGCGTCAAATCATCGCTCGGTGAAGAAACAACCCGGATGTCCAGCGGCACACCGTTCATTCCGATCACCATCTCCAGCCGGACCGTTCCTTCCACCCCGGCCGCCTTTGCCGATGCTGGATAAACCGGCTGTACCTTCTTAGTGAGTTTTGATTCCTGAACCGCGCCTCCGATTCGAAGCTGCTGCGGGTTCAACGGCTGCGGGACCGCGGCGCGTGCGCCCTTTCCCTGTACGTTGACTTCTTCCTGAATCGAGCCGAGATTCAGCACCAGTCCCTTCTCCACCTTCGAATCGGCTTGCACATTGAACTCTCGAAACAGCGAAGTAAACCCGGGCTTCTCGATGCGTAAAATGTATTGGCCGGCCGGCAGGTTGTCGAAGGCGAATTTGCCTTCCGGGCCCGTTGTCGTCTCCTGCTTGATCGAGGTGTCCGGGTCATAGACCAATGCTTTCGCATTCGGAACCGCGGCGCCGCTTGGATCGAAAACCGAGCCCCCAATCGTCGCCGCCGAAAGGCCCGCCGAAGCCAGCAGCCCTGATAGTAACGTGCGTTTCATAGATAAACCTCCTCCTGGTAAGTCTTTTTCTTTGGGTAATACAGTAATTGCGGAAGCAGACAGCGTGAGCAGAGTAAGTGCGGATACCGCCGCAATCGACAGCCCGCGTATTCTTCCATCCGGCAGCGGGCCGAGAATCGCATACAATCGGCCTTCCAACTCGCCGCGGCGCGCCATCGTAATCGCCGCCGCCGGCCATTGCTTTCCTCTGCTGAAACTCTGTGCAATATGGAGTAACTCAGAGGCGTAATCCGAAGCCCGGATTCCGGACGCTATCACCACCGCGTCGCACGCCCGCTCGCTCTCGCGCCGCAGACTCCGGCGGCTCGTCCAACACAGCGGCTGAAACCACCACAAGGCCGTTATCAGGCTTGCGAAGAGCTGAGCGGAAAGGTCCCGCCGTTGCACATGCGCCATCTCGTGCAGCAGAACCGTTCGTCGCCGCAAAGGGGTCCACTCCAGACACTCCGCCGGGAGCAGAATCCGCGGCCGTCGCATCCCGAAAGTGAGGGGCATCACCGGTTGTACAGAAATCAACAGGTCCGGCTTCTTCCTGATTCCCAACTGACTGCATCCCTCATCAAGAGCGTCCTTCCAGCACTGGTCGGCCAGCGGCGCAGCCCGGCGTGCCATCCGGAGCACTCTCAGATGGCCGATGAGAACGGGCGCCAGCGCAAGAAACGCGCCGGTTGCCCAGATCGCGAGCGGCCAGTTGATACGTCGCGCCGCCGGCAGGTCTCGCTCCGGCAGAAATATTGTTTGCTGAACCGTGACGCTGCCGCGAGTGGGTAAGTGAGGCCAAAGGGAAAGCCGAATTTCCGGAACGATAGCCGAAAACAATGGCCAGAGCAGAAGAAGTCCGAACGCCGCCAGCACCACCCGATGCCGGTAAGCCGGGTCGGATTTTCGCGGCAGGCGCCGCAGAATCTCGGCTGCCGCAAGGATCACGGCGGAGCGGATCAGCAGACTGGTCCAGAACCACCCCATCTCACCGCCCCTCCTGCCTGGCCTTCTCCACCAGCGCGACTAGCCGGTCGAGTTCTTCTTTCGATAAATTGCGCGCCGATACATCCAGCAACGTTGCGACAGCCTGCTCCGGCGAGCCGTCAAAAAACGTATCCAGCAGGTGCCGCACCGCAGATCGCCGGGCCTTTTCCCGCGGCACCACCGGTATGAAGACATAACGAAGATCCTTCTCCTCATGGCGGATATGGCCCTTCTCTTCAAGTACCCGCAGCATCGCACGCACTGCCGAGTAACTCGGGGGATCGGGAATACCCTGATGAATCTCGGCTGCCGTGGCACGGCCAAACCGGTAGAGAACATCCATGATCTGCCGCTCGCGCCGGCTGAGCTTGTGCTGTGTATTTAGCATCCTGCTAGAAAACTAGCACCAGCCGGGGTGCTTGTCAATAGCGAGTGGGAAACGTGTCACTTTCAAAAAGGGCGCTGGACCGTTAACGGTCCAGCGCCTCCGCGCCCCGGTGCATCAGCACGGTCCGGAAGCGATACGCCCCGGCCGGCTTGGCCCGCTTGCGTTCGTCGCGAGCGAGCAGCGACCGGGCTTCCGCCTCATCCACCACGCTGAAGATCTTGGGCTCGTCGTACCCGTGACCCCCCTGCCATGGCAGCTTTTCGATCGTCATCTCTGGCTCCGCAATCACGTTCACCAGCTCCGCGGTCACCTTTGCCGCGCCGCGCCAGAACAGCATGCGCTTTGCCGGCGTCATCACCCGGAACAGCTTGTCGTCTACGTAAACCATTCCAACCTGGATTTCATTCGTCTCCACGCGGATGAAGTAGCGCTCTACCAGATCCGGACGCTCCTCTGCCAGGTAATCGGCCCACTTGCTTTGGAATACGACATCGCGCACGTTGTGCCGCTCGATCGCGAGAGACGATCCTGGCGCGACGAAGATGCGGTATTTGCCGGGCGTGAGTATCCCGCGAAACTGGCCGTTCTTGGAGAGCAACACCCGCTCCTGATCCCCTACGACGATTCGCTTCCAAAGCATCATCCACCTCTCAGTTAAGTACTAGGCAAGTTACATAGTTGTTTTGAATCGATAAAAATTAATAAGGCTCGTAATTTCAGCACGTAGAGACGCTGAAGTCCTGGGTTACAGACAGGTTTACCGGCGCAGGCGGATTACGGTGTGCTGGTGCCCAGTGAGATCAAAGGGCCTGGTTAAGTGCGGGAATGGTGCATTCCCACATGTCCTGTACGGTCGCGTCAGCGAAGCCGCACATGTGAGGAACTTTGAGCCTCATCTTTGGATATGTGGTCAGCACAGAATATACCTTCTGACTATCTAAGTCTAGAGGGAAATGGGAAAGTAGGTCAATAATAAATTCGGGAATTTACTTTTTCTTGACAACCGAGATCTCATTGAATCGTATAACATACTGCGCAAAGGACTAAGAATCCGGGAATTGACGGAAAATTTCCGCAGCCTAAACCGCTTGGAAATAAAACATCTCGCGGGGCGGAAGTTCCTCCTCGCTTCCCGGGTTTCCCTCTGCATCCGTCCACACACGTACGCAGTGCCCGTAGTTTTTCGAAGGCTTCTTCACCGCATCGCCGCTGCTTCAGTACTTTTGGTACCAGACAACGGTTACCGAGTGCGCGCATACCGCAGTCCACTTCCTGTGTTTGCAGGAGGAATGTATGCGCAAGCCTGTGGCAGTGGTCGTCGTACTCACTGGATGCTTGTGTAAGTTAGCGCTCGGAAACACCGCGTACTCATGTGTAAGTTGCACGGCTTACACCGATGTGTGGTCCTGGTTGACTCCTGCTATCGAGTCCACGCCCGCAACCACAGTATTTGAGGAGCGGTTCAACTCCGGTTCCGTTGACGTCCCGGGGCTCTCCGTCCAATCAATGAATCGCTTGGATGGCCAACTAGGCTCCGGGCGCGCGTCCATTCAAAACGGAGCGTGGGTCGAAGCGGGTTGGAAAGGCGATTACACTCTCGTAACCTTCGACGCCCCTATCTATGCTTTTGGCGCCGACTGGAAAATGAAAGTTGACTCCGGGCTTCTGCTTTTCACCAATGGCGGTCCGGTCGCAGCGTTTCCCATCAATCTTTCGGGCGATCAAATCTACCGTGGACTAACGTATAACGGATTCTTCGGGTTCGTCTCCGAACTCCCCTTTACGCAAGTCGTTATAGAAAGCGGCTCGGCTTGCAACGCCGAGAGGGCTTCCCGGGCCTCTTGCTACGACGTCGCAGACGATGCTCA
This sequence comes from Acidobacteriaceae bacterium, assembly GCA_019233755.1. Classification (GTDB taxonomy): domain Bacteria; phylum Acidobacteriota; class Terriglobia; order Bryobacterales; family Bryobacteraceae; genus Bog-105. Next base: position 135,815 of record JAFAMD010000006.1, on the reverse strand, counting down.
AGCTTTCACAATGGAAAACCTTGTGATAACCGTGGCGCCGCAAGCTGCCACGGCGCCCGAACCTGGCACGGTGGGACTGGTCGGCCTGACGCTTGCGGCGATTGCAGTGCTGTTGCGCTCTCGCTTTCCTTCCAATTGCGCACGGAAAACTACGTGAACCCTTGCACCCACCTGCTGCTGGATCTATGCTTGACGAGGCAAGGATCTCATATGAATAGATTAGCTGCGGCTCTCTCGCTCGCGCTCGTCGCATCTCCCATTGCACTGGCGCAACTGCCCGATTATCTCGACGTTGAAGCGGTAAGAGTGAAACCGGAAAAACGCGCCGACTTCGACGGGCTCGTTCGCAAAGCGGTCGAAATGAATCGCAAAGGCAAAGGCGATAACTGGATTGCGATGGAAAACCAGTTCGGCGAGGGCAACACGGTTTTCTTTGTGAGCCAACGCGCGAATTATGCGGCAATTGAAGAGGGCAACAAGGCATTTAATTCCGCCATGGTCGAGGGTCTTGGTATGGCGGCGTGGAAGAAGATGGGGCAGGACTTTGATGCCACGATTATCAGTTCACGGACCGAGCTTCGCCACCGCCGCTGGGATCTCAGCTACAATGCGCCGAAGGATCCAGACAGTTACACCAAAATGGTGGGCGCCGCCCGCTGGATCCGCCTTCAACAAGTGCATGTAAATCCTGGCCATCAGACTCAATTCGAAGAGCAGGTGAAAGTACTCAAGGCCACTATCGAAAAGAACAGCCCTTCGTGGACCGTCCTGGTAGCGCAACTGAGCGCGGGCGGAAGCGGCCCGCTCTATTACTTCACCACTCTGCAGCCTTCTTTGGCGGGGTTCGATTCCGCACCCGACTTGCATAAGCTGATGGGCGACGAAGGATATGCCGCTTGGGAGAAAGCCAATGCCGAAGTGGTTGCATCGTCTGAAACGAGAATCATGCGAATCCTCCCCGAGTTGAGCAACCCCCCGGAGGCAGTCGTCAATCAGGCCGCGAGCTTCTGGAGACCCAAGTCGACTCCTTAGGTCGCGAAGCCCCAGCTTCTCGGAGCACCTGGGGCAGCGGCAGCTTGGCCGTGCCTCGCACGGCCAGGAAAGTTCGTATCGCAGAAATCACCGGCCGCGTCGCCCGCATCAAACCTGTCAATGCTATTCTCGGGGCGAGGCCCGGTGCTGATGTCTTGGCGGAGAACCTTCTCCTGGCTCGCCTGCGGACTCAGTGTGCTGACCGCCCTTTACGCCGCCCAGCGCAATCTTCCTCAACCTTTCCGCGAGTATCCCGGCGATGAATATCACGAGGGCCAGATCCCCCTTCCGCCCGACTTTGAAGAAAAAACCGAATGGGTCTTCGCCCGCCTTATGTATCCGTCTATCCCCGATGCGCATTTCCGGCACGCCGGATGGGATTGGACCAAAGGCCATTCCAGTTGGACGAACGATTACCCCCGGGCGGACCGCCACTTTCTTCAGGCGGTCCGCCGTCTGACCCGCCTCCAGGCCCGATCCGTCGAGCAGCCCGTCAACCTCGATGACAAAGACGACGTGTTCAACTACCCCTGGCTCTACGCAGTCTTTGTCGGCGAGTGGCAACTGACTGATATGCAGGCGCTTACACTCCGCGAATACCTTCTCCGCGGCGGCTTTCTCATGTGCGACGACTTCTGGGGAACCGTCGATTGGAACGTATTTCAAAACAGCATGAAGCGCATCTTTCCGGATCGCCCGATTGTCGAGATCCCGGACGGCGACGCCATCTTTCACACTGTCTACGATCTCGACAATCGATATCAGGTCCCCGGCGAGTGGGGTGTACGCATGGGCGTGCCCTTCCGCAATGACGGATACGTCGCCCACTGGCGCGGCATCTATGACGACAAGGGCCGGGTCATGGTCGCCATGGCCTTCAATTCCGACCTGGGCGACTCCTGGGAGTGGGCCGATGATCCCGAGTACCCCGAAGAATACTCCGCCCTCGGTATACGGGTCGGCATCAACTATATCGTCTATTCCATGACCCACTGACGGAGCTGCACGTAATGTTGAAACTTGCCCATCTTCCTCTCATAGCCCTCATCAGCGTACCCCTCAGCGCGTTTCAGGATTTTTCGGCTGAACAGCTCAAGCTCTTGCGCGATCCCGGAGGCTGGGAATACATCTTTATGGGCACTAATGGCGGCGGAATGCAGACCCAGCACACCTGCTTCGACGGCCATCCGCATCCCGATGAATGCAGCGGCGTCCTCACCTTCCGCCCGGGCCACACGTTCGTTCAGGCTACCTTTATCCAGCATCAGAAGGTTGCCCGCCGCGGCAAGTATCAATTGGACGGCGACCAGCTCACATTCTTCGACGAGTTCGGCACTCAGGACGGCCCCTACACCGTTGCCATCCATCCGAAGACGAAAATTATGACGCTCGACATGCCGCAGGTGCACATCCAGCTCGAACTCCACTCGCAGTATGTCGCCGACCTCAACGCCAAGCGCGCTCCCGCACAGTGACAAGCGCCGCGTATCAATGGGTCATGGCGTAAACGATGTAGTTGATGCCGACGCGAATGCCCAGCGCTGAGTATTTCTCCGGGTACTCCGGCTCATCGGCCCACTCCCACGAATCGCCAATGTCGGAGTTGAACGAGATTGCCACCATGACGCGGCCTTTGTCGTCGTAGATGCCACGCCAGCGTGCTACAAAGCCGTCCTTTTTGTGACCCTCCGCCAGATGCTCTGCGCCCACAATCTGGTAGCGGTCGTCTAGATCATAAACGGTGTGAAAGATCGGATCGCTGTCCGGTATATCCACGATGGTCCGGTCCGGAAAGACGCGCTTCATGCTCGCTTCAAAGACCTGCCACTCCTCGGTGCCGTGAAAATCATCGGCCATGAAGAAGCCGCCGCGCAGCAGGTAGTCGCGCAACTTCTTGGCTTGCCCATCCGTAATACCCCACTCGCCCACCTGCACCGCATACAGCCAGGGCCAGTTGTAGACGTCATCGCCGTCGTCCAGGTTCACGGGCTGTTCCACGGAGCGCACGCTGATTCTCGTCAGCCGTTTCACTGCCTCGGAGAAATGGCGATCGGCGCGCGGAAAATCCTGCGTCCACAGGCAGGCGCCTTCATGCCACTCGCCCTCGCGCCCGGCATAACCGTCGTTCCAGCCGCCCGGGTACATCAGGCGCGCGAATGCCCACTCCGTCTTTTCCTGGTAATCAGGCGGCAACGGAATCGATCCGAGCCGGTACTCTATGCCCGGGTACTCGCGAAACGCGTGGGGAAGCGTCCGGTCCAACGCGTGAGCGGCCGCAACGCACGCCGCCGCGCAGATCAGAACCAGAGCGCTTACTTGCCACTTCATAGCCGGCGCGGTATCGCTTGAGAGAGCATAACACCCCGCGAACGAGCGGCTGCGCGCACGCTGCGGCTAATCTGTAAGCGATGCACTCGAAATTTGGCTTGCGTTGGTTGCTCCTGCTCACGAGTCTTGGAGCGTCATGCATCTTTCCTCAGGAGCGATCGGCGCGCCCAGGTGATTTCGATTACTACGTGCTCAGCCTTTCGTGGTCTCCCGAGTTCTGTTACAACCACCAGAGCAGTCCGGAGTGCTCCGAGCATTACGGCTTCATCGTGCATGGCCTCTGGCCTCAATCTCGCAACGGCTACGGTCCCGAGTTCTGTTCGCATGCCCCAGGCCCGGCGGACATTCACAGCTACCTGCGCATCATGCCTGATCCCGGCCTTATCCGCCACGAATGGGCGGCCCATGGAACCTGCAGCGGTCTCAATGCAGATGCCTACTTCGCTCTTGTCCGCCAGGCGTTCGAGTCGATTCGTATCCCCCGTCCATTCCTCGCCCCGCGCAGCGAAATGCGGGCGAGCCCGGCCGCTGTCGTGCGCTCATTTGTCGAGGCGAACCCCGGATTGCCTCCCGCCGCGGTCGAACTGAGTTGCCGTGGCCCATATCTTCAGGGCGTCGATATTTGCCTCAGTAAAGAGCTGCACCCCACCTCCTGCACCATTCGCCATGAGTGCCGCACGCAGTTGGTCAAGATTGCCCCTGTGCGCTAGGTGCCTTCTTCCCTATTACCTATTCCCTAGGGAAGGGAACTACAGGGGATTCCTACCTGCTTATAACTAAAAACACGATTTTCATAGGCTGCTCGATCGGCTATAAATCAAGTTAACTTACTTAGGCGAACACAGGCTAAGGGCCTAAGTCATCTCGATCCAGTCTGAAATGAGCCTGGAAGTATCGCGACTATTGTCGTCCAATATCGGCTTATAACTTGAAAACTGTTGTCCAAGCCGGGTTCGAGATCCCGCCGCCAGCGGGAACCCGGACCTGAGAAAGGAGGAAAAGCAATCATGAAAGTCAAGAGCAACGTTAAGGCTGGCCGCGCCGTCTGGGGTGCGTAATTACCTGTTCGGCATTTTTTGGCCGAACATGAGAAATAAAAGCCGCTTCGGGTTCTCTTTCTCCGAAGCGGCTTTTAACTTTTTGAAGCTGCAAAAGTGGAATGGCGACCAGCTTTCATCGTGTAAATGGGGCTCTCCGCTCCGACAACGGACTCCACTCTGTTCTCTCTCCGCTTCTGGCGCTGGCCTTGCTCGCCGCCTGGGTGACTTGGGCTTTCACAGCGCATCTAACCCGCTACGAAGTCGCCGATTCCGCCCGCCTTGAAGTGCTCGGTGCCGCTTATCCCGTTCAGTCGAATATGGCCGGACGCGTAGTCTCTTCCCACCTCATCCTCGGGCACGAAGTCAAAGCAGGAGACGCTATCTTACAGCTCGACAATGAGGATCAGCTCCTCGCCTTAAAGCAGGAGCGCGTTCATCTCGCCAGCCTCGCGCCCCAGCTTGCCGCGCTGCGCGCACGAATGCAGACCGAAGCTGCCGGGCGCGCTGACGAACGCCGGGTGCTTGACCTCTCCATCGCCGCTGCACGCGCCCAATATCGCGAAGCGCAGACGCAAGCCGACCTCGCCGCGCAGGATGCCGGCCGCGCCGTCCGCCTTCATGCGGAAGGCATTCTTTCGGATGCCGATATGCAGCGCGCCAAAGCGGAGGCCCAAAGCAGGCGTGCCGCGGCGGACAACTTGAAGGTGACGATTGCACGCCTTGAACCCGAACTGACCGTTCGGGAGCGCGATCGCGAAGTACGGCAAAAGCAGATCCAGGCCGACACGGCGAAACTCGAAGCCGAAGCTGCTGCTTCTGCTGCCGCTATCAGTCGCCTCGAATACGAAGTGGAGCGCCGCTGCCTGCGTGCGCCAACTTCGGGCCGACTCGGCGAGTGCGCCGGTATCCGTCCCGGTTCCTACATCACGGAAGGGCAGCAGCTCGGCATCATCCTTCCTTCAGGCAAGCTGCAGGTCGTCGCCGCCTTTACGCCCTCGGCTGCGCTCGGCAAGCTGCGCCCCGGCCAGCCCGCTATCGTGCGCCTGCAAGGATTCCCGTGGGCTCAGTTCGGCACTCTGTCAGCGCGTGTTACGCGTGTTGCAGATGACATTCGCGACGGCAAAGTCCGGGTCGAGCTGGCCGTCATCTCGTCCGCTTCTTCTCACATTCCTGTACAGCATGGACTCCCCGGCTCAGTCGAGGTCGAAGTGGAGGACCTCTCGCCGGCCGCCTTGGTTCTGCGCTCTGCCGGTCAGGCGGTGGGGGCCCCTTGAGACGCTTTTTTGTCCCTGAGATTGTTCAAACTTCCGCCATGGACTGCGGCCCCGCCGCACTGAAATGCCTGCTCGAAGGTTTTGGCATTCCCATCAGCTACGGCCGCCTGCGTGAAGCCTGTCAGACCGGGGTCGATGGTACCTGCATCGACACGCTCGAGACCGTCGCGAAGCAACTCGGCCTCGAAGCGGAGCAGATCATGATTCCGGCCGATCATTTGCTCGTGCCGGAGGCAAACGCATTGCCGGCCATTGTAGTCGTCAACCTGCCAGGTGGGTTGACGCACTTTGTTGTCGTGTGGCGACGGCACGGCCGGATGCTGCAGGTTATGGATCCTGCAATCGGGCGGCGGTGGGTCCCGGCGAAGCAATTTCTGGCTGAAATTTACTCTCACACAATGCCGGCTTCCGCTAAGGATTGGCGCGACTATGCAGCTTCCGAAGATTTTCAAAGCGTTCTTGGTGCCCGGCTTCATCGCCTCGGCCTCAACCGCATGGTGCAGAATCGTTTGCTCAGCGATGTTCTGAACGACGAAAGCTGGCGTTCGATCGCGGTGCTCGATGCATCCGCCCGTCTTCTTCGATTACTTTGTGATGCGGGTGCGGTACGCGGCGGGCGCGACGTCCTCGCCCTGATCGAACGCTTTCGGTCGGAACCGGAAAAAATCCCGCAGCATTGCTGGTCCGTGCGCACCGCTCCACAAGACAGCGAAGGCTGTGAACAAATACTCCTCCGCGGAGCGGTGCTGGTGTGTGTGCGCGGAACCGGGCCGATCGCCTCGCGCGCGGAACTCGGCTCCGAACTCGCCGCTGCCCTCGCTGAGCACCCCTTTCGCCCAAGCCGCGAGTTATGGCGCGCGCTTCGGCAGAGCAGCCGACTTACTCCTGTTCTCGTCTTCTTCACTTTGATCGTCGCGGCCGGTGGGACGATCGTCGAAGCATTGCTCTTCCGGGCCCTGCTCGACGTCACCGCCCAACTGCGTATCAGCGGGCAGCGGATGGCGGCTATTGGCGCCGTAATTCTGTTCAGTCTGATCCTGCTGCTGATGGAATTCCCTCTGTTCTCCGCCGCCCTGCGCCTGGGACGCCAGATCGAAAACCGGCTGCGAGTGGCCTTTCTCGAAAAGATCCCAAAGCTCGGCGATCGCTACTTTCAGAGCCGCCTCACCTCCGATATGGCGGAGCGCAGCCACGCGGCGCAGCGGCTTCGCGACCTCCCGAATGCCGCCAGGCAGGCACTGCGCGCCCTTTTCGAAATGTTCGCAATGGCTGCAGGAATTGTCTGGCTCGAACCGTCGGCTGCTCCGTTTGTCATCGTGATCCTCGCAGCCGCGGTGATTCCAGCCTTCGTGTCACAACCACTTCTTGCCGAGCGCGATCTACGCGTCCGCAGTCACGCCGCCGGCCTGACCCGGTTCTACCTCGATGCCATGCTCGGCTTGCTCGCCATACGTGCGCACGGCGGAGAGCGCGCCGTCCGCCGCGAACACGAAAAACTGCTCGGCGAGTGGGCGAGCGCCTCGGTCCGGCTGCAGCGCGGTGTGGTCGCCGCAGAAGCCGTCCAACTTACTGGCATGTTCGGTCTCATTGCGGCGCTGATGCTTCTTCATCCGCTGCAGGGTGCGGCCGTCGGGCGTTTGTTGCTACTTGTCTACTGGGCGCTGAACTTGCCTGTGCTCGGGCAGGAGTTCGGCACATTGACGCGCCAATATCCCGCTTACCGGAATCTCACCCTTCGTCTTCTTGAGCCGCTCGGTGCACCCGAGGAGTCGTCGAACATTGATCGATCAGACGAGAGATCGGCGCCGGGCGCACCCGCTCTCGAGTTCCGCGATGTAAGCGTCGAAGTTGCCGGACATACCATTCTCGACGCGATAAATATGAACATTGCGCCGGCGAGTCACATCGCGATTGTCGGTCCTTCCGGGGCAGGGAAGTCCAGCCTTGTCGGTATCCTTCTCGGCTGGCTGAAACCAAGCAAAGGAGAAGTACTGGCCGGCGGCGCTCCGCTAGATCCAGATCAACTACGCCGCTCCGTGGCCTGGGTGGACCCGGCGGTTCAACTTTGGAACCGTTCCCTTGTCGACAACCTCTCCTATGGCTCGGCTCCCGATCCCGCATCGGTCGCGCAGGCGATTGACGAAGCCATGCTGCGCGGTGTCCTCGAAACACTGCCGTCGGGTTTGCAAACGAAGCTGGGCGAAAGCGGCGGGCTTGTTTCGGGCGGCGAAGGGCAGCGCGTGCGGCTGGCGCGTGCGCTGCTCCGGCAGAACACGCGGCTGGTAATTCTCGATGAGCCGTTCCGAGGCCTCGATCGCGAAAAGCGATCGGAGCTGCTGCTCCGTGCGCGCAGGCTCTGGTGTCATGCGACTCTGCTGTGCATCACCCACGATGTCGCGGAGACGCAGAGTTTCGATCGCGTGCTGGTCATCGAGCGCGGCCGTTTAATCGAACACGGCACTCCGCGCGAACTGGCCGCGAACCGGGCATCGCGTTACTCCCAACTGCTGGAGGCAGAAAAGCAGACGCGCACCGGATTGTGGTCGGGAGGTTTCTGGCGGCGCATTCGCGTTCATTCCGGCCGTCTCATCGAAGAATTGCCGGCGTCCGCAGGTGTGGCAGAAGCAGAAGAAGTCGCATGATGGTGACTCGCGAACTCGGGTCGCTGTGCTGGCCGGCCAGCCAATTGCCGCAGGCGATCACGGAACTAGCCCGCCAGGCCGGACTCAGCACAAACGAACTCGATCTGCCGCCTCCCAACCGCATGGAGAGCGGCGTGTGGATCGAATGGGCCGCCAAACGTCTTGGGCTTGAGGCGGAACCTCTCGAAACGAGCCTGCGAGATCTGGAGCGCGATCTGGCTGCTGCAGCACCCGCTGTTCTTCAACTCTCGGATCAGCAGTTTCTTGCGGTCTGCGATACGGACAGCCGCTTGATGCGGGTCCTCGCCCCGGACCTCGCTCGTAAACGAATTCCGGTGAGCGAGGTCGCGATGGCAATCCGCGGCGCGTTCAATCACAGCAGCCGCGAGCAGTTTGAAGCGCTGCTTGCAGGCGCCGCTATCCGCAAGGCCGCACAGCAACGAACCCTCGCACTGCTCGAACGGGAGCAGCTTGGTAGCAGACGCTGGCATCAATGTTGGATTCTGCGCCGCAATCCCGGCGGGGCGCCCGCCCGGTTGCTGAAGGACGCCGGCATCTTTGAGAACGGCGCTGCTCTTGTCGCCGCCCACACCGTGCAATATCTGCTCTGGATTGCCTCGTGGGCGATTCTCGGTTCGCTCTCTTTTCAGGGCCGCATGGATCGGGCCTGGCTTTACGCCTGGGCACTGCTGCTCCTGACCATGCTGCCGTTTCAGTTCCTAAGCACCTGGATGCAGGGCCTGTTTACCATCGGGCTCGGCGGATTCCTCAAGCGCCGGCTGCTCTGCGGCGCATTGAAACTGGCCCCTGACGAGATGCGCCACGCCGGCATCGGCATGTTTCTCGGGCAGGCGCTTGAAGCGGAGGCAGTCGAAAAGCTGACGCTCAGCGGCGGCGTGCCGGGAATGCTGGCTGTCATCGAAATCGTGCTCGCGATGTTCTGGCTCGGGTGGCTTGCCGCGGTGCTCGCCTGCTGGTTCGCGTTGACGCTCTGTTTGGCGTGGCGATTCCTGCGTCGGTATCAGGCCTGGACCACTACCCGCATGAACCTGACGTACGATCTAGTCGAATACATGGTGGGGTACCGGACACGCGTCGCGCAGCAGCGGCCGGCAGAGTGGCACGAAGCCGAGGATCGGGCGATGCATCGCTATCTGCTCGATTCGCAATCGGTTGATCGCGCCGGCGCGAAGCTGCTGGCTGCGATGCCTCGGGGCTGGCTAATTGCCGGTCTGGCGTGTCTCGCGCCGGCCGTGCGTACCGCGGGAGCGCCCGGTTCCCAGACTGCGGTGACGCTCGGCGGCGTGCTGCTGGCCTACACGGCCCTACAGAAACTGTGCGGCTCCTTTGCGGACATTGCTGCCGCTTGGACGGCGTTCGCGCGAATCGCGCCCCTGTTCCACGTGGCGGCGCGGCCGGAAATTTTGGGAGAGCCGATCGCCCTTGCCCGCAGCGATCATCCCTTCGATAAAATCGTCGAAGCCGAACGCATCACGTTTCGCCACCGCGAAACCGGCCCGGCCACCGTGCAAGGCTGCAGCCTCATTATCAGACGCGGTGATCATATCCTGCTCGAGGGACCTTCCGGCGGCGGAAAGACCACCTTCGCCTCGCTCCTTTCCGGCGTCCGACAGCCACAATCCGGTCTGCTGCTGGTGAACGGGCTCGACCGGCAGACTCTTGGGGCCGAGCAGTGGCGAAAGGCAATTGCCGCCGCGCCACAGTTCCACGAAAACCACATCCTCACCGAAACGCTTGCGTTCAACCTGTTGATGGGCCGGGCTTGGCCGCCCTCCCAGGCCGACATGAAGGAGGCGGAGACCGTTTGCCGCGAATTGGGCCTCGGCGATCTCCTGGATACGATGCCAAGCGGACTGATGCAAATGGTGGGCGAGGGCGGATGGCAGCTTTCGCACGGGGAACGGAGCCGCATCTTTATCGCCCGGGCGCTTCTACAGAACGCGGACCTGGTGATCCTCGACGAGAGTTTCGCGGCGCTTGATCCCGAAAACGCCCGGCTAGCTCTGGAATACACCATCCGGCAGACCAACAGCCTGCTAGTGATCGCACACCCATAGCCGCGTAGTAGAGAAATGCAGGGGGCGTCCGGTACACTGATAGTTTACGTCTTAAGGAATTTCATGGCAGATCCATTGAACGAAACCCGGTCGAACGAGACCCGGCCCGCCTACGCGGCTTCCCCGAAGATTCAGCAGAAGGAAAACATCTACGAGGCCGAATATCTCGGCAGCGGCACTTTCCGGATTGTTAAGCCGAAGCGCCAGGCGAGGAAAACTCGGCAGTCGCGGCTGAAAGGCCACAGCAACCGAGCCCGCAAGTAGGCCGGTGCCGGCAGACTAAAGCGTCTGCGTTACTTTGTTCAGGGTCCTGGGCCGATCTGGGTCCAGGTGTTTCACTTCCGCCAGGCTCGCGGCGAAGAGCTGAGCGGGAATTACGTACGGAATAGGAGTATACAACTCTTCCGGGAGTTGTCCCCTCTGCGCCAGGGCCGCCGGGATCGTGAGCGGGTCACGCACGTTCCCTTTCAGCGTGCCCGCTTCCTTGTTGCTCTTGTCCGTAATGATCAGCGTTTCTGCCTGAATCGACTGCAACTTGCCTATTAGCTCGCGCATGGGCTTCCAGGTAACGCCCGGGGGACAGAAGAGAAAGGTTGGGAACGACTGCTCCAGCATGGCGATGGGACCGTGCAGCAGATCGGCAGACGAGAACCGCTCGGCCACAACGTAGCAGGTCTCCATCAGTTTTAGAGCGAACTCGAAAGAGTTGGCGTAGTTGAGTCCGCGGCCGACGCAAACGGCATGACGCATGAAACAATAGCGTTCCGCGCGCTCGCGGATTGCTTCTTCGAGCTGCAGCGCGGCATTGCTCCACTCCGGGATATGCTGCAGGTCTTCTGATCGCAGCGGGGCGCCGAGCGCATGGGCCAGCAGATAGAAGCACATGAGCTGACCGGTGTATGTCTTGGTGGCAGCTACGCTTTTTTCTTTGCCCGCCCGCACGAGGAACGTGTGCTCGGCGAGCTTCGCCAGCGAACTCTCCGGCTCATTCGTGATCCCTATAGTAAACGCGCCTGCTGTCTTCGCACGTTCCAGCACCAGGTTCGTGTCGGTGGATTCACCGGATTGCGAGATGGCTACCACGACGGCGTCTTTCAGATTCACGTGCGCGTCATAGAGCGTGAACACGGAGGGGGCAGCAAGCGAAACCGGTATGCCGGTGGAAATTTCCAGCAGGTAGCGCCCAAACTGCGCAGCATTGTCCGAGGTGCCTCGTGCGGCGAGCACGATCAGACGGACCGGGTTACTTTCAAAGTGCGCGCGGAGCTTTTCCGCGTGGCGCCATTCTGCTTTCAGCGTGCGTTCAATAGCCGCCGGCTGCTGGCAGATTTCGTCGCGCATGGTTGACATGCCATGAAGATAGCAGAGGTGTCCGGCTACAACAGCACCCGCGCTCCGCGCTGGGGGCCGAGCAGGTACTGCGGGCTGATGTAAGACGCCATGGGCAGCCGCGTGATGGTGGGCTTGACCAGAATGAGCGTCTGGCTGGTCTGATGTTCTCTGGTGTTCTGGGCCAGGACCTGATTTAGGCCGGGAATCTGGGTCAGTCCAGCGAGACCGTTGCGTGTTACCGACGTTAAGTCTGAATCCATGCCTGCAATAATCGCGACCTGGCCTTCACGCATATTGACCGTACCCTTGAAGGAGCGGTCGTTAATGGCAGGGATCGTGTTGAACGTCTGGTTGCCCAGCGAGTTAAGCTCGGCTTCCACATCGAGACCGATATCGCCGTCGCCATTCACGTAGGGAGTGACCTTGAGGACGAGTCCCAGATCCACCAGCGTGATCTGCGGCGTGGGGTTGTAGATCGAAGGGGCGCCCTGCGCAAAGCCGGTGTAAAGTGTCTCGGCGAGGGGGTACTTGTTTCCAAAGTGCAGGCTGGCGGTCTGCCGGTCACCCACGACCACCGTGGAATCGAAAAACGCCTGAGCGAAAGAACTCGTGTATTGCGCGAGCAGTGTGGCATCCATCAGGCCTAATCCGAAAATTGAGCCGCCGCCGCCAATAATGGCCAGCGAGGCGAGATTGCTCAACGATGCCTGAGTGTAGCTGAATCCGCCAATGTGGCCGAGGTAATAGACCGGAAGCGAAGTCTGAATGATGGACCCGTAGTTGAGCATCTTGTCCGTATCGACGGTGAGGAATTTGAGCTCGATCTGGACCTGGGCTCGCGGCAGCAGCAGGGCTTGAAGAACCGATCTCGCGATACGCGCACGCGTCACATGATCGCGAATCATGACGGTACGGCTGTGGCTGTCCCAGCCAATCGACTTCAACTGCAGCAAGCTGCGAACGACGTTCGCGGCTTCGATCAAGTCTTTCTCACTGAGCGCGTTAGGCAGCGGAAAGGTGAGCAGAATGGTCGGTTCGAGCGCATCTCTTTTTGCCTGGGTATCGGGGGCGAAATAAACGCTGCTCGCCGAGACCGGAAAAACGAAGGTGCCGGTCGCGTCGGTAAGCGCCTCCAATGCGGTCCGTAAGTCTGCCTGTGTGAGATCGAACTGAATCGGCTTGTCGGACGTGACTTCCGAGTCGACGACCGCGCGCACCCCGAACGCGGTACAGACCTGCTCAATGACGTCTTTGGCCGGCGCACGCAGCTTGAAATCTGCTTTTGACGCGTCCGCGTGCACTGTCGGAACCCCTTGCAGACGCGGATCGGCCATCCACTCGGCCTCGGTGGCGCGTTCGACAGGCGGGTCGGGATTCGTGGGCCCCTGTTGTTCGGCCTCCTGAACGTCCTGCGAAATATCTGCATTCTGGACATCCGCTTTTGTGAGCAGCTTGGCTGCCGGCGCGAGCGCGTCCCGGTTTTCCCGATAGGTAGAGTTCCCGGGGTCCCGCGCGGCAGCCTGGGCATAAAGCAGGTAAGCGCGCACAATCTGGCCGGCTTTTTCTGCCTTTTTCGCCTGGCGGGCAAGGCGTTCGGCGACTGCGTCACCGGACGCCAGGCACACGGCAGCAAGGCACAGGAAAAGAAAGAAAATGCGGAACTTCAAGATTGATAAGACGGATAGCTAACCGCCGGCGTGCATGGGAATCCGCCGGCAGCCGGGAGGGCCTTAATGTCCGGGGGCAACGTAGCCGGGCGGAAGTGCCGCGCCTTCGCCGAAGAAAAACTCTTCCATCTGCTTGAGCAGAAACTCCTGGGCTTCGCGTGTGCCCAGATTGAGCCGGTATTCGTTCATAATCATCTTCATTTGCTCGACCCACAGCCGCCAAGCCTCTTTCGAGACGTTGTCATAGATGCGCTGGCCAAGGGGATGACCATCGAAGGGAACCTCGTCGAGTCCCGGCATTTCCCGCTGGAATTTGACGCAAAACACCTTGCGTTCGGGCGTGGGAGCCGGGCCGGAATTGCTAGCCATGGCTAATTTCTCCTTATGATTTCTATCTTGAGGATAGCCTAGCGAGGTGTGTTGGCCCTGAATCCCGGTGAGAACGCTAACTCGCTGCGGCCACGGCGGATACCTTGGCAGTCTCTGCTTCGGCAGCGGCGAGCCGCGCCTGGCGCTCTGCTTCGAGGAATTGCGCCAGACGGGGCGGACTCTCCGCGCCCTGCGCCAGGGTCTGGCTTACGGCTCTCAGGTAGCGCCGCAGGACGTCGGGTCTGGATGATTTGCGCAGACGCGATAGCTGGATGTCGAAGAGCAGGTCGAGTTCCCACTGTGTGAAGGTGTGACGGCGCACAGTTCCGCCTATCAGCTCCTGGATAAGCTGCATGAAAGAACTCCAGCGATTCCGTAGGGAGAGAGTTTCGGTCACCTACCAAGCAAGTGTTCCAAGCGGCGCAAAAATCTGATTCTTTCCTGCGATTCCGCGCCGCGTCTGGCCACTTCCATCGTGAGGAATGACGCATCGGAATTTCCCTTTGAGAAATTGGCCGGGTGGTGTGTGCTCGTGACGTTCGCGGCGGCTTTGTGGAGCGGATTGCTGGGCGTACTCGCCCTCCTGCTGCTGGTGAGCGGGGCAGACGACTTCGTGCCGGTTCTGATCTGTTTCTGGCATGAATTCATATGCCGGCCGGACAACCCTTCGCCGCTACGAAGAAGTTGCCCGGAGCGGCAGCGGCGGACGGCAATTTTCGTTCCATGCTGGCAGGAAGCAGATGTGATCGGCAATATGGTGCGTCACAACCTGGCGGCGATCCGGTATCGCAACTTCGATTTTGTAATCGGCGTGTACCCGAACGACGAGCCTACGATCACGGCAGTACGGCAACTGTCGGGCGCATTTCCGAACGTGCACGTGGCTGTCTGTCCACACCCGGGACCGACCTCGAAGGCCGACTGCCTCAACACGATCTATGCGCGCATGGAGCAACTCGAGCGCGAAAGCGGCGTTCGCTTCGAAACGGTCGTCCTGCACGACGCGGAGGATATCATCCACCCGGATTCGCTGGATGTCATCAATCGGGCGGCCGCGGAGTACCACATGATACAAGTCCCGGTGCTGCCGCTCAAGGCTCAGTGGCGGGAGATCACGCACGCGATCTATTGCGACGAGTTCGCCGAGTTTCAGACGATTGACATGCGTGCGCGGCAATTCAGCGGCGCGTTCCTGCCTTCAAACGGCGTTGGCACGGGATTCGCACGCGACGTGCTGGTGCGGCTGGCCGAGATGCAGGATGGGGAAGTATTCGACCCGGGCATTCTTACGGAAGACTACGAGATCGGCATGCGTGTTCACCAACTGGGATACAGCCAGCACTTTGTGCCCTTGCGGTACACGGAAAAGAGCTGGATGGCGACACGTGAGTTCTTTCCGCGCAAGATGAAGGCTGCAGTCAGGCAGCGGACCCGGTGGGTGACGGGGATCGGATTGCAGTGCTGGCAGCGGGCCGGTTGGGCGGGCAAGCCCGGGACGAAATACTGGTTCTGGCGCGACCGCAAGGGCTTGATCACGCATCCGCTCAGCCTCCTGGCAAATATTGTCTTCGTCGCCGGACTGCTGTATTCGGGAGTGAGCCTGGCGGCCCATCGGACCTGGCATCTTGCCGCAACGAATCCAGCGGTCCTGCGATTATGCTCGGCGACGCTCGGGTTGCAAATCCTTCGGCTGGGGCTCCGGATGGCGTGCGTGGCGCGGATCTACGGGCTGGCGTTCGCGGCAGCCGTGCCGCTGCGCGTCTTCCATACGAACCTGGTGAATTCCTGCGCAGCGCTGCGCGCGCTGCAGCAATACGCGCGGGCGCGCCGAACCGGAAGCCGGCTGGCGTGGCAGAAGACGGAGCACGTGTATCCAAGCAGAGCAGCGCTCTCTTTTGAACGCAGGGAACTCCTGGCCGTGCTGATGGATTGCGGCGCACTCACGGAGGATACGGCTGATGGCATGCGCCGGAGCGGTTCCATCTATCCGGAGCCGGAGCGATTCCTTCTGGAGGGTGGGTACGTTTCGGAAGACCTGCTGTGCCTCGCGCTCAGCTTGCAGTCGGGTGTGCAGGCAATGCGGCTGGATATCAGATGTGTCGAGCCGCGCGTGGTCCGGAGCCTTCCGGCATATATCCAGCGGCGATTCGGGCTGGTCCCTTTTGACATGCGAAACGGTACCCTGACCCTTGCTGGGTGGCGCGTACCGTCGCCGGAAATATTCGAACAACTGAAATCGTTAACGGATCTCGAACTCGATTTCCGGTTGGTTCCAAATAGCGATTATCAGGCCTTGTGCAGGATGCTATGAGTGCGGGGAATTGTCCTGCCGCGTTTGACGGGCTGCAGGATCGAACAAGCTGATGGGAGCGAGGTCAGCGATCTTCCACTTACCGCCTTTGCACACCATGTGCAGGTTGAGTTCGGCGCTGCGGTGTTCGGTGTAGTCAGTTTGCAGATCCGTTAACGTAATCGCCCAGCGTACGCTGAGTTTCATCTCATTCGTGCCGTTATCTTCATCGAGAACTTCAATCTCGTTGGAGACATAAAATGCGTTGACGAGGCCGTTGAAGTAGCTGTTCAACGTATCATAGTTCGGGAATGACTTCTCAAACGGCGTCATGGCGTCGGCCGCATTGCCGGCCGTCAGGGCAGCGGCTACATAACCGAGTACGGCGCGGGCTGCCGCGGATTGCTGGTTCGTGTCGTTTCCCGGCGCCTGCGGGTAAGCAAATGCGGGCAGGAGCAAAACAGCCAGCAAGGCACGGCTGGCGCGACTAGGTGCGATAGCTGCCATTGATCTGGATATAGCCCTCCGTTAAGTCGCAGGTAAAGAAGCGTGCTTCGCCCTGGCCTTTGCCATTTTGGACGATGCGGATTCGCACTTCGGGTTCATCGAGCTTCTGTTTGAGCTCGGCCTCATCGAAATCGGCCGCAAGCCCTCCGCGGCAAACGAGAATACGTTGCAGGTGGATGTCGATCTTGGATGGGTCGAATGCGACGCCGGAGTAACCGGCAGCCGCAAGGATTCTACCCCAGTTGGGGTCGCTGCCGGCAATAGCGGTCTTGACCAGGGGTGAGTTGGCGATTGCGCGAGCGATCTTGCGGGCCTCGTCCGACGTTTTGAAGCCGGCCGCACGAATGCGGATCAGTTTGCGCGCGCCTTCGCCATCGGCGGCGATCTGTTCGGCGAGGCTTTCGAGCACCCAGGCCAGCACCTCCTCAAACACTTTGCGCTCCTTTTCATCGGGCTTGACCTTCGACGCGCCGCTCGCGAGCAGGGCCAGCGTGTCGTTGGTAGAGGTGTCGCCATCGATGGTGAGCGAGTTGAAGGAGCGCTCGGTGGCAGACACGAGCATCTCGCGGAGTGTGCGGGCGGGAAGCGCGGCATCGGTCATGACGAAGGCGAGCGTGGTGGCCATGTTGGGGTGAATCATGCCGGCGCCCTTAGTCATGCCGGCGATCCGCACGGACCCCTTACGGAACGATATCTCTTCACTGGCAACCTTCATGCGCGTATCCGTGGTCATGATGGCGCGCGCGACTGCCTCGAAATGGTCGGGTGACAGGCCGGCAACGAGTTTGGGAACGGCTTCGGCCAGCGGTTGAGGGTCGAGTTCGACGCCAATGACACCCGTAGAAGCAGGCAGGACATACTGCGGTTTCGTTTTAAGTGCTTTCGCAACAGCCTTGCAGGAAGCCAGCGCGACAATATCGCCCGTACGAGTGGCACAATTCGCGTTGCCGGCGTTCACCAGCACGGCGGCGACTCTGCCTTTCGAGGCCTGCAGATTTTTGCGCGCGAGGCGGACGGGCGCGGCCTGAATGATGTTACGCGTAAAGACTGCGGCGGCTTGGGCGGGCGCGTCGGGGACAATCAGCGCGACATCGTCCTGCTGCTGTTTGCGAATGCCTGCGTACGCGGCGGCATAGCGAAAGCCCAGGGGAAGTTTCAACTACGGTCTCCTAATTTTTCACTAACGGCCAGCTTATAGCCGCTCAAAAATGCTTCAGCGGTCATGCGCTTCTTGCCGGAGGGCTGCAGTTCGACAATTTCGAGCGCGGTCCCACCGCCGCAGCCGGCAAAAAGATGCCTCTTGTTCGAGGCTATTACGGCGGGCTCAACGTTCGACACTCCGGCCGGCTTAGCCCGCAAGATCGAAAGCTGCTGCCCGCGAAAAGTGGTGTAAGCGCCGGGCCAGGGAGTGAAGCCTCGGAGCCTGTCATAGATTCGGCCTGCGGGTCGCGACCAGTCGATGAGGCCGTCGTCTTTGTTCAGTATGGGTGCGAGAGTTGCCTCGGTGTCGTTCTGCTTTTCGCGACGCACCGTTCCCGCTTCTATCTGTCGGATGGCTTCGAGCAGCAGTTCGGCCCCAAGTGGAGCCAAGCGGTGACTGAGTTCGGGAGCGGTTTCATCCGGCCCGATGGGGATGGCGGCCTTGAGCAGCATGTCGCCGGTATCGAGGCCGGCATCAATCTGCATAATGGTCACTCCGGTCTCGGCTTCGCCGTTGGCTATGGCCCATTGAATGGGCGCCGCGCCCCGATACTTTGGCAGCAGCGATGCGTGCACGTTCAGAATGCCGTATGGGGGCAGATCAATGATGATCTGCGGAATAATCTGGCCGTAACCGACCACTACCATGAGATCGGCCGCGAGACTGCG
Organism: Acidobacteriaceae bacterium; assembly: GCA_019233755.1. Taxonomy (GTDB): domain Bacteria; phylum Acidobacteriota; class Terriglobia; order Bryobacterales; family Bryobacteraceae; genus Bog-105. The sequence continues at coordinate 117,387 of JAFAMD010000006.1, read as the reverse complement.
GAGAAGTTCGACGGATTCCGGCCGGCGGACGCGCTCGGGCTGATGGACGGAAAAGCCGAGGCTGGTGGCGGCAATCTTCACCGGCGACTCGGCAAGCTGATTGCCGCGGCCTTTCGGCCGGTCCGGCTGGGTGAAGACCGCAACGACATCGTGCTCGGCGGCGAGCGCGTTCAGCGACGGGACGGCAAATTCAGGCGTGCCAAGAAAGACGACCCGCATGCGTCAGGAACTCACTCCCACTCGCCGGCTTTCTGCAGTTTCTTGATCTTGCGCCTGATGATGTCCCGCTTGAGGGTGCTCAAGTGATTGATGAAGAGAATGCCATTCAAGTGATCGATCTCGTGCTGGAAGGCCCGAGCCAGTAATTCTTCGCCGTCAAGCTCAATCTGTTCGCCTTTTTCGTTCTGCGCGTGAACCTTGACGGTGTTGGCGCGGATCACCGGTTCGCGGAATCCGGGGATGCTGAGGCAGCCTTCTTCGCCGGTCTGCTTGCCTTCAGAAGAAGTGATCTCGGGATTAATGATGACGATTTTCTTGCTTTCGTCCTCGCCGACGGAGATATCGATTACGGAAATGCGTTTGTTGATGCCGACCTGCGGAGCGGCGAGGCCGACCCCTTTCGCAGCGTACATCGTTTCCCACATATTGACGATCAACTCGTGCAGTTCGGGGGTATCGAACTCTATCACGGCTTCGGCGGGCTGTTCGAGCACAGGCTCGCCGTATTTCACAATCTTAAGAACCATTTCTTCTTTCTTGAAAGCGCCCACCGGGCGGATGATGCAGCCGGCGACTGCTAAAACTGTTTTACCTGGGCGATGTAACCGTCGAAGTTGCGCCTGGTTTCGCCAAGCGAATCGCCGCCAAATTTCTCCAAAAACGCCTGGGCAAGCACCAGCGCGACCATCGCCTCACCGATGACACCGGCCGCCGGGATCACGGCGACATCGCTGCGCTCGTAGGCAGCCAGCGCCGGTTCACGGGTAGGCAAGTCGACCGATTCCAGCGGGCGCCGCAGAGTCGAGATCGGCTTCAGAAAGCCGCGAACCACGACGTCCTGGCCGTTCGTGATGCCGCCTTCCAGGCCGCCCGCGCGGTTTGAGCCGCGTTCGAACTCGCGGGCAGATTTGTCGTAACGGATCGTGTCCTGCACGGCGGACCCGTACGACATCGCGCCCTCTTCGGCGAAACCGACTTCGACGCCCTTCACCGCCTGAATTGAGACAATAGCCTGCGCCAGACGGCCGTCCAGGCGGGTATCCCACGCGATGTGCGACCCCAAACCCGGCGGCAGCCCGTGCGCCACTACTTCAAAGATGCCGCCAACCGTGTCGCCGGTGCGGTAAGCATGATCGACAGCCTCTTTCATGCGAGCTTCAGCCTCGGGATCTACACAGTTCAGAAGGACCTCGTCGCGCTCGTTCAGTGCCGCGATCTCGTCCCAGGCGGCGGCGCGCTGGAGGCGAACAGGGCCGACGCCGATGACGTGGCTCAGGATTTCGATGCCGAACTCCCGAAGCAGAAGCTTCGCGAAGGCGCCGAGAGCGACGCGGGCAGTAGTTTCGCGGGCGCTGGCGCGCTCAAGAATGTAGCGAGCCTCGGGAAAGTTGTACTTGAGGGCGCCCGCGAGATCCGCGTGCCCGGGGCGCGGGCGCTGAACCGGTTTCGACTTGCCGGGCTCGGCGTCCTTGGCCTCCACCGGGAGAATGCCGGTCCAATTCTTCCAATCGCGATTGTCGATGATTAGGGCAACGGGCGAGCCGATCGTCTGTGAATGGCGGACGCCGGAGACGATCTGCACATGATCTGATTCGATTTTCATGCGTCCGCCGCGGCCATATCCTTGCTGGCGGCGCCAAAGTTGGCGGTCAATGAACTCGACACTGACGGGGATGCCGGCGGGGAGTCCGGTCAGCGTGGCAACAAGGCACTCGCCGTGCGACTCGCCGGCTGTTTCGAAACGAAGCATGGAAAGACTTTATGGTAACGAACAGGATATTCTCTTTGGGGTGGAACGGAGCCAAAGGTGCTGGCCCAGGAGGTGATTTGGAAGGAGTTGCTGCAGGTTGGCCTGGCCTACCTGCTCACGGCGTTTATCGGCTTGGACCGCGAAACGGAAGAGCAAAGCGCCGGGATTCGCGTATTTCCAATTGTGGGTATGGCGGCATGCGGATACCTGCTGATTCTGGGGCCGAAGCCGGACGTAGCGGCCCAATCCCGCGTGTTGCAGGGGCTGATTACCGGCATCGGTTTTGTTGGCGGTGGCGCGATTTTGAAGGAAGGCGGAACTGTCAAGGGGGCCGCGACGGCAGCAAGCGTGTGGAACGCGGCTGTAATCGGTGCTGCGGTGGCCGTGCAGCGCTACGAGATTGCCGTGATTCTGTGCCTGCTCAATCTGGCGGCTTTACGGCTTTTGTTGCCGCTGAAGAACTGGCTCGACCGAAGGAGACCTGGCCAGTGAGAAGGAGCCTTGTGAAGCCTCGCAGCCGCATTCCTTTTCGCATGGGATAATCCAGGCAAAGAACGTGTTGTTGACAGAAACGTCAGCTTCGAGGCGCGTACAATCGGTCGTCCGCGCGGCTTGCCGGCGAAGACTGCTGGTGGTTGCCACCGAACAAATGGTGCTGGCGGTGCTGGCGGCGCTGGGCGGGGCCATTCTCATGCTGCTGCTCGGGACGCAAATCCTCGACTGGTACTGGCTGGTCCTGCTGGGCGTGCTGGGTCTTGCGATTGCGGCGGTCAGGATTCGAGCGCGCCGGCTTACCAAATACGCCGTTGCGCAGGTGCTCGACCGCCGGCTCGAGTTAAATGACTCGCTCTCCACGGCATGGTTCCTCTTGGCCGGAGACCACGGAGACGAGCCGTTCGCACCCTTCCAGATTCAACAAGCCGACGAATTGGCGGCCCGGGTTCGTCCTGATGTTGCGTTTCCGTTCACCGGCCGCAGAATGTGGGTGCTGGCTGGTGCGCTGGCTGCCGTTGCGTTCGGGTTATTCGCAGTGCGGTATCTGGTCACCAGTAGCCTGAGCCTGCGGCAAGCAATCATCCCGCTCCACTTCGACGCAATGCTTGAACACGTGCGGGAGATGTTGCCCGCCGGCAGGTATGAATCCGCACAGGCTCAAGCCGACGCGCGACAGACCAAACTGCAGGGGCCTGGGGCGCCGCGAGACGATGCGGAGCGCATGCTGCGGACGCCGGGTTCGGCCGAGCCTGGAACGCCTGATCCGAATAGCCGCAGCCAGGTGCAGACACCGGGTCAGCCGGCAAATGCGCAGACCAGCGAGCTGAATAAGAATAGTTTGAACGCCCAAGAACGCGAAGCGGACGCGTCGAAAGAGGCGCAAGCCGGGAGCGAGCAGAATCGCGAGCAGAACGGTCCCCAGCAGGCGGCGAACACCAAGGAATTGCAGGATTCGAAGGCAGGCAATCAGCAAGACTCCAACGGTCTGCTGAATCGCATTAAGGACGCGCTCTCAAGCCTGATAGAGCAGATGAGGCCAAACTCCGCCGGTCAGAAGACGGGCGAGAACGCCCGTAACTCCGGTGAGAAAAAAACTGGGGATCAGGTTTCAAATAGCAACCAGCAGGGTACCCCGACGCAGCAGAGCGGCACCGACCAGCAGGCGCGCGAGCAGGATAACGCGCAGGGAGCCGGGCAAGCGACAGAGAAGCCGGCAACGGCCCAGGGCGCGAACGCCGACCAGATGGCACAGAAGAAAAGTTCAGATTCGCAGTCGGGCGCCGGGCGACAGGATGGCGACAAGGCGCTGAAAGAGGCGGAAGAAGAGAAAGCCATGGGGAAACTGGCAGCGCTAATTGGCAAACGCTCCGCGAGTGCCACCGGAGACATGACAGTGGAGAACGGTTCCGGCAAACAGGAGCTGCAGACGCAATACACAGGGCGCGTGGGCGCGCATTCCGACACGGGCGGCGAGATTAACCGCGATGAGATTCCGGTCGAGCTTCAGCAATATGTTCGTGACTACATGGAACAAGTGAGGAAACAAACCAAGAACCAGTAGTCGCGATGCGGTTGGCGCCGGAGTGAAAGAACCTCCACTGATGCGGCGCCAACACGTAGTCTCAGAGTGAGCGGAAGTGCAGCTAAAACGGAACAGGTTGCAGATCGGTTACAGTGCTGGTGCCGGAATCTGCGGTCAGGTTATTGTTTACCCAGGCAGCGCCTGTCCACAGCAGTTGATTGACGTTGTGATTGGTATCGACGTAATAGACGTGGTCTGCGCCGACAAAGTAAAGGCTGGTGAGCCCGGTCGTGCCTAGCCCTAGAGCGCTTGATCCGGAATCTGCCGTCAGATTATTGTCGACCCAGGCTGCGCCGTCCCAAAACAGTTGATTGATGTCTTGATTCGAGCCGAGATAGTAGACGTGGTCTGCGCCGTTGAAGTACAGGCTGGTAATGGCGCTCCCCATCCAGGCTATGGTGCTTGTTCCGGAATCCGCCGTCAGATTATTGTTCACCCAGGCCGCGCCGGTCCATAGCAATTGATCGACGTTCTGATTCGTATCGACGTAATAGACGTGGTCTGCGCCATTAAAGTACAGGCTGGAGAGACCGCTGGTCGTTTCCGCTACTACGCTTGTGCCGGAATCCGCCGTCAGATTGTTGTTCACATAGCTCAGGCCGACGGTAAGCAGTTGATTGACGTTTCCATTGACGTCGATGTAGTAGATGTGATCGGTACCACCGAAATACAGGCTGCTAAGGGCGCTCTTCGGCGCGGCCAACGCAGGTACTCTGGCAAGCGCTGTCAAATCGATATCACGCCACGCCGCCCCTGTCCACCCCATCACGTTGACGTGTTGATTAGTGTCGATGTAGTAAACACGATCTCCCGTACTGAAGTACAGGCTGGTGATCCCGGCTCCCGTCGCAGCTATATGGGTCGATCCGGAATCCGCCGTGAGATTATTGTCAACCCAGGCAGAGCCTGTCCAAAGGAGTTGATTAACGTTTCCATTCGTATCGAAAAAATACACATGGTCGGAGCCGTTGAAATAAAGCGTGGTAAGAGCGCTTCCAACGGCAGCTAAAGTGGTGCTTCCGGAATCCGCCGTCAGGTCATTGTTAACCCATCGCGTCCCGGTCCAGAGCAGTTGGTTGACATGCTGAGTGGAGTCGACGTAATAGACATGATCTGCAGAATTGAAATACAAACTGCTAAGCGCGGAACTTTGAGAACGAGCACATGGAACCGCGATGAATAAAACAAGCGTGAACAGCAAGACTTTGGAGCTTTTTGCGAGAGACAAAACGATTCCTCCCTTCACCTGGCAGTACCCACGACATCGGGTGCTAGAACTTCCAACTGAAAAGTACCCCTGAGATTAGGACTTATGAAACTGGAAGATATACCGGAAACCGACTATTATTCCTAGTATCAACAAGGGAATGCGCTTGCTTCAACGAAAGGAGCCTGATGTATGCCCGCAACAGCACTTACTTACTTACAGCATCACTTCATTGCGAACGGCGATTGCTTTTATCTGTGATCCGCAGGACCATTCTCCGGCTGGACTATTCTCCGGCTGGACTTCGGCTATAAGCTTACTGTCGCGCTTTCGAGGTGCCTGCGCGTGTGCCGAAAAACATAGCGACCAAACCTGCGATCCAGAGCGGGAATGTATAACTTCCCGTTCCGTGCGAAGGCGGATGGTGCTGATCCGGCACTGCGTTCCGGTTTGAGGCGGCGCCTTCTATGAAAGGTTGGGCACTGGCCGCGCGCGAGGGCACACACAAAAGAGCTATGCCGAGAAGTGTGGAGGCAAACGGCAAGCGAGCGATTCTGATTGATTGTCTCAGTTCCGCCATGGGTTCGATAGCAAAGATCCAGGAATCTAGCTGTCCATAGTACCAGTATCGCCATGCCCCAGCTAGCGTTTTGTTGTGAAAAATAAAGATCGGCGTGAGAAAGTAAATCTTGTCCCAAAACCAAGCATCCTTGATCCTGTGTTTGAGTGTTCGCGCATTAATCCTGTCCGCTGCGGTCTTTGTGCTCAGCGGCAGCCTGGGTGCTGCGTCGGGCGCTGAGCACGTATCGCTCGCAACGAATGATGTCTTCTGTCCGGACGGCGTGTATAAGCCCGTGTGGCCTGAGGGCCGTCCGGCAGACCTGCGTACCTGGGGATCTTATTGCCAGGCGGGGGACCGCGCTACCGGTCAGGCGACCACGACGCCATTCACGGCTCCGGGGATCATTTCGCTTTATGTTTCGGGCTATCCGTCGGCGTGGCATCAAAGTCTGGAATTAGAGAACCTGGTAGACGGCAAGAAGCTGCCCTTCGTTGTGCGGAAGATTCCGCGAAGCCAGTGGCTAGGCTTTGAGTTCACGCTGCCTGCCTCGTGGGTTGGCAAACCGGTCCGGCTTATCGCGAAGGATGACGGAACCGGGCCCGGCTGCTGGTTGGGATTCAGCGAGCCGGTGCCCAATTCTGATCGCTTTCGATGGCGCAACGCAGTAGTTCTTCTCGGCAGGACCGTCACGCACTTTGTCCTGCTGATGCTGGTGTTCTTCGCTGCGGCTTCGCTCGTGGCGTGGAAAGTGAGCCGTGAAACCATCTTTGCCGGTCTGGCGGGCCTTGTTGCCGTGGCGGCGGCGGGCTATGTTGCTTTCTGGCTCTGGTTCCTTTCACCGCGCGCCGGCCACCTGGTGAGTTTTCTTCTGCCGCTGCTCGCTGCTGCATGCCTGATCTGGATTAGAAGCAAGCTGGATGTCGGCGGCCGGCAAGCACTGCGATCGCTGTTAGTGCCGGCAGCGCTCATGTTTGCCGCCTCGCTGCTCATATTGACATCTGGTTATTTGTATGGCGGCACGCGCGATGCGCTGGAAACGCCCGGTATCCGGTTCACCCATCCGCTTCCGGCCGACAATGCGCTCCCTTTCACGTTTGCCGAGGGCATACGCTATCAGCGCATTCCCCGGCCAATCAGTGCAGACTGGCTCACCAGCGACCGGCCCCCGCTTCAGACCGGCATCGCACTGTCGCAATATCCCTTTCTGCCCCAGCCGCGCGAGCTTGGCTACGAGATTGTCGGCGCGCTGGCCCAGAGCCTGTGGATCCCGGCCATGTGGCTGTTGCTTGTCAGCTTCGATATAGACCGGCGGCTGATGTCCACTATTCTGGCCGTTACGATCCTTTCCGGATTCGTCTTTGTGAACACGTTTTACGTCTGGCCTAAGCTGCTTGCGGGTGCGTATGTAATCCCCATCGCGGCGGTTATTCTGCAAGACAAGTTGCGAAAACGGCTGGAGTGCAGTATTACACTGTCCCTGATTGCGGGCGGCTCAATTGCCTTTGCCGTTCTGTCGCACGGCACCAGTTTCTTCGCCTTGATCGGGCTGGCGCTTACTGCTGCACTAATGCGCAAGCGGCTGCCATGGAAGCCGCTGGCTCTCATCGCGCTCGCTGGTTTTCTGGTCTATCTGCCCTGGCTGCTCTATCAGAAGTTGTATGACCCACCGGGCGACCGGCTGCTGAAGTTGCAACTCGCAGGCGTCGCACAAATCGATTCGCGCCCTTTCTCACGGGTGATACTAACCGCCTATCAAGACCTGGGGTTGAGGAATTTCCTCGAGAATAAGAGGCACAACCTTGTCGCTATGACAATGAACGAAGGGGAGGGGGTACGTAACGCAGCGGCTCTTGTTACCGGCTCCGAGCAGCGCGTCCGGGCAGCTAAGAACCTGAGAAATATATTTTTCTTTCAGTTTCTCGCTGACCTTGGATTCCTGGCGCCTGGTTTCGCCGCTCTCGTCATAGGCTTGAGCAGGCGGCACAGATCAACGAATTGGCGCCTGGCTACAGCACTTTCAGCCTATGTCGCATTAACACTGGCGGTCTGGTGCCTGCTGATGTTTATGCCGGGCAGCACCGTTATTCATCAGGGAAGCTATGCGACGGTGATCTTTGCTTTCGCCGCGTGCCTTCTGGCCTTATGGTCTGTCTCGCCGGCGCTCGCAACCGTACTTGGGGCTTTGCAGATTTTGCTGAACTTCTTGGCGTATTTCATATTTCGATACGATCCGCTATTTGAGGATGAACTGACACCGCGCGGCCTCGAATATGGGGAGCTCATACTCGCGACTCTTTCTCTCGGCGCAGTGTTCCTGCTACTGGCCAAGAATGCGGGTCTTATCCATTTCCGGATGGGGCGCCGGGTGTCAATTCCAGCGGCAGAACACGCACCACTCCAGACCCGCTAAGCCGGCGCGTCCTGACAAAACGGGCTCAGCCCTTATCACGGCTGGCGAGCACCGATTCGGCGTAGTAGTTCACGACTTTTGCTTCACTGCGCGCAACCTCATAAAAAGCGGAGCGCAACATCTGCTCTTTCGCCTGGAACAGTCCCTGCCGGATCTCTTCCTGCACGCGCGGATCGCTCAATTCGCGCTGGCCGGCCGGTTCTTTCGAAATCAGCTTGATAATGCGATAGCCTTCAGGCGTGTGCAGCACTGGCGAGACCTGGCCCGGAGTCATGTCCATAACGACCTTGCGGATTTCGGGATTGGCTTTGTCGAGAGCGGACAACGGCACGAAACCGACATCGCCGCCGTTGGCTGCGAACTGATCCTCCGAGTAGTTTTGCGCCAACTGGCCGAAATCTTCACCCTGGCGCACGCGCATATCGAGCATCTGAATCTTGTTGCGCGCCTGCTGATCGTTCTGCGCCTTGTCGTTCTTCAGGTTGTTCACCGTGCTGTCGGCCGCCGAAGTTACCAGAATCTGCGCCAGCCGGATTTTTTCCTCGGGCAGATTAAAGCTGGCTTTGTTCGCCTTATAGAAAGCTGCAACATCGGCATCGGAAATAGTAATGTGCGATCCGATCTCCTTGTTGAACAGTTTCTGCACGCTGAGTTCGCGCCGGATTTGCGCCTTCAGGTCCGCTACTGTCATCTTGCGCTGTTCGAGCAGCTTCTGGAACTCTTCCTGTGTGTAGGGAGCTTTCAGTTCGTTGAACTTTGCCTCCACGTCGGCGTCGGATGCAAGCAGGCCTTCCTTTTCGGCGCGCTGCAGCATGATCTCGTTGTCGATAAGGGCGCGCAAGGTCTCCAGGCGTAGCTGGATGGTCTGATCCGACCTGGGCTTCAGGGGCGCGTTGGGGAACTGCGCCGCAATGGTGCGGTCCAGCTCCGCATAGGTGACTGGCCGGCCGTTCACGGTCGCGGCCACATCACGCGAGACAGGATGATTGCAACTCGCAAGCATTGTCAGCGTGGCGCAGACGGCCACACCGGTAGCGCAACGGCTGATCCATTTCGGGCAACTTCTCATCAAACGCTATGCTTTCGCTTTCCTGATTTCTTCTACGATCGCGGGAACAATCTCGAAAAGATCGCCCACCACGCCGTAATCGGCGGCCTCGAAGATAGGCGCGTTCTCATCTTTGTTGATCGCGACTATTGTCTTCGAGCCCTTCATGCCGACCAGATGCTGAATCGCACCTGAAATGCCGATGGCGAAATATACTTTCGGTGAAACCGTTTGGCCTGAGCTCCCAACCTGCCGCTCCATGGGCAGCCACCCGTTGTCGCAGATCGGGCGCGAAGCCGCGAGCTCCGCTCCGAGCACTGACGCCAACTGTTCCACTACCGGCAGATTCTCTTTTTCTTTGATGCCGCGCCCCACCGAGACAATGATGTCGGCGGCACTGAGATCTACCGAGCGCTGTGCTTCTCGAAAAGGTTCTTCAGGCTTGGTGCGGATCTGTGAAGGCTCGAGCTCTGCCGCGACCTTCTCGACGGGCGCGGCCTCGCCGCCGGGCTCGGCCGCGCGGAATGCCCCGGCTTGAATGGAGACGAATTCCGGCTCGCCCGCCGCACGAACATCCGAATTCAGCTTGCCCTGGAAAAGCTGGCGGATGAAAGTGACCTGGCCCCCGGCGGTTTTTATATCCACCACATCGCTGATTAGCGCCTTGCCGAAACGAGTGGACAACTTGGGACCGAAGTCGCGCACCTGGTAGGTGTGAGGAAACACGACCACCTTCGGTTGCTGCGCCTTGATCAGTTGCTCCAGCGCTGCGGTGTGACCATCCGGCGTGTATCGCGCGAGCAGATCATGCTCCACGGCAAAGATTTTTGCAATTTTGTAGGTCGCCGCCTCATTCGCCAGTTTCTCAATGCCGGCGCCGATCACTGCTGCTTGTAACGGCGCGCCGAGCGCTCCCGCGATTCTTTCGCCCGCTGCGAGCGCTTCGAAAGAAAGGCGATTCCACTTGCCGCCGCGCTCCTCGAGGATGACCAGGACGCTCATAGCACCCGTGCCTCGAATTTGAGCTTCTCTACCAGTTGATGCGCCACCTGCTTCGCGTCACCTGTGAGTATTTGCGTCTGCTTGCTGCGCTGCGGAAGGTATACCCGATCCATCACTGTCGTGCTGCTGGTGTCCGCAGCAAGCTGCCCGGCGGAAAGTGTTTTTACTTCTTTAGTCTTTGCTTTCTTGATGCCCATCAGCGTTGCATAGCGCAGCTTCTTGATGCCCGACTGGATCGTGAGAACCGCCGGCAGCGGCAGCACCACGTTCTGAAACCAGCCATCTTCGAGCTCGCGCTTCACGCGCACAGCGCTCCCTTGCGGCTCCACTTCCATCACGATCGTGGCGTGCGCGTACCCAAGCAGCTCCGCCAGAATTACGCCGGTCTGCCCGTATCCGAGATCGTCTGATTGCAATCCCGTCAGGATGAGCTCCGGCGATTCCGGCGCCACAGCCTTCGCCAGGAGCCGCGCCGTGGCAAGAGCATCGAGCGGGCCCTCTTCGTCCATCTCGACGTGAATCGCACGATCGGCGCCCTTTGCGAGCGCTTCCCTGATGGTCTGGCCCGCCCGCTGTGGCCCGGCGCACAACACCACCACTTCGCCGCCCAGCTTCTCTTTCAACTGGAGCGCTTCTTCCAGGGCGTACGCGTCCGGTTCATTCATTTCGTACGTGATATCGGATTCGTCCAGCCACTTGCCCGCGCTGTTGACGCGGAGCGCGGAGTCCCGTGCAGGGACCTGCTTCACGGAAACGATGATTTTCATGCGTGTATAGCCGGTCGGCGGGTAGCACGAAGCACCCGTACTATTCTGCGACGGCTGAATGTTTCTCTTAACAGTATGACGGACGCGAATTCGGGAAGCGTGCGATTTCTTGAGGACCGCACGCCTCCAGGGTCAAAGTAGGGAAATTTCGTCCGCGGACGGACGCAGGTTAATCCTGATAGCGCTTGAAAATGAGGCAGCCGTTCGTGCCGCCAAATCCAAAGCTATTCGAAAGCGCGTAGTTGATTTTCATGGGCCGCGCCCGATTAGGCACGTAATCGAGGTCGCAGTCCGGATCGGGGCGCTCGTAGTTAATCGTCGGCGGCGCGATCTGGTCGCGAATCGCCAGCACGGTAATGCCTGCCTCCAGGCCGCCCGCTCCGCCCAACAGATGCCCGGTCATTGACTTTGTGGAACTCACGGCCAGTTTTGCCGCATGCTCGCCGAACGCTTTCTTGATAGCAAGCGTTTCGGCCCTGTCGCCCAGGCCCGTCGACGTGCCGTGCGCATTTACATATTGCACTTCGGACGGCTGGATGCCCGCATCGCGCAGAGCGTTGCGCATGACGCGATAGCCGCCGTCGCCGTCGTCCGGCGGCGCCGTAATGTGATGAGCATCCGCACTCATTCCATAACCGACAATCTCGGCCAGTATCGGTGCGCCGCGCCGCCTCGCATGCTCCAGTTCTTCAAGCACCACGATGCCGGAGCCTTCACCCACCACGAAGCCATCGCGCTCGCTATCCCATGGCCGCGACGCGCGCTGCGGTTCATCGTTGCGAGTGGAAAGCGCGCGCATGGCAGCAAATCCGCCAATTCCCATCGGGGTCACGCACGCTTCGCTTCCCCCCGAAATCATCACGTCGGCGTCGCCGTGTTGGATCAGCCGGAACGAATCACCAATGGAGTGCGCGCTGGTGGTGCACGCGGTGGCCGTCGCTGAATTCGGTCCCTTCGCGTTATAGCGGATCGAAACGTAACCACTGGCCAGGTTCACGATGCAGGAGGGAATGAAGAACGGCGATATCCGGCTCGGACCTCTCTCGAGAAGGACCTTGTGCTCCCGCTCGATCACCTCGAATCCGCCGATGCCGCTGCCGATGTACACACCGCGCTGTTCTGCATCTTCTTCGGAAGCTGGAGGCGCCAGTTTGGCTGACTGCACCGCAAAATCGCTCGCTGCAATCGCAAACTGGATGAAGCGTCCCATCTTTTTTACGTCTTTTTTATCGACGTACTGCAATGGGTCGAAATCTTTGACTTCGCCCGCGATCCGGCAGGCGAAATCGGAGGCATCAAACTGCGTGATCGGGCCGATCCCGGCCTTTCCTTCCCGTATCGCCTCCCACACCGGTTCGGTTCCGCTGCCCACCGAACAGAGAAGGCCAACTCCTGTTACAACAACTCTGCGTACTGCCATTAATAAATCATCCGCTGCGCCGTTTGCTGGCGTAAAGAAATCTGCGGACTCAAATTACTTCTTCTTCGACTCTATGTAGTCGATTGCGTCCTTGACGGTCTTGATCTTTTCGGCGTCTTCGTCGGGAATGTCGAGGTCGAAGGCCTCTTCGAAAGCCATCACCAGTTCGACAATGTCGAGGGAATCGGCACCCAGATCGTCCACGAACGAGGCGCTCGGGTCAACCTGGTTCTCATCCACTCCAAGCTGTTCGACGATGATCTGCTTTACTTTTTCTGCAACCGACATCAATTAATCTCCTGTGTTCGCAAATGCCCGCAGCACTCCCGGGCCAAAGTGTTCAGTCTAACTCACCAAGCTACATCACTGTGCAGGTGCGGGCGAATCGGCGGGGCGTTTTTTTCTTTCAGTTCAACAAGATTCTAGCGGTCCCGAGTACTTGTTCGCAAGTCTTCGAGGCGCGGTACCCAACGGCCTTCCCGCTACCATTGAAGATGTTGCGGGACCATTTGCGTATCGTCTACCTTCACGGCTTCGCCTCCAGCCCGGCATCACGAAAGGCGAACTTCTTCCTCGGATGCCTCGAAGCCGCGGGCCAGCACGTCCATGTCCCAGACCTGGAGCAGGGCGATTTTGAGCATCTGACTATCAGCCGCCAGCTCAGCGTGCTCGAGGAGATCGCTTGCGGCGAACCGGTAATCCTGATCGGATCCAGCATGGGCGGCTACCTCGCCGCACTCTATGCCGCACGGCATCCCGAGGTCGACCGGCTCATTCTGCTCGCTCCCGCATTCGGCTTGTATCAACTTTGGGTCGAACAACTCGGGCCGGAGCGTATTGCCGAATGGAAGCGTAACGGCACCAGGCTTTTCTTTCATTACGCCGCACAGCGGGAACTGCCTCTGGGCTATCAATTGCTCGAAGACGCCAGCCGCTTCGAGCCGTTTCCCGACGTTCACCAGCCGGTGCTGATCTTCCACGGGACGGAGGACTCAACCGTTCCGGTTCAACAATCACTCGCCTTCGTCCAGGCGCACCCGAACGCCCTGCTTCTCCAGATGAAATCCGGACACGAACTGACCGATGTGCTGCCCACCATCTGGGAGGAATCGAGAATTTTTCTGATTGAAAGTGTCGCCCTGAATGATGGTGGCGCTCGTCTCTGATATAGACTGTAGATACTGTCGTGGTGCTGGATTGAATCCCTGCAACGGCAATTTTGGACCGAACGTCCAATTTATGCATCAGATGTCGACAGCAGGGAGGCTCACAGCGTGGTAAATGGCGGAGTGTTCGGTGATTAGCGGAGTAGACAAGGAAACTATGGGGCGTCAGGATGTGGTTCAGCCTGAGGCTAATTTGAATCAGCTATTTTTGACGGCTGATCTCGAAGAACCGTGGTTCAAGTCGGTTATCCGAAACATCCGGGAGGCGCTGAATCCGCCCAAGCTCCCCCCACTGGAACTGACGTCCCGGCCGCTCGAAAGTGCCGAACTCGGCAACATGAGCAATATCGAGCAGCCGTGGTTCAAGTCGTTCGCTGCCAACATTCGCGACCTGGTCCACCCGCCCAAGCTCCCGCCGCTTGAAGTTACTTCCAAACCGGTCGAAGTCGGCAGCATCTGGGGTGCCTACGGCGGCGGCGAAAAGCGGTCGGGTCTGGTATCCGTCCTGATCCACGTCGCGGTGGTCGGGCTGATGTTCCTGGTCTTTCGTACGCCCCTCGTGCAGAAGAAGATCAAGCAGGTCACCGACATCTATTTTCCTGTTAACGAATTTAAGCCGAAGCTTCCGCCTGCCGCGGAGAAAGCGGGCGGCGGTGGCGGTGGCGGCCAGAAGGTGCCGACACCCGTCAGCCACGGCGCGGCTCCCAAGTTCAATCCGAAACCGTTCATCCCGCCGGCCGAAGCCATTGTCAAGCCGAAACTGCCCGTTGTTCCTGAGATCAGCGCGCCGGTTCCGCCGATCGTTGCAGACAACTACGGCGACCCAATGAGCAAGCTGATGCCGTTCTCCGGCGGTCCGGGCTCAAATGGTCTCGGGAGTGGTACGGGCGGCGGACTCGGTTCCGGTAATGGAGATGGATACGGTCCCGGCTCCGGCCACGGGATGGGCGGCGGCGCGTACCGCATCGGCGGTGATGTTTCCGCGCCCGTGCTGGTGAGTAAAGTCGAGCCTGAATACTCGGAAGAGGCTCGCAAAGCCAAGTACTCCGGCACCGTTCTGCTCTCCATTGTGGTTGACGCCAATGGTCTGCCGCGCGATATCCACGTAGTGCGTCCGCTCGGCCTGGGACTGGATGAAAAGGCCGTCGAAGCTGTATCGAGGTGGCGCTTCCGACCCGGTATGAAGGGCGGTCACCCGGTCGCCACTCAGGCCCAGGTAGAAGTCAGCTTCCGATTGCTCTAAGCCTTGCGTTCACCGGCGTTTGCATCAGGCGCCTTTGCACTCGTCACACGGGCAGATCCTGCGCAGGTGTTCGAACGAATAAATGCCGGAGCTGTGGCCATCGTTCCAGTAAATCCGCACGGCGTACGACCCGACCGCCTCTACTGAGTTCATCTTTAAGGCCGGCTTGAACATCGGGAAGGGGCCCGGAGTCGAGTAATTCGATCTCTGCGGTTCGGTGCCGTGTGAGCCGGTGCATGTGGCGCAGGGGCACTCATCGCGTAAATGGGCCAACGAGTAGTCGCTGTGATGCCCGTCCCGCCAATCGATCTTTATGCCGGTGGATTTCGAGATTGCTATGTGTTCGGGATCGGACGCCAGCATTAGTACGGTCTCTTCTTGCATGAAACTGTTTTGAAAGTAGGTGTTAGAGTGCCGTCTGCATCCGCTCGATGTCACGCACGCCGGGTATGCGCCGGAATGCGGTGATCACGCGCTCGAGCTGTTTTTTGTCGCGGACGTCAATAATGATGTCAATTACCGCGCTGTCGTCCGTGCGTTTCTCATCGCCGCGCGCCTCCAGCATCCGGATATTGCTCTTTTCGTCGCTCAGAATCGAGGTGAGCTGATGTAAAATCCCGGGCCGGTCGTCTGTGTAGATAACTACTTTGACGGGTAGCGGCTCGCTGGCGCTACCCGCCCAATCGACAGCAATCTTCCGCTCCGGTTCATACATCAGCTTCTGTACGTTCGGACACTGTGCCGAATGTACCGCCACGCCCTTACCTCTCGTGATGTAGCCAACTATCTGCTCTCCGCGCACGGGATTACAACATTTCGCGCGGTACATCAGAACATCGTCTGCGCCCTTCACTTTGATCGTGAGATCGCCATCTGCCAGCGCGCCGCTTTGCTGATGCGGCAAGCGTTGTGGAGGGGCCAGCGGAGCCGCATCCGGAATCGCGCTCTCCGGCGCAACTTTCTGCAGTACCTGGCGCGCGGAGAACCGCCCGAAGCCCAGCGCCGCGTATAGATCTTCGGTTTTGCTCACGCCATACTCGGAAGCCACGCTCTCCAGGCTGTTCTGCGAGATGCGTGCCATGCTGACGCCCATGCGCCGGGCTTCCTTCTCGAGCGACTTTTGCCCGATCTCCACCGCCTTTGCACGCTCCACCGCGTTGATCACATGGCGGATCTTGTTGCGCGCGCGTGTGGTCTTCACCACCGCCAGCCAGTCCCGGCTGGGTTGATGGCCCGGCTGCGTGAGGATCTCCACCACGTCGCCATTGCGCAGCGTCGATTTCAGCGGCTTCATCGAGCCGTTAATCCGCGCGCCCACGCAAGTGTTGCCGACGTCGCTATGAATTGCGTAGGCGAAATCGATTGGCGTCGAATCGCGCGGCAGCACGATCACGCGTCCCTTCGGCGTGAACGTGTAGACCTCTTCCGAGTAGAGGTCCATCTTGACTCCGCTCAGGAATTCGCTGGCATCGTGCATCTCGCGCTGCCAGTCGACGAGCTGCCGCAGCCAGGCAATCCGCTGATCGTCTGCGTCGGGCCCCTTGCTGCCCTCTTTGTATTTCCAGTGCGCCGCGATACCTTCTTCCGCAATCCGGTGCATTTCCTCGGTGCGGATCTGCACCTCAAACGCGCGCCCGCCCGGTCCAATGACCGAGGTGTGCAGCGACTGGTACAGATTGGGCCGGGGCATTGCGATGAAGTCTTTGATGCGGCCCGGCACCGGGTGCCATTCGTTGTGGATCACACCCAATGCCGCGTAGCAGTTCTTTACTGAATCCGTGATAATGCGGACCGCCAGAATGTCGTAAACCTGGTCGAGCGTGATGCGCTGCCGCTTCAGCTTCAGATAGACCGAATAGGCGCGTTTGACGCGACCCTGCACCCGCGCCGGAATATCTTCGCGCGCCAGCTTCTGCTCGATTTGTGTTTGCACATCGTGCAGCCACCGTTCGTTCTGCTGCCGCTGGCTCTCGATCTCGCGCATGAGGTCGGCGGCTTCTTCCGGGTGCAGCGCCTGGAATGCCAGGTCCTCCAGTTCGCCGCGCACTTTGCCCATTCCGAGCCGGTGGGCGATCGGCGCATAAATGTCGATCGTCTCCTGCGCGATGGCCTGCTGCCGCTCCTCCGGCAGCGACGAGATGGTGCGCATGTTGTGCAGCCGGTCCGCGAGCTTCACGATGATGACGCGGATGTCGCTCGTCATCGCGAGCAGCATCTTTCGGAGGCTCTCGGCCTGCCGGTCCTCGCGGTTTGCAAAACTGATCTTGCTCAGTTTCGTGACGCCATCAACGCAGCGCGCGACATCTTCGCCGAACGCCTCGCGAATCTGCTCGATCGTCGCCTTGGTGTCCTCCACCGTGTCATGCAGCAATCCGGTCTCGATACAAACCAGATCCATCTGCATGTCGGCCAGAATATGTGCCACGGCCAGCGGATGCACAATATACGGCTCTCCGGATTTCCGTTTCTGTACCTTGTGCGCCTCGGCGGCAAACCGGTATGCCCGCTCCAGTCCCGTCAGGTCTTCCTTCGGCCAGACCGCGCGCACCTTCTCCTCCAGGGAGCGATAGGCTTCTTCGACCTGCGGCAGGTCCAGGACCACGGTGGACATTAAGTCTTACTCTTAGGTTAGATCACAAGGACGCCAGCAAGATGCAGCAGGCGTCAGAGAAGCTGTTTTGAGGCAGCAAGCTGTTCTACTCCAGCCTCCGCAGCAACTCCACACTGACCGGCCACTTTCCGTACACATGCCCATGTGCCGCCTCGAACGTGCCGGCGGTCAGCAATCCCGTCAAATCGCCCGCGGCCGGCGGATCCTGCGCATGTTGCAGGGCCAGTTGCAGCATCTTTGTTTCAAGCTGAAGCTGCTTGCTCGTCGCCTGCGCCGCTGTCTCGCTTGGGAAGGTCGCATCCAGGCGCACAGCAAAAGCCGTCCCGGCATCCCCGGCACCGGCCGAGATTACCACCGGATCGGCTCCCTGCAGCGATATTACGAAAATTCTCAACGCAGCCGGCAAGCCCGCCGGGTCTTTCAGCGCCGTTGGCGAAATCTTCACCCACACGGGCTCATTCAATGGTGGCCGCGCGGGCTGACTATCCGCGCGCGCTTTCAACTGCTCGACCGCGCGCTTGTTCGTGCTGACAGCCAGGCCGATCACACCGCTTTCGATGGAGCGAAACGAACCCCAGCGCCCCGGTCTGGTCGTTGGCACGTCGCAGGTTTTCCGCTCGCAGTTTCCGCCATGCGCCTCCGCGTAGCGACGCAGTTTCTCCCAGTCAAACCGGCCGCGCGCCACAAAGAATAATTCCCTCGCATCCGCGCTGGCCGCGAGCACATCAACGTCACGCGTGTAGTCGAAACCCGTCTGCCGGACGAAATCTTGGTAGTCTCGCTCCTCTGCCGGCCTGACGCCCGCGAGCACTTTCATGAGTCCTGCTTCACGCAGAACAGCGAGATTTGCAAAGAAAACGGTGGCGTCGCGAGCGGGCAGCATTGCTACCGGCTGCGTATCGGAAATGCCGGTCTCATGGCGCCACCGATCGACGCTGAACGCCAGAGCCGAAATCAGTACGGCCAGAGATGCGATTGCAACAGCGGGGCTGAGACGTGCGCGCAACTGTGCCGCCGCTCTCAGACCAGGGCCATTTCGGCCACGCGCGACTGCTTCCACAGTTCTATGTACGGCTTCAAATTGCCCATCATGCCGGCAAATTGCGGCAAGGTCAACGATTGTGCGCCATCACTTACCGCCTTTTCAGGAGACGGATGTACTTCGACGATCAAACCGTCCGCGCCGATCGCGACGGCTGCTCTCGAAAGGGCTGGGACGAGGCTACGCTTGCCCGTGGCATGGCTCGGGTCGACGATAACCGGTAAGTGCGAAAGTTCGTTAAGCACCGCGACTGCGGTGATATCGCATGTATTGCGCGTCGCTGTTTCGAAGGTGCGGATGCCGCGCTCACACAGGATGACGTTCGGGTTGCCATGCGCGACTATGTACTCGGCTGACATCAGCAGTTCCTTAATCGTCGAACTCAAGCCGCGTTTCAGCATGACCGGCCGGTTCGCCTTTCCGAGTACCTTCAGCAATGCGAAATTCTGCATATTGCGCGCGCCGATCTGCAGGATGTCTGCGTACTCGGCCACCAGGTCCACATCGCGATCGCTCATCACTTCGGTGATGATTCCGAGTCCCGTCTCGCGCTTAGCCTTTGCCAGCAGTTTCAGGCCTTCCACTTCCAGGCCCTGAAAATCGTAGGGTGAAGTCCGCGGCTTGAACGCTCCGCCGCGCAGGAACCTCGCCCCGTTCTGCGCCACGAACCATGCCGTTTCGAGAATCTGTTTTTCGCTCTCAACCGAGCACGGCCCAGCCATCGTGACAAACTCATCGCCGCCGATCTCCACGCCGTTGGCGCGTATTTGCGACCGGTTCGGCCTGAACTCGCGGCTGACGAACTTGTAGGGCGCTGAAATACGCACGGCCTTCTCGACCTGCGGCATGGCCTCCAGCGACTCCAGGCAGGCAGTCACATCGCCGACGCCCACTACGCCGATGACCACGCGCTCTTCGCCTTCAATGGAATGCACCTTGTAGCCGAAGTCGTGTATACGCTCGCAGACCGCGTCGATCTCTTCTCGCGTTGCGTGCAGCTTCATCGAAATAATCATGGGACCTCGGTGTTTTCTTCAACTGTAGCAACGACTAAAAGCAATTCCGTGGGCATTCGAGGCTAAGTCCCCTAACTGCGCAAGCTTGTGAGTAACCCACCCCAAAGTGGTAACATTTTGTTTGCCCATGAAGTGGGTTTTCGCCCTGACGCTGCTAGGATCGGCCGCTCTTCCGCTCTTGGCCGGTCCTGTAAAAAAAAACACTCACACGAAAACAACGGTCTCCGCGTCTTCCACTAAGACCCGGAAGATAAGTGCGGAAGCGCACGCGTCCGCTTCTTCCGCGTCTTCGAACGGTAAAAAAGGTAGCACTTCGAGTCGAAGCCATCACGGCCGCGGTACTGCTCGTGCCGCCAAGCACACCCCTCCGGCCCCGAGCTATCAGCTTCACCCCGACCCTGAGCGTTACCAGGAGATCCAGCAGGCGCTCGCCGGCAAGGGCTATTTCAAAGGGGACGCGAATGGCCAATGGGGCGACGATTCTGTCGACGCTCTGAAGCGATTCCAGGCCGATCAGAAATTGGATCCGGACGGCAAAATCAATGCTCTCAGCCTGATTGATTTAGGTCTCGGCCCGAAGCACGGTGGCGGAGTTCGGCCCGCTGTCCCGCCATCGGCGCCCCCCGCGGCCAACGGCGCTTTAGGTTCACCTGGCGCCGCTCCCAGCCTGCAGCCTGCGGCACCGCCGCAGAGCGCCGCCGTCGCCGCCCCTTCTGGGTCTGCAGGGCCTCCCCAATAAGGTAAGCGCGCAACAATAAATACAGCAAGGAGATCACACGGTGGTCATCGGCGTTCCTAAAGAAATCAAAGATCATGAAACACGCGTGGGCTGTGTGCCCAGCATGGTGACGGCGCTGCGTGAGCGCGGGCATGAAGTGCTCGTTGAAACGAACGCGGGCGTCGGCAGCTCCATTCCGGATGACGAATATGCGGAGGCCGGGGCGATCATCGTCCAGAAAGCGGCCGATGTTTGGAACAAATCCGAATTAATTGTGAAAGTGAAGGAGCCGCAGCCGTCTGAATACGTGTTCTTCCGTCCCGGCCTGATCCTATTCACATATCTCCACCTTGCGCCGCTTCCCGAACTCACCCAAGCCCTGCTGAATTCGCGCGTAAATGCTGTTGCCTACGAGACGGTCCGCGAGCGCGATAATTCACTCCCGCTTCTCACACCCATGAGCGAAGTTGCCGGCCGCATGGCCGTTCAGGTCGGCGCGCAATATCTCGAACGTCCGAACGGTGGCCGCGGCATCCTCCTCGGCGGTATCCCCGGCGTCGCACCGGCGAACGTGGTTGTCATCGGCGGCGGTATCGTTGGCCACAACGCCGCCAAAATGGCCTGCGGTCTCGGGGCAAATGTCACCATCATCGATCGCAATCTCAACCGGCTCCGTGAACTCGATGATGTCTATTTCAACTCGATTCGAACGCTCGCCTCGAACACCTACACCATCCGCGAGACGGTGCGGCAGGCTGATCTCGTGATCGGTGCGGTTCTGATCCCGGGCGCCGCTGCCCCCAAGCTCGTTCGCCGCGACATGATCTCGATGATGAAACAGGGCGCTGTCATCGTCGATGTTGCGATCGACCAGGGCGGCTGCGTCGAAACCGGCCACGCCACTACCCACACCGATCCTGTCTATTACGTCGATGGCGTGCTCCACTACTGCGTATCGAATATGCCCGCGGCCGTGCCGCACACCTCCACTTTCGGCCTGACCAATGCGACCGTGCCGTATCTGCTGGCTCTCGCAGATAAAGGGCTGGAGCGCGCCTGCGAAGAAAGCAACGCGCTGAAGGAAGGGGTCAATACTTACCAGGGCGAGATCACCTACGCAGCCGTGGCCGAATCGCAAGGCAGGCCTTGGCGCGAACTCACCGCGGTGATATAGCGCCCCACATGCTATTTCGGCCTCAATGCTAGCATCGGTTTCGTGGAGGAACACGAGGTTTATTCAGCCGTCGGCGAGCAAGGATTTTGCGAACTGGTGGCTGCATTCTATCGCCAGATTCCGCAGGACGACATTCTGGGGCCCATGTATCGCGGGCGCGATCTTGCTGGGGCCGAACAGCGGCTGCGCGATTTCCTGATCTACCGCTTCGGCGGCCCGCAGCATTACATCGAGCGGCGCGGTCACCCGCGGCTGCGAATGCGGCATGCCCCTTTTGCCGTAAACCAGGCTGCGCGCGAACGCTGGTTGCGATTCATGAACAACGCACTCGAAACGGTCGAGCTGCCCGCGGAAGCAAAACAGGTTTTGCAAAACTTCTTCGACGGCACCGCCAGCTTCCTGATCAATACTCCGGAATAAGCAGCTCCTATCCGTAAGAAAACCAAATTCTGGAATCGCGCCATAGTCCGGCGGCTCTCGCTGTTGTCGCTTCTTGCCGTCGGTGCGTTCTATGTGTGCGTCACAGCCGGACTCGTGCTCCTGCGCTGGATCGATCCGCCCACTACCGCCGTTCAGATCGAACGTCGGGTACACGCCCGGCTCAACGACCTGCCGTACAGCAAGCGTTACCACTTCGTCCCGCTTGCTGAGATTTCACTCCCTTTTCAACATGCTGTGATCGCCGCCGAAGACGCCGGCTTCTACCAGAACCATGGATTCGCGTGGCGCGACATGGGTCATGCGATCGATGAAGACCTCACCGACGGGCGTCACCTCGGCGCCTCTACAATCGAGCAGCAACTTGCAAGGAATCTGTTTCTCTCCACTCAACGTTCGTTGCTGCGAAAGGCGATCGAGTTCTCTATCGTTCCGCTGATGGAGGTGTTGCTTCCAAAGCACCGCATTCTGGAGCTCTATCTGAACGTTATTGAGTGGGGTCCGGGAATTTACGGCGCCGAGGCGGCGTCGCGTACGTTCTTTCACATGCCTGCTTCCCGCATTACTCGCGAGCAGGGAATTGCTCTCGCTGAAGTTCTTCCGTCTCCGATTCACCGTAAACCGGGGCGTTTGCCGGCCTATGGTACGCGGATTCAGGAACGAATGCGGGAACTCGGCTGGTGAGTATTTTGCTGTAAAAAATACGATAGTCGAAACACCTAAATGGCTTCCACCACCGAAGCGCACTCCCTGTTTGCATACCCAACGCGCACGACGGGGAGCCAGACGCCCTGTGCGCTTAGAAGCGGTAAATCGCGGCTAGCGGCGCGCCGTTCGGCATCTTGCTGTTCGGCACCACCAGGACCTGACCGCTGTGCAGAATGGTTTGTACCGCCGCATCGTTGACCAGGTCTTCATCACTTGATGTCCCGGTTTCCCTTCCTCGTGCAGTGTGGGTTGTCCTATCGAACACGCCGATTGTTTCGAGCGAGTCCGAAACAAGCAGTGTGACCACTCGCCCGTCATAGGCGGCTGTCAGCACTTCCTTCAGCCGGTTAGAGGCGCCGCCGCCCACTTTGTGGTTCCACTCGTCGAGCTTGTTCTCGATTTGCTTTCCGTAGCAGCGTTCCCGAGCGTCGAGCGCCCGCGTGTGCAACTCGGTGTTTTTCAACCCATTGGGCGCCCCCTGAATGCTCTCTTCCATCAGGTGCGGATAACTGTTAATCGACCGGTACAACGGCAGCTCATACTCGACTGCAGCCACCATGAGAGGCTCCTTTTTGTCGCGAAGCACCTCATTGACGCCGCGATCAATCTGTTTGTAGAAGTGAGTCAGGTGTTCGGCCCAATCTTCGCTCTCTTTATCGGTGCCGAAGAACACGCCCTTCGAATGCCCTGCTCCGGGGCCGGGAGTGCCCCGGTTGTCGCGGATTCGATTGGGTTGGGCCGTGTTCATCCAAGCGTCAAAGCTGGTGATCACACCCGTTGGAAACGGCACTTCTTCCGAACTGCGCGGCGTACAGCGCAACATCCGGACGTTTTTCCGGCTCAGCCCTAATATGTCGAAAACTCTGCCGCGGGCGACCTCAGCCAGCAGCGGCCGGATATGGAAGCGCGGCTCAATGGAGGCCCGGCTGGCCACCTTCCCATCCATCCAGGTTGACCGAAACACATCGCGCGAACGAAAAACGGCAATCGACTTGCCCGGCGGCTGCGGATTTTGCGAAACCGTTTCCCAGTCGGAAACGGAATGGAGCAACTCGCTCCCTTGAGCGCCGAATTGCTCGACTTTCCCCTCCAGGCTGCCGAGCGTCTCTTTCCATTCGAGTGCGTTTTGCCTCGCGAGATGGGTGGGGCTCGCCAGTTTCAGTTGCATGTATACACTCAGGCACGGACCCTCGGCGGCCAGCATCGGCTTCAGATCCTTCAGTGACTGGAATTCAGCCAGTTCGGGCTTCAGCGTAGTCATACACCCTGAAGACCGATAGCCCTCGATAGCGTTACCTGTCTGTTTCGATAAGTAAAACTCAGGTCTCGAGGCCGGCAACCTCTATTTCGCGCTTGTCTTCGCCCGCATGCCGGATGCGGATCTCGATCCGTTCTTGCGGCAGGACCTCGGGGAAACGCTCGCCCCATTCAACTAGCACAATTGCCGGCTGGTCGAACAGGTCTTCCAGGCCGAGCCGCCGTGCTTCTTCGGCTGTATCGAGCCGGTACAAGTCGACGTGGTAAACGCTGACCGGATCGCCATATTCGTGAATGATGGTGAAAGTCGGGCTGGAAACGTCTTCGGCCCGGGCGGCGCCGCGTCCTTCCACAAACCCTTTCGAAAGCGTCGTTTTCCCGGCGCCCAGGTCACCGGTCAGCAGGACGACGCCACGCTGCGGCAGGCGAGATGCCAATTCCCGCCCGAGCGCACGCGTCTCCTCGTCAGAAAAAGTCTCAAATCGCAGGACGGAGTTCATCCATTGCCTCAGGCAGGAAATCGAGCAGGTCGGTCGCAAGCATGGCTTCCTGGCCCCATTCTTCGCCGCCGAGCTCACCGCAACGGCCGTGCAGCCAGACGGCCGCGACCACGGCCCGCTTCCAGTCCTTGGGGTGCTGCCCCACCAGCCCGGCGATCATGCCGGTCAGAATATCGCCCGTTCCGCCCGTAGCCATGGAGGGTGAGCCAGTCGGGTTCACCCAGGTTTCGCCGTCGGGGAAGGCAATCACGGTCCGGTCGCCTTTGAGCACGACGGTCGCGCCGCTCTTTGAAGCAAGGTGCTCCGCAGTGCCGAGGCGGTCCGCCTGCACCTGCTTCACCGACGTGCCCGTGAGCCGGGCCATTTCGCCAGGATGCGGCGTCAGAATCCGGATTTTGTCCGTGTGGGGCAGGTTGCCGGCCAACGCATTGAGAGCGTCGGCATCTACCACGGCCGGTATCTCGGCTTGCTCGTATAGCGTTTTTACCAAACGAACTGTCCCGTCTTCCGTGCCGAGCCCGGGGCCGAGTGCAAGGACGGTCATTTTCTTCGCTAAATCAAGCACATGCGCGGCTTCGGAGAAGGGAAGGCGGCCGGTTTCGGTTTCCTCGAGCGACTCGGTCATCAGTTCGGGTCGTACTGCGGCAACGGCGGTGAGCACGCTCTTCGGCACGGCGACGGTGACCAGTCCGGCGCCGCTTCGATAAGCGGCGAATCCGGCCATCGCTGGAGCCCCGCTTTTACCAAACGAACCTCCCACTACCAGCACATGCCCGTACATTCCCTTATTTGAGTCGTGGGGCCGTATAGCGAACAAATAGCGAATATCGTCTTGTGTGGTCTGGTTCACCTTGAGGCTGGAGTTCGTTTGGCAGAGTTCGTCCGGCGTACCAATCGGCGCGACAACCAGCTTTCCAACGGCCTCGTAACCCGGCGGGAGGCATTGAGCTCGTTTGAGAGCAGTGAACGTGACGGTGTAATCGGCGTAAACGAACTCGCCGGCGCCATTCCAATCGTCGGACGGCAATCCGGAGGGAATGTCGACTGCTATCTTCCTTGCCGAAGGGAAACGCCGGTTAATGACGCGAATGGCGTCGAGGGCGGGACCTTTTGCGGGTCCGGTAAGCCCCGTTCCGAGGACGGCATCGACGACAATCGTGGCGGGTGGAAGATCGTCCGGCAATTCGCGGAGTACGGGGCAACCGCAAACATCCAGCATCCGCCGGTTGGCCTGCGCATCGCCAGTGAGAGTCGCGGGATCGAAGATTTCAATGACGGTCAGGCTTCGGCACAGTTTTCTGACGAAGATCTGGCGGGCCACTACAAACCCGTCTCCCCCGTTGTTGCCTTTGCCGCAAAAGACGACCACGTGCTGCTGATCGAGCGGCGCGAAGGCCTCACTGAGAAGATCGACAACGCGGCTGCCAGCGTTCTCCATCAGAATCAAGCCGGGAATGCCGCGTTCAATGGTGAGGCGATCGACCTCACGCATCTCGGCTGCGGTCAAAATCTTCATGCAGGTTTGACGCCCCGCGCGATGAGCATCGTCATGTCATCATGCAGTTCCGGCGTGCCGGTCCACGTGCGCACGGCATCGAGCACAATTCCCACGATCTCATGATCCTCGCGATTCGCATACTTCTTGACGAGTTCGACCAGTCGTTCCTCGCCGAACATCTCACCGTACGCGTTCTCGGGCTCGGTGATTCCGTCCGTGTAGCAGATGAGCAGATCGCCGGGGCCCAGTGTCAGGGAGCTCTCGTCATACTTCGCGAACGGAAACGCGCCTACGACAGTGCCGTTCGAATCGAGCGGCGTGACCGTGCCGTTGCGGATGAGAAGGGGCGAGAGATGTCCGGCATTGGTATAAGTCAGGGTGCGCTTTTCCTGATCGAATAACGCGAAGAAGAACGTGGCGTATTTTTCGGGTGACGTATGCGCGTAGAGCTGCTTATTTAGAGTGGATACCAGGCCCGCAACTTCCAGTTCGGGTGCGCCATTGCCTTCGGCCGGGTGTGGCTGGCGCTGCCCGACCTGGGCGCGCAGCGAGGCCGCCAGGGTCGCCATGAGCAGCGCAGCGGAGATGCCTTTTCCAGCGACATCGCCAATGGCGAAAACGAGCTTTCCGTGCCCGAGATCCTGATAGTCGTAATAATCGCCCGAGACCATTCGTGCCGGATCGCAACGCACGGTCAATTTCAATCCGTAAATTGGCGGCGCTTCTTTCGGATAGAGCTGCCCCTGGACCTCGCGCGCGATCTCGATCTCGGTCTGAAGGCGCTCTTTTTCTTTTTCGACTGCCAGCAGGCGCTCAAGATTGCCGGTCATCTGATTGAAGGAATGGCCGAGCTCGCCGAGTTGATCGTGTGCGCGGACCGGAATGCGGTGGCTGAAGTCGCCGTAGATTACGCGGCGCGTACCTTCGTAGAGCTGATTGACCGCATTGGTAAGGCGCCGGGCGAGTTGCACTCCAATGATGACGGCAACGAGCTCCACCACCAGGAAGATGATGGTGACGGTAACGAACGCATCGAACAAAACACCCCGCAGGAATTCCGTTCCGGTGAAGATACTTCCCAACACCGCCGATGGACGAGAGTAGATCCAAATTACACCTTCGGAGGTCTTATTGGGCTCGTCAAGATGGTGGTGCGGGAGAGTGGCCGGCCACAGGGTGGGCACATCAAAGCGGAAGGCAGGCGGCGGAAGTTGAGTTCTGTGCCGGGCGTCGGATTGGGGGGGGGTGACGCTGAATTTCATATCCGGGTTGGAGGAATGTCCGGCGACAATCGACCGATAGGACCCTGCGGCGGCGGCCCGGTTTCCGAGGGTGCGTCCCTCCGAGTCCTTTTCTTTCGGATCTTCAAAAAGCGAGATTGCTCCGAGATGCGGCACGAGATTTTCGATCATCTCGTCAGAAAGCGGAGCGAGCGCGGTGATTTCCTCGTTGTTGCCTTTGTAGTGGGCCCAACCGTAAAAGTGATGATCGAGGACCAGCAGTCCATTTACGTCTCCCCAGCTCGTCGGTACCTGGATCTCCTGGCTTTCCGGCGGATAGCGGTGCTGTCCGGCGGTATCACTGATCTGCAGGGTGAGATTCGGAAAATCGTGCGAAAAGCCTTTTACGATCTCTGTGGCTGCCGCGTCGCGATGATTGGATGGGAAGCTGCGGACAGCATTGATGGCGGCATTCAGGGCCCCGATTCGCCGGTTGAGTTCGGACGTGGCGAGATAGATCGCGAGCTCGTTGATGGCAGCCCAGGTGCCGAGCCCCACCAGCACGAAAAGCAGAATAACGGGCAGCACTCCCATGAGGCCATAGGCAAAAAGCAGCCGGTTCCGGACACTCCACAGCGCGTTGCGCTGCACGAAACGGAGGATTCGGAAAACGAGAATGCAGCCAAGCGGGATCAGCGCCAGCCAGGCCAGGATTTCCAGGCCGACTTTATGCGTGAAACGAAAAATGAAATAGAGCCCGAGCGCAATCAGGAACGCAATTCCCGACTTGCCCAGAAACTTAACCGCCTGCCGGACCCGCGACATCATAAGAGATTATCGCGTTCCCTCTAAACTTCGTGGTAGTGAAACGGGTTTTCGCAATACACGAAACAGTTTACGACCTGACGTTCCGCGCGCAATGGCAACGTAAGCTAGCTCTTCACGGGTGCGGCGTCCTTCAGAATCCTTACTGGAGTTGAAATGAGCTCGTCTGGGTGGCAGTGGTTACGATTGTGATCCTCGAAGCGTCGGTTTTCAATACGACTATCTACCTTCACCGCTCAATCACTCACCGCGGTGTGGAAGGGCATCCGGCGGTTGCGCTGCTGATGCATTTGGAATTGACGCTTTTTACATGGATCGTTCGGAGAGAATGGCCGCCGTGCACCGCAAGCATCATCATTATTCGGATGAGGAAGGGGATCCGCACAGCCCGCGCGTATTCGGGATTTGGAAGGTTTTGTTCGGAAACTACTTCATGTACAGGAAGGAAGCCAACAATCCAGCGACAATCCGGAAATACACACCGGATTAGCAGCCGGACGCCAGCGACCGACTGCCGAGATTTATTCAGAACGACAGCCTTTTTCTTGGGCTGGGCATCTTTATGCTGCTGTTCGGCTGGAAATGGGGATTAGCGGCGTGGCTGTTTCACATCGTGGCGTACGTGCTGTTGAACTCCCTTCCTGACGGGCGGGGAAGGGCTGCACAACAACCATCACGAGTATCCGACCTCGGCCCGCTTTGCGCTACGCGGGCGGGAAGTAGATCTGGCGTGGCCGGTGATTCAGTTGCTCGAGAGATGCGGCCTGGCAAGGATTAACCGCCTGCCGATCGCGAAGGCCGCGTAAGAAGCCTTGTGCCGGTTCGAGGAAACACAGAAAGGGCGGCTTTCCGGGAAGCCGCCCTTTGCCATTTTGGAGAACTTGTTAGGCGAGCGGAGCCTTCTGCACCTTGCCGTTGCGGATGCAGGAAGTGCAGACGCGCACGCGCTTGCCGGCGCCTTTAACTACGGCGTGGACGGTCTGAAGATTCAGATTCCAGCGGCGCTTGGTCACGTTATGAGCATGGCTGATGCGGTGCCCGAATTGCGGCCCGCGGCCGCAGATTTCACAAACTTTTGCCATAAGGGTACTTTCAGCGTGCAGCGGACGCTGGGCACGCAAACCCTTACTGTAGCAAGAAGGCCGCCTCCGCCGCAAGCAAAAGGGGCCCACTCGTCGGAAGCCAAAATCCCCGAGCTCATTACCCTGAAATAATCCGCTTCACATCCTTGAGCAGAACGAAGAGATGCATGGGATCGGTAGGGGAGGGGATGAAATCGAATTTCAGATAGAAGTTGCGCGCTTCCTCATCCTTGGCGTGAACGGCGAAGGCGCGGATGCCGGCAATGTCGGCGGCCTGGAGCGTGCGTTGCATCGCATCCTTGAGCAGCGCTTTTCCGATTCCCTGACCCTGCCACCGACGATCTATCGCCAAACGGGCAAGCAGCATGATCGGCACCGGATGGCGCGCCAGTCCCTTGGTGAGACGTTCCGGAGCTCCTTCGCGGGTCACCTGGCCCACTGCGAGCGTGTGGTAGCCGACGACGGCGTCACCGACCAGGCCGAGGTAGGTTTGCGCTGCGCCCGCCTGCTGGTTCGTCCATGCATAGCGCAGCAGATAACGGTTCAGCTCTTCACGGCCACAGTCGAATCCTTCAAGCTTGTGATCGGGCCGCAGCTTTTCAACGTGGCGCTCTGCGCTCACTGATTCGGCCCGGCGTCAAAGAATCCGGGTTCTTTTAGTAGGCGCTCTAAACTGGGCAGGGGGCGGGGAGGGGCATCGAGTGCTGCTATGAACGCCTTCCACTGCGTGGCATTCAGACCGAAGGTGCGCCGGTCGGCGAGGGCTTCATCGGCGCGCGCCAATGCGCTTTCCAGCACGAACTCGCTCACGGAACGATGCGAAGCAGCGGCAGCCGCCTGCAACGCGCGTTTGGCTTCGCGCGTCAGCCTGAGATCGAGCTTTTCACTGCGCGTGGTGCGTGCTGGCATGCCGTTACTTTGTTATGTTGAGATTATCTTCTCCGCCCGACAATGTCAAGACAGTGCCTCGGGGTTTGAATGGCACGACCGGGCAGGGTTCGAATCTCTTCGCGGTTGCTAAATTGGCCCTCAAACGGTCAAGCATGAAGGCGCCACCAACGCCGCCTTTGAAAATCCGCTGACCCAATCAATCAAGCCTCGTGGCTGGATGTTTGTTCTAAGAGTTGTAATCTGAGGCGGTGGAGTTCGCCTTTGTCTGCCGCGGACTCCGGCCAATGACTGCCGCACGCCTAAAAGCAGGGCCATTACGTGTTATCGAAGGAGGTTCGGCTACATGCTCCCCACGGGTAGCGCCAAGAAAATCACGATCTATGTCAATCAGGACACGCGAACCCATATGGAACCTCTTTGGTCTGCGATCCTGGGGTATCTGCGTCACAAGCACGTCGCGGGTGCAACGGTTTTTCGCGCGGACGCCGGGTTCGGCAGTCACGAGCAGATTCACAACCCGCAATCCGAATACATTGCCGAACACTGTCCGGTTCGCATCGAGTTCATCGAAACGAAGGAGCGCGCAGACGAGTTGCTGCCGACTCTCTACGAGATGGTGACAGACGGGCTGATCGCAGTCCAGGACCTGACGATCGTAAAATCAGTGGCCAAGGCGAAGAAGTCCAAGCTCCCGGAATCAACTGCGCCCAAGAAAATTGTCAGCAGGGCGGCGAAAATGGTGCGTATTTATTTGGGCGAGTCGGACAGGTGCAACGATGAACCGCTCTATGAGGCGATCGTCAAAAAACTCCGGATGATGGAATTCGAGGGCGCAACGGTCTATCGAGGCATCCTTGGATACGGCGCCAAGGGACACACGCACAAGGCTGGTCTGTTTCATCTTTCACACGACCTGCCCATTATGATTTCCGTAGTCGAGAAGCCGGATCGGGCGAACGAGCTGGTTCAGGTGGTGGCAGACATGATGCAGGACGGGATCATTGTCACTTCAGACGTCGAACTGCACCACATTGCGCGCGAAATTTCGGCCTCGTGAGAGGTTGTATCCAATGAACAGCCAGCCAGGTAAGTTACTCCGGCTTCATGTCAATGAGCACGATCGATGGAGTGGCAAACCGCTGTATGAAGCGATTGTGGATCGCTGCCGGGGACTGCAGGTGGCGGGAGTAACCGTTTTTCGCGCGCTGGAAGGATATGGCGAATCTGCAGAGCTGCACCATGCCCATTTGCTTAAAGCCGACCAGCCGATCGTCATCATGATCGTTGAGAGGCCGGAGAAGGCCAGGGAGATATTGCCTGTGCT
The DNA here is from genome assembly GCA_019233755.1 of Acidobacteriaceae bacterium. Lineage (GTDB taxonomy): Bacteria > Acidobacteriota > Terriglobia > Bryobacterales > Bryobacteraceae > Bog-105. The sequence continues at coordinate 86,212 of JAFAMD010000006.1, read as the reverse complement.
CGAGAGCATGATGAGCAGTGGCGCAATCGCGATTACTGACGTTGAAGTAACTTCCATATCGAAGGGGAAGCGTACGGTCTTGCCGTGACAGTGGGTGAGTCAGCTACTATGGCCACAGGCGGCCTGCTATGACCGATCCGAGCCACGCTCCGGCCAAACCCAAGGCGGCGCTCGCCGCCACGTAAACAACGGCCACGGATGCTGCTCCGTTGCGAAGGGCGGCCAGAGTCTCCCATTCAAAGCTCGAGAAGGTTGTATACCCACCGAGTATTCCCGTTACCAGGAACAACCGCCAGTTTGAATGAATGCCGGGACGGTTCAGGAATAGCGTCATGAGTACTCCGATCAGAAACGACCCCGTCACGTTAATGACGAACGTTCCCAGCGGAAATGCCGTGGAGTAAATCCTCATAATTGCGGAACCAAGGAGGAAACGGGAAACGGCGCCGACAGCCCCGCCCAGCATCACGACAAGATACTTACTCATCGGGCGGCGGCTGCTTTGCTTTTTGACGAGTTGAGGTATCGAGTGCGGCTTGCAGTAATAACGCTGTAAGCGTCTTCCCGTTCCCGCCAACCGCAGGTCTGCATCGTTCGCCCTTCCAGCTCCTTGTAGATTTCAAAGAAGTGCTCGAGTTCGCGGCGGACGTGCGGCTCGACATCGGCAAGGCAGTGCATCTGCTCGCATCTGGGGTCGCGCGCGGGAACCGTGAGAATTTTGTGGTCGACCTCAGGCCCATCCAACATGCACAGCACAGCCACAGGGCGCACTAATATCAGACACCCGGTGAAACTGGCGGTCGTTACCAGGCAGAGCACGTCGAGCGGTTCATGGTCGTCAGCTACTGTGCCGGGAATGAATCCATAATCTCCCGGGTAATGCATCGGAGAGTACAGCGCGCGACTGAGCCGGAACAGCCCGAGCGACGGGTCGTACTCATACTTATTGCTCGAGTCTCTCGGAATTTCGACTGCCATCCGAACGGTCTGAGGCGACTCGGCTCCGGGATCAGGTTCATAGAACGTCTGCATACGAGCCCTCCATCAAAGTGCAGTGGCTGTCACCGGCAGCGGCTGATGCAACGAGTTGATAAGTTGATCCCACTGCACACTTCTTCCAATGCCGGTGTGAGTAGGAGTCATCTTCTCCCCTGGGTGGGCCCTGGGCGGAGCGGTTATAGGCGAACTCCAACGCCTTCGCTTAATAGTTGAGCAGATTGCGAACGAACACGCAACGGTACCAGGATTCCAGTGGCTAGGCGGTGGGCGGCCCGACCTGCAGTTCGTTGTCGACCGATTTTACGCCTTTGACCTTCTTGGCCAGTTTGGTGGCGCGACTCTTACCTTTCTCGGTATCGACCCGGCCCTTGATGGTTACAGCCCCATCTTTGACGGTCACGTCGAGGGCACCGCCTTTTACCTCGGCGTCGGTGGCCAGTTTCATGCGAACCTGGTCACTGATGCGGTCATCAGTAGCGGGCTGCTTCTGGCTTTGCGCGAGAATCGGCTGCGTAGAGGAGCCAACAAGCAGGAGAAGAACTGCTGCAAAACGTTTCATTTGGGGCTATCTTCTGAACCTACCATGGCGCGGTAATCGATAGCCTTCAAAAATTCGGGATCTTCACGCCAGTTTGGCTTGACCTTCACGAAGAGAGAGAGGAAGACTTTACGATCGAGCAGGCGTTCGAGCTCCTGGCGCGCTTCGGAGCCGATCTTCTTCAGCATCTGGCCCTTGGCTCCGATCAGGATGGTCTTCTGGCCGGGGCGTTCGACGTGGATGGTGGCGGCAATCCTGACGAGACGCGGCGATTCTTCCCATGTGTCAATCAAGACAGCAACGGCGTGCGGGACCTCTTCATGCGTGGCATGCAGGATGCGCTCGCGGATAATTTCGGCCGCAAGGAAACGCATGGGCTGGTCGGTGAGGTAATCTTCCGGAAAGAGTGCGGGACCTTCCGGCAGGTGCGCGGTGATGACGCGTTTCAGTTCGTCGAGGCCATCCGCCCGGCGCGCGGAAACAGGAACGGAAGCCACCCAGGGGAACAGTTCCTGGTAGCGCTGAATCAGAGGAAGCATCTGCCGCTTGTCCTCCATGCGATCGATCTTGTTCAAGACGAGAACTGCCGGCGCTGATTTGTTCAGTGCGCTCACAGCGTGTTCGTCCTCTTCCGTGACCGGCTTCGTGACGTCGGCAAGGTAGAGGACCAAATCGCGGTCTTCCAGCGCGCCGCGCACGGTGCTCATCATGCGGCGGTTGAACAGCGTGTCGGATTTGTGGATGCCCGGCGTATCGAGGAACACGATTTGCGCATCGGGCGTCGTCAGAACGCCCTGGATAGAAGTACGCGTGGTTTGAGCCTGCGGGGCGGTGATGGCGAGTTTCTCGCCGATGAGCGCATTCAGCAGAGTGGACTTGCCGGCATTGGGCCGGCCTGCAATAGAAACAAAACCGGCGCGATGCACGGCCATTATGAGTTTGCTCCAACGGCGGACGGGGTCGGGACGCGCGAGATGCGCACCTGGTCAACGCGGCGTTCGCTGCCGGCCAGGATCTCTATGCGGATGCCACCGCGCTCGATAGATTCACCCACCTGGGGGACGTGCCCGAGCCATTCGGTGACGAGGCCGCCGATAGTGGTGGACTCGGTGTCTTCTTCGGGCCGGAAGTTGAGCAGATCCTGCAGGCGATCCACGTCCAGGCTGCCCGGCGCAATGAACACTTGATCGGCTTCTTGGCGGACATCGCGCTCCGGCTCGTGTTCATCGCGGATTTCGCCCAGGATTTCTTCGACAAGATCTTCCATAGTGGCGAGACCGGCCGTGTTGCCGTACTCATCCACCACGATGACCATATGGGAGCCGTCGTGCTGCATGTCGCGCAGCAGACCCGCTACCGGCTTGGTTTCGGGAACGATCGGGATGGGCCGGATGAGGTCAGCGAGCGGCTTCGATTGCCGCTCTTCATCGCTGAGTTCGAACATGTCACGGGCATGAACGAAGCCGATGATGTTGTCGATCGTGTCCTGGTATACGGGGATGCGCGAATACTGCTCGTGAATGACGAGCTGGCGAAGATCCTCCAGCGACTTGCCGGCAGCGATTGCGACGATGTTGGGGCGGGGCGTCATCACTTCGCGGACGCTTTTGTCGCCGAAGGCGACGACGGAATGGATCAGCTTGCGGTCCTGCTCTTCGAGAATGCCTTCTTCCGCGCCAGCGGTGATCAGAGCCTCAATATGCTCCACCGAGTCCGGCGGAGTGGCCTCGCGTTTGCCGGTGGTGTCCAACTCGAGAATGGATTGGAACATGCGGACGAGCGCGGCGAGCGGAAAGGCGATGGCCGCCAACAGGCGGATGAGCGGCACCAGCTTGAGCATCCATTCGCTCTTCGTGCGCCGATGCAGGAAGGCCGGGACAAAGTAAGTAGAGACTAGCATCGAGAGCAACGACGCGAGGATGCCTTCGAGCAGGCTCTGCCAATGCGGAGCGGCGGCGCGCACGCAGGCGCAGAAATAGAAAATTCCGGTAAAGCACAGAGCGGCGTGTTTAATCAGCGAGAACGCAAGTGAGCCCTGTTCGGTGTCGAGGCCGATTTTTCCGGCGAGAGTCTCGCGAAAGAACTCGAGGGCTGGAACCTCGCGCCGAATGAGGCGCAGCGATTCGAGATAGAGCAACTGAACGTAGGAGACGAAGCACAGTAGCACCGTGAGAAACAAAGCCGCAGCCAGGCACAAAAAGGTCATGGCTGCACCGTTCTCTCGCGGGCGCGGCCGCGCCCGCCGGATCGGGAACGCGCAATCAAGCTGACCGGGAGGCCGAAGGCGGCGCGCCACTTGCGCTCGGCGCGGGCCATTTCACCGCGATCCTTCTCATGGTCCAGGCCGATGAGGTGCAACAGGCCATGCAGCATCAGGATGCGCACCTCGTCGAGGCGGCTGTGTCCGAATTCAGAGGCCTGCACCTCGGCACGCTCGATCGAGATCGCCAATTCGCCGAGGTTACCGTTCGATTCGCCGGCCGGGAACGAGAGAACGTCGGTGGCGTAATCGTGACCAAGGAACTGGCGATTCAGGCGATGCAGCTCGCGGTCGTTCGTGACGAGACAGGTGAAAGCACGATCACCGGCAATACGCTTAGCGAGGGCGCGGGCAAACTGCTGCAGGATGCGTTTGTCCGCAGTTGCAAACTTGAGATCGGGGGGAAGTGCTCGGAAGAGCACAGTACTGCCATCGGGCGACATAGGTTGCTATGTGAGCGACGGGACTTCCGGGATGACGACGGCAGTGTTCGCCGGCGGCTCGGCCGGTACTTCCTGCGGGACGTCGTTGCCCAGCTTGAGCGCGAGCTGGCGACCCGCGCCGATCAATTCGTTATAGCGATCGTAGGCTTTGACGATGCGCTGGACAAGGGAGTGCCGCACAACGTCTTTGTCGTCAAAATTCACGAAGGCAATTCCTTCGACGCCTTTCAGCACCTCGATCGCGTTTAACAGACCGCTCTTCTTGCCGGAGGGAAGATCGATCTGGGTCTGGTCGCCGGTGACGACCATTTTCGAATTGAAGCCCTGGCGCGTGAGAACCATCTTCATCTGCTCGCTGGTAGTGTTTTGCGCTTCGTCGAGGATGATGAAGCAATCATTCAAAGTGCGGCCGCGCATGAAGGCGAGCGGAGCAATTTCAATGACGTTACGTTCGACCAGCTTCTCCACCTTTTCGGAGTCCATCATGTCGAATAGCGCGTCATAGAGGGGACGAAGGTAAGGGTCTATTTTCTGCTGCAGCGTGCCGGGCAGGAAGCCGAGGTGTTCGCCGGCCTCGACGGCGGGGCGAGTCAGGACGATGCGGCTGACTCTCTTATTCAGGTAGGCCGCAACCGCCATGGCGACGGCGAGATAGGTTTTGCCGGTGCCGGCCGGGCCGACGCCGAAGCAGAGATCGTGGTGTTCGATAGCATCGACGTAGCGGCGCTGGTTTACCGTCTTGGGGGCAAGCACTTTCTTCCCGAACGTGCGCGACTTGCCGCTTTCGACGAGGCGGCGGAGCGAGACGTTAGGATCGGCGGTGACGACCCGCATGTAGCTGTTGAGGTCGCCGTTATTGAAGACGTGCCCTTCGTGGACAAGATCGGAATAGTCCTCGAGGATACGCTCCGCGCGCCGCACCTGTGATTCCTCGCCTTCCAACTCAAGCGAGTCGCCGTCGAGGAGGCGCGTCCGGAGGTTCAGTTCAGATTCAAGCAGACGAATGTTTTCGTCACGAGTCCCAAACAGGGATTCAATGCCGCGGGTTATCTGAATACAAGACTTCATCAATGGAAATTTAAGAATGTGATGCTCAGGAAGGCGTTCAAGCCCGGGGTGCTGCTAATGAAGGGAATGGCCGTAAGAGACCGGGAGGCTGGATGTTGCCTCGTTTTGGTCTGTTGAACCCACAGGCGCGGACGCCAGAAGCTCATTCGTATTGAGTATACCAGATCTCGGGATCTTCAAGGGGTTGCTTGCGCCAGTTATTGAAAGCGATATCCGGGTTTCAACTCACAGTGGAAGAGTTTCGAACGGTCGGCGTCGATTGTGACATTGCAGGCGGCCCAGGGCAGCAGGGCCTCAGGGCCGAGGGGGAAGACGATCTCCGCTCCGTTTACCTCCGCTTCGACGCTCGGGCCTTCCCCGGTGGGCGGCAGCGTGAAATTCATGGCGTCTTCGAAGCGAACTGGAATCGAGTGCCGAATCAGGTCACTCACCATGGTATGGGTTACCTCGGCCTCGACGAGAAACGTGGCCGTGTTTGACCAATTGAGAGCCACAACTTTGAGCATGCGGCCGTCCTGGGGGCCTTCGGTGGAGACCTTCGTGAAGGGACACGGTCCTGCGATGCACGAGACTCGCACTTCGCGAAACTCGTTTCCTTCTCCTGCGTCGAACGAGGCACTCTGAGATGTCGCTTTCCATTTGCCGTCAGGCGAGCAGGGAAAATCGCCGCGGCAGGGGACACCGCCGCTGTTGAATACGGCGAACGTCTTCGCAAGACTTCCGACGCTCACTCTTGTCGTCGTCTTCATTGAATACCTGACGCGCACGTTCGAGATCGCCACTTCCGTTGCGCTTGGCTGTATCCGCTCTTCAGGAGAGACGGGCATCATGTGTGCAACATAAATCTGCGTTGTGGCCGCGAGGCTGACCTGGAGCGGCTTGTAATCAGGATGCCGAAACCGAAGTGTGATCCCCTGTGTCTCCCGCTGCCCATGGTCGTTTAGTGTCAGTTGAAAAGAGCCCGACGCATCTGACTTGACCCGCTCTGTTGCCTGACCGCTTGTGGCGGTGATTTCTGCACCCGCAATCGGCATCCGGCCCCGGGGGTCGATGTCCTGCCTGATCACGGCTCCTTCCAAAGCGATGCGTTGGGTGCCATATGGCCGGCGAGTGGTTAGCAACACCCCGAGGAGAATGGCTGCAAAGAGAGCTGTTGCTGCCGCAAGCGCGGCCGTTTGTCCTCGGGTCATCGTCGCTCTCGTCAGATTCTATGACGATCAATCGTCTAAAGTGAGTTGGGTGAGCCCGAAAGATATCGGATGCGGCCGGGTTTCGCGGCGCGAAGCCTTGCAGACAGTGATAGGGACCACTGCTTCCTGCGCATTGGGCGCGCAGACGCCGGCTGCCCGCGGCACAACCGCAGGTATATCGCCCGAGGACGACCAGTTCCTGGAGGAGGTGGAAAAAGCGAACTTCCTCTACTTTGTGGAACAAGCCGACCCCATAACGGGCCTGGTAAAAGACCGAAGTAACGTTCGCAAGACCGATACCAGTTTGGCGGCGAGTATCGCGGCAACCGGCTTCGGACTGACGGCGCTCTGCATCGGCCACAAACGGGGATATCTCTCCCTGAACGATGCTCGCCAACGGGTTCTCACCACGGTTCGTTTCCTTTTTGAAAAAATGCCCAGTCACCGGGGCTTCTACTATCACTTCGCCAATGTGAAAACGGGCGAAAGAGTGTGGGATTCGGAAGTGTCATCGATCGACACGGCGATTCTGCTCTGCGGGGTGCTGATGTGCCACGCATATTTCCAGCATTCGGAAATCACCCGCTTCGCATACCGCATCGCCAGCCGGGTGCAATGGACATGGTTATCTGAGGACACGTCCCTGCTGCCCCTGGGATGGACGCCCGAAAGCGGATTCCTTCCGTACCGGTGGGATTACTACAGCGAGCTGATGATGATTTATCTGGTGGGCTTGGGATCTTCGACCCACGCGCTGCCGGCGGGAACCTGGAATGCCTGGAAACGAACCACCTTCGAGTATGCCGGGCTCCGCTACATCGGTTCGTACGCGCCATTGTTCATCAATCAGTATTCGCAGGCGTGGTTCGATTTTCGAGGCAAGCGGGACAAATATGCGGACTACTTCCTGAACTCGATCATTGCCACGGAAGTGCATCGCATCTTCTGCCTGGAACTCAGTAAGCAGTTTTCCGATTACAGCGACGATCTGTGGGGTATCACTGCTTCGGATTCCGCGAATGGCTATGTTGTGTGGGGCGGCCCTCCTGCTACCGGGCCGATCGACGGAACGGTAGTGCCGAGTGCGGCGGCAGGCTCGTTGCCTTTTCTGCCGCAAGCTACTCTGCGTGTTCTTAAAACAATCAAGAACCGATACGGGGATCGCGCCTGGTGCCGCTATGGTTTTGTGAACGCGTTTAATCCGCTCAAGAATTGGTACGACACAGATGTGGTCGGTATTGATACGGGAATCACCATGTTGATGGCTGAGAATCTGCGCACGGGCTTTGTGTGGAATACGTTTATGAAGAATGGCGAAGCCGAGCGGGGCTTTCAACGCGCGGGGTTCGAGAGTTATTCAGTGGATTACAAAGCCCAGCAGGCACAGTTGGAGGCTCGCAGCCGGTAACGACGTTTAAAGATCGCGGCCATTCAAGCGCCGGACGGCCAGGACCAGAAACACTGTCATGTATAGCACTGCGTAGCCCACCATCGCGGAACTGGGTACCGACGCTCCGCTGAAAGGCGAAAAGTTGGTTGCCGTCGCAAGCGGAGATTGCATTTCAAATACCGCGCGGCGCCAGAGGGCTTCGCTCGGCATCAGAATGCTGGCCACAATGCCGACGTCCACCGCTTTCGGTGTATTGGTTAAGGCCCCCGCCTGCTCAATCCAGCCGCCTAGAAAGGCAAGCCCGTGCAAGCCGAGAGCAAGAACACCATTGGTGAGGGTCGAAAAGGAAGTGCCGAAGAAGAACGTTACCGAGAGCAGCAGCATGCTCTCCATCCAGATCAGGCTGAACCCTTGGCCGATGTGGCGAGCGCTCACGCCGGTCAGCAGGCGGGCCACCTCATTCGCACCCAACACCATCACAGCGATATAGAGAGTGAGCATGCCGGCAAAGCCAAGCCACTTGCCGAGCAGCAATTCCGACCGCCGGACAGGTTTTGTCGCGACGGCCTGGATCGTTCCGGAAGAGATTTCGCCCGACAGGGTATCGACCGAAGTCAACACCGTCATAACAACAACCAGAAGATCAATGGCGTACATGCCAAGCATGAGCATTCCGCTGAAGACCTGGCTGCGGATAAATGGAAGAACGTGCCTTTCCTGAAACGTTCCCATCTGCGCATGGAGACCGACCGCGAAAAGAACCAGAAAGCCCAGACCGGCAATCAGAGCCATCCAGAGAATCTTCTTCCTGGCAGCCTCGCGGAACGTGACGCCCGCCATGATCCAGATGCGTCTCACAAACCTTGATCCACTCCCAGGATTTCCAGAAACCGGTCTTCGAGCGAAAGCCGTTGCGGAGTGAACTCGAAAACCTCCGTACCGCGCTCGACCAGATAGCGCAGGAGGCGCGGCGCGAGATCGAGGGATTTCAAAGTCACCATCAGGCGATTGCCTTCACGGGCGATGTGCGAGGCCCACGTGCAGAGTCCTTCCAATGTTTCATCGGAGATACTTTCAACTCGTATCAGGACCTTGTTGCGGTTCTCTTCGAAGCTGCTCACATCGCGAATCTCGATGACCTCTCCCGCTTGAATGAATGCGACGCGATCGCAAGTCACTTCCACCTCGCTCAGCAGATGAGAATTGAGGAAGACCGTTGCACCACGGTCGCGCTGTGCTTTGATGATGTCGCGCACCAGCCTGCGGCCGACCGGATCGAGACCCGACGTGGGTTCGTCAAGGAAGAGGACGTCGGGCTCGTTGATCAGGGCCTGGGCAAGCCCGATGCGTTGGAGCATCCCCTTTGAGAAATGTCGCAACTGCTTGCCGGCCTGCGGCGCCAGCCCGACGGTTTCGAGCAAGAGCGGTATGCGCCGGCGCAAACTCTCGGCCGAAATGCCGCAGAGTTGTCCATGCAGCCGCAGGAGTTCCTGCGAGGTCAGCCAGTCATAGAACCGGAAATGTTCCGGAAGAAAACCGATTCTGGTTCTCGTTTCCCGGTGTCCGATTGGTTGACCCAGAATCTCGCCTGCGCCGCCGGTCGGCTTGACGAGACCAAGCAGCATCTTCACCGACGTGCTCTTACCGGCTCCGTTCGGACCCAGGAATCCGAAGACCTCGCCGCGCCGAACATCGAGGGTAAGGCCGCCAACTGCGACTTTGTCGCCGAATACTTTGCGCAGGCGCTCCGTAGAGATGGCGAGCCCGGATGCAGACATGCCGCCGGATGCGCCATCTTTTTGCCTGCGAAGTTCGCGATCGCGAGCGGTGGAGTTCAGAACGGGCACGATATCAATTCAGGGACGCTGCGGCAGAAAGAGCCAGATCGGCACTTCCTTTTCCGCCTAGTGAATATACAATGCCGTTCTTCACCCAGATGAGTGCGTACTTTCCGGTGAAGCTGCCTTTAGGCGCCATTTCAACCAATGTGCCGTTTACTCCATCGACTGGGACTGTTCGATAAGAACTGCCGTTTTGCGGAATCGGGATCACGAGGGTGGAGGACCAGTCGACAGACTGGCAGAACGCGTGCGCCTCAGCCACGCTCATTCCGGTAACCTGCAGGCCGGCTTCGGCCAACGCGGCGATGTTCAGGCTGGGCGGAACACTGACGATTGGGCTCGGCACCTGGACGAAGTCGATGCAACTGCCGACTGGCGTAGCCGGCGCGGTGGTGTCCTCAGACGAGCAGCCTCCGTAGACAATGCGGACCATCTTTGGAATATGGACGGCGACCGTACTGCCATCTACCGACTCGGGAATGACAATTTCCGACCGGCCTGCCTGCTCCAGGACGGCCTGAATCCGCTCGCGGTTGAGCGTCATGTGAAATGCGGCTTCATCGCCCACATAGATTTTTTGCGGGGTCCCCAACTGCTCGACAGATCTGACATGGAAGCCGGCCATCTCGCCGGCGGCTTGAACTGTCGAAGCAAGCGCCGGCTTGCCGGGGTGTATCGTGACGACTACATTGTCGGAGATGAGCTGCGCGATCAGTTTCGCGGGGCCTCTGTTTCCGGTTTCAGCGGTCAGGGGAGAAAGGTCAACCGGGACGACGGCTACCTTTTGCACGCGCATCATCGCGAGGATCTTCTGCGCCCATGTCCGCCCCGGTGCAAAGCTCAAGAGCAGCGCGAGAACGGACGCCGCGGCCACCCAGCCCCACACCGGACGCTTCCATGCTCCGGCGATGCGATCTGCCAGCGCGGGACGGTCCTGCGGCGCGCCGTCATATTTTTGGCGGTAGTGCCTGTAAGCGAGGGCAGGATCGAGTGCGGTCTGCGCTAACGCTGGATCCAGGGCATTTAACCTCTCTTGAACGCTCCGCGCCTGGGTTCGAATGGCGTCGTATCGCGTGCGGCAGCTTTCGCAGGAGCGAAGATGCTGGTCTACGGTTTCTGATTCCGGATCGGTAAGCTCGTGATCGATTGATGCGCGCAATATCCCATCGCTCGGGCAATTCATACGTTCTCCTTCTTCTGTCCTGTCAGCTTTAAATAGCGTTTGCGGAACTCCGCTTCGGCGCGGTTGAGCAGTGTACCCACTCCTCCTGTGGCAATGCCAAACGCCGCGGCCAATTCTTTGTAGGAAGAGCCGCTTGCGCGCATGAGCAAAAGCTGCGCTTGTGCCGGTTTCATGCAGCTGAGTACTTGCTGCACCCTGCGCCGGTCTTCCTCGCGAAGCACGTCATTCAGCGGGCCGTTTTCGCGGGATTTACTGTGGCGTGCGTCCAGGGCGGCCGCTTTTTCGTAATACTTGCGGTGGGCGGATGCCCGTAGAGCGTCAATACCGGCATGAGTTGCGGTCCGGTAGAGCCAGCCGCCGACATTGCTCGTAAGCAGCCAGGATGCGGGCTGCCGGTACAGCCGCCAAAAGACCTCATTCGCTAACTCCTCAGCTTGCGCGAGGTTGCCGACCAGGCGGAGCAGGATGCCAAGCACACGTTCGTAGTGATCGAGAAAGATGGCTTCAAAGGCTGAATCAGCCGCGCCCACTCCGCGGATTTGCGTTGTCCGCATTACGGCCTGATTCAAACGCTCGGTGGCTTCCGGCATGGTGTCTCGTCGCGATTCACATCTACTAAACGTTTGCCGCATCCGGATTATGACAGGAAAGAGAGTGAGCTAGAAACAGTCATCACAAGGGTTCGAAGAAAATCTCACTCAATTTTTCAGTCCTTAAATTCAGTAGGTTGGGCTGTATCTCTCAGTGCGGGCGGCCCATTTGAGTGGCGCCGCATTGAAAACCATGTGGTAGCGTTTAAACCGCTCGCGAGGTCACTTGCGAGCGGGATTCAAAACGGCAGGCCGGAACTTCGCTTCCGGCCTGTTCTTTTTCGGAGGCCGAGCGTGGGGGAATTGATCGTGATGCCGGTGCGGGACGCCGGTGCAGAGAATCCGGTAGAGGATGGGTCGCCAGTCGAGACCGGCATCGATTTTTCCGTTTGGAAGCGAGCGCCGAAAGAGCGGACGCCGGCTTACTTCCCGACGTATTCCGCCGTTTCGAAGGCGATTCAGGCTGCGATGCGCGGCTGGGTGCGGGAATGGTTTCATGCTCACCTGGAGATCCTGCAACGGCCACACACGGCGTACCCGATTCTGGTGTATCAATGCACACATCCGTTCTCCGGCAAGCCGACAAACATGTTTACGTACGACATCCAGCAAACGGAGGCTCTGAACCGGGCGTTTGCTTCCGCAGCGAACAAGCTCGGGCGCGAACTGAAGACGCTGGATACGAAGAACCTGGAGTGGTTCACCCGCGAACACTATTTCGCGTATCGCAGCAGGGAAGTGGTGAAGTACGTTATGAAGAATCGGCGCGCGATTTACAAAATGCTGAATGTGGAGACCGTGCTGATGGACAGCATTCTGAAGTTCGCGATTATCGACATCCCCAAGGTCGGGATCGAGAACGCGGTGGTTGGTTTGTATCGCTCATTTCATACCCAACTGCGCCGCTTCAGCGATGAGTTTGACCTGAGCCCTCGCGCGGAAGAACTGCTGCGGATCGCGACAGATGCGCTGATGGCCAGGCTATCCGCCGAGAATGTGCTTGCTATGCCCGTGCCGGCCGGAGATGATTTGCTGTTGGCGGCATAAAGAGTGAAGGCATGTGGCTTGCAATAAGAAAGGGAGCAGGCTAATACCTGCTCCCTGGACTCTCTGAAGCACAGACGCGATTGTCTCGCGCGGTCCAACCTAGAGCTTTACAGTCACCGTTTTGATCTCGGAATACTGCTGCAGGCCGTACTCGCCAAGTTCGCGGCCAATGCCGGACTGCTTAAAGCCGCCGAAGGGCGCTGCCGCATCGAACACGTCGAAGCAGTTGATCCAAACCGTGCCGGCGCGCACATTGTTCGCGATGTGATGAGCCTTTCCGATATCGCGGGTCCACACGGCAGCCGCAAGACCGTAGATGGTCTTATTGGCGCGTTCGACCAGATCGTCCACGTCTTTGAACTTCATGATGCTCATCACGGGCCCGAAGATTTCTTCCTGGGCGATCTTCATGTCATCTTTCACATCAGCGAAGACGGTCGGCGCGACGAAATAACCGCGATCGCCAACGCGCTCGCCCCCGCACATAAGGCGCGCCCCGTCCTGCTTGCCGGCTTCGACGTAGCTCAGCACCTTGTTGAACTGATCGCTATCGACTTGCGGTCCTTGCTCGGTTTTTTTGTCGAGCGGGTCGCCAACGCGGCGCTGTTTGGCACGTTCGGTGCTGCGCTCCACGAACTCGTCATAGATCTTCTCTTCGACGAACGTCCGGGAACCGGCGCAGCAACACTGTCCCTGGTTGAAAAAGAGCGCGAAATGAGATCCCTCGACGGCCTGCTCCATGTCGGCGTCGGCAAAGATGATGTTGGGACTCTTGCCGCCAAGCTCCAGCGTGACGCGCTTGAGATTGGTTTCGGCGGCCGCTTTCATGATGAGGTGCCCTACTTCGGTGGATCCGGTGAAGGCGACCTTGTCGATGTCCATGTTGCGGGCAATGGCACCGCCGGCGGTGGGTCCATAGCCGGGAAGGATGTTGACTACGCCCTCCGGGAAGCCAGCCTCTAAAATGAGTTCGCCTACCCGGAGCGCGCTGAGCGGCGTCTGCTCGGCGACCTTGAGAACAACGGTGTTGCCGCACGCGAGCGCCGGGGCCAGCTTCCAGGCTTGCATCAGGAGCGGAAAATTCCAGGGAATGATCTGGCCCACCACGCCCACGGGCTCGTGGCGCGTGTAGCAGAAGTAATCACCGCTGATCGGAATCGTTTTTCCCTGAATCTTGTCCGCCCAGCCCGCGTAATAGCGATAGCAGGCGATGACGAGGGGCAGATCCGCGGCCCGCGCGACGTGCCGGGGCTTCCCGTTGTCTAGCGATTCCAGCGTGGCGAGTTCTTCGATATTCTGCTCAATCAAATCTGCCAGACGGTTGAGCAGTTTGCCGCGCTCGGCGGCGGACATTCTGCGCCACGGCGCCTTGGAATGAAACGCCTTGCGGGCGGCCCTCACGGCAAGATCGACGTCCGCGGCATCAGCCTCGGCGACATTCGCCAGAACTTCACCGGTGGCGGGATTGATAGTCTCGAACGTTTTACCAGAGACGCTCGGGACCCATTTGTTGTCGATCAGAATCTTGGTCTGCTTGATGGGAACTTTTGTTGCTGTGGGTTCGGTCAGAACGGTTGACATGGTTCTCCTTTCCGATCTACAGGGACTGGAAGCGATCGCTTACGCAGCCATCATATGCGAATTGTTTTGAGGCGGAAATCCCGTACGGCCAGCAGAACGGAGCCATGTCTATCTTCAGGATGAATTTCGCGCCGCAGTAGCGAAGGCGACGCGTCAAGCTTCCGTTCTAACGCGCTTCCATTTCTTGCCGACGCGAATGACGAGAGTACCGTTAGCGCCGGCGAGCAGAAGATCCTTGTGCAGGTGGCCGTTGATCTCTACGGCGCCGGCCTTGATTTTGCGGGTGGCGTCGGTAACGCTATCGGCCAGTGAAATGGTGGCGAGCAGTTTGTCTACGCGGATGCCCTTGTCGGTTACCACCTGCGGCGGCAGATCGACGGTTTCGGTGTCGGCGGGCTCGAGGCCGTGGCGGACTTCCCGGTCGAAGGCTTCAACGGCTGTATCGGCTTCGGCAGGTGAGTGAAAATCGGCCACAATAGACCGGCCGAGCTCCATCTTGATTTGCATCGGGTCTCGGCGGCCCGCCGCGATGTCCTGCCTGAGATGCGCAATCTCTTCCATCTGTTTGTCGGTGAGCAGCTCGTAATAGCGATACATCAGATCATCGCTGATCTGCATGACCTTGCGGAACATCACTTTCGGCGGCTCCGCAATGCCGATGTAATTGCCTTTCGACTTCGACATTTTCTCAACGCCGTCGAGGCCTTCGAGAATCGGGACGGTAGCGATGATTTGCGGCGGCTGACCGTAGTCTTTCTGGAGCTCGCGCCCGACGAGGAGATTGAATTTCTGATCCGTACCGCCCATCTCGACATCGCATTCGAGCGCGACGGAATCAAACCCCTGGGCGAGCGAGTACATGAATTCGTGAAGGAAGATGGGCGTGCCTTCCTTATAGCGAATACTGAAATCATCACGCTCGAGTAATCGCGCGACGGTGTACTTGGATGTCAGGTGGATGATGTTCTCGAAGTTGAGCGGCTCGAGCCAGGCACTGTTGAAGCGGATCTCGGTCCTTTCCCGGTCGAGAATTTTGAAAACCTGGTCCTTGTAGGTTTCGGCGTTGCGATTGATCTCATCGCGCGTCATGGGCGGCCGGGTGATGTTGCGCCCAGTCGGATCGCCGATCAGGCCGGTCATGTCGCCAATCAGGAAGATCACAGTGTGGCCAAGATCCTGAAAATGCTTCATTTTGCGGAGCAGTACGGTATGGCCAAGGTGCAGATCCGGAGCGGTGGGATCAAAGCCTGCCTTGATGCGCAGCGGCCGGTTTTCTTTACGGGAAACGGTCAGACGTTCGCGAAGATCCTCTTCGCGGATGAGTTCGGCGAGCCCTTTTCTTAGGTAAGCGAGCTGCTCTTCAACAGGGAGAAAAGACACTGCCTCTCATTTTAAAAGCCGCTGCGTTTGGCTACCGGAATTGGCTCATGATCCGATGCGATGCGAAGCTTATGGTGGCTCGCAAGAGCGGCGAGATCGGTTATATCGACTACTTCCGGACCCTCCAGATCGAGGTAGTACATAACGGATGAGGGGTTGGGGTTGTGTTTGAGCCCGAGCAGATGGCCGATCTCATGGACAGCGGTCAGGTACGTTTCTTCCCGCGAGAGTGGGGCGCGGGGGTCGAAGGCGATCCAACCCTGGAAGTTGTCCCATTCCGTGAATTGAGAACGCGCGATGACGGCATTCGTGAGGATCAACGGGGTGCCATCGACCACGTTTATCGAGCAGGAGGAACTGGCCTCGTCGTACCAGTCCATGTCGACGATGCTCGACCAGAAGTCCATCGCTCTCCTGAATTCGCGGGCGATGGTGCGGTTTGATGTGGAGATCTTCACCCCCAAAGACATGGGGCCGTATTTCAGTAATTCAAAACGGTGCTTGCAGGGCAGGAAGTCGCCTGCCCAATTTGTTTCCTGGGCTGCGAAGAAAACCGGTGCAGCAAGAAACAGAGCCAGTCCGGCGAGAGAAAAAAAACGCCGCACGAGTAGCATACAGGGGAATCCGTAATTGTACTGGAAAGCCGCGAGCAATTCCAGTAGGCTCTGATGAAGGTTTCTGCAGACGGGATTTACTTTTTGCGGATCACCGGTTTACTGCTGCGAGATCCTCGGGGCGTCCGACATCGCGCCATGGGCCTTCGATGGGAGAGATGCGCAGATCCAGATGGCCGGCGAGCATGGCGTCGAGAGCCGAAGTGAGCTCGTACTCATTGCGGGGTGAGGGCTGAAGACGTGACAGGTAGTCGAATACGACCGGTCGGAAGGCGTAGAAACCGGCGCTGTTCCACTGCGTGCTGGACTTACCTTTAGGTGGTTTTTCAACAATGCGCCGGATGCGTCCGCCCGTTTCGTAGACTGCCGCCCCCTGCCAAGGATCGTCGACCGCCTTCACGGCAATGACTGCGGCGGTTGAGGCATTCTGTTCGAGAATGGCGCTACAGCGCGTGTATTCGCCGGAATCGCACAGGATGTCACCATAGGCCAGCAGGAAAGGCTGGTCGCCGGCAAAATCTTTTGCGAGCAGCGCTGCTGAGCCGGTGCCGTTCACAGGGTCCTGCAAGCGGAATTCGACGGGCAGCCGCCAGCGCCGGAAATGATCTTCGATCAGTTCATGGCGATAGCCGACAACGACAACGAAGCGCTCGACGCCGGCTTCTGCGAGCCGCTCCAGGATATGTTCTAGCATGGGACGGCCGAGAATCGGGAGCATGGGTTTGGGCATTTCGGCAGTGATCTCGCCCATACGAGAACCCTTTCCGGCGGCGAGGATTACGGCGCTAGAGATATTTGGCATTTGAATGTTAATCTCATCCGGACACAACTCCGGCCGATGGCTCTGCAACAAAGAGATGGGCTTCGGGATTGAAGCCGCTGCGGCGTGCGTAAAAGCGCTTGACTAACTCTGTGCAAATGCGCTGCTGATCCGCGACCGCACAAAGGATGATGGTATAGCCCCCGAAGCCCGCGCCAGTCAGACGAGCACCGAGCGCCCCAGCCTGCATCGCGCAATCCACCAGTTCATCAAGGGCCGGATTGCTCACCTGCAGATGGTCGCGCAAGCTGGCGTGCGAAGCGTTGAGCAGTCCGCCGAAAGCCACAGGGTCCTGGTTCTCGAGGGCCGTAACGGCCTCGCGGACGCGGGCGGCTTCGGCAATTACATGCAGGAACGAACGGGATTCGGCGTCGCTGAGCGAGGGATTTCCGGCGAGCGCGGCTAGTTCGGCAGCAGGTCGTGATTCCAGAGCCGAACGAAAAGATGCCAGGCCGAGCTTGCGGAGCGCTGCGCTTCCGGCTTCACGGCGAGAGTTGTACTGCGAACGCATCGCGCCTGATTTCTCCGCCGTCGTGAGGCTGTGGGCAGCAAGGAACGCCCAGTCGGATGGAATTGGGACCGGGCGGACGGCGAGCGGCGCAAATTCGACCAGCAGGGCAGAGCCTGCTCTGGAAGCGAGAATCGCAGCATGATCCATGCCTCCGCCGCGCGTGCCCACGAACTGTTCGCCATCCGGAAAAATATTCATCAGCTCGTCAAAATCTGGCGTGATACTGTTTGCGGTCAACAGGGCCAAGGTAAGCCCAATCAGCAAAGCGGAAGAAGAGGAAAGGCCGGCCGCAGGCGGCAGGTCGGAGGCGACTGCGGCATCAATACCTTGGCGCAACGGCCAATGACTTGCAGCCAGCCGAGTGGCTGCCAGCACGTAGTTACTCCAGTCACCCGCCGGGCCGGACGAGTTTTCGTCAGCATGGATCGATATCGATCGGCTGCCGTAACCCTCAGATTCTATTCGGATGATGGGTGTTTCGTTGCCGCGGAAAGCGATCTGAATGCTGCGCTGGATGCCCATAGGGAGGACGGGCAAATCGTGATAGTCGATGTGTTCGCCAATGAGATTGACCCGTCCGGGAACGGACAACAGCCATCCCGGTTCGGCGCGGAAGTGGCGGGCGAATAGTTCGCAGGCGTGTGGCGATGCTGATTTTGTTGTGAGCACAAAAATTACAGGATGGCATTCAGGCTGACGAGCGCATACAGCGGAACAAATTTATGAATGAGTCGTATCAAACTATGATTGGCGATCATCTGTGTGATGATAGGGATAATCCCCTTCCAGTAAGCAGGACTCGTGTCTATTAATTCTTCTAAGTTGAAGTTTCTTGGTGTCGTGGTGTGTTTGGGCGCTCTGGCAATGGCAGCTTCTTCGTGCAAGAAGAAGCAGGCTGCGAACCCGATGGCAATGATGATGATGGAAGCGGCGCCGGTGCGCGCCGTCCCAGCCGTGGCAACAGACGTTCCGCTGGAAGTGTCCGCCGTGGGCAGCGTAGAAGCGCTCGCGAGCGTTGACGTGAAATCGCGAATTGCCGGCCAGGTGCTGCGCGTGGAATTCCAGGAAGGGCAGTTTGTAAATAAAGGGCAACTGCTGTTTGAAATTGATCCCGAACCGACGTTGCGGCAACTTGCCGAGCTGCAAGCCGATATCGTCAAAGACCAGGCGATGGAACAGCAGGCGAGAGCGAATGTAAGCAAAGACGAGGCGACGCTGAAGCAGACCCAGGGGTCGGCTGACCGGGCGGTCCAGCTTTCGAAAGAGGGCATCTTCTCCAAAGAGCAGACCGAGCAGTCGGTTGCGACCAATGAAGCGACACTGGCGTCGCTCGCCGCCGACAAAGCGGCGGTCGAGAGCGCGGTTGCATCGCTGAAAGCCGATCGGGCGAAGTTGGCGCAAACCCAATTGCAGCTTGAATATACGAAAATTACGGCGCCCATTACCGGACGTGCCGGTGCGATCAGCATAAAAGCGGGGAACCTGATCAAGGACAATGACGCCGCGCTGGTTACGATCCTTCAGATCTCGCCAATCGAGGTAAGTTTCGGCGTGCCCGAGCAACTTCTGCCGGAGGTGCAACGTTACAACGCACGGGAGCCGTTGCAGGTGCAGGCCACAACCGACGATGGCAAGGTGATGACGGGCCGGTTGAAGTTCATCGACAATTCGGTAGATGCGACAACGGGCGCGATCAAACTCAAAGCGGAGTTCGACAATCCCGACAGAGTTTTGTGGCCTGGCGCTTACGTAAACGTGGAAGCGCGGCTCAGCTTGCAGAAGAACGTCATTGTCGTTCCCAGCAGTACGGTGGAAACGGGCCCGCAAGGCAAATATGTCTGGGTGATGAATCCCGCGACGGAAACGGTGGCGATGCGTCCGGTAGATGTGCTGCGCAACTACAAGCCCTCAAAGGCTGTGGAGGAGGCAGTGATCGGCAGCGGACTGCAGGCGGGAGATATGGTGATCACCGAAGGCCAGATGCGCCTTTTGCCGGGAGCCAAGGTCCGGGTTCTGCAAAAGCAGCAGACCCAGGTGTCAGAGAGCGGCGGTGAGCCGAATAAAGGCAACTCGTAGGACCACGCATGCACTTTACCGACTTATTTATCCGTCGGGCCATCACGACGACGCTCGTGATGGCCGGCATTCTAATTTTTGGTTTGCTAAGTTATTTCACCCTGCCGGTCAGCAACCTGCCCGCCGTGGAGTACCCAACGATTGAGGTCTCGGCGGCGCTGCCGGGCGCCAATCCGGATGTCATGGCATCGTCGGTAGCGACACCGCTCGAAAACCAGTTTTCGACAATCGCAGGCATCAACAGCATGTCGTCTTCGAGCTCGCTCGGTTCCACCTCGATCACCCTGCAGTTCGACCTGAGCCGGAATATTGACGCTGCGGCGCAGGACGTGCAGGCGGCTATCGCGCGAGCGCAGGGCGCGCTGCCCACCGACATGCCGAACCCGCCTTCCTACTCGAAGGTGAACCCGGCCGAACAGCCGATTCTTTACATCGCCGTTCATTCGCCGACGATGACGCTCTCGGCACTCGACAAATACGGCGAGGAAATGATGGCGCGGCGCATCTCGATGGTGAGCGGCGTCGCGCAGGTGGAGGTCTTCGGATCGCAAAAGTACGCAGTGCGGGTTCAGGCAGACCCCGAGAAGCTCGCGGCTCATCAGACAGACCTTGAGCAGATTCGCTCTTCGCTGCAGAGCGGAAGCTTGAATCTGCCGGCAGGGTCGCTATACGGTTACACCAAGGCTTATACGGTTCAATCGAACAGCCAACTCACCTCGGCGGACCAGTTCAGACAGCTCATCGTCACTTACAAGAACGGAAGCCCTTTGCGCCTGGGCGATCTGGGCAAAGTTCTTGACAGCGTCAGCAATGACAAAACGCGCTTCTGGATCAACGGCGATCTCAGCATGATTCTTGCCGTTCGGAAGCAGCCGGGTGCAAATACGGTTGCTGTTGCGGACGCGGTGAAGGCGCTTCTGCCGGTGATGAAAGAGTCTATGCCGGCCGGCGTCATCATCAGCAAGTCTTTCGACGCTTCGCAGAATATACGCGAGTCTATCGCGGATGTGAAGTTCACGCTGATTCTGACAATCTGTCTCGTCATCGCGGTGATTTTCTTTTTCTTGCGCAACGTTTCGGCCACGCTCATCCCTAGTCTCGCCGTGCCGCTATCGCTCCTCGGCACGTTCTCAGCGATGAAACTGCTCGGCTTCACCATCGACATGTTCTCGATGATGGCGATGACGCTTTCAGTGGGATTCGTTGTCGACGATGCAATTGTCATGCTCGAGAACATCGTGCGGCACATGGAAATGGGCAAGCCGCGCATGCAGGCGGCCATCGATGGCGCGCGCGAGGTTGGATTCACCATTGTTTCGATGACCATCTCGCTGGTTGCCGTGTTCATTCCGGTGCTCTTCATGAGCGGGATCATCGGGCGGCTGTTGCGCGAATTCTCTATTACCATCGCGGTCGCGGTTTTGATTTCTGGGTTGATCTCACTTACGCTTACCCCCATGCTGTGCAGCAGGTTTCTGCGGCACGAAAGCCATCCGACAGGTAAGTTCTACCTCGTGTCAGAGCGGTTCTTCATCTGGCTGAATGAGACTTACCGGCGTACGCTGCAGGTGGTCTTGCATCATCGGAAGACCACTCTGGCCATCAGCATCGCGCTCACCGTGGGGACGGTGTACTTGTTTGTCGTCATGCCGAAGGGCTTTATGCCCACCGTGGACCAGGGCTTCGTGTTCGGCGGTACCGAGGCGTCGGAGGATGCTTCCTTCGACAAGATGGTCGGTCTGCAGCAGCAGGTGAACAAAGTCGTTGAGAAAAATCCCTGGGTGCAAACTTACGGGTCAGGCACGCCGATGGGAGACCAGAACACCGGCTTCCTGTTCGTGGAGTTCAAGACTGATAAGCATCGGCCGCCGGCAGATGCCATCATCGGTCAACTCGAGCAGCAGTTCTCGAAAATACCCGGTCTGATGGTCTTTCTGCAGTCGCCGCCGCTCGTCACGCTAGGCCAAAACGAAGGGCGTGCGCAGTACTCGGTGGCACTACAGGATGCGGACACGGCGGAGCTTTATAAATGGGCGCCGATACTCGAAGCCAAGCTGCGGACGGTGCCGCAGATCAAGGACATCTATAGCGATCTCCGTCTGGCCAATCCGAGGCTCAACGTCGATATCGATCGCAATCTTGCGATGGCGGTAGGCGTTTCGCCGGATACGATTGCGAACACGCTGTATGATGCCTACGGCAACCGGCGGGTGACGACCATCACCGCGGCTTCGGACCAGTACGACGTCGTCCTGGAGGTGCTGCCGCAGTATCAGCGCAATCCAGCCGCGCTCACGGATCTCTATATCCGCTCGAACCAGGGCAAAATGGTGCCGCTCTCCGCCGTTATGCGGCTGAAGCAGACGGTTGCGCCGCTGACTGTGAATCACATTGGCCAGTTGCCGGCGGTGAACTTCCAATTCAACGTCAAGCCTGGGGTTTCCCTCAGTGAGGCAACGAAAGCGGTGAGCGAAGCCGCGCACGAGATCGGCATGCCCGATACTCTCGGCTTCAGCTACCAGGGCACTGCCGCAGCCTTCCAGAATTCGCTGCGCGATCTGGGCATCCTGCTGCTGATTGCGGTGCTGGTCATTTACCTGGTGCTCGGCATCCTTTACGAAAGCTTCATTCATCCGATCACGATTCTCTCGGGCCTGCCGGCAGCCGGTATCGGCGCGCTCATTACGCTTCTGATCTTCAACCAGGATCTGAACCTCTATTCGTTCGTTGGCATCGTCCTGCTGATCGGCATCGTGAAGAAGAACGCAATCATGATGATCGACTTCGCTCTTGCGGCCGAGCGGAACGAAGGCAAATCGCCGGAAGAGGCGATCTTTGAAGGCTGCCTGCAACGCTTCCGCCCGATCATGATGACCACCATGGCGGCGCTGCTCGGCACGCTTCCGATTGCTTTCGGTACGGGAGCCGGCGGCGAGGCCCGGCGCCCGCTGGGTATCGCGGTGGTCGGCGGACTGATCGTATCGCAGCTTCTGACGCTTTACATCACGCCAGTTATCTACATCTATCTCGACCGTTTCACGAAGGGCCGGAAGCGGAAGATCGCGGCAGCACCGGTGCCATCGTGGGAGCCCGAACCCACGTTCTCTAAGTAGATTGGCTGTAGCGGTTATTAAACGTCGCTTCGCCTGCTATTCGTAGAGCATGGCTGATGTGCGCAATCCAGCGGCCGATATTCAAAATCCGGACCTGCTGCGGCTGCTACCTGAAATGGACCTGCGCGGTGGACTGGCGCCGGCGAGTGTCGAGGAAAAAAGAACGGCTTACCGGGCCGCGGTCTCGCGGTCGGGTCAGCCGGAGCCGGTCGAGTCTGCAACGGATCGGACTGTGCCCGGTCCTGCGGGCGACATCCCGGTCCGCATTTACCGGCCGAAGGTGAATGGGCGGGACCTGCCGGTTGTTCTTTACGTTCACGGCGGTGGATTTGTATCGGGAGATCTGGATACGCACGATCCGCTTTGCCGCATGCTGGCGAATCACGTTTCCGCGATGGTAGTGGCGGTGAACTACCGGCGCGCTCCCGAACACCCCTACCCCGCGGCTGCCCAGGACTGCTTTGCCGTCCTGAACTGGCTTGCGGCGAATGCAAATTCCATTGGCGGCGATCGTGAGCGCCTTGCCGTCGCTGGAGACAGTGCCGGAGGAAACCTGGCGGCAGTAATAGCGCTGATGGCTCGCGACAACCGGCTTTCACTCAAGGCGCAGGTGCTGATCTATCCCATGCTGGATGCGACGCTCTCCTCACCATCCCTTGTTGAAAATGCCTTCATGCCGCCGTTCACATTGGTGGATTGTGTGCATTCCTGGCAACTCTATCTGCCCAGGGATGTGGACCGGCGCAGCCCTTGTGTTTCGCCGCTGCAGGCGCAGGATTTGACCGGACTGGCGCCGGCATTGATCCTTACAGCGGAATTCGACATTCTCGCGGACGAAGGCAGAGCCTATGCCAATCGGCTGGAACAGGCAGGAGTGAGCGTCGAGCGAGAGGACTATCCCGGTATGCTCCACGGCTTCTTCCAATGGGGCGGAGTTGTCGCGGAGGGGCGGGCAGCGATGAACCGCGTCGTTCAGCACCTTCAGCAGCGCCTTTAACCCGAAATGCGCGGCCGGCGGCGCAATCGCGGCGGGGGCAAGTCCGCTTACTTACTTTGCTTCGTAACCCCTTCAACGCTGACCCACATTTCGTTGCCAATCATGTCGCGGGCGGCTTCAGTTTGCGTCATCGCACTCTGGACCTTCTCTTTGCCCCAGTGTTTCTCAAAAAGTCGGTCGTAGTCAGTTTTTATGAACTTGGTCATATCGCTGAAACTTTCAACCGTTACGTAGTCGTAGTCATGAGGGCCGCTAAAGATCGGCCGCATGACGGTCCAGGAGTTGATCTCGCCGCTTTCCATCCGATCCGTCTGTATGGGTTTCCAAAGATCGCGCTCCATTTTGACAGGGTCCTGACCCGGGCGAGTTTTCATGAACGAAATCTGGTAGTAAGTCGGAGTATGCGTATTCGTCTGGGCGTGGGTGCTCCTGAATGGGAGCAGGGTGCCGAGGACGAAAGATACAACGCACGAAGCGATGAAAGTAAGTCGTTTCAAGGCAGTCCTCCTTTGCAGGTGCCAAAGATATCACAGAAACAGGTGATCGTATTTGGTCTGTCCCATCCGTGTTGCTGCGCAATTAGACGACGACATTATTTCCGGCCGGTGGTACTAATACGGCGGCACAAGCGAGAGCAGATACTTGAGATACGCCGGCACGCCTGGGTCGCCTTCGCGCGGCGCCCACGGTGCAAAGTCCTTGTCGTTAGCTGCCGAGTAAGGCCCGGGTTTGACTTCGAAGCAAACCGCGTGTGCGCTGAGGACCGCGAGCGTGTGCCAAACGCCGGGCTGGATGTCGATACCCACTGCATCGCGGCCGAGCACGGCCACCGCCGAGATCTTGCCGGAATCCTCGAATGTATAGAAGGCGATTCCACCTTCGAGGACAAGGAACGATTCGGATTTCGGCGGATCGAGATGCCGGTGTGGCGCAATGTAGGTGCCGTGAGCCATCACATTCAGGAAGCGGTGCGGATTATCCACCATATTGCGATGGAAATTGTAATTTGTCCGTAACCGCGGCGACTCTTTTGCGCGGTGGACGAGGTCTTCGAACAGCGCCGGCGTGAGAAGTTGTAAGTCGGGAGTTTTCATATCGGGCGGCTACAGAATGTTGATGGCACGCGCGGCAAGGATGGCAAGGGTCCCGAGCGAAATCGAGCTCTGAACCATCATCAGCAACTTGGCCCAACCCGCTAGAACAGGGACATCGGTGGGAGAAAACGCCGTGCTGGTGTTGAACGCGAGGAAAAGGTAATCGACAAAGCCGGGTCTCCAGACTCTTTGGTTCTTCAGTGTCATCTGCGGAAACAGAAAGGCCCCCTCTTCGTGGGATGGGCGCGATTCGCGCTCGTGCGGCCCGCCGGCATCCAGACGCCAATACCAGGAAGCGAATACCAGAATGTTACTGACCCAGAGTGCAACTGCTGAGCGCAACAACTCAGTTGGAGTTTCCAGCTTTCCGGGAAGGCCGGCGATCAGCATAGCGAGAGCCCACACGAGTGAAGCAGTCAACACGGCGGAGACCCCAACGCCGAATACGAAATTCAGACTCGACCGACCGGAGCGATGGCTCACGATGGAAGCTGCAAGGAACGCCATGGCGATGCCGGGTAAGAGCCAGTTGGGACCAGCGGTGAGGCGTTCCGGAAGTATTACATATAGCCCCGAGGTGGCGAGCAGGCCGAGAATGGCAGGCCAGCGCGGCTCGGGCGGCAACACCTCCGTGGACCGCATCTGAAGATTCGGTAGCATCAACTCGACGAGTGTACGACACTGCTAAGAACAGACATACTCTGCACCTCGCAGGTACAATCTTCATCGAAACAGAATGCGATTGAAAATCGTCCAGGTCGGAGAATCCGTGTTACGGGAGCGGGCCAGGGAATTGACGCGCGACGAGATCCGCAGCCGGGAGACACAGGAATTAATCGAGTCGATGCGGGCGACCATGTACGATGCTCCGGGCGTGGGCCTCGCGGCGCCACAGGTCGGACTCCCAATACAGATCGCGGTAATCGAAGACAGGAAGGAATACACCAAAGACGCGCCCGCGGAATTCCTCAAGGAACGCGAAAGGAAGCCCGTACCGTTTCACGTTATTGTGAACCCGAAGATCACGCTGCTGGGCGAGCCCGAGATAGAGTTCTTCGAAGGCTGCCTTAGCCTCGGCGGGTTTACCGCGCTGGTGCCGAGGGTCCGCAGCGTGCGCGTCAACTGCCTGGACCACCGCGGCGAGCCGAAGGTAATTGAAGCGACCGGCTGGCATGCCCGCATACTGCAGCACGAGGTCGACCACCTCGCCGGCACGGTTTATATCGACCGCATGTATTCGCGCTCGTTTATGAGCGTGGACAACTTCAATCGATATTGGAAAGACCGGCCCACTGCCGAGATTCGACAACTACTCGGGCCGAAGTGAGAGCTGGGAAGGCGGCTCCGCCCCGGCAGCAAATTGTCGCAGCTCGGGATAGCGCTCCACCAGCGTAGCCGGGGCTTCGACCGGTTCGCCCTTGAGGATTGACGAGATCTCGAGCGCATTCACAACAGCCTTCCCCAGATAGTGGTTGTTTGTGACCACATAAGTATCTCTGGCGGCAGTTTCGACGGTCTTTACACGATCGAGCCAGGGATCGAGCTCGTCGAAGGAGTAGAGGTAGTCGTAGCGCTCGCCTGGAAATTTATTTTCGGTGAACCACGACTGATAATTCCGGCCGTGCAGGCGAATGTAGCCGACCGCGGAGGTTGTCACCGCGCTGGGCTTTATTGAACGCTTGAATAACGGCTGATCGATATTGCACAGACCTATATCGAGTTGCTCGAGGGCGTCAAGCATGCCCGGCTCGCTCCAACTCGAGTGGCGCACTTCCAGCACCAGCGGGTAGTCGCGAAAACAGTCGCGCAGGTGAGCTACGTAAGCGCGATTTTCATCGGTGTTGCGAAAAGACCACGGGAACTGCAAAAGCAAGGCTCCGAACCGCCCGGCTTCAGACAGCGGGGCGAGCCCGTCCTTGAATTCCTGCTCGTCAGCCGCGCTCGCGTTGCGCTCGTGCGTGAAGCCGCGCCACAGCTTAGCCGTGAATCGAAAATTCCTGTTCTGTTGAACCCGCTCCACCCACTGCGCGGCCATCTTGGGCGTCAGCGGCCGGTAGAACGAGACATTGATTTCGAGTGCGTCGAAATAGCGGGCGAGAAACGTAAGCTCATGGAAGCCGCGCGGCTTGGGCGAAGGGTAGACGATACCGTTCCAATCCTTATAAGCCCAGCCTGCCGGTCCTATGCGAGTCACCGCGCCTCGCCCTCTGGCATTACTGCTTCGTGCTTCGTTCGTAGTTGTAGGCGACGCGGAACATAGTGGCCTCGTCGAAGTGTTTCGCGAAGATCTGCAGGCCGATCGGCAGCCCTTCGCTCGATTGGCCGCAGGGAACCGACATGCACGGTACGCCGGCGAGATCACCAGTCAGTGTGTAGACATCCGACAAATACATCGCCAGCGGATCATCAATCTTCTCGCCAATCTTGAAGGCCGGGAAGGGCGAAACAGGGGTGATGAGTGCATCTACCTGCTTGAACGCCTCGTTGAAGTCCTGCGCAATCAGCGTGCGGACCTGCTGCGCTTTCTTATAGTAGGCGTCATAGTAACCGGCACTGAGGGCGTAGGTGCCTAACATGATGCGCCGCTTGACCTCGGGCCCGAAACCACAGCCCCGCGTGTTGCGGTACATATCAGCCAGAGTCTCTCCGTCGGCGCGGATGGTGTAGCGCACGCCGTCGTAGCGGGCAAGGTTGGAGCTTGCTTCCGCAGGGGCGATGATGTAGTAGCACGAGAGCGCATACTTCGTATGCGGCAGACTGACTTCTTTTATCTCGCAGCCAAGTTTTTCCAGATGCCTGATGGCTGCCTCGATCACCTGTCCGGTCTCGGAGCTAAGCCCTTCGAAGTACTCCTTTGGAAGGCCGAGCTTCATGCCGCGGACGGGTTCGTGCATCAGGGCATGATAGTCGTCCACCGGTGCGAAAGCTGAAGTGGAATCCGCATCGTCGCGTCCCGCGATGGCTTCGAGCACCGTTGCCGCATCCTCCACACTGCGCGCGAAGGGACCGATATGATCAAGCGAGCTGGCAAAGGCGACCAGCCCGTAACGCGAGACACGGCCGTAAGTCGGCGTCACGCCGACAACGCCGCAGAAGCTGGCCGGCTGGCGAATGGAGCCGCCCGTATCAGAGCCTAGCGAGACAACCGCCGTTCCTTGTGCCACCACGGCCGCAGAGCCCCCGCTCGATCCGCCCGGCACGCGATCGAGAGCCCTGGGATTCCGCACCGGCCCAAATGCGGAGTTCTCGTTAGAGGAGCCCATGGCGAACTCATCACAATTGGTTTTCCCGATGATGACTGCGCCTTCCTGCTCCAGTCGATACACCGCAGTCGCGTCATAAGGCGGCTTATAGTTTTCGAGTATCCGCGAGCCGCAGGTGGTGCGCAGATCCTTTGTGACGATTACGTCTTTGACGGCGAGCGGAACGCCCGCGAGCGACCCCACGTATTCACCCTTCGCGATTGAGTCATCCACCCGCGCGGCAGCAGCGAATGCCCGTTCGGGAGAAAACGTCAAATAGGCATTCGTCTTCGGGTTTTCCGCCTGCGCGTAGGTAATCGACGCTTTGGCCAGTTCGAGGGCGGAGAAATGCTTGTTGAGAAGTCCCTCGCGGACCCTTTGGATGGTGAGTGAGGGAATGTTGTCTGAGAAACTCACTTGTTTGATTCCGTACTGCGACTCAGGACCGCTCGATTACCTTCGGCACCTTGAAATAGCCGCCGCCGCTGGCCGGCGCATTCGCAAGCGCGTCTTGGTTGCTGAGCGGCGTACGCGGGATGTCCTCGCGCAGCGTTGCGACTTCGTCCGCCTCAAACAGCACTTGGGCCATGGGTGGTACGTTTGCCGTATCCAGCTCGTTCAGTTGCTCGATATGAGTCAGAATATGGCCCAGGTCATGGGACATGCGAACGATTTCTTCGTCGGACAGCCGCAAATTCGCCAGGTCGGCGACGTAGCGGACTTCTTCATCAGTTAGCTTCAAGCGGTGGCCTTCTCGCGCGAGAGTCGATATACCTTCTTTAGCACAGCGTCCTGAATGGTATCGGCTTCATCGAACAAGGTGGGCGCTCCGGATGCGAAACTATCGCGCGAGACGGCGCGGGCGGCTTGCCGGCGCGGAATCCCTACGCGGAACTCAATATCCTGGATGGTGTCGCTGCCGCTGACCTTGCGCAGCCGCTCCAGGATCTGGCTTGTGAGCGGAAAAAGCTGCCTCTGCCACGTAGCGTCCTCCACCTCCACCACGAGAGTAGAGCGCACGAGCCGCAGGCGCGACGTGTGGGCAGCAATCGCCTTGCCGACAGCCGTAGGCCAGATGGCGCGTGCCATATCGTCGTCGGCAAGAATCTGTTTGGAATACTTGTTCTTCTTTACGAGTCGAGCAGCGCGTTCCATGAGCTAGAGTCCTGGACTGCAGGACCACAGCGGGGGAGGGAAGCGAATCGTAGTGTAGCACGTACAGCGAAGTGCTGGGGGCTTTTTTGGGTGATTGATCAAATTGCGCCGCATCCCTCAGAATTGGCATGGTGAGAACATCGCTAGTCGGGCTGGTCTTCGTTCCTGTGCTCTTTGCAAGCGTACCGATGGGCGTCCCTAGAGACATAGCGATCGAACGCGCCCGCTATGTGTCAGACGTGCGGTACGCGCTGAATTTCACGCTCAATTCCCATCCGACAGGCACGCAGGGCCATGAAGAACTGCGGTTCAAACTGTCCCATGTTTTTCCGTTATTGATTGATTTCCGCGAGGGTATCGCCAGCAATCTGATTGTGAATGGCGAGCCTGTGCCCGTTGAGAGTGAGAACGGCCATATAAGGCTGAATCCGCTTGATCTTCGCCCCGGCGAAAACATCGTGATGCTGGATTTTACCGCCCCTGTTGCCCCGGCGAATAAGGCCATCACACGGTATGACGACAAAGACGACGGCAGCAGCTACATTTACACGCTGTTTGTGCCCATGGATGCAAGCATGGCATTTCCGTGCTTCGATCAGCCGGATCTGAAAGCCCGATTCACGCTGAGTCTGACCGCACCTACGTCGTGGACGATTGTCTCGAACACGCGGGCGGTCAGGACGGAAGCTATGGGAGCGATTTCGCGCACTTCGTTTGCTGAAACGCGTCCCATCAGCACTTATTTCTTCGCTTTCGCCGCGGGCCCGTTCCAAGCCGTCCACACCGCGGCGGGCCTGCCGGACGTGTATGTGCGCAAGTCACAGGTGGCCCGTTCTGAACCGGAGATTCCGCAAATTCAGACTTTAACCGCGAGGGGAATGGAGTTTCTTGCCGGCTACTTTGCCCAGCCGTTCCCGTTTCCCAAGTACGACACGGTGCTCATCCCCGGTTTCCCTTATGGTGGAATGGAACACGCCGGCGCAACCTTCCTCAACGAAGACAGCATGCTGTTCCGTACCGCGCCCACCGACACGGACCGCTTCAACCGCAGCATCACCGTTCTTCACGAGCTTGCCCATCAGTGGTTCGGCGACTTCACCACCATGCGCTGGTTCGACGATCTCTGGTTGAAGGAAGGCTTCGCTCAATACATGGCGTATCTTGCGATGACATCGCTTGCCCCGGATCAGCCTGTTTGGAAACGCTTCTATGAGCAGATTAAGCCTGCCGCGTACGCGATCGACGAAACGCCTGGAACCACCCCTATCTATCAGGACATCCCCAATCTGCTCGATGCCAAGTCCGCTTACGGGGCTATCGTGTATGACAAGGCGCCTGGCTTGCTGCGCGAGCTGGCGTTCCTGATCGGAGACGACGCATTCCGCGATGGTCTGCGTATTTACTTGCGCGAGCATGCGTACGGCAACGCTCAGTGGAGCGATCTCGTACAAGCATTTGAGCGCGCCTCCGGTCAGCATCTTGAAACGTGGGCGACAGCCTGGATCCGCCGCCGCGGCCTGCCGGAAATTACGACCACCTGGTCCTGCCAGGGGGGCCGTTTGGCCGCGCTCAGCCTGGAGCAGAAAAATGTGCTGGGCGAAGGCGGAACGTGGCCGGTGGCGACGGAGATCCTGCTGGGATACGCGGACGGAGAGACGGCGCTGCTTCGCGTCCAATTCTCCGGGGAACGTGCCGAGGTCCCTGAAGCGCGAAGTAAAACCTGTCCGGCATACGTATTTGCGAACAATGACGATCACGCCTACGGACTGTTTCTGCTCGATTCAGAAAGTCGCATTTATCTCCAGCAGCAGGCAGGCGGTGTTTCCGATCTTTTCCGGCGAACGCTGCTTTGGGGTGCGCTGTGGGATTCGGTTCGTTTCGTTCAAATGCAGCCGCGCGATTATATTTCGGTGGCGCTCGATCATTTGCCATCGGAGACTGACGCGGCGCTTACCCGCTCCTTGGGTGTGCACGCGACAACTGCGCTGCACCGCTACGTCAATGCCGGCACTCGCGACCAACTGACGCCGAAGTTCGAAAGACTTGCGTTCGACCGTGCGCTTCATTCCCCGGAACCGGATCTCCGCATCATGTGGTTTCGAACTCTTACTGCGATGGCGGCCACACCGTCGGGTCTCGGTGACCTGAAGCAATTGCTTTCCGGAACTGTGGTAATACCCGGCGTCGAACTGCGTCCGCTCGATCGTTGGAGCATAGTCGCCGCCCTGATCGAAAACAATGATCCCGCTGCGGCCGAGTTCTATGAAGCCGAGAAGAGGCGCGACTCTACCGGCGATGGGCTTAAGAATGCATACGTGGCGGCTGCTGCGAAGCCGGATGCCACCACCAAGCACTGGTACTTCGATGACTATCTGCATAACCCTTCGCGGCAGGAGGACTGGATCGAGCAGAGCCTGGGAACATTCAATGCCTGGAATCAACCGGAGCTGACGCGGCCTTATTTGCGGCTGGCTCTGGAGGCATTGCCGCAGATCAAACAGCAACGCAAAATCTTTTTCCTGGTTCGCTGGCTTGCGGCGTTCATCGGCGGGCAGCAATCTGCAGCAGCCGATGCGGAAGTTCACGCCTGGCTCCACTCTGCGCAGATCGATAAGGATTTACGTCTGAAAGTACTGCAGGAACTTGATGAACTCGACCGTACTGTCAGGATCCGACAGGCGTTTCCGTAAGGAGCCACTTCACAGCGGGGCAGCGTTGTTTCGAAGAAGGACGACGTCGCTGGAACTCGACCCCTTAGCTAAAACCAATCGAGTGCCATCGGGTGACCAGGCAAAGTTGAAGATCACGCCTGAGTCGAAATGGGTTAGCGGCATCGGCGCACTTCCATCGAGCGGCAGCCGCCAGATATTGTAGGCGCCGTTCCGGACTCTTACATAATCAAACGCGCGGCCGTTCGGAGCCCAGGAAAATGGCGACCATTCTTCGATCTCCCCAGCGCCGATGATATGGGTCGCTTCTCCACCCGCAGCAGGAATTACGGCGATTGCGGAGCTTCTGTTTGGAGCCTCTGTTTCATAAGCTACGCTTTGGCCGTTTGGCGAAAACGTTGGGAATCCGCCGGTCTGATGGGTGAGGAGGACCTGTCCGCCTCCCTCAATTGATACCTTTGAAATCCTTCCGCCTTCGGCCGTGAACACCACCCACTTTCCGTCCGGAGAGCACGACGGATACGAACCGCCGCTGGCCAAAAGCATTCCGTTACTCCCGTCTGCATCTATTCTCCAGATACTCGAACGTCCCAGACGATGCTTTGTGAATACGAGATAGTTACCGCCGCAAGAGGAGAGTCCATCCCAGGCGGCTTCTCCCCGCGTGAGTTCGCGCGAGTTGGTGCCATCCGGATCGGCGGTCGCAATCTCGTCATTCTTGCTGTCGGTGATCGTATACGCAATCCGCCCGTGCCCGGACCAAGTCAGGCCACCAAGTCCCCATTTCCCGGTGCCGGTGGTGATCTGATGAACTTCTTCAGGCGTGCCCTGGTCGCCGGGTTGATTCGTATCCAGCCTCCATAGATTCGAGACTGAATCGACGCGTAACGCACTGAGAATGTCCGAAGCGGCAGTCGCCATCACATCGTAGTAGTTACTGGTATCGTTTGTAATTCTCCGCGCCGCACCGCTTCGGAGATCGATCTTCCAGATCTGCAGGAGTGTTGACGACGGAGACACTGCATTGACGATCAACGCCTGACCGCCCAGAGCCCAGTTCACAGAGTCCATCTCAACCCAGTTCTTCTGACCAATAGCGCGTTCCGGTCCGCCGTTTGCCGGGAACACAGCGGGATGATCATGATCGCCTTCTGAGACGGATGCAGCGATTACGCTGCCGTCGGGAGACCATGAAGGTTCACAATCGGGCTCGAACCGTTGCGTGTCCTTTAAGGTGACAACCGTGCGCTCATCGCTCCCGTCGCTGTTTGCAAGTACTAACGCGTCTTCGCCCGGTGTCACGTTGGTTCGAATGAATGCAACGCGCTTTCCGTTGGCAGAAAACGCCACTCGTGAATCGACGTTGCGAATGAGTTTTCGCGGGCGTCCGCCGAGTGCGGGTATTTGCATCAGGTCACGGCCGGCGGCTCCGCCCGATGCGCCGAGATAGTAGATATAGGAGTCGTCCGGTGAGAATGCCAGAGCGGAATAACGATTAGGTAATTGCGGCGACAGCTCTATGTCAGTGCCTGTTGCTAGTTGGCGCAGGTGCAGTGACTGGGTATCAGAACCAGTAGAGTAAGCGACGTACTTACCATCCGAAGAGATTGCACTTGCGGTCACAGATCCGGTAGTAGTTAACTTCGTAAGTTCCGGATTATCGAAATCGGCCGGACGCGCTGCACGTAACCGCGCATAAATGACCGCCAGCAACGCCAGGGCAAGGACTACGCCAGCGCCCCACAGTATCATCCGTCGTCGCGAGCGGCCGCTCCGATGATCAGTAAGTGCCGCAATCTGGCCAGACTCGGTATCTCGCCGAAGCCGTTTGAGATCAGCGCAAAGATCGGCTGCGGTCTGATAACGAATATCTATGTCCTTTTCGAGCGTTTTACAGATGATGTGGTCGAGTTCGGTCGGTAAGTCCGAGTTCACCTGCAGTGGCCTGTCCGGGGTATCACGAAGGATCGACGCCATTACGAGCGCGGTGCTGGTTCCGTGGAACGCCTGCTTGCCGGTTGCCATCTCATAGAGAACTGCACCGAAACTGAAAAGATCGGAACGGGCGTCAACGTGTTCGCCACGTGCCTGCTCCGGCGACATGTAAGCCGGGGTTCCCATGGTGTTGCCCGGGTCGGTTTGGACGGCAGTGAGCGTACTTTCCAATCCGCCTACCGACGTGACCATCCTTGCGGAGCGAAGCTTGGCCAATCCGAAATCGAGAACCTTCGCCTGGCTCCGCTTGTTGATGAAAAGGTTTGCAGGTTTCAAGTCTCGATGGACGATGCCGCGGCCATGCGCCGCGCCAAGTGCATCCGCAATCTGAATCGCCCAATCCAAAAGGTGGTTTAGTGGAAGTGGCCTCCCGTGGATCTTATGTTTGAGGGTCTCGCCTTCGAGAAATTCCATTGCGATGTAAGGCGAACCCTCATATTCACCGACCTCGTAAATTGTGCAGATGTTTGGGTGATTGATGGCTGCTGTCGCCCGAGCCTCATACTCAAAGCGTTCAACTGCTGGAGGGTCGCGTGTGACTTCATCGCGCAGGAATTTGAGTGCAACTTCGCGGCCCAACGCAAGGTCTTCGGCCCGGTATACGACTCCCATCCCTCCGCCGCCTATCCTTTCCAAAATGCGATAGTGCGAAAAGGTCTTGCCGGTCACAAGCGTCTATGCAGAATACCACCGTTTCGGCAGTTTCGCCTGTCCAGTGAACGACACTAAACAGGATTTCGGATCAACCTCTCCCCGCTCACCTCTCCACGGCCGCTTCTTGCGCTACTTCATCGGTAACAACGTCGAACCTTATCAGCCGCGGATTGCCGAACGACGTGGTAATCGCCACGTCGGCTGCATCCCTGCCTGTGGCCATGACTACGCGCCCGATTCGGGGTTGATTGTGCCGCGCGTCGAAAGTCCACCAGCGATCCTCCAGATACGCTTCGAACCACGCGCTGAAATCCATCGGTGACGGAGCAGCCGGTACTCCGATATCGCCCAAATATCCCGTCACGTAGCGCGCCGGAATGTTGAGGCTGCGGCAGAACGTAATCGCGAGATGTTGAAAATCGCGGCAGACGCCCTGGCGCTCCGTGTAGACGTCTAGAGCCGTTTTCGTGGCGCGGGCGAAGTTATAGCCAAACGTTACTTTCCCGTGGACCCAGTCACAGATGGCCTGCACTCGTTGCCAACCCGGCGCGGCATTGCCGAACAGTTCGATGGCGATTTGTGAAAGCAGATCTACTTCGCAGTAGCGGCTCGCTAAGAGATACCGAAGCATCTCATGCGGCAACTCCTCCACGGGAACTTCTCGTGCCGCCGGATTCTGGGCATCGGGTTCACCCGAATCTTCAATCAGCGTTGAGTTCCAGAGTCGAAGCTCGCCCGGCTGCGCCACGAAGCGGGAGCAATAGTTTCCGAAGCTATCCACATACTGCTCGACCTTCGCATTTGGGTCGATGTGTAATTTGTCAGGCTCGAGAAGGTCCTTGTCGCGCGAGCTGTGAACGTTGAGGAGCGCCACCATCGGCATGCGCTCGGAAACCTCGAATCGGATGTCATATCCCAAGCGGATCAGCATAGTCTGCTACAACTCCTACAGAAAGCGGCTGACTGTTCACTGGGCACGGAACTAACGCGGTTCACATAGCCACGTATCGCCAGCTCAAACGAAGCACCCGGGCCGCGGCTGGGCTTCGGCAAGTTGCAACAATAGAGCATCGGCGATAAATCGAACCAGGAGCAACATGACGTACTGTTTGGGTATCGTGACTGAAGGCGGCCTGGTGATGGCATCGGATTCGCGCTCTAACGCCGGCTTCGATCAGATCAACATTTGCCGCAAGATGCACCTCTTCGTACAACCCGGCAACCGGGTTTTCGTCATCTTGTCCAGCGGAAGTCTCTCCATAAGCCAGTCAGTCATCACTCTTCTCCGCATCGACTTTGATGCGGGATCGGGATTGGCAAAGGCCGACTCTCTCTACCACGCCGCCCGGATCGTCGGCGACTGCGTCCGCCGTGTGTCCGACATCGATCGCGCGGCTCTCGAGCGGGACCAGTACACCTTCAATGTCCACTTACTCATCGGCGGCCAGGTGCAGGGCGAGGAGCCCGGCCTTTATCTGATTTATCCGCAGGGAAACCCGCTGCGCGCCACCGATGATTCCCCCTACCTGCAACTGGGCGAGTGCAAATATGGGCGTCCCATTCTTGATAGAGGCGTCGAATTCAGCACCGTCCTCGAAGATGCCGCCAAATACGCGCTTCTTTCCTTCGACGCGACAATGAGATCCAATGTTACAGTCGGACCGCCGATTGAGATCCTTCTTTACCGGCGGAACAGCTTCAAGCTGACGCAGTACCGCCGCTTTTCTGATTCGGATCAGGACTTGAACATCATCCACTCCTCGTGGGAACACTCCTTGCGCCGCGCTGTCGAACAACTTCCTGAAATCGAATTCAGCAAGCCGCCTCCCGACGGCTTGACGTAACTGCTATAGCAGCGCATCTCGAAAGCGTTCGAACAACTTCAACTGTTCCGGATGTTCGCCCACCTGGTCTTCCGGATGCCATTGCACCGCCAAGACGAAGTGCTTGTCATGCCGTTCCAACGCCTCCACAACACCGTCTTCGCTGGCCCGCGCCGTCACGCTCAGCCGTTCGCCTGGTTGATCGACCGCCTGATGGTGTCGCGAGTTAACCCGCCACACAGTAGCCCCCGCAATCGCTGCAAGCAGGGTGTCCGGCTCGATCGTCACTTCGTGTGCCACGCTTCCGGGATTTTCCATATTCGGGTCATGCCGTTTCGGGTCTGGCAGATGCTGAATTAAGGTCCCGCAGTGATACACGTTCAGGATCTGCAGGCCCCGGCAAATCCCAAGGATCGGCAGGTCGTTCTCGAGCGCTTCATGGATCAGTTCCAGTTCCACCGCGTCGCGCTCATCATCCGGCGAGTCTGTTTCCGGATGCGCCGCTGCCCCATAGTGCTTTGGATTGACATCGGTCCCCCCCAGTAACAGCAAACCAGCCGCACTTCCAAGAGAAACCGAACCGGACGTAAGAACAGATACCGGTTCCATTCCCGCGGCCCGAACAGCCGATTCATACGGCCTCACCTTGACCGGGTTACGGTAAGGCAGCAACACACGTTTCTTCGACACTAAGATCCCTTGTGGACTGTCACCATTTTCCCGTACTCGAATTCCTGCAGACCACCGTTCATACTCCAGCCTGCGGAAAGGCGTTAAACCGGGAGCATGATTCCTCGCTTCGCTCGAGTCTGGAACCAGGCGGAGAGGCGCGATTTCAGGTCAGGCGCAACACTGATAGACTGCGCTGATGATTAACGGCGCTCATTTCCTCCTCTACAGCACGGATCCGGACCGGGATCGCGCGTTCTTTCGCGACGTTCTGGAGTTCCGGGCCATTGACCTCGGACACAACTGGCTGATTTTTGCACTGCCGCCAGCGGAGATGGCGGTCCATCCGGCGAGCGGAAACTTCGCCCGGCTTCATGCCGAGCACAACCTCCTGGGAGCCGTGCTTTATCTGATGTGCGACGATCTGGATGCGATGATGCGACGACTCGAATCCAGGCATGTCATGTGCACGGAGGTGATGAAGGCGGAGTGGGGCATTAAAACCACCGTGCGCCTGCCTGGCGGAGGGGAAATCGGTTTATACCAACCGACACACCCGACCGCCATCGGCACCGCTGCGTGAATGGGAACGCCGGGTTAGGCTCGGAGTTCGTCAATGAACTTGTGCAGGCGATCCAGGCCGCGCTCGAGTTCCTTCATCGAGGTGGCGTAGGAGATGCGAACGTGTTCGCTCGTCCCGAATGCTTCGCCCGGTACGACCGCAACGTGCTTCTTCGCTAACAACTCGCTCGAAAACTCTAGCGAGTTCGAAACGCGGCCGTTCGCATAGGCCACGCTGATGTTGGGATAGGCGTAGAACGCTCCTTTCGGGGTGACGATCGACACGCCGGGAATGGCACGCAGCCGCTCAATGACGAAGTCGCGGCGATGACGGTATTCTGCGAGCATCTTGGGCACCGATGCCTGCGGCCCGCGCATGGCCTCGACTGCGGCCTTCTGAGAGATCGAGGTCGGATTCGAGGTGCTGTGGCTCTGCAGCTTCATCATGGCTCCGATGATGGGCGCGGGCGCGAGCGCGAAACCGATGCGCCAGCCGGTCATGGCATACGTTTTCGACAGCGAACCGGCAACCACCACGGTCTCCTTGGCGCCAGGCAGGGCTGCAATAGAGAACGGCTTGTCCCCATAGAGGAAGTGGCAATAGCATTCGTCGGTCATCAGGAAGATGCCGCGCTTGGACGTCACGTCGTAGATGGCGCGGAACTCTTCCTTCGAAAGCACGGCGCCGCTCGGGTTCGACGGTGAGTTGATAATGACGAGCTTGGTGCGATCCGTGATGTGCCGCTCAATCATCTCAGCCGTGACTTCGAATCCGGTGCTTTCATCCGTGTTGACAAACACGCACACGCCGCCGGCGTAGTTGACCACGTCTTTATATGTCACCCAATAAGGAACCGGGATGATGACTTCATCGCCCGGGTTGATGAGCGCCTGGATCAGGTTGAAGATGGCGTGCTTTCCGCCCACCGTCACCATGCACTCCGAGACCGAGTACTGCGTGCCGAAATCGAGATGATGGCGCTCGCAGATGGCTTCGCGCAGTTCCTGCGTGCCGCCCGCGTTGGTGTACTTGGTGAAGTTCGCGTTAATGGCCGCGATGGCCGCCTGGCTGATGTTGGCAGGCGTGGGGAAGTCGGGCTCGCCCGCTCCGAAGTCGACCACGTCGGCGCCTTCACGGCGCAGGCGCTCCGCGTCGGCGGAAACCTTCAGGGTAGACGAAACACTGATAGTAGAAATACGATCTGCGATCTCAGCGGTTGCTTGCATAGCTTAAATTTCAATGTATCGTTAACGGAAAAATTTTGCGCGCAGCCGCGCGACAACCGGCTCAGGGACGAAGCTCGAAACGTCGCCGCCCAGTGTGATGATTTCTTTCACCATGCGAGAGCTGATGAACGAGTATTCTTCTCCGGCCATCAGAAAGATGGTTTCGGTTTCGGGGCGCAGCCGGCGATTCATCAGCGCCATTTGCAGCTCCGATTCGTAATCGGAGATGGCACGGATACCCCGCAGAATCGTATCCGCGCCGCGGCGCGCCGCGTAGTCCACCAGCAGACCATCAAACGAATCGACCTCTACGTTGCTCCACTCGCGGGTCGCTTTGCGAATCATGTCACCGCGTTCTTCCACCGAAAACAAAGACTGCTTCTGGGTGTTGCTGAGGATCGCCACAATCAGGCGGTCCACCAGCCGGGTGCCGCGGGCAATCAAATCC
The DNA here is from genome assembly GCA_019233755.1 of Acidobacteriaceae bacterium. Classification (GTDB taxonomy): domain Bacteria; phylum Acidobacteriota; class Terriglobia; order Bryobacterales; family Bryobacteraceae; genus Bog-105. The sequence goes on along the minus strand of JAFAMD010000006.1, from coordinate 47,034 downwards.
AGATGCCCCTTTGTCAGCGGATCGAACGAACCCGGAAAAATGCCGATGAGTTTGGGCATAGCGCAAGGAAATTTGAGTGTAGCGCCGGAGGCCACGGACTCCTGAGCCTCCATCTTGTTTAAGTACTGCTTCACGATAACTTTAGAGACGTGGATCTCAAGAGCGTTATTGAATCGAACGAGCCGGATATTTTCAATGTCCGGACGCACGCACGCGGACCGGAAGGCGCGCTCCCGATCACCCCCGAAATGCTGATCGCACAACCGTCGGGCAATCTGTTCGGGCTAACGCAGAATGCCGGGATGGGGTGGGCGCCGGAAGCGCTGGGCGGCAAGCAGTTCCTTATTCTGAGCACGCACGGCGGCGTGCGGGCCGCGGATGGCACGCCCATCGCCCTGGGCTACCACACCGGCCACTGGGAAGTGGGGCTGCTAGTAGCGGAAGCAGCCCGTGAATTGAAAGCACAGCACACGATTCCGTTTGCGGGAGCGTGCACGGACCCATGCGACGGCAGAACGCAGGGAACCACCGGCATGTTCGATTCCCTTCCTTATCGCAATGACGCCGCGATCGTGCTGCGCAGGTTGATCCGGTCGTTGCCCACGCGCTCCGGAGTCATTGGAATCGCGACCTGCGACAAAGGCCTCCCCGCCATGATGATGGCGCTAGCGGGCACGCAGGATCTACCGTGCGCGCTGGTACCCGGCGGCGTGACGCTGCTGCCCGAGGAAGGGGAGGATGCCGGGAAGGTACAAACCATCGGTGCCCGCTTCGCACACCACAAGATCTCGCTCGAAGAAGCGGCGCAGGCTGGCTGCCGGGCCTGCGCTTCGCCAGGCGGTGGGTGCCAGTTCTTAGGCACGGCGGCCACTTCGCAAGTTGTGGGAGAAGCGCTCGGTCTGGCACTGGCTCACTCGGCGCTGGCGCCGTCCGGGCAGCCGGTCTGGCTCGACATGGCGCGCCGCACCGCCCGTGCGATGCTCCGGCTGACGGAGCTCGGTCTCCGCACCCGCGACATCCTTACTCCGAGCGCCATTGAGAACGCCATGACTTTGCATGCGGCGTTCGGCGGGTCTACGAATCTCCTGTTGCATATTCCCGCCATTGCGCACGCGGCCGGACTGCCCAGGCCTTTGGTCGCGGACTGGAACCGCATCAACCGCAGCATCCCGCGCTTAGTGGATGCCCTGCCCAACGGTCCGCGGAATCATCCCACCGTGCAGGTCTTTCTGGCGGGCGGCGTGCCGGAAGTAATGCTGCATCTGCGGCGCGCGGGCCTGCTGAACACCAAGGCGCTGACGGTTTCCGGCGAAACGCTCGATACCATGCTCGACTGGTGGGAGCAGTCGGAGCGGCGCGTCCGTCTTCGCGCGCGCTTGCAGGAACTCGACGGAGTAGATGCCGATGACGTGATTCTGTCTCCCGATACCGCGCTCGCTCGCGGACTTACGTCAACGGTCTGCTTCCCGCACGGCAATCTGGCACCGGAAGGAGCGGTGGTCAAGAGTACGTCCATTGACCCGGCGGTAGTGGATGCAGACGGCGTCTATCGCCTGCGGGGTCCTGCCCGGGTCTTCCTCACCGAGCATGATGCAATTTCGGCGATCAAAAATCAGCAGATCAAGGAAGGCGACGTTCTGCTGCTGATCTGCCGCGGGCCCATGGGGGCAGGAATGGAAGAAACGTACGAGATCACTTCGGCCCTGAAACATCTGCCGTTCGGCAAGCATGTGGCGGTGCTGACGGATGCGCGTTTCAGCGGCGTTTCGACCGGCGCCTGCATCGGCCACGTGTCGCCGGAGGCGCTGGCCGGCGGGCCGATCGGCAAGCTTCGCGATGGCGACATCATTGAGATCGTCGTCGACCGGAACAAGCTGGAGGGGCACGTCAATTTCGTTGGCGAGGGCCCGGAGCTCTTCAACCCGGAAGAGGGTCAGCGCCGGCTGATGGCGCGGGCGCCGCGTCCCGATCTGCGTCCTGATCCTGCTCTTCCGGAAGACACGCGGTTGTGGGCGGCGCTGCAGCAGGCGAGCGGCGGCATCTGGGGCGGCTGCGTGTACGATGCAGAAGCGATCGTCAGAAAACTGAGGGGAAGCTAGCGCAAAGGGCGCGGATGCGCGCCGAGATACAGGAAAGCAACTCTGCTGTCCTTGGCTCGGCGCGCTTGACCCCGCGCCCGTTTTGCGCGAGTTGCTTAGACGTTAGTAGGGGCTCCAGGTGCCGTCGCTGGTTTTCTTCTCGTCCTCTTCTTTCTTTCGCTTGGCGTGGGTCTGTGCGGACTCGCCACCCTTGAAATAGAGGTGCACGGTCACGTTATGGGTTGTGGGGTCGGATGTGAAGTCGGAATGCGTATCGCCGAGGTTATCGAAAATACCCTGCTCCTCGATACGTTTTAAGAAAAAGTCCGGGTAATCGGGATTGAAAGGATGCCCGGGCTTTTCGCCCCACAGCTTCTCGATAACCGGCTGGGTCGTAATATCCAGCCCCTGCACATCGAGCTTTGCAAAATTGTAAACTTCTCCGGGCGTGACGCTGAAGGTGACGTTCACCGTTCGCTTGCTGTCGTCTGTATCGGTTTGTGGCACGATGCTCGCGTCCAACATGCCCCGGCGCCGCAGGCTGTGCAGCATGGCCAGGCGGAAGGTGTCCACCTGCTGCCCGTTGTATGGCTGGCCGGGTTTAAACGGAATGGTGGAACGGACCTCGTCTTCATCGAGGCCCGTTCCGCGGAAGCGAATCGTGCCGAACTTGAAAGCCGGACCGTCGGCAATCTGCACCTTTACGACCACTCCCAGGTTGTCCTTCGAAGGCTCCGTTTCCACTTTGGGAAAGCTGACCGCCGCGTATCCTTTCGCCGCATAGAGGGGCCGGATGGCGCCATCGAGAATTCGCTTCAGCCGTTCATCGGACAGCGGTACACCGATTGCCACATCATTCACGGCACGCAAAATTGTGCCGGTATCTACCGCCTGATTGCCACTGACGATCACCTGGGAAATCGTCGGCGCCGGCGTCTCTGGAGTGAACAGAACGGCGAGTTGCTGCGGATCGTCATTCGAGATCACCGCGTGCACTTTCATCTTCGGATTTGTGGCGCGCGCGCAATCCTGCAGGGCCGCCGTATAACGTTTGAGCACGCCTTGGGTGCCCGGAATGCGGTCCGAGTAAAGGTCGACGTGATCTTTCAGGCAGGCGCGCGCCGCATCGGGCGTCAATCCGAGCCGCTCAAAGCGCATAGGAAAGAGCTGCTGGTTCTCCGCGACCTGGAACGTCACGTCGTAGGCGGGCGCAGTTCCACTGGTGAACCGGTATTCGTACGCAATGTCGTTGAACAGTTCCGTATACTGCAGTTTCTTGCGCGCTGCCTCAATGGCAGCCACGCTGATGTGCTGTTCCGGCTTCAAACCCGACTCTTTGACAATTTCGGCGGAGGAGTAGAGCTGGTTGCCCTTAACAACGACGCTGTGGAGCGTTCCGGGTGGCGGTTCGCGCTTCGGCGGGGCCTTTTGTTCGGTTGCGTCCGGCGATTGGGCCGCGCCCGGAAGACCAAACGAACATACGAGGGCGGCACAGACAATCCAACGCATAGCTCTCCTTCAATGATACGTAGGCTCGAGCGTGACCGTTTCCGATCTGCGCGTCACGACGAACGCATCGGAGGCACAGCGGAGGGCCTCGTGTTCTCAACCGTTTACCAAGTGGAAATTCACCGCTTATCCCCGTTTTGAACTACCCTGAAACCCCTGAAAAATAAGGCCCGGATGCTACACTTGAGACGAAAATGACTTACGATGTCGTGGTAATCGGCAGCGGCCCCGGTGGATACTCCGCTGCGGTGCGGTCGGGCCAGTACGGGCTGAAAACCGCATTAATCGAACGGCAGCCGAGACTGGGCGGAACATGCCTTCTGGTCGGTTGCATCCCCACCAAGGCCCTTCTTCACACCGCGGATGTTTGGGACTACTTCAAAGATTCCGCTGCGCAGGGCATTGAGTGCCGCGATCCGCAGTTGAATTATCCCAAGGTGCTCGACCGCAAAAACAAGATCGTCTCGAAGCACTCCAAGGGCGTCGAGTTCCTGATGCGGAAGAACAAGGTCGATGTCATCAAGGGCTGCGCAAGTCTGCTCGGCGGCGGCCGCATCGAGGTGCAGGGCGCCGAGGGCACACAAACGCTGGAGGCGAAAAACATCATTCTCGCCACCGGCTCAGAGGCCCGCATGCTGCCCGGGCTGCAGCCGGATAACGACCTGATCCTGACCAACGTCGAGATCCTCGACATGCCTGCCGTTCCGAAATCGATCGGCATTATCGGCGCCGGGGCGGTGGGCGTGGAGTTCGCATCCATCTTCAACCGTTTTGGATCCCAGGTGACCGTCCTCGAGATGCTGCCTCGCGTGGTTCCAGTGGAAGACGAAGAGGTCTCGAAGGAGCTCGAGAGGCATTTCAAGAAGAGCGGTATCCGCGTAGAAACCGGGGCGCGAGCGGAGAACGTTCGCAAGAATGCGAACAGTGTAAACCTCAGTATCACGCTGGCGAACGGCAAGAAGGAAGAAATGGAGTTCGACAAGCTCCTGGTTGCCGTGGGACGCAAGCCGAATACCGAGAACATCGGCATCGAGAATACACGCGCGCAACTCGATCGCGGCTTCGTCGTAGTGGATGCCTATCAGCGCACCGGAGAACCCGGGCTGTATGCCATCGGCGACGTTGTGGCGGGCACTCCGCAGCTTGCGCACGTGGCGAGCGGGGAGGGCATGGTCGCGGTGGGCCACATCGCGGGCAAGGCGGTGCGGCCTGTGAACAAGAACCGCATCCCCGGCGCGACCTACACCGATCCCGGTATCGGCAGCGTGGGGCTCACGGAGGCCCAGGCGCGCGCACAGGGCTTTAAGGTGAAAGTGGGCAAGTTCCCATTCGTTGCAAACAGCAAAGCAACGATCCTCGACAAGCATGAGGGGTTCGTCAAGGTGGTCGCGGACGAAACATTCGGCGAAATTCTCGGCGTGCACATCATTGGTCCGGAAGCGTTCGAATTGATTTCCGAAGCGGTGACCGCGATGGAAGCGGAAGCTACGGTAGAAAGCATGATGGCGACCATCCATGCGCATCCGACGCTCTATGAAGCCATCGGCGAGTCGTTCAACAACGTCTACGGTCTGGCAATCAACATCTGACCCGCGGCATATGAGACCGCTTGAAGTGATCGACCTTGGGCGCCTGCGCTATGCGGATGCGCTCGAGGTGCAACAACGCCACATTGATCAGCGCAAGCGCGGCGAAGGAACGGATACGCTGCTGTTTGTCGAGCATCCGCACGTGGTTACCATGGGCCGGAACGGCAAAGAGCAGCATCTGCTGGCCAGCCCGGAGATTCTGGCCCGCAGCGGGGTCGATTACTTCGAGACCGATCGCGGCGGCGATGTGACGTATCACGGTCCCGGACAAATCGTCGGGTACCCCATTCTTGACTTGCGAGAATGGAGGCGCGATGTTCACGCGTTTTTCGCGGGCGTGGAACAGTCGTTGATCGGGGCTCTTCGAACATTCGGCATCGCGGCCGGACGAATTCCGGAGCGAGGGTACGAAGGCGTCTGGGTAAACGGAGCGAAGATCGCGGCCATCGGTATTCACATCAGCCGCTGGATCACCTCGCACGGATTCGCTCTGAATGTGGAAACCGACCTGAGCTACTTCCAATATATTGTTCCTTGCGGCCTGACGAAGCCGGTGTGTTCGCTTCGTACTTTGGGCTGCGGGGCAAGCCGCGAAGAGGTTATGGGTGCCATCACGGCCTCCTTCGCACGCGTATTTGACTATGAACTGGTGATGGCAACTCGAGAATTGCAGGAGACCCGATGATTGACGTGGTAATGCCCCAGATGGGCGAAAGCATTGTTGAGGGTACGCTTACGCGCTGGCTGAAGAAGCCGGGCGACAAGGTGGAGCGGGACGAACCCTTATTCGAAATTTCGACCGATAAGGTGGACACGGAAATTCCGTCCCCGGCCGCCGGTGTCCTGAGTGAAGTGCTGGTCCAGGAAGGCACAACCGTAGCGATTAATTCGGTGGTGGCACGCATTGGAGAGAACGGTGCAGCGGCTCAGCCCGCACCGCCGGCACAGGCTGCGGCGCCGGCCCCCCCACCCGCGCAAGCGCAGCCCGCTCCGGCAGCACCGGCCCCTCCGCCGCCGCCGGCTCCGACTCCTACGGCTGCCGGTCCGTACCCGTTCAATCCCGCTCCGCCGCAGGCGCCTGCGCCGGAAGCCCCGGCCGCGGAAGAGCTGGGACCGCTTTCGCCGCTCGTTCGCAAGATGGCGCGCGAGTACAACATCGATTTGGCCCAGGTAAGAGGGACGGGTGCCGGCGGGCGCATCACCAAGCAGGACATTGAGGCGTATATGTCGTCGCAGGCCGCGCGTACCTATGCCGCGCCCCCGCCGCCGGCTGCTGCACCTGTAGCGTCCCCGCAGGCGGCCGCCGCTCGACCTGTCGAAGCTCCCCCGCCGGCCCCGCTGCCACTGGCGGAATCAGCGAAGGTCCGGACCGAGCCCATGAACATCATGCGGCAAAAAATCGCCGAGCACATGGTGATGAGCAAGCGCACTTCGGCGCACGTCACAACCGTGCACCGCATCGACATAACGAAGATCGCCAAGCTGCGCGACCGGTTAAAGAAGGAGTTCCAGGAGCGAAACGGCTTCTCGCTGACGTTCCTGCCGTTCCTGACCTCCGCAACCGCGGAAGCGCTGCGCGCCTTCCCCATCTTCAACGCTTCCATCGATGGCAAGAACATCGTCTACTATCGCGACATCAACATCGGAATCGCTGTTGCGCTCGACGGCGGCTTGATCGTCCCGGTGATTCGCAACGCCGACGAGAAGAACGTGGCCGGCTTGCAGCGTGCCATTGTAGATCTCGCCACGCGCGCCCGTTCGCGGCAGCTCAAGCCGGATGAGGTGCAGGGCGGCACGTTCTCCATCACGAACTTCGGCAGCTTCGGCAGCATTTTCGCGACACCGGTAATCAACCAGCCGCAGGTGGCGATTCTCGGCATGGGAGCGGTCGAGAAAGTACCGGCCGTGGTGGAAGGCGATGCCATAGCGATTCGCTCCCAGGCGCACCTCGCTCTGACGTTCGATCACCGCCTGATCGACGGTGCGCTGGCGGATCAGTTCTGCCAGAAGGTGAAGTCGATTCTGGAGAATTGGTCGGCTAACGTTCTCTAGCGTTTTCGATCTAATAAAAAGAGAGGGGTCGGGGAAATGCCCGGCCCTTCCAAAATTAGAGGCGGTTCGCAGGGCGAAACAGGCACTTTTAGAGTGACACCGGGTTGGGGTGCAACGTTACACAGAAATCGCTACAGTATGGAAGTTTCACCGGATTCTGATATACACCACCCATTCGGTTGTGGATCTGTCTCTTTTCTTCTTGACGAAATCTTAATGGAGGTTTAACATTCCTTTGGGCTGTTCATCTCTACTGATATTTAACCCAGGAAAGAGGTCCATGAATGACCTTTCAGGTCGGCGAGAAGGTTGTCTACCCTAATCACGGCGTAGGGACCGTCGAAAACATCAGTTCCCGTTCATTCGGCACTCAACAAGAGCGTTTTTATTTACTTCGTTTGGCACCTAGCAGCATGACTGTGATGGTGCCTTTTTCACATGTGGGGGACTTAGGACTCCGAAAAGTAACCAAATGTAGTGAAATTACGCGTGTACTTACCTACCTCTCGGCGGGGCGGCCTTGCTGCCCGCAGGACTGGAAAGACCGCTTTAAGGAAAACTCGGACAAGATGAGAGGCGGAAGCCTGCTCGAGATCGCCGAGGTTTTTAAGGCCCTGGTGATCATCCAGACTTCGAAGCCCTTGTCGTTCCGCGAAAAGAAGATGCTGGAGCGGGCGCGCAGCATGCTGATTCTTGAGACCTCCGTTGCGAAGTCAGTGAGTGAGCCGGAAGCAATTGCCCTGATTGCGAAGGCCCTTGCGAAGTGCAATCTGCCAATGCCCGCAGCTTTGTAATCGTCCCCTCGATTTCATTCCACAGAACAGACTCTTGTGAGGCGGACCCGGTATACTGGGAATGCCTCACTTGGACGGCGCTATCGTCTAACGGTTAGGACGGAGCCCTCTCAAGGCTCAAATAGGGGTTCGATTCCCCTTAGCGCTACCAAAGTTCCGCGATCAGCCCTTCCGCCTGGCTCACGCCGTTACAAGCGCACGAGCGTATCTTCAGAACATCAAAACTGCGGCAATAGAAACACTCTGCAAACACGTGAATGCCGACAGGTACTGTCGAAAAGAGGGGGCGGGCGCTCTGGGGTTCGGGTTTGGGGGACGAGCGCCCGCGTTCGTTACGGGGATGTACCTATAAAACGAACGTCGCGCGGGAGGGGTTACTCTCGCGCGACAATTTTGTTTCAGGTTTTTCAACTAATTCATCTGAATTAGTCAAACATTCCTTCAAACAGCGATGAACTCAGGTATCGTTCGCCCGCATCGGGCAGCACCACCACGATCGTCTTACCTGCCATCTCGGGCTCTTGAGCAACGCGCACCGCAGCCGCCACGGCCGCACCGCACGAAATACCCGATAAAATACCTTCTTCTTTGGAGAGCCGCCGCGCCATCTCGATCGACTCCTCGTTCGTAACCTGTACCACCCGATCCACCATCGACAGGTCGAGCGTCCCCGGTATAAAGCCCGCTCCCAGTCCCTGAATCTTGTGCGGGCCCGGCTTTAGTTCTTCCCCGTTGAGAGCCTGCGTAATCACCGGGCTGGCGGTCGGCTCCACAGCGATCGAAATAAGCGGATGTTTCTTCTCGTGCTTGATGTACCTCGAAACGCCGGTGATCGTGCCCCCGGTTCCGACGCCTGAGATCAGAACGTCAACGGTTCCCCCCGTGTCCTCCCAGATCTCGGGTCCGGTCGTCTGGAAGTGAATGAGCGGATTGGCCGGATTCTGGAACTGCTGAGGCAGGAAAAAGCGTTTCGGGTCGCTCGCCTGAATTTCTTCGGCCTTGGCGATGGAGCCCTTCATGCCCTTGGCGCCTTCTGTCAGCACCAGATTGGCGCCGAGCACCTTGAGCACTTTTCGCCTCTCAATCGACATGGTGTCCGGCATGGTCAGGGTAATGGGATAGCCTCGGGCTGCGGCAACGAAAGCCAGCGCGATGCCGGTGTTACCGCTGGTAGGTTCGACGATCTCCCGGCCCGGTCCCAATAAACCGCGCTCCTCTGCATCCCAGATCATAGATGCCCCAATGCGGCACTTGACCGAGTAGGCCGGATTTCGTCCTTCGATCTTCGCCAGCACCGTAGCACTCGTGCCGTCTATAACACGGTTCAATTTCACCAGCGGCGTACGGCCGATGCTGAATGAGTTGTCTTGGTAAACCAAAGCGGGTCCTTTCAGATCTCCCAATTGGGAATGTACTCCGTGTGCTTTCGCTGCCACTCGCGGGCCAGTTGGCCGAATGAAGTCCCATCGAGAACATCGGAGATCGCGGCATCCACGCGTTGCCAGATATCTGCGAACGGGTCCTGGTTCTCTTGACGTCCGATTGTGCGAAAGCTTTCTACGGCGCGCAGCACCTCGCCCACGGTAATCACGTCGGGTGACCGCGCCAGCAGATAGCCGCCTTCGGCGCCGCGCCTGGAATCGACAAAGCCGCTTTGCTTCAAACCGGCCAGAATCAGCTCCAGAAATTTTTGGGGAATTTTCTGACGCCTCGCGATGTCGGCGATTTTGATGGGTGTCATCCCGGCACCCGGCGGCACCGTAAGGTACTGGAGCGCAAGGTCAAAGACCGCCTTGAGCGCGTATTCGCTCTTGACCGAGATGTTCATTTGACTCCCTTTGATTCTAATCCCAGCCCGTAAATCTCCCATTCCGGACCGTTTTCTCTCCTTGCAATCTTTCCTTTGCGATGACGGCTACCATAGAGGATTACGAGGGATCACTTGCAACCAGCAACTCTGTCCAGACAGTGGTTCGGAACCGATGGCATTCGCGGCGTGGCCGGCGAACCGCCGCTCGATGCCAGGACGGCTCACGCCTTGGGTGTCGCTCTCGGCGCCTGGGCGCGCCGCACTGCCGCGCATAGCTCAGCCGCGACACCGGAAATCCTCATCGGCGTGGATACGCGCGAAAGCGGCCTCTGGCTGGCGGAGCAAGTGTCGGGAGGACTCGCCCGTGCCGGCGTCAATGCCAAGTTCGCAGGAGTGATCACCACGCCCGGGGTTGCTTACCTGACCCGCGTCGGGCCGTTCATCGCCGGCGTGATGATTTCCGCATCGCACAATCCGTATTACGACAACGGCCTCAAGGTGATCAGCCATTCCGGCTACAAGCTCCCCGACGAAGTGGAACTGGAGCTCGAGCAGATGATGGCGGAGTGGCTGGCCAGCGGCGAGGAAGCAACACCGCAGAGCTTGCAAATCGATCCTGCTCTCGATCACATCTACACGGATTACCTCGCGGGTACGGTATCGGGAACGTTTCCCTTTCGTCTGGTCATCGATTGTGCGAACGGCTCCGCCACGCAAGTCGCACCGGCGCTCTTCGAACGCCTCGGAGCACAGGTCGAATGGGTAGCCGTTTCTCCGGACGGCCGCAACATCAATCTGGACTGCGGTTCACTGCACCTCGAAACTCTGCAGCGCCGCGTCGTCGAATCGCAGGCGGATTTAGGTATCGCATTCGACGGCGACGCAGACCGTGCGCTGTTTGTCAGCAGCAGCGGCAGAATTGTCGATGGCGACGCCGTTCTCTTTCTTGCCGGGTCATCCTTAAAGCGTGCCGGCAAGCTGCCGGGAGATGTCATCGTCGCGACCGTGATGTCGAACCTGGGCCTCGAGAAGGCGCTTGCAGGAGAGGGGATTACGCTGCTCAGAACGCCGGTCGGCGACAAGTACGTCCTTGAAGAGATGCTGAAGCGCGGCGCGGCCCTGGGCGGCGAGCAGTCAGGTCACGTAATCTTCTTGCAGTATGCGACCACCGGCGACGGGCTTCTCACCGCGCTGCGTGTGCTGGAGATCGTGCGCGACTCCGGCCGCTCTCTCGACAGTCTCTCTGCTGAGGTGAAGACCTTTCCGCAAAAGCTCGTCAATGTCCGCGTCAAGACGAAACGCCCGTTGACGGAGCTCGATTCGGTGCAAGCCGAAATTCAGGCGGCTGAGCAGGAGTTCGCAGGCAGCGGTCGCGTGGTCGTTCGCTTCTCAGGCACCGAGCCCCTTGCCCGCGTAATGATTGAAGCCGAATCCCATGAGCATGTGGAGAAGTGGACCGGCCGCATCGCGGATGCGATCCGCCTGGAATTGGGAGCCGCAACTTAGTATTACGAAAACCCATCGTGCGATGTCCGGCCTGCCTGCCGGCCGCTGTACTCGGAGACTAGAGTAGGCTTCTCTGGCAGTCTCAGTGTCGCGATGATTTGCGCGATTCCACGCACGTGCCTGCGCCACGACGCCCAATGATCGACCTTTGAGCGTTGTTCCACCTGCGGCAAACCCCTACACATTACGAATTACTTGAACGGCGTGAGGCGTGCTTGCTCAAGACCGTAGTCGAGTAACCGCTATCCGTTACGGATGGGGTCGACGTTGGGATAGCCAACGATCGGTCAACGGAGGGGGATGTGATGTGTGGCATGCCAAGTTACTGGCTGGTTTCACGGCGGCTACCCGTGCGCGCGCTGACACTGATCGCAACCGCACTTAGCCTTCTGCCTCAGGCGTACGCGCTGCCGTCATTCGCGCGGCAGACGGGGCAAAAATGCGCGGCGTGTCACGTTGGCGGTAGCTGGCCGCAGCTCACGCCGTGGGGGCGCTTTTTCAAGCTCTCAGGTTATACCGCTGGGAAGCCGCTGGTTGACAGAGAAGGGTTTCACTACGTGCCAGTGGGCATGTTCGGGCAAGCAGGGTTGACTTGGGCACAACAGCCGAACAACACGCTGGGGCAGCCCGTCATCACGCAGAACGGAACGCCGGAGGCCTATCAGTTCACCGGCGAAATCGGCACCGGCATAACCGATTTCCTCGGCGTCTTCTACGAATACGGCATCAGCAACACGTTTCCGGGCTGGAAGGGCGCAGGAGGGCCGGCCGACGTCCGCGCAGTGCACTTCTTCCATCCTGGCGACAGCGAACTCCTGGTGGGGCTGGACAGTAACAACGATCCTACGGGCCAGGACGTGTGGAACTCGGTGCCTGCCTGGGGCTATCCCTTCTACGGCTCGCCGCAGGCCCCGGGCGCGCCCGCAAGCCCTATGATTACTAGCCTGGCCGCGCAGGCCGGGAGTGTGGGCGTGTATGCGCTGCTGAATCGCCAGTGGTACGCCGAAGTGTCAATGTACCGCGTGGCGACCCAGTTCTTCCGTTGGATGAGCGCGGGGACTTCATTCCAGGCGGGCGGCCTAAACTACCTGCAGGGCTTCAACCCCTATTGGCGGGCCTACTGGACGAAGGAGAGCGGCCCGAACGTGGTGATGGTGGGGACTTTCGGCATGCATTCAAACGTGTATCCGAACAGCGCCACTCCCGGCGGACCGACCGACGTCTTCTCGGATTACGGCTTCGATTCGCAGTATCAGCATCTGGGAGAGACCCACAAGGTGACGCTGCGCGGGGCCTATATCTACGAAAATCAGTCGTGGAACGGAAGCTTCCCGCTCGGCGCGTCGTCAAGCCCGAATGGCAATCTGAAGACCCTGAACTTGAACGGCAGTTACGCATATCGCGACCGTTGGACCTTTAGCGCAGCATTTCTTCTCAGTAATGGCAGCAGCAATGCCGCTTTCTACGGGGTGTACGATCCCTCCGGCACGCAAATCACTGCCAAGCCCAATACCAGCGGGTATGTGCTTGAAGTGGACCGTCTGATCACGCAGAACGTGGAGGTGATGCTCCAATACAGGGGCTTCGCGAAGTTTAACGGGCTCAAAAACAACATCGACGGAATGGGTCGCACCGCGACCGACAACAACACCCTGTGGCTGAGCGTGTTCTTTGCCTTTTGATTCTGGAGGGAGCATAGAGTGAAATTTCGCGAATCGGTCGCCCATGCAGTTATTACAAGTGCCGGAGCTCTGTTGATGATGGCTCTTGGCGTCCAGGCGCAAGACCGCCCGATCCCTCGCATCGTTACTTGGAACTGCTCCGGATGCCACGGAATCGACGGCAACACGAAACTGCCTTATTTCCCACGCCTGGCGGGTCTCAAAGAGGCCTTTGCCGAGAAGAAGATCGAGATGTTTCGGGCAGCGGCCTCGCCCCCGGTGGACGAAGTGTTCGCCTGGATCGTCGACCCGGATAAATTGAAGGAGCCCAGAAATCACCCGGCGCGTGTCAATATGATCGGCATCGCGCATGCGATTACTCCGGAAGAAAGTAAGGCGGCAGCCGCGTGGTATGCAGCGCAGCAGCCGAAGCCAGGGCGCCATGGCAATCCGGCACTCATTGAGATGGGCAGCGTGCTTTTCGCAAACGGTCTGCCGTCGCAGCATGTGCCGGCTTGCAAAGGTTGTCACGGCGCGCAGGCGCAAGGCGTGGGCGCCGCGCCGCGCATTGCGGGTCAGAACGCCGAGTACATCATGAGCCAGTTGGCAAAATTCAGCGCCGGCGACCGCCAGCACGCGCCGGAGATGACCCTGGTCACTAGGGAACTGGAAGGCGAGCAGGCCCGCGCCGTGGCAGAATATCTTCAGTCGCGCTGACGCCGCCTTCGGTTCAAATCCCGGCAGTCTGCGGAGACTCTGCCAAGCGTGATAACACTATTGGTCAGTCAAATGATCTGACCATGAACAAAAGAGAATTCCTGAAAACGTCCGGTGTTTTGATGACTGCCGGCATGCTGTCGCGCTTGGATGCGGACGAGCAGCAAAGCGGGACCCGCTCGAACTGGGCCGGGAACTACCAATACCATGCAGAACGATTGGACGTTCCCCAAACGGTGGACGACGTTCAAAAGATCGTGCGGAGCCGTGGCAAGCTAAAGGCTCTCGGCACACGCCATTCCTTCAACAGCATCGCTGATACCGGCGGCGATCAAATCTCGCTGCGGAACCTGAATCAAATGACGTTGGACGCAAAGTCGCGAACCGTGACTGTGGGCGCCGGAGTTACCTACGGTCAACTGGGTCCCTATCTCGATGCGCAGGGTTATGCGCTGCACAACCTGGCTTCCTTGCCGCATATTTCTGTCGCCGGCGCCCGCTCCACTGCAACGCACGGCTCGGGTGTGAAGAACGGGAACCTCTCGACGGCTGTCTCTGCGATGAAAATCGTTACGGCTGACGGGGAACTCGTGGCTCTCTCGCGGGAAAAAGACGGTGAGCGATTTCAGGGAACAGTGGTCGATTTGGGCGGGCTTGGTGTAGTAACAGAACTGACTCTTGATGTTCAGCCCAGGTATGACCTCAGACAAGTCGTTTACCAGGACTTATCCATAGCTCAACTGGAGCACCACCTCGATGAAATTTTCTCCGGCGGTTATAGCGTCAGCCTCTTTACCGACTGGCAAAATCACCGGATCAGTGAGGTATGGATCAAGAGCCGCGTCGACCACGATGGCTCTTCTGCTTTGAATCCTGAGTTCTTTGGAGCGAAGCTCGCAACAAAGAAACTTCACCCGATTGCCGGACAGTCGGCGGAGAATTGCACGGAGCAGATGGGCATCCCCGGTCCGTGGTATGAACGCCTGCCCCATTTCCGTATGAACTTCACGCCAAGTGCGGGTCATGAGTTGCAAACGGAGTATTTTGTCCCGCGAGACAAGGGGTACGAAGCCATTCTCGCGGTTGAAAAACTGCGGGAACAGGTTACACCGCATCTCTTTATCTCGGAATTGCGCACGATTGCCGCCGACAGCCTTTGGATGAGTCCGTGTTATAAACGGCCTTCCATGGCAATTCACTTTACCTGGAAGCCTGAATGGCCCGCGGTGAAAAACGTGCTTCCAATGATCGAAGAGCAATTGGCGCCGTTTGATGCGAAGCCGCATTGGGCAAAAGTATTCACCATGCCGTCTTCACGGTTGCAATCGCTGTACGAAAAGCTGCCCGACTATCGGGAATTGCTGAAGCAATACGACCCACGCGGCAAGTTCCGCAATGATTACCTGAGTACCAACATCTTCGGTTCATAAAACGAACCTCCAGGAGGTCGTCAATGAAAAACAGCTCCGCTATCGGTTGCCTCGCATGTGTTCTCATTTGGCTTTCGGGCGTGCAGGCCGTCGCACAGTCGTCCAAGGCGAGCACTGACCCTTGGTGGAAGCACGCTGTAATTTATGAGATCTATCCACGCAGCTTCCAGGACTCGAACGGCGATGGCATTGGAGATCTGAATGGGATCACCCAGCGCCTCGACTATTTGAAGGAACTCGGAGTGGACGCGATCTGGATTGCCCCGATTTATCCTTCGCCGCTGGTGGATTTCGGCTACGACATCTCGGACTATCAGAACATCGACCCGATGTACGGCACGCTGGCCGATTTCGACCGGCTGATGGCCGAAGCCAAGAAGCGCGATATTCGCGTCATCATGGATGCGGTCCTGAATCACACCTCCGACAAGCATCCGTGGTTCATTGAATCGGCCAGCTCTCGCACAAACCCCAAACGCGACTGGTACATCTGGCGCGATGGCAAAGGCCCAGGCCAGCCGCCGAACAACTGGCTGAGCATCTTTGGTCATTCCGCCTGGGAGTTCAGTCCCCAAACGAATCAGTACTACTATCACTGCTTCTACATCCAGCAGCCCGACCTGAACTGGCGCAACCCGCAGGTGGAAAGCGCCATGTTCAACATGCTGCGTTTCTGGCTCGAACGCGGTGTCGCCGGCTTCCGTCTTGATGCCGTTCCAACCTTGTTCGAAGATCCCTCGCTCAAGGATGAAAAGGTTCTTCCGGGCACCGACAAGTTTGGCGATCCGAACGAGTCGCGGGTCCTGCAGGAAAATCTGCCCGAAGTGCACGGCGTCATCCAGCGCATGCGCGCCATGGTCGATACCTATTCGGGCGACCGTGTCTTGATCGGCGAAACCTACCTCCCGAACGTGGAGGAACTGGACAAATGGTATGGCGGTGCAAAGCACAACGAATTACAGTTGCCCATGGACATGCAGGTGGGATTTGAACCGAAGCTCGATGCGAAGGAGTTCCGGAAGCGCATCAACGACGCGGAAACCAAGATCCAGGGCAACCAGCCGCTGTTCGTGTTTGACAATCACGACAATCCGCGTTCCGCCTATCGCTATGGGGATGGGGTCCACAACAAAGCGATCGATAAGATGCTTGGCACTATCTTGTTCGCTACCCGCTCCACGGCTCTCATGTACTACGGCGACGAGATCGAAATGCCTACCACGGAGCCGACCAGCAAGGAGCAGGTGAAAGATCCCGAAGGTATCACCGGCTGGCCCAAAGAAAAAGGCCGCGATGGCGAGCGTACGCCTATGCAGTGGAATAGTTCGACCTCCGCCGGCTTCAGCACGAATCCCCAAACATGGCTGCCGGTTGCTCCTGATTACAAGCAGGTCAACGTCGAAGTGGAGTCGCGCGATCCGGATTCCATGCTCAATTGGTACAAGAAGCTGATCGCTTTGCGCCGCAGCAATCCTGCGCTGCACGACGGTAATATGACCATGCTCGAAAGCGGCAACGAGCAGGTGGTGGCCTGGAGCCGGACTGCCCCTGACGGCAAAGTCGTTGTTGTGGCCTGTAACTTCGCCCCTGAGCCTCAGGTCGTCTCGCTACAAGGTGCAGGCAAAACGGCCAGAACCCTTGCCGCGAGCGGCCGGACGGCACAGAAAGATACGGTCAGCCTGAACGCACTCTCGCTGCCGCCATACGGCACCATCATCGCCGAAGTGAAATAGATGAACCGCCCCTAACCCGTAGCAGTATACGACCTATCGCAATCACGTCCCCTCAGCGCGGCGCAACTTCTCTAAATCGCCAGATCGCCGCATTAACCAGAAAGGAGATACTCCACAATGTATCGCACGCTCACACTTATTATCGTGCTAGCGGCTCTCGGAAGTTTCCGCAGCACCGCGGCGCAAGACAGAAGTTCCTTCGACGGATTCAAGTTCGTCGACGCATCGGGAAACATCCGCAAGCCGACTGACTATCGTGACATGTATTACATGCTCGGTTCGTGGACGGTGCTCGATCCGAAGGGCAATCAGATGCACTTCACCTATGCGTCACAGGGAGCCGCCGAGTACTATCGCCGCAATAAGAAATTCGCGGATGGCACTGTGTTGGTGAAGGAGATCAACGGAACGGACCACGCGCAGATGACCACCGGAGACTCCAACTGGGCCACCAATACCAATGCCTGGTTTGTCATGATTAAGGATGCGAAAGGTCGCTATCCCAACAGTCCGCTGTGGGGTGATGGGTGGGGCTGGGCACTCTTCAAGTCTGATGCGCCGGACAAGCAGGTTGCAACCGACTACAAGAAGGATTGCCTCGGCTGCCACCAGCCCGCAAAAGCGGACGATTGGATCTACGTCAAGGGTTACCCCGTACTCCATTCAAAGTAAAAGGACCGCGAAGGGCTAAATGGGCTCTCTAAATGGGGACGGTCGCACATTTAATCCGAGCCCAGTACACCATCAAAACCCCCGACGGGCCGAGCCTATTGCGCAATACGGATCGTTCTGAGCTGGCGATCGACCATCACTATATATAAAGATCAACGGACTATTCTGTAAGGGGTGTGCACTCAGGGCATGTACGGGTAGAAGGCAGTTTTCAAACCCCTTATCACCTATCCCGCTGGGCGAGGTTTGCGGCGATCTGAGCTTCGGGAGGCGTGTGCAAAAGTCTCCTGAAAATGAAAAACGCCGAGTCGTCAGGCGACGCTCGGTGTTTTTCGGATGGATTGGAAGCGAGGCGAGTTTTCTACTAGCTATTATACTGGGGTGGTCTAAAACTATTTTCGGTAACTTATTGAAAATAGGGCGATTTTTGGCTGTGACCCAATGAGGGGCATCGCTGGATGCATAGCAGCATCCATTCCCGAAGCTTTAGCCCAAGATCAACGAAAGTTGATCGCGCATCGGAATGCCGCGCGCAGATGCAATCCGTCTGATCTGACGGATCGGTTCGACAACGATTTCAATGGCACCAATCCCGCCTGCCCTCCACCGAATTTTCAAGGCCGCGATGGCCTCGGAATATCGGAGAGTCATGCGTGCTACATTGCGCGGCACGAAAATGGCGCATCGGCGGCATTGGCTGAAACTGGCGGAGACGGTGGGGGTGTCATCCGGCGACCTCATCTTTCCGTTTTGGGATAGGGATGTCGGACGTGCGGATTCGCCTTACAATAGCGAACAGCTTAACTCCCGAAAGCCCTGCCGTAATCCCATGCCGCGCATATTCATCAGCTATAGACGGGAGGACAGTAGTGGTTA
This sequence comes from Acidobacteriaceae bacterium, assembly GCA_019233755.1. Classification (GTDB taxonomy): domain Bacteria; phylum Acidobacteriota; class Terriglobia; order Bryobacterales; family Bryobacteraceae; genus Bog-105. The sequence goes on along the minus strand of JAFAMD010000006.1, from coordinate 28,607 downwards.
CGCCGGTCGACTCTTTGATCGCCTCGAAGATCGGTTTGGGAGGAGAAATCTTTTCATGGACATCGATAGCCTCGCGCCCGGTGTTGACTTTGTCGAAGTCATCAATTCGAACGTGAGTGCTTGTGACGTCCTGTTAGCAGTAATCGGTAAGAACTGGCTTACCGCAAAGGACGATCGGGGTCGCCCTCGGCTCGACAGTCCTGAAGACTTTGTACGACTTGAAATCAGTGCCGCCCTAAAGAGAGGCGTTCGTGTAATCCCGGTTCTTGTCGGGGGCGCACAGATGCCCCGTTCTCAAGAACTACCGCAAGAGTTGGCAGGACTGGCTCGGCTGCAAGCATTTGTGCTTTACGATGACGCCTTTCGGGTGAGGACTGAATCACTGATTGAGGCAATCGGGAAGGTTGTTGAGACGCGTAGTGGCAACCGACCACTGCATCCTGATGATGCTCCTTCCGAAGCGGAGCGTAGGCCTTCGGGAATCAATGTCGCCTCGGTACCCGAACAGAATAGTGTAGACCTCAACGCACGCGGAGACCTGTATCGTTTGGGCCAAGACGTTCCGCAGGATTATGCCGAAGCACGCAAGTGGTACGAGTCAGCAGCCGCGGCAGGAAACGCTCAAGCCATGAACAATCTCGGCTGGCTTTACCAGAAGGGGCACGGAGTTAAACAGGATTACGCGCAAGCACGCCGGTGGTATGAAGAGGCTGTCGCTGGTGGAAACGCCACTGCCATGAACAATCTCGGCATGCTTTACCAGAACGGCTACGGAGTCAAGCAGGATTACGCGCAAGCACGCCAGTGGTATGAAAAGGCTGTCGCGGGCGGAAACGCTATGGCCATGAACAATCTCGGCGCGCTTTACCACAACGGGCACGGAGTTAAGGAAGATTACGCACAAGCACGCCAGTGGTATGAGAAGGCTGTCGCGCGGGGAAACGCTGAAGCCATGAACAACCTCGGCTGGCTTTACCAGAACGGACACGGAGTTAAACAGGATTACGCGCAAGCACGCCAGTGGTTTGAGAAGGCTGTCGCCGGTGGAAACGCTATGGCGATGAACAACCTCGGCTGGCTTTACCACAACGGCTATGGGGTCAAGCAGGATTACGCGCAAGCACGCCAGTGGTATGAAAAGGCTGTTGCCGGTGGAAACGCAAATGCCATGAACAACCTCGGCATGCTTTACTACAACGGCTACGGAGTTAAGCAGGATTACGCGCAAGCACGCCAGTGGTTTGAGGGGGCTCTCGCGGGCGGAAACGCTGAAGCACGAGCGAATTTAAAATGTTTACCGCGCTGAGAAATGTTCTTTGTCTCTAGCCCAAAGCGCGACGCATTTAGGCAGGGCAGTTTTCGGCAACCGCGAGTTACGCGCGTGGTCGGCTCGTTCAACGGGGGTTACCTGGTAAGCAAGCTTCGCGCGATTGCCTGCTGCGCCCCCAGGCGATAGCCCCTGCCAATAACAAAGCGCCAAGTCCTGTTATCGCGCGGAATGACGGTTCCGGCGTTTCCATTCCGAGACCCCGACGACTTTGCGGTCGTGAGGAGCGTTCCGTGTCTTTAGAACCCAACTGTCGCTAAGCGTGGTCGGGCGCTCCACCCGTGCCCGGGGTTACAGTGCCACTAAGCGTTATCGTGCCGGCGTAGCCCGTGGAAAGATCCGTAGACGCAATAGGCTCGGCTCGTTGGGGATTTTGATGAGGTACTGAGCTCGGATTAAATGTGCGACCTCCCCATTTAGCGCCATTTAGCGATTTAGCGCATTTAGCACCGTGGTTACAGTGCCACTGAGCGTCATCGCACGGCGTGGCCCGCGGAATGTCGTGCTGTGAACGAATGACTACATCTCGCATGCTCGTCTCACATGCTCCATTACTTCCAAGAGCGTATGTCGCCTTCCGGCACACTACCGGTATGTGTTGTCGTTAAACTCTATGGAAATTCTATATGGCCTCGCAGTTTTAGTCTCAATCGTGATCGGCATAATGCGCGTTGCGTCGCGGCCGTCCATCAGGAAATTTGCAGCTCTCGGAGACCTAAGGGGAAAAACTCTTCAACAGATAATTTCGGGTGTGGGACTTCCAAGCAGCTATAGTAGCTCCGGAACGGGGAGGCTGTTGGTTCAATGGATACGGCCAGGCATGCACATCGCTCTCGCTTTTGAATATAGAGGCACTACAGGGTCCGACTGGGGAAACATTGACGCTCATCAGACTGAATACGTTTGCTTAGGCGTTACGCATCAATACGGGGGCTAATTGACCGATCGCTTACAACGCTCCGCCAGCTTCAGCCAATGTCGCCGACGCGGAGAGCTGATGGCTGGGGGTTCGCAATAGATCACCTTTTCTTTTCGTCCGTACTCAACGGGCTCCCAGCCTTAGACCAACAATTCTGAAAGGTAGCTGTGATGTCTGAATAATCATCACACGCTAGCTTGAGGCGGGGATTCAAACCGTAAGCCGCGGTCAAGAATTGAAGCACGACTCGTTTACCTTGCCTCTTTACTTCTTCCACAACAGGAACATAATCACCGTCTCCAGCGACGAGAACGGCTATATCGTAATTGTCAAAGAAAGCTTGTACGAGCATATCTTTCGTGAGCGCAATATCAACTCCCTTTGCCTTGCCGTCCTTCCTCGTTTTCTTGAACACTACTGGCTGCATTTTGATTTCCCAGATCCGCTCTTTCAATTGTTCAAGTTTCAGGTCGTCGCCGCACATGCTCGTGTAATAGGCCGCCCGAATAACGTTAATTGACTCGTATCCTCCCCTATGATTGGAGATGTTGCAGGCTAACAGAGGATCATGGGGAAAATCGATATTTTGGTTATAGAACCACCATATGAAAGCATCCCTGATGTAATACGCACCATCGATCGGCTCAAAACCCGAATTTCTCAACATCTCTTGACAGCGAATGCAGAGATTCTCACCGTCAATGAACACCATTACTCGTTGAATAGACGCAAGCCACTGTACAACTTACCCAAAGGAAACCCAAAGGAGACTCACCTGACCTTCACCCCCACCATCTCCGCCAGTTTCAGCCAATGCCGCCGATGCGCCATTTTCGTGCCGCGCGCGATGTAGTACCCATGACTCCCAATATTCCGAGAGCCGAGGCCATAGCGGCCTTCGAAATTCGGTCGAGGGCAGGCGGGATTGGGTGCCATCGAAATCGTTGTCGAACCAATCCGTCAGATCAGACTGGGTCACAACCCAAAATCACTCTATTTTCAGAGAGTTACCCGGAATCATTTGGGCCACCCCCGTATAATGGCTAGTAGGAAGCCCGCCGCTTCCAATCCATCTCGAAAAACGCCGAGCGTTGCCTGACGACTCGGCGTTTTTCATTTTCAGGAGACTTAAGCCCATGCCTTCCGAAGCTCAGATTGCCGCAAACCGTGCAAACGCCCAGCTCTCTACCGGCCCTAAAACGGAGGCCGGCAAGGAAGCCATCTCTTTCAACAACCTTCGCCACGGCCTCGCTGGCGAGTTCCACATTCTCTCCTGGGAAAACGAAGAAGAATTCGCCACTCTACAACTCGGCCTCCGCGCCGAATACAAACCGCATACTGTAACCGAGCAGATCCTCGTCGACCGTATGGCGCAGTACGAATGGCTCCGCCGGCGCGCGCTACATCTCCAGAACGTCTGCTTGAACGCGGAAGGAAACATAGACCAAGAAAAGCAGTTCGCTCTCTACTTGCGCTACCAGACCACGCACGAACGAGCCTTCCACAAATCCCTCTCCGACCTGCTAAAGCTCAGAGCCGAAAAGCGCAAGGAGGAAATTGGCTTTGAATCGCAAGAACAGAAAAAGAAACTCCACGAAGCCCGTGTCCGCTTAGCCAACGCCAGGGCCGCTCACCTCGAACTCGACACCGACATTCGCTCCACCATCGAAGCCCGCCTCCCCGGTCACGAGGCCATCCCCTTCAACGAACTCAAGCCCGTCCTCAGCCTCGCTCTCGAAGAGGTTTTCGGGAAGCCTGCAGCCAAAAAGGCCGCTTAGCCGCAACCCACTTCAGGGGCGTAAGCGAGTCCGAGGGAATCTCCATAAATCTCCTTAAGTACTATTGAATCCCCTAACGTAAACGTTTAAACTGAGCGTGGCATTTCATAGGGCATACTCATAGCAGTCCTGATCGGAGGGGAGCGAATTGGGCGCGAGTATCAAAGACGTAGCGGCACGTGCGGGTGTCTCCATTGCAACCGTTTCTCATGTCTTGAACGGCACCCGACCCACCCAGCAGCAGACGCGCGAACGCGTGCTGGCCGCCATTCGTGACTTGGGCTATGCGCAGAATCAGGCGGCGCGGAATCTTGCCCGCGGCCGCAGTACGCTGCTCGGTCTGCTCATTTCGGACATCCGCAACCCGTTTTTCCCGGACATCACGGCCGGCTTCCAGGATCAGGCGCTCGCTCATGATATGGACGCCCTGGTCATGAATACCAACTATGACCCGCAGCGTACGCTGAATTCCGTCCGTCGCCTGGTCGGGCTCCAGGTCCCCGGGGTAGCGGTTCTGACCTCGCAGATTGACCCGGCTGTAATCGAAACCCTTGCCGGCCACCGTATCGCCGCCGTCTATCTGGATCTGGGCCGCGTCGATCAAAGCATCAGCAATATCGTTCTCGATTACGAGCATGGAATCATCGAATCGCTCGAATATCTCACTCAGTTGGGCCATCGCCGCATCGCATATATTGGCGGGCCTCTTCATCTGACCTCGGCCCAGCGGCGCAAGAGAGCCTTCATGGAAACGGCCGTCCGGCTCGGCCTCGAACCCAGTCATACGTTCGACGCCGACTTCACCGTCAAAGGCGGTTATTTCGCCTGCTCGAAACTCTTAAACGGTTCCACCGCGCCTACCGCCATCGTGGCCGGCAATGATCTCACCGCGATCGGCATCCTGCATCGCGCTTATGACGGCAAACTGCGCGTTCCCGAAGACCTCTCCGTCGTCGGCTTTGACGACATCTTGTTTGCCGAATATACCCAGCCGGCTTTGACTACCGTGGCCGTCCCGCGCGGCGAGATAGGCAGAGTGGCCTTTCAGGCGCTTTGGACCATGCTCTCCGATCCCGACTTGACCGGACGGGAATACCGCGTGGGCACTCGCCTGGTAATCCGCGATTCCACCCTTCCCCCGGGAAAAAATGCAGATTGAAAATGGAGACTGTCCCTCGTGGACTGTCCCCATTTTTTGCTCCCTGCATCCCCCATTTTTTCACCCGATAAAATCAAATCCAGTTTCCCAATGAAACATTTTGCTCTTGCGTTTCTAACAGCGCTTTTTGCGCATGCCGCGATGGCAGGCGATTTCACCGGTCACTGGCTCGTGCGCTTCAATGCCGATGGCACCACCCGCGAGACTTCGCTCTATTTGAAAGCCGCTAATGATCAACTCACCGGCTACATGTCCTCCCACCAGGGCAATGAAGCCATTCAGGACGGAAAGATCACCGGCAACACCTTCACCTTCAGCATCGTCCGCGACAACTTCGGGGAATTGACCACGTCGAAATATATCGGCGAGCTCAAGGAGGACACGCTGCTCCTGAAGCCTGCCAGCGGTCACGGGCGCGAGCTCACGTTGAAACGCGTTTCGTCCGAACCGCCCGGACCAATGCCTGCGCCGCCCGCGAAGATTTCACTTCCCGCCGCCAGCCCCGTTTCTTATAACGGTCTCGCGAAAACGCCGCCCATGGGCTGGAACAGTTGGAACGAGTTCGCCAACAAGGTGTCTGATCAACTCATCCGCGAAACCGCCGACACGATGATCAAAAACGGCATGAAGGACGCCGGCTACGTCTACGTCAATATCGACGATACCTGGGAAGGCCAGCGCGACGCGCAGGGAAATATTCAGACCAATTCTAAGTTCCCAAACATGAAGGCTCTCGCTGATTACGTCCACAGCAAGGGACTCAAACTGGGCATCTACTCTTCTCCGGGTCCAAAAACCTGCGCAGGCTTCGAAGGCAGCTTCCAGCATGAAGAGCAGGACGCCAAAACTTACGCCGCCTGGGACATCGACTACCTCAAATACGACTGGTGCAGCGCATCGCAGGTTTACGACTACCACTCGATGCCGGCCGTCTACGCCAAAATGGGCGAAGCACTGCGCGCTACTGGCCGCCCCATCGTCTATAGCCTCTGCCAGTACGGTGTCCTGCACGGTCCGCAATGGGGCGAGAGCGTGGGCGGCAATCTGTGGCGTACCACGGGCGATATCAGCGACAACTGGAAATCGATGTCGCATATCGGCCTCGATCTGCAACTCGGCCTCGCGCAATATGCCGGACCCGGTCACTGGAACGATCCCGACATGCTTGAAGTCGGCAACGGCGGCATGACCGAAACCGAATACCGCACTCACTTCAGCCTCTGGAGCCTGCTTGCCGCTCCTCTGCTTGCTGGAAACGACCTGCGCCACGTCTCACCCGCAATTTTCGACATTCTGATGAACAAAGAGGTCATCGCAGTCGACCAGGATCCGCTCGGAAAGCAAGCCACCCGCGTAGCGAAGGAGGGCGATCTCGAAGTCTGGTCACGGCCTCTCGCCGATGGCTCGCATGCCGTGGGTCTCTTCAATCGCGGTGCTTCCACTGGCAAAGTCACGGCACGTTGGAGCGAAATCGGGGTCAGCGGCTCCGCGCGTGTTCGCGATCTCTGGGCCCACGCCGACCGCGGCCAATCCTCCACTGAGTTCTCAGCCGAAGTGCCGTCGCATGGCGTGGTGCTGCTGAAAATGGAAGCTGTTCAGTAACCGAATCTGCCGAATCTCCATCTGTTTAATTGGGTTCGTGCTCTGGTACAATCCTTCTATTGTCTATTGACAAAAGGGAGTAACAGAAACCATGCGAACTCGTTCCCCGAAACTCGCCGCCCTTCTTATTACCTTGCTGGCGGGCAGCTGCTGCGTATGGGGACAAGTCGTCGGAGCGGGGGTATCCGGCACCGTACATGACGAGACGGGTGCCCCCTTGCCATCAGCCGACGTTACGGTCCTGAATCTGGAGACCGGCGCGGTTCGCAAGCTCGTCACCGACGACACCGGCCGCTACGCGGCACCATCCATCCCCGTTGGAAAATACGAGATCACCGCTTCCAAAACGGGTTTCAGCACGCAGACAAGGACCGGTCTGAACTTTGTCGTGGGTCAGAACACAACCATCGACATCACCCTTCCTGTCGGAGCAGTGAATCAAGTCATCACGGTGGAGGAGGCGATACCGCCGGTTGCCGTCTCCACCCAGCAGACCTCGGGTCTGGTCAATGAAAAGCAAGTGAAGGAGCTTCCTCTCAACGGCCGCAGCTATGACGAACTGATGATCCTGAATCCGGCGGTAGTCAACTACACCTCCGAGCGGTCGGGTGGCGTGGGGACCTCGAATTCGTCCGTCGGCAACATGTTCTCCGTTTCCGGACGCCGCCCGCAGGAAAATCTCTTCCTCTTAAACGGCATCGAGTACACCGGTGCTTCACTGATCAACGACACTCCGGGCGGCGCCAGCGGCGAACTCCTCGGCGTCGATGCCGTTCGCGAGTTCAATGTCGTGAGCGACACTTATGGCGCCGAATACGGCAAGCGGCCCGGCGCGCAGGTAAGCATCGTGACTGCCTCCGGCACAAATCAGTTGCATGGCTCTCTTTTCGAATTCCTGCGGAATAGCGATCTGGACGCCCGCAACTTTTTTGATCAGGGTTCCATCCCCCAGTTCCAGCGCAATCAGTTCGGCGCAGCGCTCGGCGGCCCGATCAAAAAGGACAAGGTGTTCCTGTTCGGCAATTATGAAGGCTTCCGGCAGCATCTCGGCTTGAGTGATGTCACACTGGTGCCGGACAACGCCGCGCGCCGGGGCTATTTGCCCAACTCGAGCGGCAAGCTGACGAATGTGGGCATTACACCCAGCGCAGCTGCGCTGCTGTCTCTCTGGCCGGTGCAGAATGGTCCCGAACTTGGCGGCGGCATTGCAGAAGCATTCAGCCATCCGCTGCAGACCATTCGCGAAGATTTCGGCACGACTCGCGCCGATTACAACATCTCAGACCGGGACACACTCTTCGCCGTCTACACCATTGACGACAGTGCTGACAACACCCCCAGCATCAACCCGCTGAGCAGCGTCATTGAAACGCTCCGCGAGCAGGTTGCCAGCATCCAGGAACAGCACGTGTTTTCGCCCAACATCCTGAACACGGCACGGTTCGGCTTCTCTCGCGCCAGCTACTTCTTCACGGGATACACGCCGGTGAACGTTCCGGGCTGGGTCGAAGGCGATCCGGTCGGTGCGGTTGTCATTGGCGGCGGCACTGCCTTGAACGGCGCCTCGCAGATCAGCCTTGCGGGTACAAACGCCGGCAGCAATCTCTCCGATGCCCGAAATCTCTTCACCTATGACGATCACGTCGCCATCACCCATGGCATCCATCAGATCGAGTTTGGGGCTTGGTTTCAACGCATTCAGGCGAACGATAATCTGGCGCAGGATCAGTACGGGCAGGCCTCATTTGGCAGTTTGAACAGTTTTCTTCGGGGCACCGTTTCAACATTCACAGTGGTTCCCGAGCCCACTCCTCTGGGCTGGCGTTCGCTCGAAGGCGCCGGCTTCGTTCAGGACGCGATCAAGGTGAATCGTAGTCTCGAAGTGCGCGTAGGATTCCGCTTCGAAGCGACCAACGGCTGGAATGAAGCGCACAACCGCGCCTCGAATTATCTGTTTTCGAACGGGGTCATTGAGACAAATCCGCTCATCGGCACCTCGGTCTTCACGGTCAATCGGGCGAAGTTCCTGCCGCAGCCGCGTGTCGGCGTCGCTTGGGATCCGTTCGGCAAAGGCAAAACTGTGATCCACGCCGGATTCGGCATATACAACGCACTGCTCGATAATCTCGATTACCGCCTCGACCAAACGGCGCCGTTCAACACCACCCAGTCCATCAAGAACGTCGCACTTCCTAACCTGCACATCGTGCCTGGTTCGCAGTTGCCTGCGGGCGGTCTGATCTCCCCCAGCGGCATCCAACCCGATGCGTACACGCCGACGATTCTTTCCTGGACGTTCAAGATCGATCAGCAGATTGCCTCCAATACGTATTTGAGTCTGGGATACGTCGGCTCGCACGGTTATCACGAGATGCTTTCCCTCGATGCAAATGAGCCGTTTCCGACCATCCTTCCATCAGGCATCGCCTATTACCCGCCCAAAGCGCCTCTCGCAAATCCCCACCTGGCGAATACAACCACTTGGTTCTCTGAAGGGGTGAGCTCCTACAATGCGCTCGAAGTCGACGTGAACCATCGCTTCAGCTACGGGTTTCAATTGCGTGGCGTATATACCTACTCGAAGGGCCTCGACGACGGCACCGCCTGGAACAGCAGCGTGGCGGCGAACGCACCGGGATTTGTGATGTATCCGGGCGACCCGAAGCTTGACTACGGACTCTCCACCACCGATGTGCGCAATCTCGCCGTCATCAACGGCATCTATGAGCTTCCATTCGGACGCGGCAAAGCGTTTCTGTCAAACGCCTCAGGCTGGCGCGGCCAGCTTGTAAGCGGATGGTCCATCAGCGGCATCGCAAACGTGCAGTCGGGCTTGCCGTTCACGCCCCAGCTCGGCTTCAATCCGACGAACAATGGCGACAGCCGTAACCCCATCCGGCCGTCCTACAACCCTGCGTTCACTGGAAACATCATTCTTGGCAGCCCGAATCAGTACTTCAATCCGAACGCTTTCATCGTGCCTCCCCTCGGCACCTATGGCAACGTCGGACGCAACACGCTCATCGGGCCCGGTATAACGAGCATAGACTTCTCCGCGCTGAAGAACACGAATATTACGGAGCGCGTGCGCTTGCAATTTCGCGCTGAGTTCTTCAATGTCGCGAATCACGCTAACTTCAATACACCGAATACGGTGGTCTTTACCTCTGCATCCAGCACGCCGGCGCCGACCGCAGGTGTGATCACTTCAACGTCCACCACGTCGCGGCAGATCCAGTTCGGTTTGAAGCTGCTTTTCTAACTCCAGAGTTTCCGCTGGACGGTACGGAACTCTTCGGTTATCTCCGCCTGTTGAGCGTGCCGTCCATCCTGCACAATGGCCTTTCCGGCCACGTAGGTATCGCGAATAGCGCTGCGTCCGGCCGAGAAAACGATGTGGCTCAGGAGCGAGTCCTCACTCGCCCCTGCTATGGCTGGATCATTGCTATCGACGGTGAAAAAGTCGGCTTCGTGGCCCGCCTGAAGACTGGCCGCGCCCACGCGCGTCGCGCTTTCGAATAAGCTGTGGGCCAGATTCTCCGGCTCCGTACCGCAAGCCAGCACCGCTCGTTCCAGCTTTTTCATCCGCAAGTGATACTCGAGCTCGCGTGCGTCTTCGAGCAGATCGATCTGCACGTTGCTGTCTGATCCCAAGCAGATCGGGACGCCATGTTCGCGATACTTATCGGCGGGCACTGCGCCGTCGCCCAGGTTCCGTTCGGTAGTCGGACAGGCGCACACGCGCGCACCGGCCTGCGCCAGAAAGCCGATCTCCTCTTCCGTCACATGAATTGCGTGTATTGCGGTAAACAACGGACCCAGCAAACCATGCCGCTGCAGAAGTTCGATTGGCCTTACTCCATGCTCGTTGAGGCAGGCATCGATCTCCGCAGGTTGCTCGGCGGCATGCATGTGAATCGGCATCCGTTGCGCCGTCGCATATTCCACAACGCGCATGAAGTATTCAAGCGGTACCGCACGAACACTGTGCGGCGCGACTCCTACTGATGCCCGGCCTTTCGCCCACTGCCGCAGTTCTTCGGTGTCAGAGAGGAAGGTGTCCGCGGACGGCGTGATGAATCGTGCCTGCCCGGGATTCGGCGCCATCTGCCAGCCCGCGCGGGCGTAAGCAGTTCGCAGCAGCACGATGCGCACGCCAACGTCGTTGGCCGCTTGGACTACATACTTCGCAAGCAGGTTCGGATCTTCATACCGCGTGCCGTCAGGCGAGTGGTGCAGGTAATGAAACTCTCCTACTGTGGTGATGCCGGAGAGCGCCATCTCCAGAAATGCCATGCGCGCGACGGCATAAACGTCATCCGGCGAGAGGCGGTTCGCCGTGTGATACATCGCTTCGCGCCAGGTCCAGAAGCTATCGCGTCCCGCCGCTGTGCGCCGTTCCGTGCGCCCGCGTATCGCCCGCTGAAACGAGTGCGAGTGCGCGCTGACCAGCCCCGGCAGTAAAGCGCGGCCGCTCAGGCGCTCCGCCTTCCTCAGGTCCTCCGGCTCACGCGAGAAGCGCGTAGTCCGGCCGTTTGCACCCGCAAACAGCGCGACTCCTGATTCAAACTTCCCGTCGCGATACAGCAGATCCGGCAGCCAGCCGTTTTCAGTTTCTGGCATAGACTCGCTCGCCGCGAACGAACGTGGCAAAGGCGGGTTCGATCCCTGTCCAGTACGCCAGCTCGCGGTAATCCTCGCAATCATGAACGACGAAGTCCGCCTGCTTGCCCGGCTCGAGCGACCCGATCTGCCGGCCGCGGCCGATGCTGTACGCGGCGTTAATCGTAGCAGCCGTGATTGCTTCCGCCGGAGTCATCCGCATGTGCGTGGCGGCCAGCGAAAGCACGAACGGTATCGACGGCGTCGGCGAGGAGCCCGGATTGAAATCGGTCGCCAGTACAACGGCCAGACCCGCTTCAATCATTGCGCGCGCCGGAGCGAACCGCTTGGAGCCCAGTGTATACACGGAAGCGGGCAGCAACACGGGCTGCACGTTTCGCTCAGCGAGCGCACGGATACCTGCGTCGTCGATCTGCTCCAGATGATCTGCCGTGTGCGCTCCTATTTGCGCTGCCATCTCTGCGGCTCCTGACCGCGACAGCTGTTCTGCGTGTACGCGCAGGCCTAGTCCCAGTTCTTTCGCCGCTGCCAAAACGCGCTCCGCCGTGCCGACATCGAAGATGTTCGGTTCGCAGAATACATCGCAGTACTCGGCCAGTCCCGCGCGCGCGACTTCGGGCAGCATCTCGTTGACTATAAGATCGACGTACTTATCAGCCGCATCCCGATATTCATCCGGAATCTCGTGCGCGCCGAGAAAGGTCGGCACGTATTCGAGCGGCCCGGCCTGGTTCAGTTTTCGAATGACGAGCAGCAGCTTGAGTTCGGCTTCGAAAGACAGGCCGTATCCCGACTTCGCCTCGATGGCCGTTGTGCCGGTTCGCAGGAACCATTGCGCCCGCTTTTGTGCCGCAGTGAAGAGCTCTTCTTCCGTCGCTGCCCGGGTCTTACGAACCGTGGAGCGTATACCGCCGCCGGCCGCGGCAATCTCTTCATAACTCGCTCCCCTCCCCCGCATCTCAAATTCGTCGGCGCGATTGCCCGCAAATACGGGATGCGTGTGGGCATCCACAAACCCTGGCAGCACCACGCGGCCGCCGGCATCAAAGATGTCGTAATCCGGCCCGATCTCCAACGTTTGAGCTGCGGCCTCGATACGCCCGTCGCGCACCAGCAGAACTCCGTCGGAAAGAATCGAAAGCTGCTGCAGTTCTTCGCGTACGCGCGGGCGCGCCGGCCCCGCGAGGGTGACGAGCTGCCTGCAATTCACCACCGCGAGGGGATTGCTCATTGTCTCATCGGAATCTGCAAGCCGTTCTCCCGGGCTACCCGTACGGCTGTCTCATAGCCTGCATCGGCATGGCGCACGATGCCCGTGCCCGGATCGCTGGTGAGAACACGCTCCAGGCGCCGATCGCTTTCTTCTGATCCGTCAGCTACAACCACCATTCCGGCGTGCTGCGAATAGCCGATTCCCACCCCGCCTCCGTTGTGAATGGACACCCAGCTTGCGCCGGCGGCCGTGTTTACGAGCGCATTCAGCAACGGCCAGTCCGCAATGGCATCAGAGCCGTCCTGCATACCTTCGGTTTCGCGAAATGGCGATGCAACGGATCCCGTATCAAGATGGTCTCTTCCGATCACAATGGGCGCTTTCAATTCTCCTGATCGCACCAGCGCATTGATCGCCAAGCCGAAGCGCGCACGCTCGCCGTACCCTAGCCAGCAGATGCGGGCAGGTAAGCCCTGAAATTGGATTCGCTTGCGCGCGAGTTCAATCCATCGGACCAGGTCGTGGTTGTCTCCAAAGAGATCGAGTACGAGGGCGTCTGTCCGATAAATGTCTTGGGAGTCTCCCGACAGTGCTACCCACCGGAACGGCCCGCGTCCTTCGCAGAACAGCGGGCGAATGTACTCGGGCACAAATCCGGGAATCTCGAAGGCATCCACCACGCCCGCATCCTTCGCGTGCGTCCGAATATTATTGCCGTAATCGAAGGCCACCGCTCCTGCGCGCTTGAGGGCAAGCATTGCCTCCACATGGCGGGCGATCGCGTTTTTCGCTCGCCGGACATACTCATCGGGATCCCGCTGCCTCAGCAGCCTGGCTTCTTCCAGGCTTATGCCGTTCGGCACGTAGCCGTTCAATGGATCATGCGCGCTGGTCTGGTCTGTGACGATATCCGGCACGATGCCGCGTCTTGCGAGTTCCGGAATAATATCGGCGCAGTTCGCTACCAGTCCAACCGAGATTGCCTGCCCACCGGCTTGCGCCTCTTGGATTCGTTCGAGCGCTTTGTCGAGTGTCGGTGCTAGCGTGTCGCAATACCCGGTTTGGAGTCTTTTTTCAATGCGCGCCGGATCGACATCGATTCCGAGAAAGCAGGCGCCGTTCATTGTGGCGGCGAGCGGTTGCGCGCCGCCCATTCCGCCCATTCCACCCGATACGATCCAGCGCTTTTCGAGCGATCCGCCGAAGTGCTTGCGGCCCGCTGCAGCGAAAGTCTCGTACGTTCCTTGAACGATTCCCTGGCTGCCAATGTAGATCCATGAGCCCGCAGTCATCTGCCCGTACATCGTCAGGCCCAGCCGTTCCAACCGGTTGAATTCCTCGAGTGTCGACCAATGCCCGACCAGGTTGGAGTTAGCGATCAGCACGCGCGGCGCTTCCGCATGGGTGCAAAACACCCCGACCGGCTTACCGGATTGGACCAGGAGCGTTTCGTTGTTTTCGAGGCGTTCCAGGCATCGCACAATGGCATCAAAGCATTCCCAGTTGCGAGCCGCTTTGCCCGTTCCGCCATAGACAATCAGCTCCGACGACCTCTCGGCAACATCCGGATGCAGATTGTTCATCAGCATCCGCAGCGCGGCTTCCTGATGCCAGCCCTTGCAGGTCTTCGTTGCTCCTCGCGGCGCTCTCACGTGCTGGGCGGTTTCAAGCATCGCTTTCCTCCACTGCTCAACACACGTTATCAGGCTTCGAGCGGGACCGCCGCAAGGATTTGCTTGCGCGCTGGCCGTCGTGCATTTTACAGCGCGACTTCAAACAAAAATAGGGAGGCGTTCACGCGGAAACACCTCCCTGAGGGATAGATCAATGATGCTCGGTTGAAATTACCGGCGGTGCCAGTAGCCGTGGTAGTAACGTCCGCCGTAGTAGCGTGGAGCTTCCCAATACGCGCGGGCGTAGGGCGGACGCGCCCAGTATCCGGCATGCCAGTAATAGCGTGGTCCAACCGGATACCAGTAGCCACCTACCCAGCTATAGCCCGGGTAATATCCATACGGAGCCGGCTCATAGGCCACAACGGGCGGTGGCGGTGCCGCGACTCCGACTCCCACTCCAAAGAAAACAGCAGGTGCAGCGAATACAGAACTTCCAGCCAACAACAGCAATGCAAGTAATTTCGTTTTCATATTTCCTCCCCAAACTAAAGGTCACTCGATCGGTGACTTCGCTTGCTACCTGTGCAACTCGTTTGCCAGCGATAACTTGTTGATTTTGCAGCTTTGTCTGTTGTTTTCGCGGCTGAGGTCCACCGGCTGTGGTGCTTTTCGGCCAACACATGCCTTTCGCCGTTGTCTGGCGGGGACTTGGCTAGAATTGTGCCTTCGGGAGCGTTTACTGGAGAGGGAATGTCGAAATCACAGATTGATTCAGCGGCGCTGCTTGCCTTAGTGGTGGCCGCCGCGCTTGCACTCATGCTTCTGCCGGGACCCTTTGCCTGGCTCGCCAGCATCGGTGGACTCATTTTGGTCTTCGTTCTCCTGGCTTATGACCGCAACGGCTACCGGTCGGTTTTTCAGAGTCTCGCCTTCTCCGCGGTCTTTGCGTTCTGCCTGATGCTCGCCTCGGCAATCATCTTCAAGTTCATTGCAGCTTCGAACGGAGAAGCGCAGCCCGCTGATGGCCGCTTTGCAAACCAATGGCTTCCCATCGTGTGGGCCTGTATCACGGCTGTGTTCTGGCCCATCGATCGGGCACGGATGAGCGGACGTGTAGAGTACGGGGGAGACTTGGCCACCGTTCCTCCGGTTTCCGGACCCATCGTGACGCCCCGCTTTACCGCTCCCCCTCCGGTTACCGAGGCGACCGCCATATTTACTCGCCCCCAGCGTGCCCCTGACTATGCCGCTGCGCCGCCACCTCCTCCGCAGCCTGCCTCACAGCCGGTCATATACGCGCCGCCGCAGCCTGCCCCACAGCCCGCTGCTTACGCGGCGCCACCGCAGCCGTTGCAGCAGCCTGTCCCGCAACCTGCCGCTTATGCCCCGCCGACTTCCTACGAGCCCGCTCCCAGTGCGTATCCGCCGCCAGCCGCGGCGTACGCGCCTGCTCCGGCGGCCTACCCGCCGGCTGCTCCTGCCCCGCAACCTGCAGTTCCACCTCCCGCTCCAGCGCCGCAGCCGGCTGTGATGCGCGGGAAAGAAGCGATGATCTACGTCACCCTGGTCGGTGAAGGATTGAATGTTTTGCGGTCGGTTCGGGCGGAACATTTGGGCCGCGATTTTTATCGCATCGTTGAGGAAGTTCCGGAAGGCGAGACCTGGGAGTACGGGCCCGGCCAAGTCGTCCGCTGCAAAAAGAAGAACCTTTCGAGCGGCAAGGCCCTGGTCGCGGTGGAAGAAGCGCCGCGAGCGCAGTAGAAAATAAAACTGAACATGACTATTAAAGACGACGGTGTTGTCGAGCTGCAGACGCCCACGGGGCCGATGCGGACTTACATTTTCTCTCCGGCTGCCGAAGGCCGGTACCCAGGAGTGGTTCTTTACTCAGAGATTTTTCAGGTAACCGGACCCATCCGGCGCACTGCGGCAATGATCGCCGGGCAAGGATACATTGTTGCGGTTCCGGAGGTCTACCACGAACTGGAACCCGCCGGGACCGTGTTGCCGTATGACCAGGCAGGCGCCGATAAAGGCAATGCCGACAAATATACAAAAGAGGTGTCCTCGTACGACGCAGACGCGCGCGCGGTGCTGGATTATCTGAAGGCGCGCGGAGACTGCACCGGCAGACTCGGTGCGGTGGGAATCTGCTTGGGCGGGCATCTCGCCTTCCGTACCGCGATGAATCCCGATGTGCTCGCGACCGTCTGCTTTTACGCGACCGACATTCATTCGGGGTCGCTCGGCAAGGGCAAGAGCGACAACTCCCTTGCCCGTGCGGCGGAAATCAAAGGCGAGCTTCTGCATATATGGGGGCGCCAGGATCCGCACGTGCCGCTCGAAGGACGAAACAAAATTCGGGCGCGGCTGGACGAGGCCGGAGTGCGGTTTCAGTGGCTCGAGGTGAACGGTGCGCATGCTTTTATGCGTGACGAAGGCTACCGCTACGATCCCGCGCTTGCCTACCACTGCTACGGCCTGATGTTCGAGTTGTTCCATCGCCAGCTTGCAATTCAGACCGGTGCGGCCCCGAGCGCACCCGCGGAAGCCCGGCACTGAAACATCGCCTCGACAGGGGAAACGTGCGCTGCAGCGGTTTCGTCTAACATCGAGAGGCTCGTATGGGTTTTAAGTGGGTCTCGGTCGTCGCGCTCGTCATAGCGTTCTTGTTCCTCCCATTCTGGCCGTGGAGTCACGGCGAGTGGTGGCCGGTTGTCGTCGGGTTCTGCGTCCTGCTGGCAGGCGCGGCGTTTCTGGGCGGCTTCTTCGGCAAGAGCGGCAGCGGGATCTGGAAAGGCAAAGGGCGGGGTTGAAGCCGGCCAGGCGGCCGCAACTCCCAGCGCTCCTGGTGTGTCTTTAGAGGCGGAGGCAGTAAAAGGTGAATAAAAACCATTCTTGGATGCTTGCGGCCTGCATGTTCCTCGTTCCGCTTATTGCCCTCTCCCAAACCCAAAAACACGAAGATGCGTTTATTCCGGGGCAGGCGGGAGAAGCCAGGCTTGCAAAGGAAGTCCGCCATCAACTTGTGATGCTGCCGTATTACACGGTCTTTGACGATCTTGGATTTCGCGTGAACGACACGGAAATCACACTTGTCGGGGATGTGAGGAATCCGGTTCTGAAGTCGGATGCGGAGAACGTCGTGAAACACATTGAAGGCGTCACCAAGGTAATTAACCAGATCAAAGTCCTGCCTGTTTCGCCGATGGATGATCAGATACGCCGGGCGGAATTTCGCGCGATCTATGGTGATCCGCAGATCGGCGACCGCTACGGCCACCAAGCTCTTCCGCCGATCCACATCATCGTCGAGAACGGGCATGTGCGACTGGAAGGCGTGGTTGCGAACCAGTTTGACAAGAACCTGATCAATGTCAGGGCGAATGCTGTTCCGAATGTGTTCAGCGTCCAGAACGATTTGCAAGTCGTCGGTAGTTAGTAAGGACTACCTGCATAACTTTCAAGGTTGTCGACACAGAAGCGCCGGCAAATGAAATGTCCAGGCGGGCTATGTTGGCTGCTAAGCACGTAAGCGCGAACCGGAGTTGGTCACCTGCGGAAGGCAGCGGTTTGACGGGGAGCCTGAGGCGGCCAACATCTTTCGCCTGATGATAGTGGTCCCCCTTTTTTCCCTGATTGGGTAGCAGGAGCCACGTGTCGGGATATGGAATCACGTAGAGCGAATACGTTCCTGGCAGCAGCTCGAACAGTTCGGTCAACGTATACGCATTCACCGTCAGCTGCGGCGGCGTCCCGGGTCCGAACGCCCAGACCTTACCAAACGGCGCTATCGTTCTGCCGAACCGACGGCCGCTCAGGGACAGGGCCGTATAATCAATCGAGATCGTTCTTCCGTCGAGGTTGATCTCTGCTCTCCGGGTGGTCGTGCCGGGCGCTTGCGGGGTGCTGGCTGCAAAAGAGATTGCGCCCCACCAAAGAAGTGCTGTTCTGCGTGTTATTCCAAGCTTCACTTCCCCTTTGAGCTCCAAAGGTTCCTGGTAGTTACTTCAGTCGCGTCAAAGCTTGCGGGCTGTCGAGGCGTAAGAAAGGCGAATGCAATGACTTACAGGAAATTCCTTAAAGAAATCTATTGCAATTCGTAGACTACGCGTGCGAGTATCGACCTAGTGGTCTGAATTGGTCAGAAGTGGTTCGAAGTGGAAGAAGCCGGTCACTCCAACGCGCCGAAGGCGGTCGAGGCCCCTCGTGGCACTCTGAGTGGTCGTGTGGACGAAAAGGGCCGGCTGAAACTGCCGGCGGCGATTGTGCAGTATCTGGAGGCGTTGGGCGATAAGAAGGTTTTTGTCACCACGCTGAATACCTCGACTGCACTAATCTACCCGATTTCGGTCTGGCGGGAAACTGAGGCGATGTTGCAGGAGCCCGGTGAAGACGCGGATTTGAGGTCGGATGTGGCATTTGTTGCGAACCATTACGGCGAAGACACCGAGATTGACGGACAGGGGCGGGTGCTGCTGCCCACCACGCTGCGGCGGGATCTGGAGCTGGAGCGCGACGACGTGCACGTGCTGTGTTTCAAGCAGCGGATCGAAATCTTCGGCAGCAAGGTGTACGCACAGCGTCTGGAAGCGGCAAAGAGCGGCTTGGCCGACAAGCTGAAGGCGCTCGAGAAGAAGGGATTGCGATAAGCGCCATGTATGGAGGGCGCGACGAACGAAGGCGGGCCATGGCACTATCCGGTATTGCTGAGCGAATCGCTCGAGTATCTCGCGATTCGGCCGGACGGGGTGTACGTGGACATGACGGCCGGTTTGGGCGGGCATACCGGTGCGATCGCGGAACGGCTGACAAGCGGATTTGTGATTGCGTGCGACCGGGATGCGGAATCGCTGGAACTGGCGCGGGCGAACACGGCGAGCGTGGTGCAGCGAATCCAGTTTTTTCACGGGCCGTTTTCTAAGCTGCCTGAGGCGCTTGCGGCAAATGGAATTGCGTTGGTGGATGGTGTGTTGGCGGACTTGGGGGTCAGCCGGTATCAGTTAGGGAGTGCGGAGCGCGGGTTCTCGTTGATGGAAGACGGGCCGCTGGACATGCGCATGGATCGCAGCCAGGGCCTGACGGCGGCAGATCTGGTTAATCAACTGCCTGAAAAGGCGCTCGCTGATCTGATCTTTCAGCTCGGCGAAGAAAGGAGGTCGCGAAGAATCTCCAGAGCAATCGTTCGCGCGCGGCCGATTTTGACGACCGGCCGTTTGGCGCAGGTAGTAGAAGCGGCCGTGCCGCGAACGGGGAGAATTCATCCGGCCACGCAAACCTTCATGGCCCTGCGTCTGAAGGTGAACGGAGAGATGGAGGAGTTGGACGAGTTGCTCCGAATCGCGCCGGAGCGGTTGAAAGCCGGTGGGCGGTTTGTCGTGTTGACGTTCATGTCGACCGAGGACCGGAAGGTGAAGCAGGCGTTTCAGGGGTTAGCGAGAGCGGGTAAGGGAAGGATTCTGACCAAGCACGTGGTCAGGCCAACGGAGGAAGAGGTTTTGGCAAATGCGGCGTCACGCAGCGCGAAACTGCGGGCGCTGGAGCGAATTTGAGAAGGGACTGAAGCAATGGCGTCACTGGCAACTTTTGTGAATCGGTTCGTCGGGGTGAGGGAGCTGGCGGATGCCCCGCCCGCGGTTTGGACGCGGACGGAATCGCCTCGCTTGCGACCCATCGCGAATGAAGATGTTTATCTGTTTGTCAAGAGGATTGACAACAGCACGGTAGTTCGGGCGGCTGATCCGGTGGCAAGGACGGCGCGCAGCCGTTCGATGATCACGGGCTTTATCGCGGCGATGCTGGTAATCGCGGGTCTGGTGCCGACCGCGTACAACACGACCGCGGGCTTCACGGTGCAACATCTTCGTGAAGAACAGGCGCGGCTCAGAGTGGAAAAAGCCAAGCTGGACGCGTCTGAGGCCAAGCTGGTCAGCATGGACCGCATGCAGCAGCTCGCGAAGGCACTCAAAATGTCAGAGCCGACGCCGCTGCAGGTGGAAACGCTCGAGGGCAAGTCGAAGGCGGAAGCGCGGAACAGAATGCCGCTCGCCCCGAGTGAGGTGCTCCGCTAAGCTGCTTCACCCGGCGCTGGCGAGCTGCCGCCGCCGGCAGCATGAGCACAGCGACTTTACGGGTGATGAACATGGAAGGCCCGCCGCTCGATCCGCAGAGTAAATCGACCGAGCGTGCGTTGATCGTAGGGATCATCCTGCTGGGATGGTCCCTTATTGTCGTTTTTCGGCTCTTTGATCTGCAGGTTCTGACGCACGAGACCTGGGTTAAGCGTGCCCGGCACCAGCAGGAGAAGCTTGTGCCGATTGAGGCGCCGCGCGGATCGATCTTCGACCGCAACGGAAATCTCCTCGCCATCAGCTCCGCCTCGCAGTTCGTAGTCGTTAATCCCAAGCGGATTCCGAATAAAGACATCGCGGCCGCCCTGCTGGGCGGTGTGCTCCACATTGACGCAAAGAGGCTGCAAGCGTCCCTCGAGGTCGCCGCGGCTTCGAAACACCATAACGGCTATTTTGTGGTCGATCAGCATGTAAGCGAGGATCAGGCGGCGACGCTCCGCGCAATGAACCTGGACTGGCTGGAAATACACGACGGCAGCGTCCGATCCTACCCGAACAACGATGTCGCGGCGCACGTCATTGGCAACGTGGATGGTGAAGGCAAAGGCGCGGCCGGCATTGAGCTGAAGCTGAACAAAGCGCTTGCAGGGACACCGGGCGAAATGCGCGTAGAGCGCGACGGAAAAGAGACCAACTACGCGTCGGAGGCCGTCAAGCCGGCGATTCCAGGGAAAAGCATCGGACTTACCGTCGATCGCGAACTGCAGTTCGTCGCGAAAGAGGCGCTGAAGGAAGCGGTAGTCAAGAATCACGCCGACCACGGCAGCCTGATCGCGATGAATCCCAATACGGGCGAAGTTCTGGCGCTCGAAAATTATCCGACCTACGACCCGAACGAGCATCTGCTGCCGGGGGAGAAGCCGGTTGGACGCGAGGATCTCGCGGTAGTGGCGCCCTTCGAGCCGGGATCGGTGTTCAAGGTAGTCACCGTGTCGGCCGCGCTCGAGACAACCAAGCTCACTCCGGATTCGATCATCAACTGCGGCGGCGGCGTAACCACGCTATTCGGCCGCGTGATTCACGACTCGCACCCTTATGGCGCTCTATCGATGGCCGATGTACTGGCAAAATCAAGCAACATCGGAGCGATCCACATCGGACAAGTGGTAGGAGCGCAGAATCTGTATGAGTACATCAAGCGGTTCGGATTCGGGCACAAAACCGGCATCGAGCTTCCCGCCGAGGCGCCCGGCCTGATTCGCCCCCTGAAGAGATGGCAGCCGACGTCGATCGGCTCCGTGCCGATGGGCCACGAGGTCAGTGTCACATCGCTACAACTGGCCCAACTCGGAAGCGTTATTGCGAACGGCGGCTACCTGGTGCACCCGCACCTGGTCGTGTGGGAACAGGCGCCCGGCGAAGCGAAGAGGTACATCCAGCACAACGTGGCGCCACGGCAGGTTTTGCGCCCGCAGACAGTCATGACGATGCGCACGTTGATGCACCGCGTTCTGCTGCCGGGCGGGACGGCCCAGCGCCTTCACGTGCCTGGTTATTCGATCGCCGGCAAGACCGGCACAGCGCAGATATTCGATTTTGCTCATCACGTGTACACGCACCGGTACAACGCTTCGTTTATGGGCTTCGGGCCCGTGGAGAATCCAGCCGTGATTGTGGTGGTGACGATCTCCGGCACGACGGGTGAGGCGGGTTTCGGGGCGTCCGCTGCCGGGCCGGTTTTCGAGAGAGTCATGTCGACCGCTTTGCGGCGCATGGGAGTGACGCGGGATGTTCCGGAAGATATCGAGCAGTTGCTGGCGAAGGAGAGAGCGGCGGAAAAGATTAAAGACAAGGCTTCTGAAGACGTCGACGTCGCCACGCTAAGCGACCCGCCCACGGATGAGGAGATGCGGGAAGCGCGAGGCGACGATTCGGAGGATGGCAACCGGGTGGCGGAAGTAGATCCCAATGCTCCCAAGGTTCCGAATTTCGTCGGAAAGACCGTGAAAGACGTTATGCAGCAGGCGGCTGAGAGGGGGATCAACGTGGACATGCTGGGCAGCGGGCTGGCGCGAACCCAGGAGCCGGCTGCAGGCGCTCTGCTGGTTCCGGGGGAGCATATCCGGGTGAAATTTACGCGATGAGGTTTCATTAAATATAGATGGACCTCAATCGCATTCTGGAAGGCGTTCCGCTGCTCAGGAACCTGCCGGCGGCGACCGCCAAGGTCGACGTGCGGGGATTGGCCTATGACAGCCGCAAAGTAGAACCCGGCTACCTGTTCTTCGCATTTGCTGGAGCGAAGACAGACGGAGCTCAATTTGCGAGCGTGGCCATGCAAAAGGGGGCGCTCGCGGTTCTAGCTGACCGGCCGAGCCCAGGCGGATTTAGCGGAACCTGGCTGCAGGTGGCGCACGGTCGCGAGGCGCTGGCGATGGCCGCGCGCAATTTCTACAACCGGCCTGATGAACGGCTTGCGCTGACCGCCGTTACCGGGACAAACGGCAAGACGACCAGCACGCGGCTGATCGACTCGATGCTGCAGGCCGCGGGCAAGGTTACGGCGCTGATCGGGACCATCGAGTACCACCTCGGCGGGAGAGTGCTGCCGGCAGTGAACACGACGCCGGAGTCGCTCGATCTCTTTCGCATGTTCCATGACCTCGAAGAGATGGGCGGAACGCATGCGACGCTTGAGGCGTCTTCTCATGCGCTGGATCTGGGCCGAATCTTCGCAATGAATTTCCATACGGCGGGGTTTACCAACTTCACCCGCGACCATCTGGACTACCATCACACGATGGAGGCGTATTTCGCGGCGAAACAGACGCTGTTTATGCCGCGTAGCGGTGCGCCGCCGCGCTTCGGCGTGCTGAATGCGGACGACGATTGGATCCGGCGGCTCGAAATTCCGCCTGAGACGGAAGTGTTCTGGTACAGCATGCACCAGCCGCCGCCCGCGCGCGCCGATATCAAGAGTAGTCAGACGTGGATTCGCAGTGAAAACGTGCGGTCCACGTTTGAAGGACTGCGTTTTACGGTTGTGGCGGGAGAGCGGAGGTTTGAGGTGGAATCGCCGCTGGTCGGGCACATCAACGTGTACAACATTCTGCTTGCCTGCGCCGCCGCGCTCACGCTGGGCTTGAGCGAGGACCAGATTCAGAATGGGCTGGCGAACCTGGAGAGAGTGCCGGGAAGGTTCGAACGGGTAGAAGAGGGCCAGCCGTTCATGGTTGTGGTGGACTACGCGCATACGGACGATGCTTTACGCAACGTGATCTCGGTGGCGCGCGGTATGAAGGCGAACCGCGTCATCACGTTGTTCGGCTGCGGTGGAGACCGGGACCGTTCGAAGCGCCCGCTCATGGGCATGGCGGCGGCAGAGTTGAGCGATTATGTGGTGTTGACCTCCGATAACCCGCGGAGCGAAGATCCGCTGGCGATCATGAACGACGCGATGGTTGGATTGCGGCGCTACGACACGCCTTACGTTGCCGATCCGGATCGTGAGCGCGCGATCAGGAAAGCGATCGCGACGGCCAGCCCCGGAGACGTAGTCATTCTGGCAGGCAAGGGGCACGAAACGTACCAAATTCTGAAAGACGGGCCGATCCCGTTCGATGATCGCGAGGTCGCACGGCGAGTTCTGCGCTCATTTGGATACGGGCGGCCCGGCGTTGGCCGTTCGCGATCGTTTGTTATGAATCACGAGGAGAAGTCTTAAGCATCGATGGAATTTACCGTTGCGCAGGTTCAGAAGGCGACCGGAGCGCAACTATTGGGGAACAGCCGGCACATGGGAAGTGCCGAAACGCGAGTGCGCGGATGGAGCATTGATTCGCGCACGGTGAACGAAGGCGATCTTTTCTTTGCCATCAAGGGCGAACATTTCGACGGCCACAGCTTTCTGGGCGTGGCATTCGAGCGGGGAGCCAGCGCGGCGGTGGTCAGCACTACGGCCGCGAACGCTTTTGGTCCGCTGCTGGAGGTGGCCGATACGATCGATGCTCTGCAGCGTCTGGCGCGCTGGGCCCGCGAGGAGTGGAACCGCCCGCTGGTCGCGGTTACCGGAAGCGCGGGCAAGACGACCACGAAGGACATCATCGCGGATTTCCTGAGCGTCCGCCTGCGTGTTGCAAAAACAATCGGCAATTTGAATAACCATATCGGGCTGCCGCTTTCGCTGCTTCGCATTCCTGCCGACGCAGAAGCCGGAGTCTTCGAAATGGGGATGAATCACGCGGGTGAGATCCGGCACCTGGCGTGTATCGCACAGCCACAATTCGGCGTCATTACCAACGTCGGGTATGCCCACGTTGAAAGTTTCGATTCGATCGACGGGGTTGCCGCGGCCAAACGCGAATTGATTGAAGCGCTACCGGCGGACGGCGTTGCGATCCTGAATGCAGATGATGCGCGAGTGCTGCGATTCCGCGACGTGCACCGGGGGCGCACCATCACGTACGGCATTTCGCGAGCCGCCGACATCCTCGCCGAGGAGGTGAGTATCGGCGCGAGCAGCAGCGCGTTCACGGTTCGCGGCGTGCGCTTTGAGACGCGGCTGACCGGGCGCCATGCGGTATCGAACATTCTGGCGGGGCTTGCGGTAGCGACGTTGTTCGACATCGCACCAAGTGAACTAGTGAACAACGTGGCGCAGCTTGCGCCGGGAAAGATGCGCGGCGAGCGGCACGAATGGCGCGGCGCCACCGTGCTGGACGATTGTTACAATTCGAATCCCGAAGCCGCACGCAGCATGATTGACGTGCTGAAGGCGGAGCCAGCACGTCGCCGGATTGCCGTCTTGGGCGAGATGCTGGAGCTCGGGCACATGGCCGAGGCGCTGCACCGCGACCTGGGGCGGCATGCCGCGGATTCGGGCGTAGATGTCTTGATCGGGGTGCAGGGTGTGAGCCGGCTGATGGTGGAAGAGGCAAGGAGGGCCGGTCTGGACAACCACGCTGCAATGTTTTTCGAAGATCCCGAGAGCGCAGGGGAATTTCTGCGCGATTTTGCGCGTCCGGGTGATGCGATCCTGTTCAAAGGCTCGCGGGGCACGCATGTCGAAAGAGCACTCGCCACAATGGAGATTTAAGAAATGTTGTACTGGCTGCTCTTTCAAATTCTTCATAAATACATTCCGACGTTTCGCGTGTTCGGTTACATTACGACACGCGTTGCCTTAGCTAGTCTGACGGCGCTTGCCATTTCGCTTGCCGTTGGTCCATGGATGATTGGCAAGTTACGCGCATGGAGCTTCGGGCAGCATATTCGCGAGGAGGGGCCGCAATCGCACCGGAAGAAAGCCGGTACGCCGACGATGGGCGGGCTGCTGATCGTGACCGCGATTGTCGTTCCGACGCTGCTATGGGCGGATCTGTCCAACCCCTATATCTGGCTGGCCCTTTTGGGTTTGATCGGGTTCGGCGCGATCGGATTCCTGGACGATTTTGCGAAAATCGCGAAGAAACGCAATCTGGGTCTCACGGCGCGGCAGAAGTTCTGGGCGCAGGTGTTTATCGCCATGGTGATCGGCTTCTGCCTGCTGCTACTGCATGCCAATCATGCGTGGAAATACTCGACCGCGGTCAATATCCCTTTCTTCAAGCAGTTCAAACCGGACCTGCTGATTTACCCGCTCGCCAAGAATTTTTGGACGTTTCCGCTGGCGTTCGTTCCTTTTTACCTGTTCATCGTGTTCGTCATGGTGGGTTCGTCGAACGCCGTGAATCTGACGGACGGGCTCGACGGCCTCGCGATCGGACTCATGATTATCGCGTCCAGCGCCATGACAGCTCTGACCTATGTGTCGAGCAATACGGCGTTCTCGTCCTATCTCGATCTTGCGCATTTGCCCAACTCGCAGGAGCTGACGATTTTCTGCGCATCTATGACGGGCGCCAGCATCGGTTTTCTTTGGTATAACTGCCATCCGGCGCAAGTCTTTATGGGCGACGTGGGGTCGCTCGCACTTGGCGGCGGCCTCGGCATCGTGGCGGTGCTGATCAAGCAGGAGATTCTGCTTCTCTTCATCGGCGGGATCTATGTTGTCGAAGCTCTTTCGGTGATCCTGCAGGTAGGCAGCTACAAGATGCGGAACGGGAAGCGGATTTTCAAGATGGCGCCGATTCACCATCACTTTGAGGCGCTCGGGTGGCCCGAATCGAAGGTGATTGTCCGGTTCTGGATTGCGGGGCTTGTGATGGCCCTGTTTGCACTGAGCACGCTGAAGCTGCGGTAAGGGGAAATCATTGGAGCTGGCAAACAAACATGTTCTGGTGATTGGCGCGAAGCGCTCCGGCCTCGCCGCCGCGGCGCTGCTGCGCAGGCACGGCGCGCGTGTTCGGGTGATGGACTCGCAGCCGCTGGCGCCGGAAGAACAGGCTAAGTTCGACGCTTTAGGTGCGCCAGTCCTGCCGCAAAGTCTCGAAAACGTCACCGAGCAGGGCAGGGAACCCGATCTCATTGTGATCTCGCCTGCGGTGCCGTATGATTTGCCGATGCTCACGGCGGCACGGGCGCGCGGGGTGGAAGTGATCGGCGAAGTCGAACTCGCATCTTCTTTCCTGAAAGGCCCGGTGATCGGCATTACGGGCTCGAATGGCAAGACCACGACGACCGCCTTGACCGGTCATTTACTGCGCGACTGTGGAATCGCGTGCCAGGTAGGTGGCAACATCGGGACTGCGGTTACCTCGCTGATCGATTCGTCATCGGACCAGCAGTGGAACGTGCTCGAGATGTCGAGTTTTCAGCTCGAGTCCATCGCGCACTTTCGCGCGCGGATCGGCGCCTGTCTGAATGTAACGCCCGATCATTTGGATCGCCACCATACGTTTGAAAGCTATGCGGCCGCGAAGGCGCGGCTGTTCGAAACCCAGCAGCCTGGCGACTATGCGGTGCTGAATTACGACGACGCGACCTGCCATACATACGCCGAGCGCGCGAAGGCACAGGTTCTATGGTTCAGTTCTTCACGGCGCGTGCCTGAGGGCGTCTGGATGAGCGCCGATGAGATCCGGTTCAATGATCGTCCGTTTCTGCGGCGCTCACAGATCAGATTGCGGGGTCTGCACAATGTGGAGAATGTCATGGCTGCCGCGCTGATGGCGCATCTGGCCGGTGCGGATTTGAGCAAGTTGGGAGCGGCGGTGGAATCGTTCCCGGGGGTGGAACACCGCATTGAATTTGTCCGCGCTGTCGAGGGTGTCGAATACTACAACGATTCCAAGGCTACTAACGTAGATGCGGCGCTCAAAGCCATCGACGCCTTCCCCGGCAATCTTTGGATCATCCTGGGGGGCAAAGATAAGGGCAGCGAGTACACACCGCTGCGCGAGCCCCTGCAGCAGCGCGCGAAGGCGGCATTGCTGATCGGCGCCGAGCCGCCGTATCCATACGCGGCCGCGCCCTTAATCAGCAGGGCACTTGACGGAGCGCTGCCGCTGGTTGACTGCGGCAACATCGAGGGCGCAGTACGCTATGCACGCCAACATGCCGCGCCCGGCGACGTCGTGCTGCTGGCGCCTGCCTGTGCCAGCTTTGACCAGTTCAAGAATTTTGAAGAACGCGGCGCAATGTTCAAACAATTAGTGAAAGAATTGTTGTAAAGCATTGTTGAGAAATCGTAGATAAATGGCTCAGCGGCTCAGAACAGACTGGATCTTGTTTCTTACCGTCCTCACGCTCGTGTGCTTCGGACTGGTGATGGTTTACAGCGCTTCCTCCTTTATCGCCGAGCTGAAGTACCACGTCACGAGCGTTTTCTTTTTTGAACGGCAAGTGCTCTGGGCGGTGGTGTCGTTCGTACTCCTGCTCTACTGCATGCGCAGCGATTACCGGAGATGGAACAATCCCAAGGTGGCATTCGCGAGCCTGGGCATCGTCATGCTGCTGCTGGTGCTGGTGTATGTGACGGATTCGGGAAGTCACCGCTGGCTAAAGGCCGGCCCGTTTTCGCTGCAACCCTCCGAACTGGCAAAACCCGCGCTCGCGTTGTTCCTCTCGTTCTTCTTGTGCCGCCGGCTAGGCACGGTGAACGAAAAACATACGCTTGGGCCGATTGCGGTCTCCATCTCGGTCATGGCGCTGGCGGTGGCGGTCGCGGATCTCGGGACCGCCGTTGTGCTGGTCGCCACTACCGTAGCAGTGGTTTTCGTTGCGGGAATTGACTACCGCTACCTTGGCGTGTGCGCCGCGCTGGGCGCGCTGCTCGGCGTGACTTTTATCGTGATGAAGCCTTATCGCCTGGCCCGTTTCATCGAGTTCGCCGATAAGGACCACAAGATCCTGAACAAGA
>JAFAMD010000056.1 GCA_019233755.1 Acidobacteriaceae bacterium | reverse complement strand
AACCGCCGTTCACCGTGTAGCCGGTAAACGTCGGCGCATCGCACAGGTTCTCGAATCCTCGGGCGCAATACGAACACGTCCCATCGACGCCGCCTACCCACGACACGCCCACTCGCGCTCCTTTCGGGAGATGAACCGTCGCGCCGTCGATAACGTCCCCCACAATTTGATGACCGGGAATCAAACGCCGTCGGCGCTGCGGCAGCTCGCCTTCCGTGACATGCAAATCGGTTCGGCACACCCCGCAAGCGCGCACCTTCAGGAGAACGTGCCCGGACGTCGCCTCCGGCCTCGCTACATCCTCGATGCTGAGGGGCCGAGAGGTTATCGGAGCCGGTGAAGCCAGAACTGCTGCTTTCATTCCTGGATATTACCGCCCGGCTTATTGGTTCTAGTCGCCCGGCCCTTACAATAAATGCATGTACAGATTGCTCCAGCGTGCGTCCATCACTGCGGCCGTTTGCTTCTTCGGCGCAGCTTTGGCTTTGGCGCAGGAATGGAAGACTGCCGAATCGCTTCCGGGCGTGGACCTCAGCAATCTGACTGCTGCTCAGAAAGCCTCGGTGCTGAAGATCCTTCGCGACGAGGGCTGCTCCTGCGGCTGCAACATGAAGTTAGCCGAATGCCGGGTGGTTGATCCCTCCTGCTCATACAGCAACGGTTTGGCGCAGGCAGTGGTTGATGCTATCCGGCAGGGAAAAACGGAAGCGGATGCCATTGCCGCCGCCCACGCGTCGAAGTGGGCCCACGTGCAGGAACCCAAGCTGCTCGATGATCCGGTGGCTATTCCAGTGGCCGGCGCGCCCGTGAAGGGGCAGCCGAACGCACCCATTACCATCGTGGAGTTCTCAGACTTCCAGTGCCCGTATTGTGCTGCTGCGGTTCCGCAGATTGATGCGCTTCTAAAGGCTTATCCAACGCAGGTGAAGCTGATCTACAAAGAGTTTCCGTTGGAGATACATTCGCAAGCCGATCTTGCCGCGGCAGCGGCCGTTGCTGCCCACAAGCAGGGAAAGTTCTGGCCGATGTACGATGCCATGTTCCGGAATCACGACGATTTGTCCCGGACTAACATCCTCGCGATGGCGAACACGAACGGACTCGACATGACTCGGTTTCAGAACGATCTGGACTCCACGGAAGTGCGCGAAACCGTCGTGCGCGACGTTCAGGATGGGGATCGCGCCGGCGTCGAAGGCACTCCCACAATTTTCATTAACGGTCAACGCTACAACGGCCCCATTGCGCTGAGCTACCTCAAGCCCATCCTCGACGCCGAACTGAAGAAGCCCGTGCAAGCCGCCTCCGTACCGCATTAGCTAAAGAACTGTAGCCAATCTTACACATCTCAGCTTACCGGCCGCCTTGAAAATTATTAAAGACGGCGATTGAGTTTTGCATCCGACAACGTATCGGCGAATCCATGCAACTTGAGCCTTTTAGGATCACTTATGCCTGAAAATAGCGTTCTGGTAAATGGGAATGAAAAGCTTTTCAGCGACACGGAACTGCTTGTCGAGGACGTAGGCCCCGCGAGAGCCGCTGCGAAGGTTACCGAAGACGACGGGACGATCCGTCGATTGCTTAACAGTTACGAACTTGGGCATAAACTGCGCCAGCTCCGTCTCCGCAAGAAGATCGCTCTGGTCGACTTGGGAAGACACACCGGACTGTCTGCTTCCATGCTTTCGCAACTCGAAAATGGCAAACTGGTTCCTACTTTGCCGACGCTGGCCCGGATCGCCATGGTGTTCGATGTCGGGTTGGAACACTTTTTCTCTGAAAAGCGTGCGCACCGGACCTTCTCGATTGTTCGAGCAGCCGAACGGCTGCGCTTCCCCGACGTTCCCGGCAGCCCGGTGCCCGGATTTTTCTTCGAGGTCCTGGCGTTTGGCGCAACGGAGAAGAGTATCTCTGCCTATCTGGCCGAGTTTCCGAGGCGTGATGAAAACCCCATGCGGCATCATCAGCACGATGGCGCCGAGTTCGTGCACTTGCTCGAAGGTGCACTCGCGATAAACTATCAAGCTGAAGACCACGTATTAAACGCGGGCGACAGCGTTTATTTCGATGCCTCTGAAGCGCATGCCTACTGCGGCCTTTCGGAAGAGCCTGCCCGGGCTATTGTCATTACATCTGTTCCGCGCCTGTAAACCCCTTCTTCTAGCCGGGTTCGTTTGGCAGTTCTGCCTCGCCGCCCCGGCCTTCTCCAAGGATCGCTGGACCGAACTGAACATCGGCTCCTTCTATGTCGATACCGATGCCGACCTTGCTGCCGCGCGCGACGACCTTTCCCAACTCGAACAGCTCCGTTGGGTCCTGGGTGGACTGCTGGAATCGAAGGATCTGCGGAGTGTCTGGCCCATCCGGGTTCTGCTCACACGAAATGCAAAAACGAACCCAACGGGCAATCAGGGAAAGTTCGTTTGGCAAAACGGGCAGTGTCTGTTGGTTGTCTCTCCGGACGCGAAGATCCCGCTGGGTGAAGTGGCCGGAATCCTGCTCGATGCAAACACCCCGCGTTTGCCGCCCGCCGTCGAATCCGGCATGCGCTCGCTCTTCAGCACATTAGAGGCCCACGGCAGCCGCGTGAGTTGGGGTGGCGCACCGGCGCATCCTGATCCGGCCTGGGCTCTGATGCGGCTGTTTGGGACCAAATTTGAGTACGGTGCAAGTTTCCACATTTTTCTGACCAGCCTGAAGGGCGGGAGTGATATGCGGATAGCCGCGCGCAACGCATTCGGCAAAGATTTCAGTAGCTTAGAGCAGGAAGCTCAAGCAAGTCTTCAAGCCGGAAACTGGCAGCCCGTTGCGGTGTCCGGGCGCCCGCTGGATCCCAAACGGGATTTCGGAGAACACTCGCTCGATCCGGCCGTAGCCGAGGTTTATCTAGCCGATTCCCAGCTCACGGCCGACCCGCACGCGGCCGAGGCTGCATACAAGGCTGCCATCGCAGCCGGCGGCGCCACCGCCGCCCTGGGATACGAGGGTCTGGCTTCCATTGCCAAGCTGGACAAGCGAGATGCGCAGGGTCTTCTCGAGAACGCAATTCGGGTCGGTAGCAAGAGCGCGCCAGTTTACATGGCGGCGGCCGAAAACTCATTGGGTGATGAGGCACTGCCGCTGATAAAGTCGGCGATGCGCCTGAATCCGCTTTGGGGGGAGCCGGTCTATCGACAGGCACAGCTCGCGATCGATCCGGCCGAGAAGCTATCGCTGCTCCGGAAAGCAACTCAGCTTGATCCGCGCATGACGAAGTATTGGGTAGAACTGGCACAGGTGGAAACAACCCGCGGCGAAGCGACCGCGGCCGATGGCGCATGGCTGCGCGCCGAAGACTCGGCCCCGGAAGGCGCCGAGCGCGATCGCATTCACCAGCTTCGGGTCGACTCTGAGCAGCAGCGGTTAGACGCAGCCGAAGCCGCGCAGCGCCAGGAGCGTGAAGCAGTTCATCTGGCAGACCAGCAGGCGCAGGACGCCGAGACAGCACGTATTCGTGCGGCCGAGCAGAAGGCCAATGCGGCAGTCGATGCGGCGGCGGGAGGCGAGAAGCCAACGGATGTGAAGACCTGGGAGTCGCTGGTTCCGAAGAAGAACCTGACGGGAGTGTTAGTTCGTGTCGACTGCTTGCGGCACGGCCAGCGATTATGGGTGAAAGACAAGTCGGGTGCAACCATGGAGCTCTATTTGCGGGAAGCCCGTTCCGAACTGGCGTGCGGAGCGCAGACTTCGCCGCGCCGCGTCTCCATTGCGTATCATGCGTTACCGGATGACGACCTGCACACTGCCGGTGAGATTACCGAGTTAGAGATTCAGTGAGCCTGCTGCTTCGTCCCGCTACTCCGCACGATCTTCCCGCGCTTCTCAGAATTGAAGCAGAGTCCTTTGCTGATCCAAACTGGCGGGCAGAGGATTTTTCGCGATACGACACCATGGTCGCTGAAGCCGACGGGCAAATTGCCGGGTTCCTGGTATCTCGGCAGACTTTTTCGGGAAATGGCGAGGGGCTGGCCGAGCGTGAAATTTTGAATGTTGCAGTGGCGCCGTCTTTCCGGCGAAACGGCATCGCCACGCTGCTGTTGAAGCACGAGCTTCAGTTTGATGCTGTCCATTTTCTGGAGGTTCGCGAGTCGAATGCGGCGGCCCAGGCGCTGTATCGAAAGCTCGGCTTCGTTGCGATCGCCAGGCGCCCCAAGTACTACGAGCGCCCCGAGGAAACGGCTATTGTCATGCAGCTGAAATAATGCTTATACTTGGATTGCGGTTGGCCCCTGGTGACCAGCCGCGAGTGAATAATGCACTCACACCCACCGGGCCAGATTCTTTCCACTACAATTCAGAACCAGACTCGGCGTGGTCACTCGATAAAGGAGTATCCTTTCATGGAGAATCACACGCAAGACGCAGACTTGAAAGCGCATCTGCTCGCCACGAATGAACAGTTCCGGGCGCTTGCAGAGCAGCATGCGCAGTTGAAGCATCAGATTCAGGAGATTGAATCTAGAGGGCTTCTCACGAGCAACGATGAGCTCGAGGAGCAGCACCTCAAGAAACTGAAACTTCACGTGAAGGATCAGATGCTCCACATTTTGGAGCAGCACAAACACGCAAGCGTCCATTAATATCAAGATCTGCGAATCAGGGAACCAGGTTGCGGTTCCCTGGTGACGCTCCTCCCCTTCCTCCTCTCAGCGCTACAAGCTCTTAGGAACACACTCGTAGAGCAGCATCCGGGTATTGAACCGCAATAGAGCGGGTCAGTTCACAAAGCCGAGTTTGTGCAAGTCCGGCTCCGGCAGGGGCGCGTTGAACTGTGCCTGGCTGAAAGTTTCCTTGACGCGGCCGTCTTCGAGCGCCACGCCGAACGGTGGATCGACGAATGGGAAGGCTTTTTTCAGCTTTGCGAGTTCCACGCTGGTGTGCGCTTGCTTGAAATGCGTGTCATGCAGGAAGTCGGCGGCCCATTGCGGGTTGATGGTCGGGATCGCGACGATGCGTGTATCCCCCCAGTTCAGCTTCGACATGAATTTAGCCGCGGCGTCGCAGTGCATGCACGACGGATCGTAAAAGAACACGAAAACCTTCCCGCTGGTCAGGTCCTGCGGCTTGCCGTCGACGATAACGGGGTTCGGTACCTGGGCATTCTGGCGCGTCGCAAAATTCACGCCAAAACTCAGTCCGGCTAGGACTACCAGGGCTGAGAACGCAACGACCGGAATGCGGTATTTTGCCACTCGCGGCGACCAGGCGAAGGCGGCCAGGCCGAACAGCAGCATGATCCCGTCGCCAATAAAGAAACCAGGTCCGATGGTTCGCTTAATGATGGGGAAGCAACTGCACTCATGGCCCACCAACACGTGATAATAAGCGCCGATCCAGCCGATAAAGAAGATCAGAAGCGCGGAGCCGAGCAGACCGCCCCAACGGCGGAAGCGCGGCACAAAAAGCAGGAGAGCGGTAAACAGCTCGAGCGTCCCGAGCACAGACGCCCCTAAGGCTCCCAAACCGGCCGGCACCTGCGCCTGTTCCAGCAACTCGCCGGTCTTGAACGGACTCAGGACTTTCCATCCGCCCGATACCAAAAAGATCAGACCAAGCAGAATCGCGCAAACCGCGGCGGTCGTCCGTTTCCAAGGTGCGATTTCGCCGCGTAGCGGGCCGGTTCTCGGGTCTGCAACTGTTTCTGCCATTGATTTCCTCATTGTATTCCGCCTCGGCGAGCAACAATGGTGAATTACTCAATCTATTAACTCACCTTTTACTCAACCATGTCCAGACCTCTAGCCTGTACTGTACTCGCCAGCTTTTTGACAACATTGATGCCGGGTGCACCGGTGAATACTGCGAAGAGAATCGATGCCCAGGTGAAAGCGATCACGAAATCGGCAATCCTGATCGATACCCATAACGACATACCCAGCTTCACGATTGACGGCGCCGATATTGGTAACTCACCGAAGACCCAGACCGACATCCCGCGGCTGCGGCAGGGCGGTGTAGGGGCAATTTTCTTCTCCGTTTACGTCGCGTCGAAATATGTTGACGGCAATCATTCGGCGAACCGCGCCCTGCAGATGATCGACGCGGTGAAGCACGACATCATCGAGCGTTATCCGGATACCTTTCAGCTTGCGCTCACTGCCGACGACATAGTCAAGGCACATCGTAAGCATAAGATTGCCGCGTTGATGGGCATCGAAGGCGGGCATGCCATTGAAGACAGCCCGCGCCTGCTGCGCGATTATTACGCACTTGGGGTTCGCTATATGACCCTGACCCATACCAATACGAATAATTGGGCCGACTCCTCCGGCGACATGAATGACCCGAAGGTGCAGCACCATAACGGCCTGACGGCGCAGGGCAAGGAGATTATCGAGGAGATGAACCGGCTGGGCATGATGGTCGACATTTCGCATGTTGCGGACAAAACGTTCTGGGACGCACTCGCAACCAGCCAGGCGCCGCTGATCGCTTCGCACTCTGCGGCCCGTGCCGTCACGGATGTGCCGCGAAACATGACCGACGACATGATTCGCGCGCTGGCAAAGCGCGGCGGCGTGATCCAGGTCAACTTCTACTGCAATTTCATTTCGCAGCAGGCCGCCAATGCTCCTAAAGACGCGCACCCGCACGCAACCCTCGCCGACGCGGTGGCGCATATCGATCACATCCGGCAGGTTGCCGGAATTGATGCGATCGGTATCGGAAGCGATTTCGACGGAATCGAGTGTGCGCCGGAGGGCCTGAACGATGTCTCGAAGTTCCCGGAACTGACGCGCGCGCTGCTCGAGAAGGGCTACACGCCCGCCGACATAAAGAAGATCTACGGTGGAAACACGCTGCGGCTGATGCGCCAGGTGGAGAGGGTTGCGGCGCAAATGAAGCGTGCGGGTCAGCCTGCCGGTCAGTAAGCGCCCGGTTCCGATTCTGCCCGCTTGGCCTCCTGCCACAGTTCTTCCATGCGGTCAAGCGGCGTCCCGGAGAGCGTTCCGCCTTCGGCCGCAATGGTTTTTTCGACGTGTGAGAAGCGCCGGCGAAACCGGGCGTTCGTTTTCCGCAAGGCCTGTTCTGGGTCGACCTTCAGGAAACGGGCCAGGTTGACCACAGTGAAGAGGAGATCGCCGATTTCATGCTCGATGTGATCCGGGTCGGCAGTCTCGCGTGCTTTCGCCAACTCGGCCGCTTCTTCCTGCACTTTTTCGACGACACCGCCGATATCCGGCCATTCGAAGCCGGCATTGGCGGCGTTGTGGCTGATCTTCTCCGCCTCGACCAAGGCAGGCAAGGAGCGCGGGACGCCGCTGAGTACGGAAGCGTTCTCAGCCGCGGCGGCGCCTGCTTTCTCCTGCCTCTTGATCTCGTCCCAACGCTGCTTCACATCTTCCGGCGTTTCGGCAGAAGCATCCGCAAACACGTGCGGATGGCGTCGTACCAGCTTCTCATTGATGGCATCGAGCGAGCTCGCAATATGAAACAGGCCCTGTTCGTTAGCCATTTCAGCGAAGAAGACCGGCTGAAGCAACAGATCGCCGAGCTCCTCCGCGAGGCCCGACCAATCGCGCTCGTCGATGGCGTCCATCACTTCATAAGTTTCCTCGAGCAGATAGGGTTTGATGGTGTCAAATGTCTGTTTGCGGTCCCACGGGCACCCGCCGGGCGCCCGGAGACGCGCCATAATTCTCACCAGTTCGCTGAACTTTTCGCCGGCTTCTTGAAAACGATCAACCACGCTCCGAATATAGCGGGCCGCTGACGGGCAGACCGCGCAGATTGCGGTGAGTGTCAGTAATATGGTGGTGTCGTATGGCAGATAGTACTGAAACATCGCAGGAATTTCCCCTTCCACCGGCCAACTTTATGTTTCTCGTGGAATCGATCCTGATGCAGGCCCAGATGCAGCTTGGGCTTCTTCACTTGGGGGAGGAAAACCAGCAAGCCGAACCGAACCTGCCTATGGCGCGGCATTCGATTGATCTGCTGGCCATGCTGCAGGAGAAGACCAGGGGCAATCTGGGGGTGGAAGAACAACGGCTGCTTGAAAACGGGCTGACCGAACTTCGCTTCCGTTACGTGCAGGTTGCCGATGAGGTTAAGCGGAAGAACCAACCCAAGGCTGAGCGTAAGCAAGAGGAGGACAAGGGGCCGATCATCATCACAGCCGATGGCGGAAAAGGAAGCAAGACCGAGTAGATGCTCGAAGAATTCGAGCATGCCTCCATTCTCGTGCTCGGTTCCGGGACGAGTGTGGGCGTGCCCATGATCGGTTGCAATTGCAAAGTCTGCACTTCCTCCGATCCCCGAGATAAGCGCCTGCGGCCCTCCGTGCTGCTGAAGCTGGGCGGCAAGCGCGTATTGATCGACACGACTCCTGACTTCCGCTGCCAGGCGCTGCGCTATGGCATTGAGCGGCTGGATGCCGTGCTCTACACCCATTCACATGCCGATCACATTTTAGGACTGGATGACGTCCGTCCGTTTAACTTCCTGCAAAAGAGCGACATCCCGATGTACGCGTCGGCCGACACGCTGGAAGTGATCGAGCGTACGTTTGAGTACGTGTTTGATAAAGCGCCTTCGCAATCAAGCCGGCCACGTCTGACGCCATATGTGTTCGATGCGGATCCAATTTGCGTGGCGGGGACATCTATGCTGCCGATCCGGGCTTTTCACGGTGAGGGACTGGTCTATGGATTCAGGTTTGGCGACTGCGCCTATCTGACCGACCACAGCGCGATACCACCGGAGAGCATGGAGAAGCTCGAAGGTTTGGATGTGTTGTTTCTGGATGCACTGCGGCATAATCCGCATCCAACCCATTCAACGGTGGAGGAATCGTTGCGTACGGTCGAAAAGCTGCGACCGAAAAGGGCTTTCTTTACGCATATTTCGCACGATCTTTCGCATGCACAGCTTGAAGCGCGGCTGCCGGCCCACGTGCGTCTGGCGTACGACGGGCTGGAGATTCCGATCGGCATGGCGGATCGCATATGAGCGCGGAAATCTTCCGTTCGCTGGAGGCCGCGCGACGCCGCTTCGGACCGTGCGCGCTGGCGATCGGCAACTTCGACGGCGTGCATATCGGGCATCAGTCGCTGCTCCGCGAGACCGTTCGCTGTGGTGCCGCGAGCAATGTCGTCCCGGCCGTTTTGACCTTCGACCCACACCCCACGGCGGTGGTTGCCCCTGACCGGATGCCGCAAGCGATTAGTAGCCTGGAGCAGCGGCTGGAATGGCTGGAAGCCGCGGGTGTGAAACGCATCCTGGTGCTGCCTTTTACACCGGAACTGGCACGCTTATTGCCTGAAGAGTTTGTTTCAGAAATTCTGATAAATGCGTTAGAAACGAGGGCAGTGTTCGTCGGCGAGAACTTCCGGTTTGGTAACAGGCAGAGCGGCACTCCGGAAGTGTTTCAAGACCTGGCGGCGCGGTACGGCTTCGCTTTGCGTTTTATGAAGCCGGTAACATTTCGCGGAAGGGTGGTATCGAGCAGTGCAATTCGGCAATACCTGGAGGCGGGCCGAGTGGCTCAGGCCGGGAGATTGCTTGGGCGGTGCTTCTCATTGAGGGGAACGGTGGTATCCGGACACGGTATCGGATCGAAGCAGACCGTGCCTACGTTGAACCTGCGTCCGGCCGCGGATCAAGTCGTACCGCGCGGGGTATACGTGACGGAAACGCGCGACCGGCTCACCGGGCGGCGATGGCATTCCATCACGAACGCCGGGGTGAGGCCCACGTTCGGAGGCAATGAACTCACGGTTGAGACGTTCCTTCTTGATGCGCTGGAAGGCGAAACGCCGCGCGAGATTGGCGTCGACTTCCGGCACTTCGTACGCGCCGAGCGCCAGTTTCCAAATCCCGAAATGCTGAAGGCGCAAATACTCAGGGATGTGGGCCGCGCCAAGGCGTATTGGCGGCGTACAGCAAAGCTGGTACAACCGGCTTCTTCGATATACTGAGGGTTTCAAGGCCATCCTCGGTTCGAAGGAGCTCTCATGCAGCTATCTGAAGGAAAAATAAAGCATCTCAATGCACTTTCTGATAAGAACGGCGTGATCGCGGCAGCCGCCATGGATCAGCGCGGAAGTCTGCGTAAGATGATTGCGCAGGCCAAAGGCGTTGGACAGGACCAGGTGAGCGATGAAATGCTCAGCGAGTTCAAGACGGCGGTCTGCAAAGTTCTTACCCCCCACGCAAGCGCCATTCTGCTCGATCCGGAATTCGGACTGCCGGCCGCGAAGGCGCGAGCCAAGAACGCCGGGCTGCTGCTCGCTTATGAAGAGAGCGGTTACGACAACACGAAACCCGGCCGTTTGCCCGACTTGCTGCCCCATCTATCGGCGAGGCGGATTAAGGAATTCGGCGCGGATGCAGTGAAGATACTGATCTATTACACGTCTTTCGAAAAGCCGGACGCGAACGATATCAAGCACGCCTTTATTGAGCGGGTGGGGGCAGAGTGCGAAGACAACGAGATTCCATTCTTTTGCGAATTCGTCTCCTATGATCCGCAAGGCGGCGATGAAAAAGGGTTCGAGTTTGCCAAGCGCAAGCCGGAAATCGTTACCAAGTACATGGAAGAATTCAGCAAGCCGCAGTACAAAATCGACGTGCTGAAGGTAGAGATTCCCATCAACGCCGAGTTTGTTGAAGGCAGCAGCGTGTTCAAGGGACAGGCCGCTTATTCACGCAAGGAAGCGCTCGATCACTTCCGCAAGGCGGCGAGTGTAGCAAAGAAGCCGTTTATCTATCTCAGCGCGGGTGTGAGCAATCCGCAGTTCATCGAGTCGCTGAACATGGCTGCCGAAGCTGGTACGGATTACTCGGGCGTTCTCTGCGGCCGCGCGACCTGGAAAGATGGCATCGCAGTTTACGGCAAGCAGGGACTCCAGGCGCTCGAAACGTGGTTATCCGATCAGGGCATCAAGAACATCAACGCCGTGAACGCAGCGATTAAGTCCGCCAAGCCGTGGCACGCCAAAGCCGGCGTCGCGGTACCCGCGTAAGCAGCTCAAGCGTGCGCCGGCAAAGCCACAACGGTCCCCGCTCGGGCGAGGATACAAACATGCAATTTGCTTCCATCGAGGAGGCGATTGAGGATTTTCGCGCAGGCAAGATGCTCATCGTGGTGGACGATGAGGATCGCGAAAACGAGGGGGATCTTACGATTGCGGCGGACAAGATCACTCCCGAAGCGATCAACTTCATGGCCACTTACGGGCGCGGGCTGATTTGCATCGCGCTCGATTCCGATATCTGCAACCGGCTGGACCTGCAGCCGATGTCGCCGGTGAATACGGCGCGATTCGGCACTGCGTTCTGCGAAGCGATCGACGCGGCGGCGGGTGTATCCACCGGCATTTCGGCATACGACCGCGCGCACACGATTCGCGTTGCGATGGATCCTAACAGCCGTCCGCAGGATCTGGCGCGTCCGGGACACGTTTTCCCGCTGCGGGCGCGTCCGGGCGGCGTTCTGGCGCGTTCGGGCCAAACCGAAGCGGCGGTGGATCTGGCGCGTCTCGCGGGCTTGTCGCACGGCGGCGTGATTTGCGAAATCATGAACGAAGACGGCACGATGGCGCGCGTGCCGGAGCTCCTCGAGTTCGGCCAGAAGTTCGGACTGAAGATGATTTCAGTGGCCGATCTCATTCGCTATCGCATCCAGACCGAACGCTTTGTGGAACGTGAGGCGACCGGGCGGATTGTAACCGAATACGGCGAGTTCCAGACCATCCGCTACGTCAGCGGCCTGGATCATGAAACACACCTGGCGCTGGTTCACGGCGATGTTAAGGGAAAGAAAGACGTGCTCGTGCGTGTGCATTCGCACTGCCTGTATGGAGATGTTCTGCACTCGACGGAGTGCGATTGCCGGCAGTTGGTTGCGGATGCGCTCGAGACGATTCAGCGCGCGGATCGCGGCGTGTTCCTGTATCTGCATCAAAGCGGACCCGGAGTGCACACTATATGGCGCGAGGGACGCCACGAGATTGTGGGACACGGCCGCAATCAATCGAACTTTATTCCTTCAGAGCGTCACCAGCCGCTGCAGCTCGAGACGGGGCTCGGGGCGCAGATCCTTTCCGATCTCGGGCTTTCCAGCATTCACTTGCTGACAAACCACCCCCGAAAGGTTGTCGGACTCGAAGGGTTCGGCATCCACATTACCAAACAAATCCCGTTCGGGCTGAGTGTGACGCCTGACGAAACGGCGCCTTCCAACGTCCAGATGCTTTGAAGTGATTACCCTGGCTAGGGTTACCAGGGTGGGCCGAGCGGGGAGCTCACCCCGGTACCGCCGTGGCCTGCAGGCCGAGAATTTTTAACACCTCTCGCGAGGTTCAGCCAGCCTTGGTGTAAGGCGCTCCGGTGGCTTAGATCACAGTAGAGCAAAGAAGTTTCCTGGGAATAACGAGAGGCACAGAGGCGGAAAGTACAATGGTCGCTTTCATGCCGGTTCCGTTTCGTTTGCCGCGTTTCTATCCGATTCTTGATACGGTTGCCCTTTCGACTTCGGGCGTTAGCGCCTGCGCTGCTGCCGACGCGCTACTGGAAGCGGGTGTCAAAATCCTGCAGTACCGTCATAAGGGGCACTGGACGCAAGCGCATTTCAATGAAGCCAAGCGGCTGGCAGAAAGCTGTGAGGAGACGGGGACGTTATTTGTTCTCAATGACCGCGCGGATTTTGCGCGCATTCTAAATGCCGCTCTGCACGTGGGCCAGGAGGATCTGCCACCGGGGGCTGCGCGCCGCGTCATCAGTGATGAGGTAATGGGGTTCTCCACTCATAACCGCCAGCAACTCGAGCGCGGGAATGAAGAACCCGTAGAGTACCTTTCGATCGGCCCGATTTTCGCCACGACATCCAAGGAACGACCGGATCCGGTAGTAGGCCTCGCCGGTTTGCAGGAGCTACGCCCGTTGGCAGCGAAGCCGCTGGTCGCCATCGGCGGCATCACGCTCGAGAATGCGCCGGAAGTTTTCGCCTCCCAGGTCGATTCGGTGGCGATCATATCGGGCCTGTTGCCGGAGGCCTGTGACCGGAAATCCATCCGTAAACGCGCGGAAGAATGGTTGCGGCTGGTGGGCTGAAAAACGTTTCGGGGAAAGATTGCGAAGCCGTTAGCTATCCTGAAATCGCTTATGGCTTTTTTTCCCAGGCGTCTGTTCGCCCCCTGCACCGTGCTGGCGGCGCTCGCGACGACCGCACTCGCGGCGGATGAGCCTCCGAAGTTGCGGCTTCCGGATACCGTCGCCCCCACCAGCTACCGGGTTGAGTTGAAGCTCGACCCGACGAAAGACACTTTTACCGGTCATATTGCGATCAAAGTGGATATCAAGCAGCCGGTCCAGACCATCTGGCTGAATGCGAGCCACATCGACGTTTCCGACGCGACGCTGAATGCCGGAGGCCGGCACCTGGCCGCGAAGGCGCTCCCGGGCGGTGACGATTTTGTCGGGTTGCAGTTCGAGTCCACCGTTCCTACCGGCGAGGGCGAGATTGAGATTCAGTACACGGGCCATGTTCGCCAGCAGGACAGCTCGGGCGTTTTTCACATGACTGAAGATGGCCACGATTATCTGTTTACGCAGTTCGAATCCACGGATGCCCGAGCCGCGTTTCCGTGCTTCGATGAGCCTTCCTACAAAGTGCCGTGGCAGCTCACACTGAGCGTTCCTCAGAAAGACGATGCAGTGAGCAATACTCC
Organism: Acidobacteriaceae bacterium; assembly: GCA_019233755.1. Taxonomy (GTDB): domain Bacteria; phylum Acidobacteriota; class Terriglobia; order Bryobacterales; family Bryobacteraceae; genus Bog-105. The sequence goes on along the minus strand of JAFAMD010000056.1, from coordinate 12,238 downwards.
GACGACGCAAGAAGAGACACGCGGCGCCGATAAGGTCTATACATTCAAACAGACCAAGCCGCTGCCGAGTTATCTGATTGCATTCGCGGTGGGCGAGTTCGATTTCGTTCCAGCGGGCTACGTAGGAAAGAATCGCGCTCCCGTGCGGATCATTACGCCGAAGGGGCTTGGATACCAGGCAAAATACACGGCTGAAATTACCGCGACCATCCTGGAGCGTGAGGAACAGTACTTCGGCATTCCGTACCCGTATGAGAAATCCGATCAGCTCGCAATTCCGACCACCTTCGGTTTCGGAGCGATGGAGAACGCCGGCCTGGTGACGTATGCGCAGACTATTCTTCTTGGAGACCCTAAGCGCGACACCATCAGACGGCAGCGCGAATGCGCGTCGGTGGAGGCTCATGAGCTAGCGCATCAGTGGTTCGGTGACCTGGTCACGACGGCATGGTGGAACGATATCTGGCTGAACGAAGCATTTGCCAGTTGGATGGAGCAGAAGGTGATCGCCGAATGGCACCCCGAGTGGCAGACCCGCGTGGAGGATGTCCAGTCAAAGCTAGGCGCCATGCGGCAGGACAGCTTGATTTCAGCGCGCAAAATCCGGCAGGAAATCAAGACCAAGGACGACATCAGCAACGCTTTCGACAGCATTACTTACAACAAGGGTGCGGCCGTGATTCGGATGTTCGAAAGCTGGATCGGCTCAGAGGAGTTTCGCAAGGGCGTGCATGGATACCTGACCCGTTATGCTTTCAAGAACGCGACTGCAACGGATTTTCTTGATGCCATCGGTTCGGCGACGAAAAAAGATGTAACGACGCCGTTCTCCACCTTCCTGAACCAAGCCGGTGTGCCGATGGTTACGGTTTCGCTCGAGTGCAACCAGGGCTCGGGAGTGTTGCACATGGAGCAGCAGCGCTATCTGCCGCTGGGCTCCAAGGGTTCTACCGACCAGATCTGGCAAGTCCCGGTTTGTGCCCGCTGGGGCACGGGCGAGACTGGTACGGACGCCTGCACCTTGATGACCGAGGCGAAGACCGACTGGAAGCTGAAGGGTAGCGGCTGTCCCGCGTGGGTGGAGGCAAACGATGAGGCGGTGGGATATTACCGCGTCAATTACCAGAGTAGCCTTCTCGCTGATTTGACGAAGGGCGATGTCGATAAACGCCTGAATGCGGCTGAGCGAGTGGACTTCCTGGGCAATGCAGATGCACTTACGACGGGCGGTAAGCTGCCGGCGGCCGATGCTCTTGGTCTAGTGCCGGTCTTCCGCGCCGATCCGGAGCGGAATGTAGTGCAGACCTCGCTGAATCTTGCGCTTGCTCCCTACGCGCACCTGGTTCCGGAGGATCTGATGCCAAATTACCGCCGGTTCCTGCAAAAGAACTTCGATGCCAGGGCCAGGGAACTTGGCTGGACACCGAAGCCGGGCGAATCAGACAACACGCTGTTGCTGCGGCCGCTGCTGCTTCGCACAATGGCCACCAGAGGACGCGACGAGGAGCTGGCGAAAGAGGGCAGGGAACTGACCGACAAATGGTTGGAGGACCACAACTCGATTGATCCCAACATGGTGAATTCGGTGATCGACACGGGCGCTTACTATGGCGACAAGTCGCTCTTTGAACGTTTCCTGGGAGAGTACAAGAAGAGCAAAGACCGGCAGGAGCAGGAGCGGATTGTGGAAGCGATGGCATTTTTTCGGGATCCTGCCGCGATTGAGGCGGGCATGAATGCCGTTCTCAACGGCGATATCCCCGCGATTCAGGGTCTCTATGTATTCCTCTACATGGGACAGAGGGAGCCTTCGACGCGGCATATGGCATTCGATTTCATGAAGGCGCACTTCGACGAGCTTGCGGCGAAGCGACCCACTGGAGGCGGCTTCGATGGTGGAGCGCTGTTTCCGGAAGTGGGTGCTTCTTTCTGCAGCGAACAGGAGAAGGAAGAACTGAAGAGTTTCTTCGAACCACGGATCGATAAGTTCACCGGCGGTCCACGGACGCTATCGAATGTGCTGGAGGAAATCGATGTCTGCACTGCAGAGAAATCCGCGCAGGAGTCGAGCGTTGAAGCATTCCTGAAGAAGTACTGACCGCGGGACACTATAAACAACGAGGGCCGGACAATTGTCCGGCCCTTTGTCATAATTCATACACGCAAAAGAGGCGGAAGAACTCCCTTCTAGCCTCGCGACGTCTATGCCGCTACGCCGGTTGATTGTGGTCTTACTAGCGATGAGCGCAGGGTACGTGCTCATGAGCCAGGACGCCTGGCCGCAGAGGCCAGTGGGACGCGATTACGGGCGGTCAATGGTGATAGGCCGCGAAGGAATCGTCGCCACAAGTCAAACTCTGGCTTCTGCCGCCGGAGCCGACATTTTGCGGCAAGGCGGGAACGCAGTGGATGCCGCCATCGCGGCCAATGCCGTGCTGAGCGTCACAGAGCCGATGATGAACGGCATTGGCGGCGACCTGTTTGCGATTGTTTACGATGCGAAAACAAAAAAACTTTACGGCCTGAATGCGAGCGGCTGGTCCCCGCAAGGTCTCACCATCGAGCACTTGAAAGCGAAAGCCGTAACGGATAAGATTCGACCTGACATAGATTCCGTTACTGTCCCGGGCGCGGTAGCCGGGTGGTTCGCGCTGCATCAGCGCTTCGGGCGGCTTTCGCTGGGCGCCACCCTGCAGCCTGCGATCTTCTATGCCGCGCATGGCGTGCCGATCACGGAACTCGTTGCCAAGGTCTGGGCGCAAGGTGTTGCGGCGTTACAGACACGGCCAGGATTTGCGTCGACATTTCTGCCCGGCGGACGCGCACCGGGAGCCGGCGATGTGTTTCGAGATCCAGATCTGGCGCACTCGCTTACCCTGATTGCGGAGCACGGCCGGGATGGTTTTTATCGCGGTCCCCTGGCGGAAGCTCTTGTCGAGTTTTCGAAGCAGCAGGGCGGAACATTGAGCGGAGCAGACCTGGCTGAGTTCCAGCCCGAGTGGGTAGAACCGATTTCGACGACGTATCGCGGCTGGACCGTTTATGAGCTGCCGCCCAACGGGCAGGGCATCGCCGCGCTTTCCATGCTGAACATCATGGAACAGTTTCCGCTTGCCGAATACGGCCAGAACAGTGCAAAGGCTTTGCACGTCATGATCGAGTCAAAGAAACTGGCGTATGCGGATCTGATTCATTACGTTGGCGATCCGCGATTTTCCCCCATTCCAGTGGAGCAACTGCTATCGAAAGGTTTAGCACGCAGGCGTGCCGATTCCATCGATCCGCAGGTAGCGCACTGCAGTGTGCTTCCTTCGGATCTCAGCGCGAAGCTGAACGCTATGGGGCACGACACCACTTACTTGAGCGTTATCGACCGCGAGGGGAACATTGTCTCGATGATTCAGAGCAACTACAGTGGGTTCGGGACGGGCCTGGTGGCACCCGGAACCGGCTTCGCGCTACAGAACCGCGGGCAATTGTTTTCCTTGAAACCGGGCGAGCCGAATTCGCTTGCACCGCGTAAACGTCCGTTGCACACTATCATTCCGGGGTTCATGCAAAAGGGTGACGAAATGATCGGGTTCGGGATTATGGGAGGCTTCAATCAGGCGCAGGCACATGCCCAGTTCGTATCGAACGTTGTTGATTTCGGTATGAATATCCAGGCTGCGCTGAGTGCCGCGCGATTTACCAAAATAACTTTCGAGGGATGCGACGTCGAGGTGGAATCGCGAGTTCCAGCGGAGGTAAGACGCGAATTGCAGGCGAAAGGGCATGAATTGGAAACGGTGGACCCGTATTCCCTGGCCATGGGCCGCGGGAACGTTGTCATGCGAAATGCCGCCGGCGTAAACTTCGCGGCTTCCGACCCGCGGGCAGACGGCGAGGCGATACCGCAGGTTCCCGACTGGACTCGACGCTGATATTGCCATGAGCAACTTCTCAATAGCGATGATTCCGGGCGACGGCGTGGGACGTGAGGTCACGCCCGTGGCTTTCGAGATAGCACGCAGCGCCGCTGCGGACCACGGCGATACTCTCGAGCCCACATGCTACGAATGGGGCAGCGACTACTATCTTCAGCACGGCATCATGATGCCCCCCGACGGCGTGGAGCAGCTCAAAAAGCACGACGCGATCCTGCTTGGCGCTGTGGGACATCCGAAAGTGCCGGACCACATTACGCTCAACGGGTTATTACTGCCCATCAGGCGCGAGCTGGATCTGTTTGCGAACGTACGGCCGGCGATTCTCTACACCGGAGTAGAGTCGCCACTCAAGGGAATCCGGCCCGGCGACATTGACATTGTTGTCGTGCGCGAAAACACGGAAGGCGAGTACTCGCAAGTGGGCGGTTTCGTATATGAGAAACAGGTGAATGAAGTTGCCGTTCAGACAGCGGTATTTACCCGCCGTGGAGTCGAGCGTATTATCCGGTTCGCATTTGACCTGGCGCAGCGCCGGAATCAAAAACAAAAAGTGACCTCGGTGACGAAGTCAAACGCGCAAGGGTTCAGTATGGTCTTGTGGGATCGCGTATTTGACGAAGTCGCGCAGGAGTACGACGGAGTGGAGACCGAGTCGTTATTAGTGGACGCTGCGGCGTTGAACTTCGTGCGGCGTCCACAGACGTTCGATGTGGTGGTTGGTTCTAATCTTTTCGGCGATATTCTCAGCGATCTCTCGGCAATGGTAGCCGGCGGCATCGGTCTGGCGGCGAGTGCGAACGTGGACCCGCTCCGGCGATGTCCTTCCATGTTCGAGCCGGTTCACGGGACAGCGCCTGACATCGCGGGGAAGGGTGTTGCCAACCCTATGGCCATGATCTTCTCCGCCGTGATGATGCTTGACCATCTGGGGCTTGTTGATGCGGCAACGCGCATCGACCGGGCCACGCAGTCCGTAATCGCCGAAGGGAAAGTGCGGACGGCAGACCTGGGCGGAAACAGCTCAACCAGTGAAGTAGCGGACGCTGTGCTCGAGAAGTTAGAGGAAGGCGCTTAGTTGAGTTCCGCTTTCACTCGTTTTGGCAGCTTCGCATAGACGAGATCGTATGATTCGCGCACGAGAGCTTTGAGTTCAGCGTGCGTCAGCCCGTTGTCGTTCTCGAGTGCAATCCATTTCGCCCGCGCCAGGTAAGGAGCCGGGGCAACGCCCGGACGCTCTAACCATTCGGCAAATGTGTCCGGATTGCACTTCAGCGAGAGAATGTATTGCCGCGGCTCCAGCGCGGCGATTGCGAAGCACTTGCCGGCGACTTTAAACACAAGGCTCTCGCCCCATTGAATGCACTCCGTCGCATGCGGAAGCGAGAGGCAGTACTGTCGAAGCCATTCGAGCATGCTGCCAGCGTACCCGATTCCAGCGGTCTCTAAAATCGGTTTCGGCCGGCGAGGCGGTCTAGAACTGCTCCTCGACGAGAAACTGTTCGAATTTGCCGTCAGGCATGATGTAGATGTTCAACAGCACTGTATTCATTTGGAAGTGCGCACGATAGCTCAGGTGCGTCATTCCGCCACGAAGCGACCGGCTTTGCCGGCTGAGAACCTCCAAGCGGCCAAGCGGCGCAAGCGAAGCGCGGTAGTCGTTCAGGGCCAGATCGGTGAAATAGGCATTGGCGTTTGCAGTGAAGAGCGCGCGATCGATGCGGCCTTGCTGCAGACCCTCCAGGATCGAATGGACCTGCCGATCTTGTTTTTCAGCAACGGCGTTTTCCGGATCAAGAAGGGCTGAAGCGATCTGTTGGGTAACGGGACCAATCAGATTGACTCCATCTTCGTTAGAAAGCACGACGATGCCGATGTTTTTCGCCGGGAAAACCGTATTCATCGCAAGAAACCCGGATACTTCGCCGCTGTGCGAGATCGCCGGCGTGCCGTGCTGCTCGCCGACCTGAAGCCCAAGTGCATACTGTGTGCCCTTGCCGTTCTTCAACTTCACCTCACGCGTGAACTCATCGTACGAGGCGGCGGAAAGAATGCGCTTCTGGAGAAACGCGATATCCCATTTCGCGAGATCGGATGGCGTCATGCATAGCTCCCCGGCAGCAAAATACCAGCCTGGCCCCTCCCTGCCTACAACACGCGGAGGCCCGAGCGCGTAGCGCGTATAAGCGACGGCATCCGCGGGAGTGTGCACATCGCAATCGCCGGCCGAGGCCATTTCGAGGGGGCGGAAGATGTGCTCGTTGAGATAAGGCAGAAGCTGCTCGCCGGAGACTTTCTCCAGGATCTTGCCGGCGATTACATAGTTTGTGTTGCTGTATTGCCACTGGGTGCCCGGCTCGAAGTTCAGCGGTTTTTTCGCCCAGCGGTCCATGATTTCATCCGGCGTGGTCGGGTTGGTCCACTCAGGAATGAGGTAATCCTGCGGTGCGTAATCTTCGTAGCCGGAAGTGTGCGACAGAAGATTGCGAATGGTGACTTCGTCCGCGCGGGTCAGTTCGGGAAAGTACTTAGAGATCTTGTCATCGAGCGAGAGCTTGCCCTTTTCCTGTTCGAGCAGGATGGCAGCGGCCGTGAACTGCTTGCTGATTGAGCCGACCGCATAGCGCGTGTCTACGGTCGAACGCTCATTCTTTGCGAGGTTTGCATCGCCGAATGCGTTCGCATAGAAGAGGCGCCCGTCTTTGACCACGGCCACCGAGACGCTCGGCACTCCGAAAGCCTGACGTGTTTCAGCGATCTTCTGATCCAGGCCGGTCCTGGCGGAAGGCGGCGCCTGCGCAAGAAGATTCGTGCACAGAAAAAAGGCAAGCGAGAATCCTGCAGGTAACGGGCGGTTGAGGAGCATAAGATGTGAGGCGTGTCGATTAAAGGTGCTTTACGAGAACGACTGTGAAGTCATCGGCAAAAGAGCTGCCGCCGCTCCAGTTGCGGACGTAATCGGTGAGGGCCTGCACGATTCCGTCCGACGACTCGGTCCGATGGTGGACCAGGAAATCCGCAAGCCGGTCTTCCCCGAGTTCCTCGCCGGTGGTGGCTGACCTCGCTTCGGTCACCCCGTCGCTGTACAGCGCGAGCAGGTCGCCAGGATTGAGCCGGGTCTCCTTCAGTTCGTACTGGACGATCGGGAAAAGGCCCATTACCATCCCGTTGCCAAAGAGCTTTTCGATCTTTCCGTTGGCCCGGAGCAGGATGGGATAGTTGTGTCCGGCATTCGTGTACTGGAGGCGCCCTGTCGTGGGATCGAGCAAGGTGTAGAAGAACGTAATAAATTTGCCGAGCGGACAACGTTCGGCAAGGTTCCGATTCAGCACGCAAACCGCGGACGAAGGATCAGGGCCGGTCTCGCGCAGCATCTGCACGCGGGCCTGGAGACTCGACATCAAAAGCGCGGCTGGCAGACCCTTTCCCGAGACATCACCGACTACGATTGCCAACCGGCCATCCTCATACGGCACAAAATCGTAATAGTCCCCGCCCACGGTATGGCATGGCAGGTTATATCCGGCCAGGTCATAGCCTGTGTAGCGGGGAGCTTCGGTTGGAAGCAGGGTCCGTTGGATCTCGCTGGCTTGCGCCAATTCCAATTCCATCAGTTTTTCAGCCTGCTCGACTTCCGCAAGACGTGCGTGTTCGATGCGAATGGCGGCGACGTTAGCCATGACGGTAAGCAAGTCGAGATCTTCCTGCCCAAACGGACGCAGCACCGAGCCGTTGTCTACATAGATAAGGCCGATCACGCGGTCACGAGTTTGCAGCGGCACCGCCATGATGCTGCGCACGCGCTGCATAACGATGCTCTTCTGCTGGCGGAGCGCATCGTCCAGCATGGCGTCGCTGACCACCAGTGAGCACTTCTCGCGAATCACGCGATCGCGGATAGAGGTGCTGATACTGAAGCCTGCCCCTTCGCTCGCGCGGACAACGAGATCGTTATCTTCCAGCGTCAGGATGACTCCCCGGCGCGCCTCCATTGCCGACAAAGCGAGCTTGAGGATCACCTGGAAGAGTTCCTCAAGCGGGCGGTGACTGGCGAGTTCCTGCCCTGCGCGAATCAAGGCACCGACGACACGCGCGGTTCCGAGCGAGATGTCACGATCGGGCTGGGTGCCTGTTCCGGCCTTCCCCAAAACCTTATCTAGGCTGGTAACGATGGTCGCCTCGCGCGTGATTTTCTCCTCTTCATGAGGGATGAAGGAGACGACGGGCTTGTGAGTTTCGGTGCTTTCGCGTACTTCAATGGTCAGGTGGCCTGCGTAAATCCGGTCACCTGTCCTAATTTTGTGCGGTTCCTTGAGACTGGACGCATTGACGACCGTGCCGTTTCGGCTCGCGCAATCTTTGACGAACCAACCCCCGTCATGCTGTTCGAAACAGAGATGATAGCGCGAAAGCCAGGGATCTTCGGGATAAGCAAGATCGTTATCCGCGGAGCGCCCCAGAGAGAGCGTGGCCTTCCGCAGTTCCACTCTTGTTGGTGAGCCTTCCGGGCCAGAAATCAGGAGTTCCATCGCCGAAACGTTCTAACCATAACAGATTTGCCGTGAAAAGTAAGCGCTGGAAGCTGTTGGCCGCTCACTGGCGCGGCCCGGCGCCGGGTGTAAAGGGCGGCAGGCTAAACTTCGTCTTCGGCAGGAAGTGGCGCAGTAGCTTTCACTGACTTAGTGGCAGCGGACCCGGTAATCAGCATGGCTCCGCGATTATAGGTGAGGTACAGAAAACCCCATTGGATCAGCACCACTACGCGGCTTTGGAACTCGACAATATACAGAAGGTGAATGAAAAGCCAGACAAACCAGGCAGGGAAGCCGAAGAGGTGAAAACCGAAAACATTCGCTACCGCCGCGAACCGGCCGATGACCGCCAAATCGCCTTTATTGAAATAGTGGAAGGGCTTCTGTTTGCGCCCGCCCTTCAGACGTGCGGCGATCGTTCGCGCAGCGTATGAGCCGGTTTGCATGGCCACCTGCGCGACGCCGGGCAGCGGCTTGCCCTGTTGGTCCGGTATATAAGCCAGATCCCCTACTACGAAGATATCCGGATAATTGGGAACGCTAAGGTCCGGTCGGACGATGATGCGGCCTGATTTGTCCGTTGGTGCGCCGGTGCGGGTAGCAAGCTGTTTTCCGAACTCGGAGACCGCAACGCCGGCCGCCCAGATGACGGTGTGCGAGGCAATATGGTCCTCGGTCCCCTCCTGTGTCTTGGTCGCGACGCCGTTTGCGTCGACATGAGTCACAAGCAGTCCTGTCCGGACCTCGGCACCGAGCTTCCGTAAGGAATCCACGGCGTGCGCAGAAAGGGTCTCAGGATAGCTGGGAAGCAGGCGCGGGCCTGCATCGAGGACAATGATTTTGGCATCGCTGGGCCGAATAGACCGAAAATCGCCTTTCAGAGTATGGTGCGCGATTTCACCGAGCGCTCCCGCAAGCTCGACTCCCGTCGGCCCCGCACCAACAATCACGAAAGTAAGCCATGCGTTGCGTTCCACCGGATCGGTAGTGCGCTCGGCTGCTTCGAAGGCAATCAGGATCTTATGCCGGATGGTGGTGGCGTCCTCAACCGTTTTCAGCGGCGGAGCCCAGGTATGCCACTCGTCATGCCCGAAATAAGAGCTCCGCGACCCGGTTGCGACGATCAGAGAATCGTATTCCAAGATGCCGCCGTCGCGGAGGAAGATGCGCTTTGCGCCAGGGTCGACATCGGTGACATTGCCAAGCAGAACCTGAGTGTTTTTCTGCTTGCTCAGCACGGAACGGATCGGGGCTGCGACTTCTCCGGGCGAAAGCGATCCTGTCGCGACCTGGTAGAGCAGCGGCTGAAAGAGATGAAAATTGCGGCGGTCAATCAGCGTAACATCTGCAGGCGCACGCTTTAATGCCTGCGCGGCATAAAGACCACCAAAGCCGCCGCCGAGGATGACAACCCTATGTTTGTTGCCCATTTTTTACTGCAAAGAGTGAGTTCACACTTTTTGGATGCAAGCGGGATAAGCTGAGTCTCATTAGGCGTAGAAATTGACGCTGGGCAAGAATTCCGGCTTGCGCCGGGCTTTCCGCGCCTGCTCGAAACAATAGGCAATCCGGATGAGCTTCGGCTCGCTCCAGGCAGCGCCGAAGAACGAGATTCCAAGCGGCAATCCAAATTTAAAGCCGGCGGGCACGGTGATATGCGGGTATCCGGCGACCGCGGGAGGAGAAGCGCAGCCGCTGTCCGTGCGGTCGCCCGCTACCCAATCGGTCAGCCACGATGGTCCGGCAGTGGGTCCGCAGATCGCATCGAGCTTGTATTTGTTGAGCACGGCGTCGATGCCCTCCTTCCGCGTCAGGCGATGGTTCGCGGCCAGGGCCTTTTTGTATGCTTTCTCCGTAAGCGGGCCTTTCGCCTGTGACATCTCCATCAGCTCCTGCTCGAAGTAGGGCATTTCTTCGGCGCGATGCGCGCGGTTGAAGGCGATGCAATCGGCCAGCGACGTAACAGCCGTACCCCGGGCAGCCAGATAGGAGTTCAAGTCTGCTTTGAACTCATACAGGAGAACCTCTGTTTCGGTGTCACGCCAGCCTTCAAAGGTCGATAGATTGGCAGGATCCACAATCTCCGCGCCTTGTTTCCGCATCAGGTCAATACACTCTTCCATGATCGCGGTAACTGCGGGGCCGATATTGAAATACTGGCGTGCGATGCCGATGCGAGCTCCGCGCAATCCGTTTGGGTCAAGGAACTGCGTATAGTCCACCAAAGATTTTCCGGTGCTTGCCTGAGTTGCGGGATCCTGCGCATCGATTCCAGCCAGTCCGCCAAGCAGAATCGCGGCATCCGAGACGGAGCGAGCCATGGGACCTGCGGTGTCCTGGCTGTGCGCAATGGGGATAATTCCGGACCGGCTGATCAGGCCGAGTGTAGGTTTGATTCCCACAATGCCGCACATGGACGACGGGCATACGACCGAACCATCCGTCTCCGTGCCGACGCCGACGGCGGCCAGGTTCGCCGAAATACCCGCACCCGTTCCGGAACTGGAACCGCAAGGATTGCGGTCAAGTGCGTAAGGATGCTTTGTCTGGCCGCCGCGGCCGCTCCACCCGCTAGTGGAGTGAGTAGAGCGGAAATTCGCCCACTCGCTGAGATTGGTTTTGCCGAGAATGACCGCGCCAGCGGCCCGCAGGCGCCCGGCAACAAAAGAATCGCGCGGAGCCGGTTGCCCGACGAGTGCGAGCGATCCGGCCGTAGTCTGCATCCTGTCGGCTGTGTCGATGTTGTCTTTGATAAGAACAGGAATGCCGTGAAGAGGGCTGCGCGGTCCTTTCGCCTTGTATTCGGCATCAAGCGATTGGGCTATAGCCAGCGCGTCAGGATTGATTTCAATTACCGAGCGAATCGCCGGGCCGCGCTGGTCGATCTGCTCGATGCGTTCGAGATACAGCTCGACTATTCGCTTGGATGTGAGCTCGCCTTGCTTCATCCGGTTTTGCAGTTCCGCTATGGTGATTTCGTCCAGAAGGAAAGGCTTGGGCTCTACGCCCGGGGCGTGCGCGAGATCTGGGACAGAAGCATGCGGCTTTTGCTCTTGTGCCTTGGTGGAGGTTGCGGCGAAGCTTGCGAGTGCCGTGGTGGAGAGAAATGTACGTCGCTTCATCAGAAGAGAATTTTCAATTTACACTGGCATCCCATCAATGAAAATCGTGCGACCAGACCTCGGCGGCGTCGCGGAAGCTGAGCGCTTCTATATCGCCGGCCTTCACTGAAATTACGCCGCTAATGCTTTGCAGTACCCCCTTGACCACTACATAGGGAGCTGCTGTGCATATCTGGCGTTTTCGATCAAACAGATCCGGTTGCACAATGATGTTTACAATGCCGGTTTCATCTTCCAGGCTCATGAAGACGAATCCTTTTGCAGTGCCGGGGCGCTGGCGGGTAATGACGCATCCTCCTACCTGCAGCAGCATGCCATCACGTTGTGTTTTGGCAGTTGCGGCATCCATTACGCCCATTTCGCGCATGCGAGAGCGGTAGTGCGCCATGGGATGTTTTCCAATCGTGAGCCCGCTATTACTGAAATCAGCGTAGGTACGCTGGCCGGCCGTCATCGGTTCCAGTGGCGACGGCGCGCCATCGTCTACGGCCGATTCCAGCAGTTCGCCAACGGGTTGGAGCGCGAGCTGCCCCTGCCATAGCGCGCCACGGCGATGCCGGTCAGACTTATCTTTCGGCAGCGAGTTTAACGCGCCTAGTTCAGCAAGTGCAGCGGTCTCGTCTTTTTGCAACTCCGGCACCCGGCGCACCAGATCGCG
>JAFAMD010000043.1 GCA_019233755.1 Acidobacteriaceae bacterium | reverse complement strand
ACTCGGCCAGACGCTCGGCTCGATGAGCGACCTATTACAAACTCTCCTGCGGAGACCAGACCCTCCGGGAACTCGGAGCGCCTGCCACCAAACTCACGACCGCTCGCATCGAAGTCAGGCTGACGGGCGGGCACAACGGCACCAAAGTGAAGACGACCATAGCTTGCCGCGCCTAGCCTTCTCCCACTGTGCCACTACCGCCAGCGCTTCGAAGCAGTTTCTCTCACTCACAACGCGCCCCAAGCGCGCCCGTTGCTGACGGCTGAAAGCTGACCGCTAAAAGCTGACGGCTAAAAGCTCTAGTCATTCTCACGCCCTCGCAGGCGCCGGTTGATCTCGTCTCGCAATCCGAGGTTGCGAACAAGGCGCAGCAGGTAATTCGGGTGAAGCCCGAGCAGGCGCGCCGCCTGTTTGTAATCTCCGCCGCCTTGCACATATGCGTCGAGAATCGCCTCGCGCTTGGCCTCGCCTACCGATTTGTGGTACTTCGCGCCCGCTGTCTGTTGAGGCGCCGCCTCAAGCAGCGATTCCGGCAGTTCCTCAAGTAAGACCGATTCGGAGACGCCCAGAACGACGGCCCGTTCCATGGCGTTCTCGAGTTCGCGCACGTTGCCGGGCCAAGAATACTGCATGATGGCTTCCTCCGCCTCGGGCGAAAGGCCGCGTACGTGGCGCTTGCAGCGTTCGGACGAGCGTTGGAGGAAGTATTGGGCCAGGAGCGGAATGTCTTCCTTGTGGTCTCGCAGAGGAGGCGATTCCAGGGTGACTACATTCAAGCGATGGAAAAGGTCTTCGCGAAACTTTCCGCCGCGCACATCTTCGCCCAAATCGCGATTGGTTGCCGCTATCACGCGAATGTCCAGGGGATGGGCCTGCGTCCCGCCTACACGTTCAAACTCTCGCTGCTGCAGAACCCGCAGCAGCTTTGCCTGCAACGGTAACGCCAGTTCTCCAATTTCATCGAGGAAAATCGTACCGCCCTGCGCGATCTCAAAACGGCCATGTTTGAGCGAGACCGCGCCGGTAAAAGCACCCTTTTCATGGCCGAACAATTCGCTCTCGAAGAGACTCTCGCTCAGCGCGGCGCAGTTCACCGCGACAAAGGGCCGTTCCCGCCGCGGGCTTTTCTGATGAAGGGCTCGAGCGATGAGTTCTTTGCCGGTCCCGCTTTCGCCGGTAATCAGAACTGTCGTATCGCGGGGTGCTACGCGCTCCACCAGCGCGAGAAGACGCCGAATCGCGGCACTGTTGCCTACGATGCCGGTGTTGGCCTCGATCTGTTCCTGCAGCAGGGCGTTCTCGGCCTTCAGCGTTTCCACTTCCTGGTTCGCTTCGAACCCGATGGAGGCAAGCGAGGCGATCGCAGTCAGGGTGTCGAGATGGCCGCCGCTGGTTCTTGCCTCCATCGGGACGCGCACGATAATCGCTCCCCCAAGCAGGCCTTGGATATAGAGCGGCACTCCAATGACGCCTGCTCTCGAATCCTCAATTGCTCCCTGTTCACAGACGGCTGCGATGGCCGATTCGAACTGTGAGCCGGCCTGTGCGGCGAGATCTGCCACACTGCAGCCCAAGGCGACAATGCCTTCTTGCACCGGCATGAGGTCGCCAATAACCCGCAGTATCTGGTCGCGCAGCAGCTTGCTTTGGTCTTCGCTGACGCTTCCCGCTAGGGCGCGGAACATGAAGACCAGCGAGCAGGCCGCAAGCAGCATGGGCTTGGTTTCGGCCGGAGCAACCGCCTCTTCTACCACTGCTTCGCCCGAACGAAACACCAGAACGGTTTTGCCGATCCCAACCTGATCGCGATCTTCGAGCCAGCGCTCAGAGGAGCGCATGCCGTTCACATAGGTTCCAAGGGAGGTTCGCAGATCGGTTACAACGAATCGTCCGCCTTGCCGCCGTATCTGGCAGTGGCGCCAGCCGACCTCCGGGTCACTCAGAACGATCTGCGCGCTTGGCGCACGGCCGACGAGTATATCGCCTCCATCGAGGCTGCACCGCTTCCCGGCCAGCGGACCGTTCACGACGATTAGTTCCGCACTCATGGGAAGTTGCTAGTTTAGCCGAGGTCCGATCAGTGTGACTGAATGGTCACAAATTCCTGGGCTTCCTCGAAGAAGCCCGCTTCCTCGCCGCCATTATCCAGGTCCAGGAAACGCGTGTCCAGCAGCCTGCCGGTCTCAATGCGGCCCATGGCTGAAAGCAAGGTCTCTTTGAGGAAGGGATAGTCCTTTTCGATATCCGCAAACATGTCGCGTAAGGTGCGGCGAACCGTTCCTGTCTTCTGCGAGCAGCCGCACGGTATGACCGGCGCGCCGAGCCCGGCGGCGAAGGCCCGGGTGAGGTTCTCGGTAACGTAAACCAGCGGCCGGATGAGCCGGAACTCGCGCTTGCGCGACCATGTTACCGGCGGCAGAGCGCTGATTCTGCCGGTGAACATCGCATTGCGCAGAAAGGATTCGCAGAAATCGTCCGCTGTGTGGCCGAAGGCGATTACGTTCGCGCCCAGCTTTCGTGCCACGTCGTATACGGCGCGACGCCGGAACCTGCTGCACACATCGCAACCGTGATCGGGTTGATCGGTCAGCAGGTCCAGCGACGGAGCGTCCTCGACGTAGGTCCAATCGATCCCTCGCGCTCGCAAATACTCGCCTACGGGGTTGATGGGAGCCAGGAACTTACCCTGCTCAATAGTGAACGCACAAACTGAAAAATCGATGGGAGCACGCTTCTGCAACTGCAGCAGCGCTTCGAGGAGGGTCAAAGAGTCCTTACCGCCCGAGACACCGACCGCAACCCTATCCCCGGCGCGAACCATCTTAAACCGGCCAATCGCCTCGCCGACTTTGCGCAGAATCGTTTTCTCTAAATCCACCTTCTTCACGATAGCGGAGTGAGTCTTATGGCAGGTCGCAAAACGTCTATGTTGTGCTAGTGGGGGTGCTGCCAATGCCCGTGATGGAACCGATACCCGCTGCCTTCCCGTTGCCAATACGGCTTGACCCAAATGTCGCCTCTATGTGGCGGCCGCACCCAGCGGCCCGGTCTCCATTCCCATCCTCCCTCGAAGTATTGGTAGTAGCCTTCCGTCCAGACGTAGTCAGGGGCGGGGGCGGCACCGATAGGTCCGTAAACAAGCGGCGGCGGAGGGGGGCCAAGCTCCGCGCTGGCATAGTAAACCCAATGACCACAGCCGATAAGTGCAACCGCTCCGGCCAGTGCGGAAGCAAGCGCCCAGTACTGTAGCCTGCTCAGTAGAGCCATTCTGCAGGCTTGGACGTGTACGAACTGGGGTTGTTTCGAGGCGAATTCGGGTGCGTGACTGACAAAAGTCTCAGACCTGCTGTTTTTTCGGGCCCGCACCCCGGCTAGGCCTGCGTCACCCATATTGGTCTGTCAAAATAAGAAGTGGTTGCTTAGCCAAATCCGACTACAGTACTGCTGGAACTCACTTCCATCCGTCTGGCGGCCTCGCCGCCGGGCTCCGCGGACTGCCAGTCTTGACTGATCTGCTGTGAAAAAAAATATCGAAGAGCGGGAAGGCGCAAGCCTCTCATTGTCATTTGGATTCACGTTTCCTGACCTGTACCAACGCGACGGGCTAGTCAGGCTGGACGCAGCGTTCCTCGAGTACCTGGGACAAGCGGTGCCATCGCTCCGTGCGCGCCTGGAAGAGGCTCGTCAGAACCCGCCCGCGGCGCATGTCAAGCAGGGTTCGGAGCTGATCACCGAGTTGGGGCCGTATGTAGAGGATTTCATCGGGGAGCTCTTCGGCATTACGGCGGAACTGCGTCATCTGCAGAGCCGCCATACGGAACTGGCTCCGCTGTATTCCGTCAAGCGCCGTTTTGTTCAGAGGAAGGCCGTGATCGGCCAGACGGCTGAATCGGCGAGCGCAATTGACGGCTACGCCGTTGGCGCCGAGCTGGAAGCACTGTTCGAGGAGCCACTGACGGAATTGAGCTTTGCCAATCACGTCGCGCGCTGGCTGGACGCGGAGGCCAATCATGCCGAGCATTTGCAGCTTGCGGCGCGCTATGCAGCCTGGGCAACGCTATCGCCGCAAGGCAAAGAAAAGCACGGAAAAGGAGTGCTGTTCAAGGTTCCGCACAAGCTGGACCCATACCATCTCGTGCCGGTGCAGCCCCTGGTAAACGACGGTCTGGTGCAGCTAGAACTCAGCAAGGATCACTGGCGGCACCGCGAAGGTTTTGAGCTGACAGATCCGGGCACGGACCTGACCGGCGCGCTGGACCAGGCGCACTACTGCATCAAGTGCCACAACCAGGGCAAGGATAGCTGCGCCACCGGTTTGAAAGAAAAAAGCGGGGCGTTCAAATCGAGCGTATTCGGCGTGCCGCTCGCAGGCTGCCCTCTCGACGAGAAGATTTCCGAGATGAACGCGCTGAAAGGCAGCGGCCATCCGATTGGTGCGCTTGCGGTTGTGACTATTGACAATCCGATGGCCGCGGGCACGGGGCATCGCATCTGCAATGACTGCATGAAGGCCTGCATTTTTCAGAAGCAGGATCCGGTAGACATCCCGCAGGTGGAAACACGCACTCTGAAGGACGTTCTCGAGCTGCCGTGGGGCTTCGAGATTTATAGCCTGCTGACGCGCTGGAATCCGCTCGATTTTGCGCGGCCTTATCCGAAAGCGCCAACCGGATACAAGGTTCTAGTGGTCGGCCTCGGCCCGGCCGGTTTCACGCTTGCCCACCACCTGATGAATGACGGGCATACGGTCGTTGCGGCAGACGGGCTCAAAATAGAGCCGCTGCCGGCCGATCTCTCGGGCACGAACCCCTTCGGAGAGCGCCTGCCGTTCCGTCCGCTGCGCGACGTGAGCGAGATTTATGAGCGGCTGGGCGAGCGCATCATGGCCGGTTTCGGCGGCGTAGCAGAGTATGGCATCACGGTCCGCTGGAACAAAAATTTCCTCAAAGTCATCCGGCTGCTGCTCGAACGCCGCAGCGAGTTCACTATGTTCGGCGGAGTTCGCTTCGGCGGCACGCTGACCGTCGATGGCGCCTTCGACATGGGCTTCGATCACATCGCGCTGTGCGCGGGCGCCGGCCGGCCGACGGTTATCCCCATGAAGAACGGCCTGGTGCGCGGGGTGCGCCAGGCATCGGACTTCCTCATGGCGCTGCAATTGACCGGCGCGGCCAAATTCGAATCGCTGGCGAATCTGCAGATCCGCATGCCGATCGTCGTGATCGGCGGCGGCTTAACCGCAATCGACACCGCGACCGAGTCGCTGGCCTACTACGTGGTGCAGGTAGAAAAGTTCCTCAAGCGCTATGAGCTGTTGGAAGCCGAGATCGGCGGCGAGGCGCTACACAACGTTTGGAGCAAAGAAGAAGCCGAGATAGCGCATGAGTTTCTGGGGCATGCCCGGGCGATTCGTGCGGAACGTACTGAAGCCGCCCGCGAGGGCCGGACGCCGCGCCTCGCAGAGCTGCTGGATTCGTGGGGCGGTGCGACCATTGCTTACCGCCGGCGCCTGATCGATGCGCCCAGCTATACGCTTAATCACGAAGAGGTCTCCAAGGCACTCGAAGAGGGTGTGCGCTTCGCCGAATGTCTGGCTCCGGAAGAAGTGGAGATCGACCGGTTCGGCGCCGCCAAGGCATTGCGCCTCGAAAAGCAGGCCTTCGACGAAGGCACGGGGCGTCTGGCCGCGACAGGCCAGAAGATCGTCCTCCCTGCACGCTCCATCCTGGTCGCCGCCGGCACTCAACCGAACACCGTGCTTGCCCGCGAAGACGAGCTCAACTTTAGCCTGGACGGCCGTTATTTCCAGGCGGTAGACGAAAACGGCGAACCGGTAAAGCCGGAGCGCAGCGCCAAGCCAAACGAAGCGCGCGTGCTGGTTTCTCTTCGCCCCGATGGCCGCGCCATCAGCTTTTTCGGCGACCTGCATCCGTCGTTTTCGGGCAACGTGGTAAAAGCGATGGGCAGCGCTAAGCGCGGCTATCCGGTGGTTTCTCGCGTCCTTGCGCGCCGGACTGCCGAAGAGCCGGCTCCCGCCCGCCTGGTTGAACGGCTGAACGACGAACTGCGGGGTGTCGTTGAAGACGTCATCCGCCTGACGCCGAACATTGTAGAGATCGTGGTGCGTGCCCCGATTGCAGCGCGTGCGTTCAAGCCCGGCCAGTTCTATCGTTTGCAGAATTACGAAGCGCTTGCCACGCATGTTGACGGAACCGCGTTGGCAATGGAAGGCCTGGCACTTACCGGCGCGTCGGTCGATTCCGAAAAGGGCCTGCTCTCTACCATCGTCCTTGAAATGGGCGGCTCATCGGACCTTTGCGCATTGCTGAAGCCCGGCGATCCGGTGGTTCTGATGGGACCCACCGGCACTCCGACTGAAACGCCCGCGCATGAGACCGTTCTTCTTGCCGGCGGCGGTCTTGGAAACGCCGTTCTATTCTCCATTGGCCAGCAGCTGCGAGCCTCCGGCTCGCACGTGGTCTACTTCGCGGGATATAAGAAGATCGTCGACCGCTACAAGGTGGAAGAGATTGAGAAGGCCGCGGACGTCGTGATCTGGGTCTGCGATGAGGCGCCCGGCTTCACCCCAGGCCGCGTGCAGGACAGCGCATTCGTCGGGAACATCGTGCAGGCGATGGAGGCGTATGGAAGAGGCGATCTCGGCGAGGTGGAAATTCCGCTGAGTTCGGTGGACCGCCTGATCGTCATTGGGTCCGATGGAATGATGCGCGCCGTGCAGCAGGCACGCCACAGCGTGCTTCGGCCATACCTGAAGCCCGACCATCACGCCATCGGCAGCATCAACTCTCCCATGCAGTGCATGATGAAGGAGATTTGCGCCCAGTGCCTGCAGATGCACAAAGATCCGGTCACCGGCAAAGAAACGGTGGTCTTCTCCTGTTTCAATCAGGATCAGCCGCTTGATCATGTGGAGTTCGGCAGCCTGCGTTCGCGTCTTTCGCAGAACAGCACGCAAGAGAAACTGACCAAGCTCTGGGTGGATCGTTGTTTGCGCAATATCGGGGCCAGGCCTGAACTGGTGGCCGGCTAGAGCCCGAAATTCAAAATGCGATGGAGCTCTAAGTGAGTTCAGTTCGCGTGACTTCAGTCCGTGTCCGTCTGGCGTTGCGCCTCACTCTGCTCGTCGTCGCAGTTTCGCTCACCGCCGCATCCGCAGCCACAGTAACGAAGGTCGAGCCGCCGAACTGGTGGCCCGGCCATACGCTGAACCCGGTGCGGGTGCTCATCCGCGGCACGAACCTTTCACATGCTTCGGTCACCGCGCCTGGAGGGCTGACGGCTGGGAACGTTCGTAGCAACCAGGCTGGTACGTATCTGTTTGTGGATATCACGATTCCGGCCGGGGCCCAGGCTGGCGATTATCCTTTGCAGATTCAAACGCAAGACGGCACAGTCGCCGCGCCGTTTCGCCTGGAGGCGCCACTCTCTCCGGAAGGGCGTTTTCAGGGCTTTTCACCGGATGACGTGATTTACCTGATCATGCCGGACCGCTTTGCGGACGGAGACCCATCGAACAACGATCCCGCCATTTCGCGCGGTTTGTTTGATCGGGCGAATCCGCATCAGTATCACGGCGGCGATCTCCAGGGCATCATCGATCATCTGCCGTATCTGAAGTCGCTCGGAGTCACCGCTATCTGGATAACTCCCGTTTACGACAACACGAACGAACCGAACAGGCGCCAGGCGGTAAAAGGGCAGCCGATCGCCGACTATCACGGCTACGGAGCTACGGATTACTACGCTCTCGAGGAGCATTTCGGCACGCTGGCGTTGCTCCGCAAGCTGGTGGACGACGCGCACAGGCTCGGTCTGAAGGTTATCCAGGACCAGGTAGCCAATCACGTGGGCCCCAGTCATCCCTGGGTGACCGATCCGCCCAAGCCGACGTGGTTCCACGGAACCGCTTCGCATCACATCAACGAAACCTGGCAGATCTGGGAGCTCCCGGACCCGCACGCCTCCACGACTCTGCAGCGCGATGTTGTCGACGGATGGTTTGCCGATGCGCTTCCCGATCTGAATCAGGAAGACCCCGACGTAGCGCGGTACGAAATTCAGAACGCGCTGTGGTGGGTGGGAATGGCCGGATTTGACGGGATCCGGCAAGATACGCTGCCCTATGTGCCGCGGGCTTTCTGGCGTGACTGGTCCGCTGCATTGAAGCGGCAATATCCGAACTTGCGCGCGGTGGGTGAAGTGTTTGACGGTAATCCGGCCGTTCCGTCTTTTTTTCAAGGGGGTGTGACACGATCAGATATCGATACCGGCGTCGATTCGGTATTCGATTTTCCGACCTATTTCGACATCCGCGAGGTCTTCGCGAAAGGCGGATCGCCTGAGACGCTTTCAAAGACCCTGGCGGAAGATCGGCTGTACCCGAATCCGGATATGCTGGTGACGTTTCTCGGCAACCACGATGTGCTGCGCTTCATGAGCGAGAAGGGAGCTGACGCAGACAAGTTGAAACTGGCGTTCACCTTCCTGCTCACCGTAAGAGGAACGCCGTGCATTTACTACGGCGACGAGATCGGCATGCGGGGAGGCGACGACCCCGATAACCGTCGCGACTTCCCGGGCGGCTTTCCGCACGATCCGCGCAATGCATTCGAGGCGTCCGGGCGCACATCCGAAGAGAATGCAATCTGGAATTACGTAGAGAAACTTACGTCCCTGCGGGCGAAGCTGGAACCGCTTCGGCGCGGCAATCTGGTTGACCTGGCGGTGACGAAAAATACCTGGGTGTATGCACGCGAGAGCACCGCCGGCACCGCTATCATCGTCATCAACAACAGTACGGCTGCGGCGGACATCTCGATTCCCTATATCCGCGAGGGGACATACGAGAGCCGGCTCGCGGGCACAAAGCCCCTCACGATTGCAGCCGGTTCCGGCACCGTTCACCTGCCGGCATTTTCCGCCGACATCTACTACGCGCCGGGATCGCGATAGAGACGGCCTGTCAGGAGCGCGAACGTCAAGTTCTGGGGCACTGAAAAGGAACGGAAAGGACCGCCGTAATATCCAACCTTGACAAAGCCTGTTATAGGTGGTGAGCTATTGATAATAGGAGGTTTACCTCGACATGAACGTATCGCTAACCCCAGACCTTGAACGTTTTGTTCAAGAAAAGGTTCAAGGCGGTCATTACAGATCCGCCAGCGAAGTGGTCCGCGAAGCGCTTCGGACTTTCGTGCGTGAGCAGGAGCAGAACGACGCGAAGATGGCCGCGCTGAGGACCGCGATTGACAAAGGCGATGCGAGCGGCGTTGCCAAGGGAGATCCCTTCACGCGCGTCCGGAAAGAACTTAAACTTCCAAAAACGCGGCGCTAGTCCGTGGCCCCGTTCCGTTTGTCGCGGCTTGCCGAAGCTGATTTGCTGGGCATCGGCGCCTACACCCTACGCACCTGGGGCGAAGACCAGGCCATCCGTTATATTGACGATCTTGAAGCTTGCTGCCAGAGGCTGGCTGACAATCCGGGACTTGGCCGTGCGTGTGATGATGTTCGCCCAGGCTTGCGGCGGATGGAGCACGGCCGCCATGTTGTCTTCTACAGGCACGAAGCCGGAGGGATTTTCGTTTCTCGCATCCTTCATCAGCGGATGCTTGTGGAAAGACACCCTATCGAGGATGACGATTTAGATGAGCCTGCCTGAATAAGAAAGAGGGCATTTGTTCATTCTGGCCGCCTTTCAATCCAAGCGCCAGGAGTGTGCGACCCAGTTCGTATTCGTTGTGAACGGTCTGGATGGCCGGCACATGCAGATCCAATACCAGCAGCGTCATGGCGACCGCGAAAATGCCGTCGCTCAACGCAGCAAGAGGTTCAACACTCTTGCCCGCGACGAGATTGTAGGAGAATTTCATGGCAACTCGGCGCCGATGCTATGCAGCAGAAGATTGAATCAGCCCCCCACCTTAGCCTAGTGATTTGCAATAAGTGTCAGACGGAGATATCCAGCGGCCGCGCGGAACCGTACGGCATCTTTCTTGTCATCGAAAAGCGGTACAAACTTCTGCTTCAGCGACGGATCGTTCCACATGGCAATGGCGTGAACGGCGGCTGCCCGCACTGACCAGTCCGTGTCGGACAGAGCGGCCTGGATCGCATTTCTTGTGGCCGCATCTTTCTGCCCCTGAAGCAGCAGCACCACAGAAGCGCGTGCCGATGCGCCGGGATCGGAAAGAATCCCCTGAGCAGAGGCCACCCCCAGGCCGAATCCGGGTACCGGCACAGCGACTGTCGCCGCAGTCATGAATAACTTGGAGGGTGTATGGATCATCCTGAACGCGTTCCGCTTCTGGCTGGTCAGGAAACTCGAGGAGGCTTTCGTCTCGCCTGACAGAATAGCCAGGAGCACTTCCTTGCCGATCGGCTGATTCAAATGAAAGAGGGCCTTCGCGGAAGCGAAGCCCACCTCCGGCGCCGGATCTTTGAGCGCTTTCTGCAGGATCGGGATCACCGTTGGATCCTTGAAATCGCCCAAACAGGATACGACTGCGAGCCGGACCGGGACGTCCTTATCCTGGGCCAGTATCGTTGCCAACTGAGAAATGACTTTTTCGTGGGCTCCCACCAGACTCACTGCAAACACTGCCTGCAGCCGCGTGTCAGGATTCTTGTCGGCGACGGCCTGCAGTAACATGTTCCTGGCGCGTTCCGCCGTCGGGTCGGGGGCTTGCTGCGCAGAACAAATTGCGGTGCAGAGGATAAACACGGCTAACCCTGTCATGCCGGTTCCGAGTCGAATTTTCACGGTCACCTCTTTGTCGAGTTTATTCGGTCGTGATGGTAGTCGATTTCACCCGCAGCAAGCAGTACATCGAGAAAAAGGGTGCCGGTGAGGGATTGCTTCCAAAAACCCATTGATTCGCCTTCGCGCCGTACCGTGGCCGTCGCACAATACTGTTGCCAATCGATTTCGTTTTGCAATAGAGTTCTCCAACACGAGAATCAAGGGAAACGGCTTGCCTAGCGATTTGTTGCGCAAATGCTGATTTGGACACAAGACCCGTATTCGGTCAGGATTCCCAACCACGCTGGAGGCGGTCCGAGACGCAACCAGGACTGGCATTTGGTTAGGCACTTGTCCCAAGACGCCGCGCGTCGTGCACAACATGGCAATTCAGCGGCACAGGTACAAACGTTTTTTGCCTTATAATCCATGACTATGCCACGGTACACCCCTCGTCGACCGCGTCTGTACCTCCCGGCTCTCCTCGGCCTTAGCGCCGTCTGCGCAGAGGTGAACGCGCAGAACACTCCGAGTTACTCATTGCCCGGTGGGGTTCGTGTTATACAAGAAGGAAAACTGAATGCGAGCAATAAGCCCTATCAATTTCCAGACAACGTAGAGGCTCGCAAATGGCTCGTCGGCTTTGATCGTGGGCTCGTGAAAGCCTGTCCGCCTGATGAAGACACGAAGAACAAAATAGGCATTGAAGAAGCGAAGGTTATCTCAGCTAATAACGACCGGGTGCTGAACGGTACCACTCCCCTCTCGTCTCTGTTTACAGGCGGCCTGATTGGAGTTGTTTCTCGTTATTTCTCCAGCATCGATCACACTTATTATCCACAGGGCGAAGAGGATGCAATCCTTCTTGCCAAGGGGACTCCGTGTAAGAACCTTGGGGGCGTCGAGTTCGTTGTAGCGCTGGTTATGCTGCATTCCGGCAGGGAACCCGACCCGGATGATCTTTCACAATTTCTAGCTATGGCCAGCCCTGAATTCCGAAAGGCTCTAGGATATGACGAGGAAAAGGCAGATCGCATCATCCATCGCAATAAAGGCGTCTCTCTTAATCAATCCGCATCGAGAGTGGTGCTTTTGTACGGCGGGGCAGTCGGCAGCTTTTACGCAAAGGGTCTTACACCGGAGCAGAGATCTGCGGCGTATGACGAGGTGGCTGCGCTTTCGTCGCAAGGTCAAAAGGTTGTTGAGTGTAATTACCAGGGTTATCAATACACTTTCTGGTACGATTCCGTACCGGTACACTATGAGCAAATGACCGCTGGGATCGAGCATCACCCGTTACGTAGTCTGGGGCGAGTTTCAGTGAACGGATGTCCAGCCAACATGGAAGTCGCCCAAGAACTCCGCCACTCAATTGAACAAGGCGTTCCCGTCCACTTCACGCACGGTGTGCCTGTTGTTGATCAGTCTGAGCCGCACTAACCTCTCTTATTGGAACAGAGAACTTGCCGTCTGCCGCATCGGGAGCAGTTGGGTTGCCCAGGCACACCTGAGACTGAACATGACTTGTCGACGCCTTGGGCGAGGCAATATGGCTCCGAGGTTGTGCGTTGATGGGCCGCCCGCGCCTTCCACAAAGTGAAGCGCCCGCGACACATCACGTGTCAAACTAGCGGTCGCTTGAGAGTAGTTTTTGGACTGCGCCGGGATCGTTGGCTAGTCGGACAATGAACCGCCTGCGATGTTTGTACCGCCGTCTTCGCGCATGGCACAAATCTTCGTTTTCGAAAGAGGGACACAGCTACCCTGTTGAATCGGTGAATGCGTTCCGGTAGCCGGATTGGACACACAAGGTTAATGGATTTTGGAAACAATCCTTACCACCGCCCAAAAGGCGCGCCGAACAGAATTGGCGATCCAGGGCAACCGCCTAAACTAACGCCTGCCCCGCCCTTACGGCTTCTCTCCCACCGTATTCGTCCTGAGCCGATAAACATTCCCGCTCGAAGTGATATAGAGCGTCTTGTAATCTGCATCGCCCCATGCCAGGTTGCCTGTCGCATCCGGCAGATCGATGGTGCCGAGATGCTTGCCTTCCGGAGAGAAGATCCAGACGCCGCCCGGGCCCGCGCTGTACACATTTCCCTTGCGGTCCACTTTCATACCATCCGGTGCGCCCTTGCGGGTATCGCTTGTCGCGTCGAAGAACAACTTGCCGTCCGCGAGCGTGCCGTCGGCTTTCACCCGATACTTCATCCAAATCTTCTTTGGCTCAGAGTTGTTCACATATAAATACTGCTCGTCCGGCGAGAACGCAATGCCGTTCGGCCGCGTCAGGTCGCGCACCAGCAGCTCCAGTTTGTCGTTGGCGGGTGCGGAGTCCGGCTTCGTTTCGAAAGCGCCGGGAAGCCGGTACACTCCGTTCACATCCAGTTTCTTCTCGGGATCGTGATCGCTTTGGGTGCGCAACCCGTAGGGCGGGTCCGTAAAGTACAGCGATCCGTCGGACCTGTACACCAGGTCATTGGGACTGTTCAGCGACTTGCCCTGATAGCTGTCTGCCAGGATGGTGACCGGCCCATGGGGATTCATCGTCTCCAGCCGCCAGACGTCGCGCTGCGCGTGCCCCGCAACTGTCAACCGGCCGCGTTTGTCCAGCGTCATGCCGTTCGAGCCTGATTCCGGGCCGCCATACGGCGCGCTGCCCTTGTATCCGCTGGGCTGCAGGAAGATGGTCGGCGCCTGTCCGGGTACCAGCTTCCGGATGCTGTTGCTCGGAATCTCCGCGAACAGCAGGTACCCGCCCGGCTGAATCCACACAGGACCCTCGGTCCATTTGAAGCCGGACGCCAGCGTCTCCAACTCGGCATCGCGCGGAATGAGTTGATCGATTTCCGCGCTCAGCCGCTCCACTTTCGCCAGTTGCTCCTGTGGAGAAGAAACAGCCAGCACGGCGGAGGCGAGCAATGCCGCCGAGAGCGCAGCGATCGAGTAGCGAGTCGGTTTCACGGCAGGATTGTATAACAACGCGCAACGTCAGCGTGCCTGCGCGCCTGCCGCGACTACATTGGGCGGCGCCGCTCGAAGCTCCGCGAGTTGCGTTTCCAGCCGCTGCCATTTCTTACGGTCGTTTTTCAGCTCAATGGGCGCGTTCGGGTTTCCAAAGTAGCTCAGCAATTCGGATCGAATTTGTGGCGTGGCGGTGCTGAAATTCTTCTCTGCCAGCTTGTCCAGCCAATACGCCTGTATGTTGTCCTCCAGCCGGTACTCGCCTGCCTGTGTCACTACGCCGACATCGTAATTTTTGTTTTCCAATTGCAGGCGGCTGTGCCGGACGTCGTCGAGACTGCCGTCGAACTGCTTCGCTGTCCGGTCGAAGCTTGCCATGAAGAGCTTCTCCACGGGTGGCGTCGGCATCTTGAAGTGGAGCGCCTTTAGCGGTCCGATGGGCGGTACCAGCCGCAGCAGAAAGGCCAGGGTGCGGTCCCAGGCCGAAAGCCGCTCGTACTGTTTTCCCCAGTTGCGTTCATAGCTCGACCGGCTCATCACATAAACAAACCGTCTTCGTGTCATACCGGGTTCCGACTGCTGGATCTCGTGCTTCTTTTGCGCCCACGCTACACGCGTCGCGTGCGGAATTGTCTTGCTCACCGCCCGGCGGTAGGAGCCGGCCGCGAGATCGAAGTCCTTGAAGACATCGTTCAAATCGAGGCCGTAGGTATCGCGAAACGCACGTTGCAATACGTCCTTCGCAACAAAGAATCCAATGAAATCGTGGTAGGCTTGTGGGGCAAAATTTCCTTTCGCTACCTCCAGAACGTCGAATCCGAACTCGGTATCGAGATGCCTGGCCGGGTCCTGCTCATAGGTCACGTAATCACCGTACTTGCGCTGCACCCGGGGGTAGAGTATCGGCTCTCCTACATTCGTCGCATATCGATGGCCGTCGCAATCGCCAACGTAGTGCGCCAGGGCGCCCAGCGCGAATGCCAGCTCATTCAGAGTCTGCGCCTCTGTGAGAAGCGCCACAATGAAGTCCCCGGTACGCACATAGTGCGTCAGGTCACTGAACTGCATGCTCCCGTGGGGGTAATACCCCATGTCCTGGACAATCGCTCCGCCGTAAGCGTAGCCATGGGCAGTTTTGAGCTCTTCCGGAGTGGCGTTCGGAAAGCGTGCCAGGAGCACCGGCTTGAGCTTCACCTCCCACAAGGCGTCGACGACGGCCTCATGAGTGAGGACTGAATAGGAAAGCGCAGGGCGAACGACCAGAAGCGCACAGCAGACGGCCAGCAGCGCCCGTGCACGCCTAGTAAAGACCAGAGGCATCCCTCCCATTAGTCGCAAAAAAGGATCGTATGTAGACAAAAAAGGCGCGGTGGCTCCATTTCCACCGCGCCGCGACCGTAGCCAGGAGAGAGACTGGCTTCCGTTATTCCGTTACCGCCACGTTGATGGTCTTGGGTTTCGCAATTTCCTTCTTCGGAAGCGTAACGGTCAGGACGCCGTTCTTGTATTCGGCCTTGACCTTTTCACCATCGACCGTGTCAGGCAGGCTGAATGCCCGGACGAACGAGCCATACGAGCGCTCAATCCGATGGAAGCCCTTGCCATTCTTCTGGTCCTCGAACTTGCGCTCTCCTTTGAGGGTCAGAGTGCCGTTCTCGAGCTGAATTCCTACATTCTTGGGATCCACATCGGGCAGATCGGCCTTCAGGACGAGCTCGTTTTCGGTCTCGTAGATATCTACCGCCGGCGACCACGGCCTGGAAGCCGGTTCGCTGAACAGGCGGGACAAAGAATCCTGGAACACGCGCAGACCTACCGGAAAGTCCTCTAATTCAGTGGTGAACGGATTGTACTTGATCATTGGCATTTCAACCATTCCTCCTAGATTCAATCATAAAATATGCGTGTATGCCTGTCAAGTTTTATGTGCTCGAGAAATGTAAGCCCAGTTGTGTAAGCCAAAATGCTTTAATCCCGCAACCCGCAAGCTGAGAAGAATCCCCCAGCGCCTGTCTGCTACAATTCGACCCGATATGTCCACCCTCAAAGAAGGCGACCGAGCACCCGACATCTCGCTCGACACCGATTCCGGCCAACACTTTGAGCTGTCCTCGCTGAAGGGAAAGAATGTGGTTCTGTACTTCTACCCGAAAGCCGATACCCCGGGCTGCACCAAGGAGGCATGCGAGTTCCGCGACACGTCCAAGAAGTTCACCAAGGCCAACACCGTGATCGTGGGTGTTTCGCCAGATGGCTCAAACGCGCAAGCTAAGTTCAAAACCAAATTCGACCTGCCGTTCACTCTGCTCGCCGACGCCAGCCACACGGCGGCTGAAGCCTACGGCGTCTGGAAGGAAAAGAGCATGTACGGGAAGAAGTACATGGGTATCGAGCGGACCACCTTCGTGATCGACCCCGAAGGACGAATCAAGAAGATCTTCCCTAAAGTGAAGGTGGAGGGTCACGCGGAAGAAGTGCTGGCGGCAATTTCGTAAACGGGCAACGCGCGTCGCTTTAGCGCCGGGTGATCATCTATAAACAGTGAGTGTGAGTGAACACAGCGGCGGCAGCCGCCGTTATCCCGTCCGGCCGGTGCTGGGCGTTGGCGCCGTCATTCTCGATGAAAACGGCGAGCGCCGGCGTGTGCTGCTTATCGAGCGCGGCAAGCCGCCATTGGTTGGGTTGTGGTCGTTGCCCGGGGGCGGGGTTGAAACCGGTGAACGGCTGGAAGAGGCCATCGTCCGCGAAGTCAGGGAAGAAACCGGCCTGGAGGTTACTGCCGATTCGATTGCGACGGTTTTCGAACGCATCATACCGGATGACCTTGGCGGCTGTGAATATCATTACGTTTTGATCGACTTTTTCTGTACCATCCGCGGCGGCGACATGCAGGCGGGCAGCGACTCGCGCAACGTCGCGTGGTTCGATATCGACTCGCTCGGGTGGCTGCCTATGACCGAAGGCACGCTGCAGGTCATCCAATCCTGTTGCAAGAACCGCAACACCCATCCGCACGTTACGCGTCCTTAGGGCGCAGTTTTGAATGCCATTTAGCAGTACGGAACTCCTACAATTCGGCGAGCTGAAAGACTTGCTCGCCCAGTACGCCGGCAGCACAGCGGGCCGGCAAATCGTCTATTCTCTCGAGCCGCACAACGATCGTATTGCGATCGAGGCAGACCTCGCCGACGCCGGCGAGGGCATTGCCTATCTTCGCGAGGTTTCAGGGGCGCAGGTTGCTTCCGGAACCGCCGCCATCCGGCTGCGTTTCGACCAGCTTCGCGACATCGAATCGTCCGTCCGCGTGCTGCACGTCGAGGGTGCGTCGCTGGAAGGCCGCGAGATCATGGATCTCTTCCACACCCTTGCGATTGCAGGCGAGTATCGCGGCATTTTGCTGCATGTTGCCGGGCGCTACCCGCGCCTGGCGGGGCGGGCAATGAAGCTGGCCGACCTGCGCGATGTCGCGCGGCGATATCAGCGGGCCTTCCTGCCCGACGGCACTCTTTCTGACGAAGCGAGCGTCGCGCTGGGCCGCATCCGCCGCGACATTGCCCGCCAGCAGCGGCAGATCCAGGATTCGCTCGAGCGCTTCATCCGTGCTCACCGCAGCGACGGGACGCTGCAGGAAGACATCGTCACCATTCGGGACGATCGGTTCGTGGTGCCGGTGGTGGCAGGCCAGAAGGGCCGGGTGGATGGCGTGATCCACGGTTCAAGCGGCACCGGACGCACGCTTTTTGTCGAGCCGCTCGACACCATCCAGCTCAATAACCAGCTCGTTCGTCTGCGCGAAGACGAGATTCGTGAGATCGAGCGCATCCTCGCCGAGATCACCAACACGCTTCGTGAACATGCGGCCGAAATCGCTGCCACCGCCGAGGCGCTGGCTGAGTTCGATCATATTTTCGCCAAAGCCGCTTTTGCGCGCGACTACAACGCCGTAATCCCGCGCTTCAGCGGCGAGCAGCGGCGCCTGATTCTCCGCCAAGCACGCCATCCTTTGCTCGAAGCGGTGCTGCGCAAGCAGAAGAAACCCATTGTCCCGATCTCGTTCGAGCTCAATGAAGAGCGCCGGTGCCTGCTGATCAGCGGTCCGAATACAGGCGGCAAAACGGTCACGATGAAGACTACCGGCCTGCTGGCGCTGATGGCCTATGCCGCGGTTCCGGTGCCGGCCGCGGAAGCCGAGTTCCCGCTGCTCGATGACGTGCTTGCCGATATCGGCGACCAGCAATCCATTGCGGAAAGCCTCAGCAGCTTTTCCGGCCACTTGCTTCATGTCAAGCAGATGCTCGAACGCGTTACCCCTGACAGCCTGGTGCTGCTCGATGAACTCGGCCGTGCGACGGACCCGGAGGAAGGCGGCGCGCTCGGTGTGGCGATTCTCGATCAGTTCCGCCAGTCCGGTGCTTTCTGTCTGGCATCCACGCACTTGCTGCCGCTCAAGGTGTACGGCGCCCACACTCCCGGTGTGCTGAATGGCTCGATGGGCTTCAACGAAGCCACTCTGCAGCCTACCTACGAATTACGGCTGGGAGTTCCCGGCAAGTCGGCCGGTCTCGACATTGCGACGCGTCTCGAGCTGCCCGAAGCGGTGCTGTCCCATGCCCGCTCTGTTCTGCCGCGCATGCAGGCCGATTTTCAGGAGCTGCTTGCTGAATTGCACCGCCAGGTGGAAGAAAACGCGCGCCTCACGAAGGAGATGGAGCAGGCGACCGAGGAGCTGCAGCGCCGCACCGACCAGGTACAGAGCGAAGCGGTGGGCCGTGAACAGCGCCGCCAGCGCGAATGGGACGACAAAAAAGAGAACCTGATCGCCGATTTCGAAGCGCGCGCCCAAATGCTGATGGAGCGCGTGAATGAAGCCACGGAGCAGCGCAAGGCAGCCGAGCAGGCGCAGCGGCTCATTTCGAAAACCAAGCGGGAATTTCGCGAAGAAGCCTCGGAAGTAATGGCGCCCCCGCCGGAAATGGAGAAAACGGCGGCGCTTCCGCCGCTCAAGTTCGAGGAAGGCGCCCGCGTGCGTCTGAAGGATGTTCGGGAAGTCGCCACCATCCGGCGCATCCTGAAGAACGGAAATCTGGAGGTAGAAGCCGGTTTTCTGAAAATGCAGGTGCCGCGAGAGGACATTGTCGAGGTTGTGCCCGAGGCCGCCGGCACGTCGAAACTGCCGAAGAATGTGCGGGTGGAAACCGGTCCGCGCTGGGATGTTTCGTACCGCGAGCTCAATGTGATCGGGCAACGCGCCGAAGAAGCCGTCGACCAGGTGGACAAGTTTCTCGATTCCGCCGCGCTTGCGTCGGTGAATCGGGTGCGCATCATTCACGGTCACGGCATGGGTGTTTTGAAAAAGGCAGTAAGCGAATATCTGGGTTCGAGCCCGCACGTCAGCCGTTTTTACCCCGCGCCTCCATCCGAGGGTGGATCGGGCGCTACCATCGTCGAATTACGGGAATAGGTGAAGAATTGCTAGAATCGTGGTATGTTCCGCTTCTTGATAGGGATGACGGTGTTTGTCGGACTGATGTTTGCGGGGTTGGCTATGGCCAAGACTGACACCGGCTCGAATTATCCCGAGTCCCTTCGTGCCTGGCAGCAGAAGCGGGATGCCGGGCTGCGATCGCCGAACGGTTGGCTGACGCTGGTGGGCCTTTTCTGGCTGAAACCCGGCGACAACAGCATCGGCTCGGCTGATTCGAACGACTTTGTTCTGCCAAAGGGCTCGGCTCCGGCCCAGGTGGGGCGCCTGCATCTCGAAGGCTCGAAGATAACCTTCACGGCGGCAGATGGTTCGTCGCGCAGTCTGTCTTACGACGAGGACAAGCCGGACGTAGTTCATGCCGGAACCGTGTCGTTTTATATCATCAAGCGCGGCGATCGCTTCGCCGTTCGTGCAAAAGACAGCGCCAGCCCGGTTCTTAAGGATTTCCAGGGGATGAAATACTTCCCGGCCAATCCGGAGCTGCACTTCACCGCAAAGTTCATTCCCGATCCGCAGATCATCCCGATCCTGAACATTCTGGGTGAGACCGAGATGCAGGAAAGTCCTGGCGTGGTGGAGTTCCTCTATAAGGGCCAGGTCTACCGTTTGCGCCCCGTTTACGAGGGCAAAACGCTGTTTTTTCTCTTCAAGGATCCAACCAACAAGACGGGGACCTACCAGGCGGGCCGGATGTTGAATACGCCTCTGCCCGCCGACGGTAAAGTGGATCTCGATTTCAACCATTCCTACAACCCGCCTTGCACCTTCACGCCCTATGCAACCTGCCCGTTGCCGCCTAAAGAGAACACACTGCCATTTCCTGTAGAAGCCGGCGAGTTGCGGTATGGCAAAGGTCACGCGGAATACGCAGAAGCCCGCTGACGAACTTCTTAAGATGGAGTCGTGAACCTCACCGCCGGCGCGTCCGATAGCGGCAAGCGTCTCGACTCCTTTCTGCATGAGCGGCTGCCTGAATACAGCCGTTCGCGCCTGCAGTCGTGGATCAAAGGCGAACGCGTTCTGGTTGACGGAAAAGGCGCCCGCTCTTCTTATATCCTGCGGGGAAACGAAGCCGTGCTGGTTTCACCCGCCGAACTGGCGCCGCTGAAGGCCGAAGCCGAAGAACTGCCACTCAAAATTCTCTATGAGGATGCGGACGTGGTGGCCATCGACAAGCCGGCGGGAATGGTGGTGCATGCCGGCGCAGGCCATCACAGCGGCACGGTTGTGAACGCGCTATTGCATCGCTTCGGCTCTCTATCGTCGGTCAACGGCGAGCTGCGGCCCGGGATTGTGCACCGCATCGACAAGGATACGAGCGGTGTGCTGCTGGTCGCGCGCACCGACAAAGCGCATCTGGCGCTTGCCAAACAGTTTCATGACCGGCAAGTGGAGAAGATCTATCTAGCGCTGGTGCATGGCCGGATGAAGCAGGTTCAAGGCCGCATCACCGCTCCCATCACGCGCGATCCGGTTCATCGCACCCGCATGACGGCGAAACTGGCGTCCGGGCGTCCGGCGCTCACCGATTATCGGGTTTTGGAAGAATTCGAACGGCTCAGCTATCTCGAGGTG
Source organism: Acidobacteriaceae bacterium (assembly GCA_019233755.1). Classification (GTDB taxonomy): domain Bacteria; phylum Acidobacteriota; class Terriglobia; order Bryobacterales; family Bryobacteraceae; genus Bog-105. The sequence goes on along the minus strand of JAFAMD010000043.1, from coordinate 82,369 downwards.
CGTATCGGTACCGGACGGACTCACCAGATCCGCGTTCATCTTTCGAGCGTCCGGCATCCAATTGTGGGCGACCGGCTATATGGCGCTCCGGGCGTTGTGCCCGGCCTGCCGCCGCTCGGTCGCTTTTTTCTGCACGCTCACCTGCTTCGCTTTCAGTCGCCATCGACCGGCGAGAGAATTACCGTGGAGAGCCCCTTGCCTGCGGATCTCTCTCAATTTCTTGCTTCAGTACGTTCGGAGACGGCTAGAATATAGGCATCTCGATGAAGTTCGCAGGTCTTTGTCTGGCCGCTCTGGCCCTTTCCGGCATCGTGTGCCTTGATACACTTCGGGCGGCGCCGAAGCAGTCGCCGCAAGCGCCGGCAGCCGCTCCGCAGGGTCAAGAAGGTACCGAATCCGCTCCCATACGGGCCGAAGTAACGCGCGTGAACATGCTGTTCACGGTTACCGACAAAAAAGGCCGATTCGTGACGGATCTCACTAAGAATGACTTCCAGGTGTTCGAGAATAAGAAGCCGCAGAGCATCATGGAGTTCACCGCGGAAACCGACCTGCCGCTGCGGCTGGCCATCCTGATCGACACCAGCAATAGCATCCGCGACCGCTTTCACTTCCAGCAGGAAGCTGCGATGAACTTCATCAACAGCGTCATGCGTACGCAGGACAAAGCGATCGTGGTCAGTTTCGATACGGCTGCGGAGCTGGTTGCTGACATGACAAACGACACGAGCCAGTTGGAGCACGCCGTACGCGGCCTGCGGCCGGGCGGCGGCACGGCGCTATACGACGCAATTTACTTCGCCTGCAAAGAGAAGCTCATGAAGGACCAGCCGATGTATAAGTTCCGGCGTGCCATGGTCATCCTGAGCGATGGTGAAGATAACGAGAGCCGTTATAGCCGCGAGCAGGCGCTCGAGATGGCGCAGCGTGCCGATACCGTCATCTACACGATCTCGACCAACATCACGCACGTCGAAACGGAAGGCGACAAAGTGATGCGCTACCTAGCCGAACAAACCGGTGGGGCAGCCTTCTTCCCGTTTCAGGCTAAGGATCTGAATCAGTCGTTCGAGAACATCGCGAACGAACTGCGGCATCAGTACAACCTGTTTTACCGCCCTGAGCCGCTGGAAAATGACGGCAGGTATCACGAGGTACAGATCAAGGTAAAGGGCCGCAAAGATCTGCTGGTGCGCGCGCGCAAAGGCTACTACGCGCGGCGGCCCGTATAGCGGAAACAGGCCCGGTTTACTGATCCGTCTTCGACGGACCCATTGCGAACTCGAAATACATGATTTCTTCGCCGGAGCGCTCATCGCGCAGCCCGTTCAGATACAGTTTGTCGCCGGATTCCGGTCTGGCTTCGAAATAGAAGAATCCGCTGGCCGAGTCGCCGGGCGGCAGAATCTTGGCGCTGAAGGCACGCTCGATCAGGGATGGGGTATCGAGCGGATTCTTCTTCTTGGGCAATGGGATGGGCACAACCTGGGGCGTCGGATGCTTGCCCGAAGTTGCAAGGAAAGGGACGTCTTCCGGGCTGACGGCGGTTACGTGGCGCCCGTCGCTTGCCACCAGACTTACTTCGAGATTGCGCAAATCGAGTGCCTTATCGCGCTTGTTCTCGACGACGACGAGGACGGGTAGTACGCCGTATTTGAGCAGATCAGCCTTTTTCCCGAAGGCGGATGTGGTCAATTCTTCGTTATCGAACGGCTTGGCCCCGATGGTAACCTGATCGGAGCTTTGGTGGGCATAGTCACTTGCCCGGCCGGCCCGAAAGACGTTCTCTGTTGCGCCTGCGAAGCCTACCAGCATGGCCGTCAACGTTATACTCGAAATCACGAATCGAGTTTTTGGAATCACGCGCGCTTTTCTCCTCTACCGTCTAATCCAGCTTGTTTCAATTCCACTTGTCTTTCTATACTTCTGTACGCGGTTTCTCACAAACCGGGCGTATCGGCCTCACTTCCGCGAACGCCTCGGCTTCCTGCAGAAATCGTTCAACGGGACGAAACCCGGCAGCATATGGTTGCACGCGGTTTCGGTGGGCGAAGTCGCTTCCAGCATACCGTTGATCCGCGCGCTGCGGGCGGATCAGCCGCATATCCCGGTCTACCTGTCGACATCCACCACTGCCGGACGGCATGCTGCGCTGCGGCAGGCGGCCGACCTGGTGGATGGAATCTTTTACAGCCCGCTCGATTACGTGTCGTGTGTGCGGCGCTGCCTGCGAACCATTCGACCGCAACTCCTGGTGGTGCTCGAGACCGAGATCTGGCCGAACCTCTATGCGGAAGCGAAGGACGCGGGCACCGGCATCGCGATCGTGAACGGCCGCATTTCCGCTCGAGCCTGGCGGCGGTATCGAGTCTGGCACTGGTTTTTTTCGAAAGTGTTGCCGTTGCCGGACCTGGTTCTGGTGCAAAGCGCGACCGACCAGGCGCGCTACACGGAGCTGGGCGTGCCATCCCAGAAGCTTCGGGTCTCCGCAAATCTCAAGTACGATGCTGCGCCCCTCCCGTCCGCACCGGTTAACGTTCCGTCCTTTGGTGCGGACCGGATCTGGATCGCCGCGAGCACGGTGGGTCCGAAGGAACGCGGCAGCCTGCACAAGCATCGGATAGATGAAGACGACATCGTTCTGACTGCATTTCAGGCGCTCGCTGCCGACCTGCCGCGCCTGCTGCTGATCCTCGCGCCGCGCCAGCCCGCTCGCTTCGCAGAAGCAGCCCGAAAGCTCGAGGCGGCGAAAATTTCGTTCGTGCGCCGCACTGAACTAAAGGCCGACCCATCACGCAGGCTCTCTCTTCCCGGCGTGCTGCTGCTCGATACCATCGGCGAGCTCGCCACTCTTTACCCGCTTGCCGATGCGGTATTTGTCGGCGGCTCGATCGCTCCGCGCGGCGGGCACAACATCATCGAACCGGCCGCCGCCGGCGCCCCCATCGTTGTGGGGCCGCACATGCATAACTTCGAAGCGATCACCGGTGATTTTCTCGAAGCGGGTGCGATGATCCAAATCGGAAGCGAAGCTGGGCTGCTGCCGGTCATCCGCCGGTTGTTGACGGACCGCGCCGCGGCTGAGGATCTGGGCCGCCGCGCCAAACAATTGGTCGATAGCCGGCGGGGAACGGTCCATTCCATTGCCGGACGGTTGTGGGGCGTTTACTTTTGCGCGGGTCCCGCATCGCCCCGCAACCTGCTTTCCCGTTGGTTTCTTAGCGCGCTCGCAAAGCTCTGGATTAAAGGCGGCGAGTGGAACCGGCGGCGTTCCCTCCAGCAGGCTTACGCGGTGCGCCCTCTCCCGGTCCCGGTCATCAGCATCGGCGGCATCACGGTCGGCGGTTCCGGCAAAACGCCGTTTACTAACTACCTGGCCGCCTGCCTGGTGCGCAACGGGCACGCACCGGCTATTCTTACCCGCGGTTATCGACGCCGCTCTGCCGCCACGAACATCATCCTGGGTCCCGGAGCAAAGATGCCCGCGGCGTTTACGGGCGATGAAGCACAGATTTACCTTCGGACTGGTCTTGTGCCGGTCGGCATCGGCGCAAACCGATACGAAACGGCGCAGATTCTGCTGCGGCAATTTTGCACGACAGATGTTCTCCTGCTCGATGATGGTTTTCAGCATGCACGCCTGCATCGCGATTTCGACATTGTGCTCATCGATGGCCTCGACCCGTTTGGGCGGGGAAATGTAGTTCCGTTGGGGCGCTTACGCGAACCGCCGGAAGCACTTGCCCGGGCCGATCTTTTCGTAGTCACACGGGCCGAGGATGACGTTCGCTTTGAGGCGATCCGTACCCGTCTTGCCGAATGGAACCCGCGAGCGGCGGTTTTCAGAACCCGGCTGGTGGTACGCTGCTGGCGCGATGTCAACACAGATGCCTGTCTCCCTACGCTTGCCGGACGGCGGGTGGCGGCATTTTGCGGCCTCGGCAATCCAGAAAACTTTTGGCGAACGCTCGAATCGCTCGGCGTCAACGTGGTGTTCCGCTGGACGTTCGGCGACCACTATTGCTACAAACCGGCCGAACTGAAGAGGCTGGCTCACCAGGCCCGCATTCATGGGGCGGATCTGCTGGTGACGACTGAAAAGGATTGGGTCAATTGCCCCGATCACGCGGAAAAGGCGATTGCACCGCTGGATCTTGCGTGGTTGGAGATCGATCTGGAGCTGGAAGACGAGCCGCGCTTCCTGGCGGAACTCGACAGCGTATTGCGGAAACGCAATCTGGCTGGACGCGCTTCTTAAGCTGCCGCGTGTTGGCCGAGTACCGCCGCTTCGTGCGCCAGCAATCGCTTTTTCAGCCCGATGCCTCCCGTGTAACCGCCCAGCTTGCCGCCCGCCGCGATTACCCGGTGACACGGCACAAAAACCGGTAGGTTGTTGCGGCCATTAGCGTTGCCGACGGCGCGAAAAGCGTTTGGCTTTCCGATTCGTTCGGCGATTTCACCATAACTCTGCTGCGCGCCGTACGGAATATTTTGTAATTCCTGCCAGACACGAACCTGGAAGGCAGTGCCCCGCAGGCTTAACGGCAGAGTGAACGCGAGCCGCTTGCCCGCGAAATACTCCGCAATCTGTTGCACAGAGGCGCTTAGCGCTCCCGGGGAGTGACCCGTGCGGTGCTGCCACGGGGCGGTGCCGCCCAATCGCCAGGCGAACTCGTCCTCGGTGCGTGGATGCTGGTCATCGTGGAGGCACGCGCTCCATATTTGGCCGTTCTGTTCGGCCACATACAGCCGCATTGGCCGCTTGTCCGCCAGTATTCCCTCGACGATGGTCCATTGCGCCATGCCTTTTACTGTACTGCCGATCGGATAATCTACTGCCCCTCGAAACCCGCCAATCGAGCGCCGGTCTGCTATGTTGGCGGTTTGAGACGGAACGGAATGCAATTTTCTCATCTCGAAATCCCCTGTGAAGAATTCACCCTAGACAACGGCCTCAAGGTGGTTGTCCATGAGGATCACAAGACCCCGATTGTCGCGGTAAATATCTGGTATCACGTGGGTTCGAAGAACGAAAAGCGCGGCAAAACCGGCTTCGCGCACCTCTTTGAACACCTTATGTTCGGCGGCAGCGAGCACTTGCAGGGGAGCTACATCGAAGCCATGGAGCGGGTCGGTGCCACAGATCTGAACGGCACCACCAGTGAAGACCGCACGAACTATTTCGAGAACGTGCCGACTTCCGCCCTCGACTACGCGCTCTTCGCCGAGTCAGACCGCATGGGCTACTTCTACAGCACCATCAACCAGGAAGTACTCGATCTGCAGCGCGGCGTGGTGCAAAACGAAAAGCGCCAGGGTGAAAACCAGCCTTATGCCGTGGTGGAGGAGCTGGTGGTTAAATCCACCTACCCGGCGGGTCATCCCTATGACCATACCGTTATCGGTTCGATGGAAGACCTCGATGCGGCGACGCTCGACGACGTCAGGGAATGGTTCAAAACTTACTACACGCCTTCGAATGCAGTGCTTGTCCTGGCGGGCGATATCTCGGTCGCTGACGCAAAAGAAAAGGCCCATCGCTATTTTGGCGAGATCCCGCCCGGTCCGCCGGTCGCTCATCAGCGCTCCTGGATCGCCAAGATGACCGGCGAGCACCGCGAGACGGTGGAGGACCGCGTTCCGCAAGGCCGGATTTACAAGATCTGGAACGTCCCAGGCTATGGCACTCGCGCAGCCGATCATCTCCGTCTAACCGCCGGCGTGCTCTCGAGCGGCAAGACCTCGCGATTGTACAAGCGCCTGGTCTATGACGAACAGATTGCCACGCAGGTGGGTGCTTATCTCGATGAGCGCGAGATCGGCAGCCAGTTCGTGATTGTCGCCACTGCAAAACAGGGCGAGGATCTTCGCAAAGTCGAGAGAGCCCTGGACGAAGAGCTTGCCCGCTTTCTCGCCGACGGCCCCAACGATCGCGAACTCCAGCGCATCAAGGCGCAATCTTATGGGGCGTTCGTGCGCGGCATCGAACGCATCGGCGGATTCGGCGGTAAGTCGGACATTCTGGCCACCAGCCAGACTTACTTCGGCACGCCGCAGGGATACAAAGGGCGGTTGAAAAACCTGGAGCAGGCAACCGGCGCAAATCTGAGGGAAGCCGCGCGGGCGTGGCTCTCCGATGGCGTGTACGCGATCGAAGTGGCGCCCTTCGCGGCCGGACAGAAACCCACGGCCGCCGCATCAGACCGCAGTCTTACGCCGGAAGCCGGTACGCCGCACGATCTGAAGCTGCCGGCGATCAAGGAAGACCGACTCAGCAACGGCCTGCGCATTCTGGTTGCGGAAAGGCACGAGACTCCTATCGTAAATTTCTGGCTGGATGTGAACGCGGGCTTTGCGGCGGATCAGACCGCCGTACCGGGAACCGCCCGGCTCACTTCGGGATTGCTTACCGGCGGAACAAAGCGCCGGACGGCGTTGGAGATCAGCGATGAGCTGCAGATTCTTGGAGCCCAGTTAACCAGTGGTTCCAATCTCGATACATCGACGGTCTACCTGTCGGCGCTTAAAGCGACGCTCGATGAAGCGCTCGACCTCTACGCGGACGTCATCCTGAATCCTGTCTTCCCGGAGACCGACTTCGAGCGCCAGAAGCAGCTCCAGCTTGCTGCCATCGCGAACGAGAAAGTAACGCCTCTGCAAATGGCGCTGCGGACGCTGCCGCCCATTCTCTTTACGGATGGTCATGCTTACGGTGTGCCGCTCACGGGTTCGGGAACCGAACAGAGTGTGAAGAGCCTCAGCCGCGAGGATGCCGTCCGCTTCCATGCGTCCTGGTTCAAGCCGAATAACGCCACGCTGATCGTCGTCGGAGACACGACGCTTGCGGAGATCAAGCCGAAACTGGAGCAATTATTCTCCGGCTGGTCTAAGGCGGAGGTTCCGTCGAAGAATTTGAAAGCCGTGCCGCGGCCGGCAAACCCTGCCATCTACTTGGTGGATAAGCCCGGAGCTTTGCATTCGGTAGTGATGGCCGGAACCATCGCGCCTCCGCCTGACCCGCAAACCGAGACTGCACTCGAGACCATGAACAACGTCTTCGGCGGCACCTTCGGTGCGCGGCTGAATATGAATTTGCGGGAGGACAAGCATTGGTCCTATGGGGCGGGTTCTGTTCTGTACGGCGCGCGGGCGCAGCGCCCGTTCCTGGCCTATGCTTCGGTTCAGGGCGACAAGACGGCCGAATCGATTGCCGAGATACGCAAAGAACTGGAGGGTATGATCGGGGCGAGGCCGATTACCGAAGATGAACTTACCAAGGTAAAGCAGCAGCAGATTTTCGAACTGCCGGGCGCGCATGAAACGATGAACGCGATCGGCAATCTGTTTGGAGACCTGCTGCAGTTGCGGTTGCCGCTGAATTACTACGACGGTTACGTGAGCCGCGTTTCGGCCCTGACGGTGCCCGATGTCGAATCATGCGCTCAATCGCTGCTCGAGCCGGGAAACATGATTTGGATGGTGGTCGGGGACCGTTCGCAGGTGGAGAAGCCGCTGCGGGATCTCGGGATGGGCGAGATCATTCCGGTGGAGGTGTAGCGGCGCCTGCAGTTCACTGCGTAAAGCTGAACTGCAAATCGGTGTCAGCGGGAGTGGTTCACAGCCTCACTGGAGGATGCGTTTGCCGGGCAGCGCATTACTACGTACGGTTGTGCGTCAAGTAGTACCTCGTTGCATCTTTGTTCCCACAAGGCAAGCTGTTCATCCTTGATCCACTTTACCCAGATCTCGTTCCTCACCAAGATTAAGTCCGGTCTTTGACGAGTCGCATCGAGGTGATCACTTCGAATGAAATTGCCAACCTCAGGCATCGAATATTCGACATCTACAGCAGTTCCCCACCAACCGCTAACAAAAGGCCGGTGCTGTTTCAAATTCTTGAGAAAATCTACAGTTCTCAACAGGTTGATTACACGCGGAGTATAGGCAAACTTATTTGCGATTACAAACCTGGGAGGTTCGAGAAGCCTATGGTAGCTAGCCGAGAAGTTGACGACCATCAAAAGAGTCACGACAGCAATGAGTTTCCGTGGCTGCCTGGTGAATACAACACAGGAAACAGCAGCAAAGTAGAGGCATAAGCCAATCAATGCATACCTAGGCCAGCCATTGGATAAGAAACACCACCATACAGCATTCATCAAAGCGCCACCAGCCAAGCATCCGAATAATAGACGGATGTTTTCCCCCTCCAGAGTGTTGTGCAAGAAGATCGCAATCCCCACCAGTACCGCAAACAACCCCAAAGGGGAAAAACTAAAATGCTGATGCATCGCACCTGAATAAGTTGCAAATCGTTGGAACAGCCCAAGTGACAAGCCTTCGGCGCTGTTACCAAGGTTTGCATTGGTGCGGGAAGTGAAAAAGGCCAAAAACTCTTGAGTGTTCTGAAGATACTGCCGAAGTCCCAGGCTGCTGGCTCTCCATGCCTCAAAGCACGCCATTGGTAACACGAAGGCGAAGAGGCCAGTGACGGAATCAATAAGACAGCGGGCAGTTCTTGTACTTACAACCCGCCAAACTAACCAAACACAGATCGGAGCAAACGACAAAAAAGCCAGCAGCTTGGTCATCATTGCCAATCCGCTCACGAGGCCGCAAATTGCAATTACAGATCGCCTGTCGGGGTGCATTACCAAAATGGCAACAGCCGCTATGGACAACAAAGCCGCCGGCATATCTCCGATGAGGCTATACCATTCTTCGAAATGGAGTCCGGCCGTCAAGCTGTAGAGGAGAAATATCAATACACAGAGATACACGGCTGATCTGACTCGGCCGACCGACTTGGACAAGATGATAGCGATAACTAATAGAAGCAGAATGCTGACTGTGGCTGTGACGAAGCCGGGAACCCAGGGCAAATTCCCAAAGAGGCGGATCAGAATCGCTGCCGGAATGTTGAGTGTGGGCCCCGTTGTAATCCCCGGATCGAAGAGTTTTAAACCCGGACGCCCATCGAAGAGCATCGAGTTTGCATATCCTTTCCCGAACGCAAGATTCTTGGCCACGATCGCGTTTGTGGAGTCATCGGCACAACATAGCCCATTAGAGAAGACGTGCCCATAAACCAAAAAACCGAGCACGAAAAGGAGCACACCAGCTGTTACAACAAGACCCGATTGCGAGCGGTTGAGTATCGCTGTCCGGTATTTTGTTAGGTTGGCCACGTGAGTGGAATGCTGATTGGTGCTTGTTACTCTTCCAGCGTAGAGACATCCCCAATTTCCGTGTCCATTTCCAAGGCCCTTAGCAGGCGTCGCATGATCTTGCCGCTGCGGGTTTTGGGCAGCTTGTCCGGAAAGGAGATTTCGGCAGGCACGGCGATAGGCCCCAGTACGTGGCGCACGTGATCTTTGAGTCTCGCTTCCAGCTCCGGTGATCCCGTGTGTCCCACCCTCAAAATCACAAAGGCCTTGATGTTTTCGCCTTTGATTGCATCCGGACGCCCGATGACTGCCGCCTCAGATACCGCCGGATGACTTATCAGGGCGCCCTCGACATCGGCCGTGCCAATGCGATGGCCAGCCACGTTTAGCACGTCATCGGCTCGACCGACAACCGTGAAATATCCGTCTTCATCACGAATGGCTACATCTCCCGTGAAGTACGTATTGGGCACTTTGCTCCAGTCTTCGGCATAGCGTTCCGGATCGCCGTATACCGTCCGGAACATGTGCGGGAACGGGCGCCGAAGCACCAGCAGGCCGCCCTTGTTCGGTGGCAGTTTATTGCCCTGCGCGTCTACGATCTCCGCTGATACGCCGGGCAGCAGCTTTCCTGCTTTTCCCGGACGGGCTGCGAAGACCGGCAGCGTTCCTATGCAGGGGCCGCCCGTCTCCGTCTGCCACCAGTTATCAGCGACGAATCCCCATTGCCCATTGCCGCACAGCACGCGGTACGCCCATACCATTGCCTCCGGGTTCAGTGGCTCGCCTGCGCACGTAAGCAGACGGATGCTCCGCAGATCGTAACGCCGCGGCAGATCCTCTCCATGACGCATGAACATCCGTACTGCCGTAGGTGCGGTAAAGATCACAGAAGCGCGATAGCGTTCTACCAGTTCCCACGCAATCGCCGGATGTGGAAAATCAATTGCACCTTCGCGGAACAGCGTCGTCGCCCCTGCCAGCAGCGGCCCGTACGCGATGTAAGAATGGCCCACCACCCAGCCGATGTCTGACATACAGAAGAACACGTCGTCGTCACGAATATCCCAGAAGCGCGTCATGTGGTAGTAAACGCCCACCATGTATCCACCATGAACATGAACCACCCCTTTGGGTTTGCCGGTGGTCCCGCTGGTGTAGAGGATGTAAAGGGGATCCTCGGCATCCATCACCGCGGGCGGGCAATCTGTGGACTGTTTGCGCACCAGCTCATAGAAATCAATCTCGTGTAACCCGAGCTCCAGCGGAGGCTGCGCGCGCCGCAGCACCACGACTTTGTCGATCGTCTCCAGGCCCGAAATCGCTTCCTGCACAATGGATCGCAATCCGACACGCGCGCCTCGGCGATAACAAACATCGGCCGTAAGGATCACGCGCGCCTGGGCATCGGCAATGCGGCTGCGCAACGCTTGCACGCTGAAGCCCGCGTACACCACAGAATGGATTGCGCCGATGCGTGCGCAAGCCAGCATCGAAACTACGCCTTCCAACGTCAGTGGCATGTAGATGATGACCCGATCGCCTTGCTTCACACCAAGCGAGCGGAGACCGTTGGCGGTACGCGACACAAAGTCGAGTAGTTGGCCGTAGGTGATTTGCCGCTCTGTGCCATCCTCAGTGGTCCAGATGTAGGCGACCTTATTCTTGCGTCCGGCCGTGAGTTGGCGGTCGAGGCAGTTGTGGACGATGTTGCACTTGGCGCCCTGGAACCATTCGAAGGTCGGGTACCTCCATTCGAAAACCTCTTTCCATACCTGGAACCATTCCAGTTCCTGCGCCACTCCGGCCCAGAAACCCTCGGGGTCTTCGACTGATCGCCTGTACTCCTCTGCGTAATTCTTCAGGCGGGCTTGCTCCGACAGCGGGACGGGCGCATGAAGCTCAGTTCCGGCACCCAAGAGCTGCTCGATTTCTTTGCCGGGCGCGGCGCGAGTTGACATGGCTCCTCCCTTCGCCTGGTGACTATAGCAAGAATTGGCCGATGATGCCCGAACCACCGAGTCGCCACATGACGCACCGCCCCGGACACGTTCCGCCCTGGGGAATGATGGCGATTAACACGCGCGAATGCTAGTCGTGTATGCGCCGGACCGGGGCCTGCCCTGGATGGATGAAGGTCCAACAGATCGCGGCAATGAGATAGAGACCAGACAAAATGTACAGAGGCATGCTCCAGTCTTTGAAGCGGTCGACTATATAAGCCAGGACAATGGGGCTGAGAACTCCGCCGATCTGTCCCGCAGTGTTCATGGCCGCGCTCAGCACTGCGGAGTTTCTTCCGCCGAGATCTATCGCCGTCGCCCAGGCCGGGGCCAGCGTTAACATCGACGCCGCGCCCGCCAACGCGATCAGGCAGCCTGCAAGCTGAGCATCGCTTGCCAGCGTGCCTGAAAGCATGGTAACCGCTGCGCATAGATACGCCACTCCTCCGACGCCGCACCGGCCAAGGCGCTTTCCGAAACGCCGCGAAAGGGCATCCGTCGTCGTACCGCCGGTGATATCCGCGATGACGCTGAGGAGCAGCGGCAGGCCGGCAAAGATTGCCAGCTCGCGCTTTTCCATGTGGCGCGCCTTCAACAGGTAAAGGGGAAGCCACGTGATGAAGAAGTAGAAGCCGTAGCTGTTTGCGAAATACTGCAGGCACAGCGGAAACAAACTGCGGGTTCGCCAGACATCGCCCCAGTGGCCGGCGTGAGCTGGCGGCAGCCCGCGGGTGCGTTCGATGAGATCGAGTTCGGCAATGCCTACGAACGGATGATCGCGCGGCTCATCGCGAAACCACCAATACCAGCTCAGCGCCCATAGGATGCCGATCCCGCCGAATATCACGAATATTACCCGCCAGTGCAGGAACGTCGCCATGTAAGCGACGAACATCGGAGTGACTCCGCCAGAGAGATGGGCGCCCGCAAAGAAGATGCCCTGAACCCGCCCGCGCTCGCTGGTCGGAACCCAGCGCGAAAACACGCGGGCCGCATTGGGCCAGGCGCCCGCTTCACCAATCCCGAAGAGAAAGCGGACGGCCAAAAGACCGCCATAGCTGACGCTTCCCGCAGTTGCCATCGTGAACGCCGACCACCAGAGAACGATGCGCGTCAGCACCTTGCGGCTCCCCACGCGGTCGGCCCACCACGCGGTCGGAATCTCGAACACTGCATACGCCAGAGTGAAGGCGCTGAAGACATAGCTCATCTGGATGTTGGTTAATCGCAGATCGCGCATGATGTCCGGAGCGAGGATGGATATGCATACCCGGTCCAGATAAGTAATCGCGGCCAATGCCACCGCAAACGCGACTACGCGGTACCGGATGCGAGTCACGCCCGCGCCGTTGGATGACTTCAGATGAGTTTTTGTGTTTTCCATTCTTGCGGCGGCAGACTTGCGCAGGTTTATTATGCATTCTTGTCCCACGCGGGTGCGCTTCTTGCGTGGTGAGAAAACGAGGTGCGGCTTCAATGAAATCCCTGCTGTTCGGCGCAACTGGCATGGTAGGGCAAGGTGTGCTGCGCGAATGCCTGCTCGGTCCGGATGTAGAAGTGGTACTCACGATTGGCCGGACGGCAACGGGAGCGCATCACCCGAAACTGCGTGAGATCGTACGGCAGGATTTGGAGAGCTACGCGGATATTACGACCGAGCTTGCCGGTTTTGATGCCTGCTTCTTCTGTCTCGGGATATCGTCTGCCGGAATGACGGAAAAGGACTATGAGCGGATTACTTACGGGTTCACCATGGCTGCCGCTGACATCCTCTGCCGTCTTAATCCGCAGATGACGTTTGTCTATGTCTCGGGTGCCGGCACCGATAGCTCAGAGCATGGAAGAAGCATGTGGGCGCGAGTGAAAGGACGAACTGAAAATGCGCTGTTGCGATTGCCGTTCGCGGGAGCGTATATGTTCCGTCCCGGAATCATCCAGCCGCTGCACGGAGTGAGATCGAAGACCATGGCCTATCGAGTCTTCTACACTCTTACCAGCCCGGTGCTGCCGTTGCTTCGGCTCGCTTTTCCCAATTACGTTCTAACCACGCAGCAAATCGGCCTGGCAATGCTGGCGGTAGCCAGACACGGTTTTCCCAAACGAATTCTGGAGAGCAGAGACATCCGCGCTGCCGCCGACGGGTGACTGCGCGTACGTCCGCTACTCTAACGCTTCGGGTTCAATGGCTGCGGTCTGGCCGGCCGATTTCTTTTCCCAGTACTTGCGCACCCAGGCCTCCCAGCTTTTGCCGGCAGCGGGGTCGCGTTCGCTGAACTTGAGTGCGGCAATATCGGAGTATGGGATGCTCACCCGCGGGCTGCCATCGGCGGGCAATACGCGGACCAGCGATGAAGAGAGCGTCTGGCCCTGCTTGCGATCGTAAAGATATCCATCGACGATGCTGCCGTCTTTGCGGGTGATCTTTACATCTCCCCGGTAGTCGAATGCCTTTTCGAGCGCGGCCCGGATCTCGTCGTCGCTCGCGAGTGTCGGAACCCAGCCCTGCAGGCGCTCGTGCTCAAAGCCGGGAACAATTTCGAGCTCGTCGGGATTTGCCAGCGGTTCGCTCACGCCTGCGTCTCTCCGGCGGTCTTGATGGTGACCAGAGGTTTGTAGGAATGCACGGGCTTGTGCGGCTCGTTCAGCAGGGAAAGGGCGTCTTTGTCGGGATAACGGCTGAACAGACTTGCTCTGACCATTGCCATGAAACCGCGGAGAGAGCCGAAGCCGTAGTTGACGGCCGAGGCCTCGTATCCGCTGTGAACCATGCAATTGGCACACTTCGGATTGCCGGATTCGGTTCCGTATTGCGCCCATGCGGTTTCGGCCATCAGCTCAGCGAAAGTGTCTGCGTAGCCGTCCTGCAGCAGGTAGCACGGTTTCTGCCAGCCGAAGACGTTGTAGGTCGGCATGCCCCATGGAGTACAGGAAAAGTGTCGGCTCCCCATGAGGAACTCGGCAAACAGCGGCGACATGTTGAACTTCCAGGACGACTTCCGGTTCGAAAGAATCGCCCGGAAGAGCCGGCGTGTCCGGGCGCGTCCCAGAAAGTGCTGCTGGTCCGGAGCCTTGTCGTAGGAGTAGCCGGGCGACAGCATCATGCTCTCGACGCCGAGCTCCATCATCTCGTCGAAGAAGCGGCGGACGCTGTTGGGGTCGGCGCCGTCGAAGAGCGTCGTGTTCGTTGTTACGCGGAAACCGCGTGCCAGGGCCGCTCTAATTCCTTGCACCGCGGCGTCGTAGCCGCCTTCGCGGCAAACCGAGAAGTCGTGATGCTCGCGCTCGCCGTCTACGTGAACTGAAAAGCTGAGGTACTTGCTGGGTTTAAAGAGATCGAGCTTCTCTTCGAGCAGCAGGGCGTTGGTGCACAGATAGATGTACTTCTTGCGGGCAACCAGCCCCTCGACGATCTCTTTGATCTGCGGATGCATCAGCGGTTCGCCGCCCGGGATGGCAACCATCGGGGCGCCGCACTCTTCCACTGCGCGGAAGCATTCCTCCGGGGTGAGCTGACGCTTCAGAACATGCGCCGGATACTGAATTTTGCCGCAGCCGGCGCAAGCGAGGTTGCACCGGAATAACGGTTCCAGCATAAGAACCAGTGGGTAGCGCTCGCGCCCGGCAAGCTTTTGCTTGAGGACGTAGGTGGCGCTGGTCCACATCTGCGAGACAGGAACACTCATAGTTTGATGACCAAAGCAGGAAAGCGGACGGGCCACTATCCTGGCTACGAGGTCGCAAATAAACCTCTAGCTCTCTCCATCTTAGATCGGCGGGGCGGGCGATGTCCTCGACAATGCCGAAGATGTGACTCCCGATAACGTTCTTCTAGTGAGATTGGGTGAGAAATCCGACCATGGGCTTTCTCTAAAATAGAGAATGTCAGTTCGACCGATTTGGCCCATGACCGTCACTCTCACGCCGCGCGCTGAAGAACTACTGGAAGCCGCCCGCGCCAGTGGTCTTGGAGGCTCACCAGAAGAGATCATCGAGCGTGCCCTCGAGGCTGTCACCCATCCGCTGAGAGAGCTTTCGGCCGAAGAAAGAGCACGTCGCCGCCAAGCTGTCGCGGCTATGCAGGAGTTTGCCGAAACACATCAACTTACGCTTGGTCGCGCCCCGGGCGTTCGAATCAGGGAGTTGCTCCATGAGGGCCACAAATATTGAGCGGGCCGTTCGTGCTTGATGCCTCTCTCGCTGTGAGCTGGTGTTTTAGGGACGAGATTACTCCGCTTGGTGCCCATGTGCTCGCAAAGTTGGAAACGGTGCATGCTATTGCGCCTGCCGTGTTGGCCTTTGAGTTAGCAAACGGACTTACACTCGCTCAACGACGGCGACGAATTACGTTGGCGGAACAGCAAGAATGTCTGGAAAAGCTTAGGCAGTTACCGATCGCCTTGGAACAGCGCCCGCTCTTCTGGCTATGCGAGCGAATCATCCCGCTGGCGCATAAGTTCCGGTTGACGGCTTACGATGCCGCTTATCTCGAGTTAGCCATTCGAGAGGCGCTCCCGCTTGCGACACTCGACGGGGATTTACGCCAGGCAGCGCTCCAGGCTGGCATTCCGCTTGTCGCCTGAGCATCGGACTCGTTCTCGTTCGCTGCGGGCGCCTCTGTGCCGCTGAATTCCGGAATTCCGCAATTCGACCCCCGATTGCTACCGTACAACCCGCCAGATCTATTACGTTAAGTTTTCTTTAGCGCTGAAAACACGGCACTTGTTATACTTATACTGTCTTTATGCCTCCCGCTGGAATCGCCGTTGATCCCTCTGTTCCTGCCGGTTTTGTTCCGGCGGACGGCACTACGAAGAAAATCATCCTGCTCAAACCCCGTGGCTTCTGCGCCGGTGTGGTTCGAGCTATTGATGTCGTGAAGATCGCCCTCGATCTTTATGGCGCGCCCATCTACGTGCGCAAAGAGATCGTACACAATCGGCACGTCGTGGATGAACTGCGCCAGGCGGGCGCGATTTTCGTCGAAGAATTGAGCGAGGTACCTGAGGGCGCGCGCGTTATCTTCAGCGCGCACGGTGTGTCGCCGGCCGTCTGGACGGACGCCCGGGAGCGCCGTCTGCAGGTAATTGACGCCACCTGCCCGTTGGTGACCAAGGTCCACATCGAAGCCGTCCGGTTCGCCAAGCAGGGTTACACGATTGTCCTCATTGGACATCGCGACCATGATGAAGTCATCGGCACGCTGGGCGAGGCCCCGGAGAGCACCATTCTCGTCTCCGACGTCGAGGATGTGAACCGTCTCCAGATAAAAGACCCCGAACGCGTGGTGTACCTCACCCAGACGACTCTCTCACTTGATGAAACCAAAGAGATTGTCACACGTCTGATGGAGCGTTTCCCGAAGATTAAGGGGCCGAAGTCACAGGATATTTGCTACGCAACAGAGAATCGTCAGCTAGCGGTCAAAGCGGTGGCGCCGCTGTGCCGGGCGCTGCTGGTGGTAGGTTCGCAAAACAGTTCGAACTCGCGCCGGCTGGTAGAGGTTTGCGAGAAAGCCGGCGTTCCGGCGTACCTGCTGGACGATTGCAGTGAAGTGCGGGCGGAAATGCTCGAGGGTGTTGATACCGTGGCTGTTACAGCCGGCGCGTCGGCTCCCGAGCATCTGGTCCAGGAATTAATCGATCATTTGCGGACACAAGGATATACCGACCTGGAAGAGGCTGAGATTAAGGAAGAGGACGTGCGGTTTACCCTGCCGTCCGATCTCGAAAAATTCACGCCTCGTCTTCATACCGTGCGTACTTAGTTGTTGGCTGTGCAGAAACGATGAAGTCCAGTCTTCAAATTTCAGACTCGCTGAATTTTGCCGCTGAGGATGCGATTCGTCGCGCTTCGGGAGCGCTCCTTGATCGCCAGTTCAGAGAAGGCTACTGGTGGGCTGACCTTCGCGCCGACACTACTCTCGAATCGGATTACATTCTGATGGAGCTATGGCTTCATCCGCCGGTAAACGGTGTCTGGAATCCGCCGACGCGCGCGCGAATCAATCGCGCTGTAGACTCTATTCTTTCGCGCCAGTTGGAAGACGGCGGATTTAACATTTACCTGCATGGACCTTCCGACGTCAGCGCCTCCATCAAGGCTTATTTCGCCCTCAAGGTCGCAGGTGTTCCGATGCACGATTCGCGCATGCAGCGGCTGCGCGAGCGTATCGTCGAGCTTGGCGGATTGCAAGCCGCCAACAGCTACGTCCGCATCAACCTGAGCCTGTTCGGCCTGTTTCCTCGCGAAGCCTGCCCGTCGATTCCCCCTGAAATCGTCCTGCTGCCGTTCCACTTCATCTACCAGATGTCGTCCTGGACGCGCGCCATCGTCATGTCGCTGTCGATTGTGCATTCCGCCAACCCGCAGCGTCCAGTTCCCGCCGGGTTCACTCTCGAAGAGCTGTTCCTGCCGGGGGCGCCGATGCATCCTGAGCGTGATCTGAAAAC
This sequence comes from Acidobacteriaceae bacterium, assembly GCA_019233755.1. Taxonomy (GTDB): domain Bacteria; phylum Acidobacteriota; class Terriglobia; order Bryobacterales; family Bryobacteraceae; genus Bog-105. The sequence goes on along the minus strand of JAFAMD010000043.1, from coordinate 64,750 downwards.
CTTCAGCTGGCGCAACGGCTTCCTATTGCTCGATCGCTTCCTCAAGGTTTGGGAAAGGCGCGGTCCCAGGTTCATTCGTGAGTACGCGGTTAAGAAGTGCGCTGGGTGGATGATTGAGCGATTTGAGGCTTCCGACGGCCTGGGCGCAATTTATCCATCGATGCAGTATGCCATCATGGCGCTCGATGTGCTTGGTTATGGCCCGGATCATCCATTACGGATCGAAGCGCAGCATCAGTTCGATAAGCTCATGGTGGACGATAAGCGCGGCTTCTATATGCAGCCGTGTTTCTCGCCCGTATGGGATACCGCGATCGCAGCCTTTGCGCTGGCCGAGACCGACAATCCTCCGAGTGATGCATTACGGCGCAGTGTAGACTGGCTCATTTCGAAAGAGATTCGCCGCAAAGGCGACTGGGCCGTCAAGCGGCCGAATGCCGAGCCCTCCGGCTGGGCGTTCGAGTTCCAGAATGAGTTCTATCCGGACGTGGACGATACCGGAATGGTGCTGCTTGCACTGGCCAAGGCTCGCGGTTCGGATGACGCCAAGCAGCGTGCCTGCATCCAGCGCGCGATCGAATGGCTTTTTGCCATGCAGGGCAAAGACGGCGGCTGGGCTGCATTCGATGTTGATAACAACTGGAAGCTGCTGAGCTACGTTCCATTTGCGGATCACAATGCAATGCTCGACCCGTCCTGCTCCGACATTACCGGCAGGGTGCTCGAAGGCCTTATCCAGTGCGGTGTGCCGCAGAATCATCCGGTTATCAAGCGAGGGGTGGAGTATCTTCTGCGAACCCAGGAAGCTGATGGTAGCTGGTACGGCCGCTGGGGTGTCAATTACATTTACGGCACGTTCCTCGCTTTGCGCGGCTTGCGCGCCGCCGGGGTGAGCGAAAATGAGCCGAGCATCCAGCAGGCTCTCGAATTCATTCGCGCTTATCAGAATCGCGATGGCGGTTGGGGCGAAAGCTGCGCCAGCTACGACGATAATCGCTTCATCTCGAACCCGAGTACGCCATCGCAGACTGCTTGGGCGATCCTCGCGCTGCTGGCGGGTGGGGATATCCGGAGCGAAAGTCTTTACAATGGTGTCGAATACCTGGTTCGCACGCAGCGCCCGGACGGTAACTGGGACGAAGATTACTCGACCGGCACGGGATTTCCCCGGGTCTTTTATCTGGCTTATACCGACTACCGCAACACTTTCCCGCTGCTTGCTTTAACTAACTACCGGAAAGCCACCGCTCCCGCTCGCCAGGAAACCGGCGTGGGCGCATTCTGAGGCGCATTGGCGCGTATCCTTGTCACCGGCGCCAGCGGCTTTCTGGGCTGGCACGTTGCCCGTCTCCTGCTTGAGCGCGGTCATCACGTGCGGGCGCTTTGCCGCCCGTCCAGCCACATCCGCGAGCTCGATGTGGAGCGCGTCACCGGCGATCTCCGCGACCCCGCCTCGCTAGCCCATGCCATCGAAGGCTGCCAGCAGGTTTTTCATGTTGCGGCCGATTACCGCCTCTGGTCAAAGAACCCGCAAGACCTGTACGACTCGAATGTCGAGGGCACGCGGCATCTGCTCGCTGCTGCCGCCGGGGCCGGCGTTGACCGCATTGTCTACACCAGCACCGTGGGCTGCATCGGGATCCCGAAAGATCGTCCCGGCGAAGAGACCACCCCAGTGTCCATTGAAGACATGGCCGGCCATTATAAGCGCTCGAAGTGGCTGGCAGAACAGGTCGCGCTCGAAAAAGCCCGCGCCGGGCTCCCGGTGATTATCGTGAACCCGACCGCGCCCATCGGAGATCACGATTGGAAACCGACGCCCACCGGCAAAATCATCGTCGATTTCTTGCGCAACAAGCTGCCGGCCTTTGTCGACACCGGGTTGAATCTCGTCGATGTGCGCGATACGGCGCTAGGGCATCTGCTGGCAGCGGAAAAAGGCCGTCCCGGGGAACGCTACATCCTCGGCTGCGAGAACCTGACACTCGAGCAGATTCTGGCGCGTATGGCAGCACTTGCGGGAAAACCCGCGCCGCGGACGAAAATCCCTTACGGGATCGCGTATGCCGCCGGCGTGGTGACCACCGCCTGGGCCGACGTCACCGGCAAGGAGCCGATTGCACCGCTCGAAGCAGTCAAAATGGCGCGGAAGAAAATGTTTGCCAGTCATGCCAAAGCCGCCTGCGACCTCGGGTTCGCCCCTGGACCCGTGGACGCCGCACTCGAGCGTGCCATCGATTGGTTTCGTACCAACGGATACTGCTAGCCTATGGCGATCCTCTACGTTGCATCGGAAGCATCGGAACTCACGCCTTTCGCGGAAATGCTCACCGGCTTGCGAAAACTGAAGTGGCCGGTCGATTACGCCTATGAGGGCATCCTGGAAGGCCGTCGCATGCTGCTTGCCGCCAATGGCGCGGGCCCCAAGCTGGCGGCCCACGTTGTCGAAATAGCCATCCGGGCCGGCATGGTGGCGGAGCTCTCCTCCTCGCGATTGGAAGCGGTGGTGAGTACGGGCTACTGCGGAGCGCTCAGCTCAGATCTGACGGAATCGCAAATCGTGATCGGCACCGAGGTATTGGATCGCGCGACAAACGAGCGGCTCGAGTGCGCCGAAGTGCTGGCCCACCGCGATTTTGTCGCAGGAGTGGTTCTTTCGCAGAACGAAATCGCAAACAGCGCGGCTGCCAAAGAGCAGCTTCGCGGCTCGGGGGCCCTGGCGGTCGACATGGAATCATCCGGCGTGGCCGCGCGAACAAAGCGTGCCGGCCTGCCGTTTGCCTGCATCAAAGTAGTATCAGACCGCGCCGACGAATCGTTTCCGTTCGACCTGAACGCTATGCGGACGCCTGAGGGCCGTATCGCCCGTGGGAAAATTGTGGTGCACGCCCTTACGCATCCGAACATCGTACCGGCTCTGTTCCGGTTGAAGAGCCGCACGGCGGACGCCGCAAAAGCTTTGGGGGAGTTTCTTGTCAGTTGCCGAATCAGTACAGTATCTAAGATCAATGAGCCTGGAACAGCCGATTCCTGAAACCATGCGGGCCGCCGTGTATACCGGCGAAAGCCGCATCTCGGTGGAATCCGTCCCGACTCCCCGCATTGGCCGCGGCGAGATCCTGATTCGTGTGGAGAGTTGCGGCATCTGCCACACCGATCTGAAGAAGATTGAGTACAATCTGCTTCCGGGGCCGCGCATTTACGGGCATGAAACCGCGGGTGTAGTAGCGGCTGTGGGCGCAGGCGTCAGCAAGTATCAACCCGGAGAGCGGGTGATCGTTTTCCATCACATTCCGTGCGGGGACTGCTTCTATTGCCGCCGGCGGTTGTACGCGCAATGCCCGGTGTATAAGAGAGTCGGTGTCACCTCCGCGTTTGAGCCCGCGGGGGGTGGCTTCTCTCAATACGTACGCGCCATGGACTGGATTGTGGAGCGCGGGGTGGAGAAGATTCCCGACGGCATCTCTTTCGACCAGGCCTGCTGGGTCGAGCCCGTCAACACCATCTTGAAAGGCGTCGAATTGCTCGCGCCTCAGCGCGGTGACGTAGTGGCTGTTCTGGGGCAGGGCCCCATCGGCCTCATTTTCACCATGTTGGTGAAGCGCGCAGGGGCCGCTGTTCTGGCAACCGACACGATTGAGTTTCGCCGGAACCTGTCCGAACGCTTTGGCGCGGCGGCATTCGATCCCCGCTTGACAGAGTTCGAAGAGTCTGTGAAAACCGCGACGGATGGGCGCGGCGCCGATGCCGTCATTCTTGCTACCAGCGCGAAGGGGCTGGTGGAACAGGCGCTGCGCATTTCGCGCCCGGGAGCGAAAATTCTGCTGTTCGCCCAGACCTCGGCAACCGAACGGATTGAATTTTCCGGTGCCGATGTCTGCGTCGGCGAGCGCATGCTCTTCGGTTCCTACAGCGCGGATGTAGATCTGCAGTCCGAATCTGCGCGTGTCGTATTCAGCGGCGAGCTGCCGCTCGAAGAACTTATCTCAGACCGGGTGTCGCTCGGCGATATCACCCGCGGCATTGCCATCGCGCAGCGGCCGGGCGAGCGATCGCTCAAGGTAGTCGTTCACCCACAGGAGCACAGCTAATGGCACCGCCCTCCACTATGCAGGCCGTCGTTCTATATGGGAAAGAGGATGTACGGCTCGAAACGGTGCCTGTGCCCGCCATTGGTGCGGGCGAATTGCTGGTGCGCGTACGCACCGCGCTCACTTGCGGTACAGACCTGAAGGTCTTCCGGCGCGGCTATCATGCCAAGATGATCCGCCCGCCCGCGCTTTTCGGTCATGAACTGGCCGGCGACGTTGTCGCGTCGGGCGAGGGTGTAAGCAAGTTTGCGGTTGGCCAGCGCGTGGTGGCCGCCAACTCGGCCCCTTGCGACGAATGTTTCTATTGCCGGCGCGGCCAGCAGAATTTATGCGAAAATCTGCTCTTCAATAACGGCGCCTACGCCGAATACATTCGCCTTCCGGAGCGCATCGTTCGGAAGAACACGTACGTTATTCCAGACGACGTAGATTACAAAGACGCTGCGCTGGTGGAGCCGCTCGCGTGTGCACTACGGGGGCTTGACGAAAGCGGTGTCGGGCCCGGTGACACGGTTGCGGTGCTCGGTCTCGGACCCATCGGTCTCATGTTTGTCCGGCTCGCCCGCTATGCTTATGGCGCGCGGGTGCTGGCTCTCGCGCGAAGGCTCGAACAGATCGATCAGGCTTTGCTCCTGGGTGCAAGCGAAGGCATTCTGCTGAGCGGGAAGGTCGCGCTGAACACCGACGCGGCAGTGATCTCGGAAATGAAAGCGCGCACAGACGGGCGCGGCGCCGACGTGGTGATTGAAGCCGTCGGGGTTCCCGAAGCATGGGAGCTTTCTACGCGGCTGGTTCGCAAAGGCGGCGTCATCAACTTTTTCGGCGGGTGCGCCAGCGGAACGAAGGTCGCGCTCGACACGGCGCTGCTGCACTACTCTGAAATCACCTGCAAGGCGAGTTTTCACCACACCCCGGAGCATATTCGCCGCTCGCTCGATCTGGTGGCAGACGGCACGGTTCGGGCCGGTCACTTCGTCAATCACGAAGAACCGCTCAGCGAACTGCCGCGTGTGCTGCACGACCTCTCTCACAAGCGCAACGGACAGATCAAGACCGCGATAATTCCCTAAGATCTATTCGTAAGATAAGAGCAGCCGTGCCAGTTGCGCATCTACAGCCTAAAGACTACCTGGAAACCGTTGTGCCGGACAGCACGGCCTATTCCCGGGAAGAAGCTCTCGAATACACGCGCTGGCTGGCCACGCACCATTACGAGAATTTTCAGGTCGTCAGTTTCCTGCTGCCGAAAGAACTGCACCAGGATTTCTACAACGTTTACGCATTCTGCCGCTGGGCCGATGATCTGGGCGATGAAATCGGCGACCCGCGCGAAAGTCTGCGTCTGCTCGCCTGGTGGCGCTCAGAACTGGAAGCTATGTACCACGGCCAGGCTTCGCATCCGGTATTCGTTGCCCTGAAAGGCACCGTTCAGCGGCACGCGATTCCAATCGAACCGTTCGATCGTCTCATTCGCGCGTTCGAGCAGGACCAGACCGTGACACGCTACCGGACCTTCGATGACGTCTTTGGCTATTGCGTCAACTCCGCCAATCCGGTGGGCCACCTGGTGCTCTATCTCTGCGGCTATCGCGACGCCGAACGGCAGCGCCTCTCTGATTTCACCTGCACCGCTCTGCAACTTGCCAATTTCTGGCAGGATGTGACCGTCGACTTGCAGAAGGATCGCGTCTATCTGCCTCTCAACCTGCTTGAGAAGCACGGTTACACGGTGGAACAGCTATTCGCGCATGAGTTCAACCCGCAGTTCCAGAGTCTGATGGTCGAGGCAGTAGGCGTAGCCGAAGACCTCTTTCAGAAGGGGTTGCCGCTTGTCAAAATGGTGAACCGCCGGCTTTCCCTTGACCTCGATCTCTTTAGCCGCGGAGGCATGCAAATCCTCAAGAAAATCCGTCTGCAGAACTACAATGTACTTGCGCGGCGTCCGCATATCTCGAAAGCGGAGCGAGTAGGAATTCTCATTCAATGTCTTCCGCGACTGTTGCCGTTCTAACCCCCCAGGCGATCGAAGAATCGTACCAATACTGCCGGAAGATCGCGAAGGCCCGCGCGAAGAACTTCTATTACTCCTTTCTGCTTCTTGAAAAGCCGCAGCGCGATGCCATGTGCGCCATTTACGCGTTCATGCGCGAGTGTGACGATCTGAGTGACGATCCTGCGACCACGGACAAGGCGGCCCTTCAGCAGAGCATCACACTCTGGCGCATCGCTCTCGATCACGCACTGCAGGGCAGGACAGAGGGACATCCGATCTGGCCGGCGTTCTTCGATACGGTTCAACGCTACTCCATTCCGCACCGCTACTTTCACGAAATGATCGACGGCATCCTTTCAGATGTCGAGCCCCGTGAAGTACGAACGTTCGATGAGCTGTACCGCTACTGCTACCACGTTGCCTCGGTTGTCGGCCTGACCATCATTCATATCTTCCGTTTCCGCTCCCCGCGTGCGCTGCTGCTCGCGGAAAAATGCGGCATCGCCTTCCAGCTAACAAACATCCTGCGCGATGTCCGCGAGGATGCCGGCATGGGCCGCATCTATCTGCCGCTCGAAGATCTCGAGCGCTTTGGTGTACCTCCCGAGCAACTGCGGTCGGGCAAGGAAGACGACAAATTCCGCGCGTTGATGCGCTTTGAGGCCGGCCGCGCGCGGGCTTACTATGACGAATCGGCTCCGTTGATGGACTTGATCGAGCCGAAGAGCCGCCGTTCTTTGTGGGCATTAAGAGCGATCTATCAGAGGCTGCTAGGGAAAGTCGAGAACGCGAACTATGCCGTGCTCAGCCGGCACATCCGCGTCTCGAAACCTGCCAAAATCGCGCTTTTAATCCGCGGGGCTTTCACGAAATAGTCGCTGACTTGGGCTACTTGATGTGCAAGCCGGCCAGCGGTTCGGCAGCCTTGTAGGTCGCGATCCATTCGGAACCCGGGCCATTCAAGATCAGCTCGGTATGGTGCGATGGAACCATCCAGCACTGTCCAGCAGCAAAGGGCTCGCCTGCAATCGTCCCCGAACCTTTCAGGCAAATCAGGAGTAGGTAATAGGGCGTGCCGCGGTCGATGTGCACTTCATTCTTCGGCCGCAGCCGCTCGATGCGGAAATATTCGCACGCAACCAGTTCATCGCGGCCATCGGCCAGCTTTACCGGCGCGGCATCGAAGTTGTGCGGGCCGAGATGCGACACTTTGACTCCATGCTCGAGGTGCAACTCGCGCGGGCGCCCATAATCGTAGAGCCGGTAGGTAATGTCGGAGTTCTCCTGAATTTCGCAGATCGTCAACCCGGCCCCGATCGCGTGCACCGTGCCGGCCGGGGTGAAAATCGCGTCGCCGGGCCGCACTTTACGCCAATCCAGAAGGGTTTCGATCTCGCCCGATTGCGCCGTTTCCTTTAAACGCTCCGGCGTAATCGTTTCGCGGAACCCGACGGCGACTTCGCCGGGCGGCTGCGCATCAACGACGTACCAGGCCTCGGTTTTCCCCAAGCTGTCATGGTACTGCCGCGCGTATTCATCGTCCGGGTGAACCTGCACCGAAAGCCGTTCTGTCGTGAAAAGCAGCTTTACGAGCAGTGGGCAAACGCCCGGATATTCCGGATCGGCGCCCCTGCCCAGGATCTCGGGCCGCCGCGCGAGAAGTTCGCCGAGCGTAACATCCGCTGACGTTGCGTTTTCCCTAAAGGTGAACCAAACTTCGCCGATGCGCTGGTTTGGCGGCATTTGCGTGAAGAAAGGCCTGAGGTCCTCACGGCCCCAGACTCGCTCGCGAAAGATCGGGAGAAGCTGTAGTGGTTGATTCAGATCGGTTTGTACGTCGATTTTGTGAGAAATCAAAGCGGTTCGCTCCAGAAAGTATTGTTCAAGTCGCAGAATGCTGCCGGAGGCATATATGATCTTCGCTGTAGTTTCCTTATTTGCCGTGATGGTGGCACTCTTGATCAAGGGCGTGTGCGAGGCGCGACGGGAGGTGCACCGTTTCGACCAGGAACGGGACCAGCGGCAGGCGCCCGAATCCGCAGGTGTATCCGCCTACGGACCGCTGCAAGACTATAATTTCACGCGCTCTCTTCTCGCCCTAAGTAAAGCTCGCTCACTAACTCGCGATGATTTTCCAGCACCCGTCCTCGCCGGATCTTCATCGTCGGCGTCAGCTCTCCATCCTCAATTGAAAACTCTCGATCCAGTACTTTGAAGCGGCGGATGCGCTCGAAATCGGCAAGCTGCTTGTTCACCCGGGAAACCGCGTCTTCGACCGCCCGTGCTACCGGTTCGGCGTTGACAATTTCAGAAAGCGGTTTCGAATCCACACCCTCCATGCCTTCGAGATGGCGCAGATGGGGCACGTTGAGCGTCAGCAGCGCCGTCACGTACGGCTTCTTATCGCCAATCAGCACCACTTGATTGATTACCGGCTCCATCTTGAAGAGGGTCTCGATGCGTGCCGGATAAATTTTCTTTCCGTTCGAAGAGACGATCAGTTCTTTCTTGCGTCCCGTGATGTACCAATAGCCGTCGCTGTCCACTTCTGCCAGATCGCCGGTTGCAAACCACCCGTCTTCCGTCATGACGGAGCGGGTCGCCTCTGGGTCTTTGTAGTAGCCCTTGAACAGCGTGGGCGCGCGAAGTTGCAGCTCGCCGTCGTCCGCCAGACGCGCTTCCGCTCCGGGCAGCAGGGTGCCGATGCTCCCCGGTTTCGGCCGCTCAATAGGATTGAAGCTGATCACTCCGGCTTCGGTCAGACCATAGCCCTCAATCAGGGGCATACCGACGGCGGCGAAGAACGAGGCCAGATCCTTGCCCAGCGGCGCCGCGCCGGATGCCGCCACCCGAAGGCGTCCGCCCAGCCGCTCCCTAACCTTTGAGAACACCAGCTTATTCGCAATCTTCAGCATGCGCGACATCCACGCGGGCAGCGGCTTGCCCTCGGCACGATATTGCGAGGCCTCGTAGCCCAGCCCCAGCGCGCCATAGAACAGCTTTCGCGCAAAAGCCGGGCGCTTCTTTAGCTCGTTCTGGATGGTCGCGTACATCCGCTCCCAAACGCGGGGCGGGGCCAGGAAAATCGTGGGGCGGATTGACTTCAGCTCCGCGGGCAGCCGTGCCAGGCTTTCGGAAAACCATACCGGCATGCCCATACGCATGGGAACCAGTTCCAGCACAATCCTCTGCGCGATGTGGGCTGAAGGCAGGAAAACGACCGTCGAGTCCTCAGGTCCGATCGGCAGCACGACCGGCGCGGCATCCAGGTTCGCCAGGATCGCCGCGTGGCTCGTTATCCCCATTTTCGGTTCGCCGGTAGCGCCGGAGGTGAGGTAAAGAATAGCGGAATCGTCCGGGGAAAGTTCCTCGGCCATGCGCGCCGCTACGCCCGCATCACGTTCAAGCAGTTCGCGCCCGCGACCTTGCAGTGTTTCGCGGGAAAGGGTCCCTTCCTTTTCGCCTGTCATCAGGATGACGTGCTCCGGCATTTGCTGCCCGGCCGCTTCCACCGCCTCAGTCAAGGATGCCAGGGTTTTCGCGTCTTCGACGAACAGAAAGCGCGGCTCCGACGACTGGAGGCTTTTCGCGAGCTCCGGCATCGGATAGGCCGTATACAGCGCTGCTGCTACGCCGCCCGCGCCCATGATCCCCAGGTCTGTCAGGTAGAACTCGGCGCGCGTTTCGGAAAGGATGCCGGCGATATCTCCTTTCACAAGCCCGAGCGAACGCAACCCCAGCGCGATCTCGCGGGAATTCCGCAGCCAGTCGTTCCAGGAATACGTCCGGTATCCCTTTCCGGCTTTGCTTCCAACGGGTTGGTATAGCGCCATCGCGTCGCCGTATTGCGCTGCGGTTTGTTCCAGGACCGTGAATACTGTGCGACCGGGCATTGCCCGAATTTTAGCAATGGGGTGTTGGGCCGGTGGCGTTTACAGTGGCGCCGATGTCCGCGAATCCGCAGGCGTCTTCCAGGCGCCGCAATTCATCGTGAATCGCGGATTTCACTTTTGCTGCCAGCTCCGGCGGGATCTCGTTCATGCCGTGGTCATTCTTAGCGTGCTCGGCACACTTCTGCAGCACTTCCTGCTCGGTCTCCCCGCGCGCTTCGAAATCACAATCCACACCGACTTCGCGGCACTTGACAACCTTCGACATATGCACCCCGCCCGGCAATTATATTGAAAAAATCTGTCGCGAAAAGCGCCAGGGGTTCGAGGCAAACCCTGTGTTGCCGCCTGCGGTGCGACAATCGGAACTTGGCTGTCCCCGAAGATCGCGAAACATTGGCCGACGGCGCGAACTTATCGATCCGCCGCCCGGTCGCTTACCGTGAGGAAGCCTTCCTCCAGAGTGCCGACTCGCGCCCGCTCCGTATCCTTTCGGAGTACCTGTGGCCGCTGGCGCACTTTCAGGAAGAGAAAATTCAGGACACCATTGTGTTCTTCGGCTCGGCGCGTATCCAGGAGAACGGTCCGCTTGGCCGTTACTACGACGAGGCTCGCGAACTGGCCCGGCTCGTCACGGAATGGTCTGGTTCCCTCTCCACGGCTTCGAATCCCTGCAATGAATCACCACGCCGCTTTGTGGTCTGCTCCGGCGGAGGCCCGGGCATTATGGAGGCGGCCAATCGCGGCGCGACTGAGGCCGGCGGCAAGAGCATCGGGCTGAATATCGGTCTTCCGTTCGAACAGCGCCCGAATTCATACATCACTCCGGAGCTCTCTTTCGAGTTCCATTACTTCTTCATGCGCAAATTCTGGTTTGCGTATCTGGCCAAGGCGCTGGTCGTATTTCCCGGGGGCTTTGGCACACTCGACGAGTTATCGGAGATCTTGACACTTGCCCAAACGGAGAAGCTCGAAAGCAAGATCCTGATCGTTCTCTACGGATCCGGTTTCTGGAACGAAATAATTAACTTCGAGGCTTTGGTCAAGTACGGCATGATCGCGGACTCTGACATGAATCTCTTCCGCTTTGCCGACACTCCGCAGGAGGCGCTGGACATTTTGAGGGAGGGGCTGACCCGCTACTATCTCGAACCGGAAAAGGCGCTCCAGCTTCCGGTGGAAGAGGCGCCGGAAATCGCCCGGACGCGCACGTCCTGAGCGGCCTGCCGCGACTGCTACTTCGACAGTTTCTCTTTTGACGGCCCCGGCATTTCGTTCTCTGCACTCAGGCAGGACGGCGCCGGATTCGGCGCATACATGCCGTCGAACTGCTCCGGATGCGGAACAGATTTGATACCCGGACCCGGCTCAATGTCGACCTTCCCCCAACGCAATGGGATGGAGCACTCCTTCTTGGCCGACGGCAGCTTTGCGGATTGATTAGAAGGTAGGTTGCTCAGTAGCCGAGTTACGTCCACGCGCCCGTCAAACGGCGCCGTTTTGTTACCCGGAGCTTTCTGAACTCCACCCGGGTTCGGGTTGAGAAAATCTTTCTTGTCCCCTGCAGTAAGTATGCCCACCGCAGCGAAGAAACAAAGCATAGTACGAAAGGGCACTTCTATTGCCTCCTTCCGGCAAGTTGCAAAATTATCGTACCACCAACATGTCAGCAGCCCGCGCCGGTTTCAGACTCCAAAACCGACCGATCTAAGATGACAAGCATGCGCTTCGTCACGTTCGAGTTCGCGGGTGCCCGTCGGCCCGGCGTCCTTTCCGGCACTGATGCCGTCGTCGATCTGTCGTCTGCGGGCTGCCAGTCGCTTGTAGAGTTTATCGAATTCGGTCCAGAGGGCCGCGCTAAAGCCGAAAAGCTGCTCGCCGCTCCCCCCGAGGGTTCCACGCACGCGTTAAGTAGCGTGAAACTGCTGGCCCCCATTCCACGCCCGCGCAAACTGATCTGCGTAGGCCTCAACTATCTCGACCACGCCAAGGAAACCGGCGCCGAAATTCCCAAGGTTCCGACCATCTTCAACAAGTTTGCAACCGCCGTGATTGCGCCTGGCGACAATATCGTGCTGCCTAAGGTCTCTAAGGCGCCCGATTATGAGGGCGAGTTCGCATTCGTCATTGGCCGCGGCGGCCGTCACATTGCCGCCCAGGACTGGGCCCAACATGTCTTCGGCTACACCATCGTCAACGACGTAAGCGCTCGCGATTATCAGAGGGCGACGACCCAATGGCTCATGGGCAAAACCTTCGATACCTTCGCTCCGATGGGCCCGTGGATCGTCTCGGCCGATGAAATTGCGGATCCTCACGAGCTCGACATTCAGCTCGAGCTAAAAAGCCCCGGCGCCGAGCCCGAAATCATGCAGGATTCCAACACTCGCGAGCTGATCTTCAAGATCCCTGACCTGATTGCGTTCCTGTCGAGTGTCTTCACGCTGGAACCGGGCGACATCGTCTCCACGGGCACACCCGCCGGTGTCGGGTTCGCGCGTAAGCCGCCGCGCTATCTCCATCCGGGTGAAGAAGTGACGGTTAAAATCGCCGGTATCGGCGAATTGCGCAACCCGATCGTTGCGGAGAGCTGAATCGGAGCAGTTACCATGCCCACCTTTACGCTCGGGCAGCTTGCGAACCTTCTGGGGTGCGGGCTGACCGGTGATTCTGAGGCGCCGATCACCGGCGTCTCGACCATCGAGAAAGCCGGCCCCGGCGAGATCACGTTTCTCGCCAACATGAAGTACGCGCCGAAAGCGAAAGCGACTCGCGCCGCCGCGATCATTGCGGCCGAGCCCATCGAAAATATCGCTACCCTTGTCTCCGGCAATCCGTATCACGATTTCGCCCGCGCTCTCGCCCTCTTCTATCAACCGCCCAAGCCTGCGCCGGGAATTCATCCTACGGCATCGATCGCGGCCACCGCTACCATCGGCCCCAACCCTTCCATAGGCGCTTATGCCGTCGTCGGTGAAGACGCGGTCATTGGCGCCAATGCCGTGCTTCATCCCCACGCCGTGATTTACCAAGGCTGCACCGTTGGCGATGATTTCACGGCGCATTCCCATGTCTCCGTGCGCGAATATTGCCGCATCGGCAACCGCGTTACCCTGCACAACGGAGTGGTCATAGGCGGCGACGGTTTTGGCTTTGCGAAGGGGGACGATGGCCGCCAGCACAAGATTGTGCAGTCCGGCATCACGGTTCTCGAAGATGACGTCGAAGTGCAGACACTAACGTCCATCGACCGTGCGACGCTCGGCGAAACGCGCATCCGGCGTGGTGCAAAGATCGACAGTCTCTGCCAGATTGGCCACGCCTGCGTCGTCGGCGAGGACAATATCATCTGCGGTCAAACCGGCCTGGCCGGCAGCACGGTGCTCGAAGAAAATGTGATCATGGCGGGCCAGACGGGTTCCTCCGGCCACCTGACCATTCACAAAAACGCCATTGTATGGGCGCAATCCGGCGTCGGCCACGATGTGCCCGCCGGCACGGTGGTCAGCGGTTCTCCCGCATTCGATTCCAGGGATTGGCTCCGCGCATCCGCCGCTTATACACGTCTTCCGGAGATGCTCCGCACCATCCGTGCGTTGGAACGCCGCGTCGCCGAGCTGGAGAAACAACTGCAGACGGAAAAGAGCTGAAGGATCAGATCCGCTACGGCTGCGGTGCGATTTTTCCCGCGGCCTCTTTCGAGGTGATAACTGGGTGCACTTCGAAATCGACAAGATCGTTCCACCTGGCCATCCACTCATCGAGCAGCTTCCGGTCATGGGTTTCCATAAGTTGATAGCATCGCTCGAGTTTTTCATCGACCCAACTCGATACGTATATCAGTCCCTCAGGCGTCATGCGGCCGCAATCCCGAAATCGGCGATACACCGCCGCGGCATCTTTTTTCTTGAAGTGCTCCACGACCATATATACGGTCTTCGGTCTGGATGGAGAGTCAGATAGCTGCCGCTTCAGATGATCAACGTCTCCCAGCACCCACACTTTCACGATTCGCTCATCTCGGAATGTAAACAAGGCAGCACCTGCGTACTCCACCCTCCGTCCCGTGGGCGGAATCCCGAACAGCTCGCCATTATGGGTTCCGGTGTAAGTGAGTCGCGCGAAAACGCGGTTCTGTTCTTCCACCAGATCTTCAATCTGGTTTCTGAAATCACGAAATGCGGTTCGCACGAAGCGCATGTATTCGGCAACTCCGGTATAACCGTGGTGAACTTGACCCAAAGAGCCACGCAATTCGATCTCCCGGTCGAGAATCTGCTCGAAGACTGATTCGTCCCACAGGTTCCACATCTGGTCGTACCATTGACGAACGGCTTCTTTCTGCATGGAACCGGGATACCATGCACGCGGCAATCCTGATCCTGGCGCTGATACAATCCCGGGCGATGCGGAAGTCCGTTTTTCGGGCCCGCTCCCGGCAGCAATTCTCGTCAATGGAGAAGGCTTTAACGGGGGAAACAAAAGTACGAATGTTAAGCCTCTGTTTGAGCCGCCCGATCTTCCCTCGAGAATCCAGCGATGAATAGGACCTTGCCCGGCGTACCGCGCGCCGCATGGCGGACTGCATGGACATTTTTGTTATCCATGCTGCTGGTTTCTTGCCAACACTCAGCACGAGAGCCAGTGACCTTGCGCTACCCTCACGGTTGGCGGTTCGAGCCTGAGGAGATATCGAAGAGGTCTGCACTATCGCAACAATTCACACAGCGAACCGGAATTCTCATTCGGGAAATGCCGATCCCTGAGGGCACTTTCGATCAATTAGACCTCTGGCGCAAGCTCTTAAAAGCAGGTCCCTCCGGTATCGATCTCCTGGGTATCGATTTGATCTGGTCCGGGACACTCGAATCCGATCTGATCGACTTAGCACCGTACTCGGCCACGGAAATCTCCTCGCTCGAGCCGCAATTGCTGCCTTTCTACACAGTTAACGGAAAGCTGGTGGCCATCCCTTATCAAGTTAATGTCGGCGCTTTGGAATATCGAAGCGATCTTTTGCTCAAATACGGCTATGACCATCCTCCCAGGACCTGGGAGGAGTTGGAGAGCATGGCCAAGCGGATTCAGTCGGGTGAGCGCGCGAAGGGCAGTAAAGATTTTTGGGGCTACGTGTGGCAAGGGGTATCGGCTGAGGCATTGACATGCAATGCCCTGGAATGGCAGATCGCGGAAGGAGGAGGCAGAATCATCGAAAGCGACCGTACGATCAGCGTGAATAATCCGGCGGCGATTCGGGCATGGGAACGGGCCAAACGCTGGATCGGTTCGATATCGCCGCCAAGTGTGGTTGCCTATCGGGAAATTGATTCGATGAATGTTTTTGGGTCGGGAAAAGCGGCATTTAACCGAGTCTGGCTCGGGACGACGATCACTCGTGCCGGGCGATCTCCGCGGGTTTATTGGCGAAACCTCAACCCAATCGTGGAGACGGGCTTTACGAGCATTCCTGGCGGCCCTGGAGGATCGGCTGGTACATTAGGCGGTTCCGGCTTGTCAGTTTCCCTGTATTCGGCCCATCGTAGCGAAGCGATCGAGTTCGTTCGATTCCTGGTGCGAGCGCAAATCCAATCGAACGAGAACAGGAAAAGTGCCTCTCCCGGGCGGTTCGAAATCGCTAACCTGCCCTCAGTCTCTGACCTGCACAGTGAGTTTCAGAAACCGATTCAACACGGGATGGATTTGGTCAGTAGGCCCTCCGTTGAGGCCGGAGCCCGGTATAAGCAAGTTAGTGCAGACTACGCGGCGGCTGTGCATGCGGTGCTGACTGGGCAGAAACGGGCGCCGGAAGCTGCGGCGGACCTTGAAAAGCAATTGGTCGCGATAACCGGGTTCCGTACCGGGCCGCCTGAAACACGGAAGTAGGTTGCTTGCGAGGCCCAACACCGTCGCGTGCATTCACCGGCGTTAGCGCGTGCAGGTAAGAGTATAATCGCGGAAATTTCTTGAAGGGAGCTGGGATGGGGAGGGCAGGCACTAGCTCTTTCAACTTCGGTCCTCGGTTAACGCTGACTTTTGCCACCTTAATCGTGTTGATTTTAGGTGGAAATGCGCTCGTCGTCTCGCAATTTCATATAACTCGCAATGAAACCGATCGTCTCACAGGTGCGAATCAGCAGCTCATTGCGGTTTTGCGGCTTCAGGCGAACCTTCTTTCATTCCATCGCCGATTGGATGACCTTGCGCGGTCGATGGATTTACACCGTCTCGTAACAGAAGCTGAATCATTGCGTAGAACTCTCCAGGAACAGACTCAACAAACCAGGGCTGCCATCGCCAACCTGCCGTCCGGAACCGTTGTAGATGCCTCTTTCTTACCAACCCTGGATACTATCGACGTCACGCTGACGTCAGAGATCGAGGCTATTCTCGACCTGGCGAAATCGGGCGACTGGGGGAGGATCCAGCCTCGGGTGGGCAACGAACTGAACCCAATCGAAACTCAGACTGCCATTCTGGTCAACAGCATTAATCAGCAAGCCAGCGAGGAACTAGCGCGGGGCGTAGCGGAAATGAGCAGCGTCCAACGCAGGATCCTCGTGATTGTGCCGGCAACAGCGCTTTCCACATTTTTCATCGCCGCCTTCTTCGGATGGTCTATCGCCCGGCGCTTTATTGAACTGCGTTTGGAGGAGCGGGTGGCAGAGCGCACCCGTCTCGCCCGGGACTTGCACGACACGCTCTTGCAGAGCTTTCAGGCGTTGATGCTCCATCTTGAAGTCGTAAGCAATCAACTGCCGGAGGGAAAGGCCAAGGAACAACTTGAAAAAACCCTCGAACGTGCTGACCAGGCGATTGCCGAGGGTAGAAGTGCTGTTTATGAGTTGCGGTCGTCTACAACGGTTACGAATGAATTTTCCGAAGCGGTGAACGCGGTGGGGAATGAACTGTCTCGAGACAATGACGCGGCCTTCGGTCTGGTGGTGGAAGGTTTGCCAAGGGACTTGCACCCAATCATAAGGGACGAGTTTTACCGCATTTCTCGTGAGGTCTTGCGCAATGCCTTCAAACACGCCCATGCCCGCCATATTGAAGCTGAAATTAGCTACGGAGAGCGGGTGTTCCGTCTGCGTATTCGAGATGATGGCGAAGGCATTCCAGCCGAGATTCTGGAACAGGGTCGCCCAGGACATTACGGCCTCTCTGGAATACAGGAACGGGCCCGACAAGTCGGCGCAGAGTTGACCATTTGGAGCCGCGCCGGTTCCGGTACGGAGATCGAGTTGAGCCTCGCAGGTTCAATCGCTTACTCCACGTTGCCACGCCGATCTCGATTTCGGCTATTCGGAAAGAAAGTGGGATGAGACGTGATTCGAGTTCTGTCACCGACGCTGATACAATCCCGATCGATGCGGAAGTCCATTCTTTTTGTCGTGATAACAGCCGTCACGGCGCTGTCCGGGTTCGCTCTCGATCAAAAAGATGTCGAATACGCCCGTCGCGGAAGCAAGGCTTTACTTCTCGATCTCCACATCCCTGACGGACCAGGCCCGTTCCCGGCGGCGATTCTCGTCCATGGAGGAGGCTTTGACGGCGGAAGCAAAAGTACGAATGTTAAGCCTCTGTTTGAGCCGCTGTCCAGCGCTGGCTTCGCCTGGTTCAGTGTCGACTATCGACTAGCTCCCGACGCTCAATTCCCTCAAGCAATGGAAGACATTAACGACAGCATCGCTTGGGTGAAAGCGAATGCCGCGACTTACCACGTCGATGTCTCGAAGATCGCGATTATCGGCGAATCCGCGGGTGGCTTACTCGTGAACTACGCCGGGACTCACGCTCCGGCGGACACCGCAGTTGCAGCAGTCGTCGATTTCTATGGGCCATCGGATTACGGAAAGTTAGCCGAGCTCCGTCGCGCTCACCCGGAACGTTTTGACATGGTTACTATCAACCGCCACGCTTCGAATGGCGGAGGGATTCATTTTTTCGGCGTCGAAGAACTTGACGAGGCCGGTCTTGCCAAGTTGTATGCGGTCGCCCCTATCGCCGCCGTTCACAAAGGCATGCCGCCCTTTCTCTGCATACACGGAACGAAGGATGATCAGGTCGCGTATGAGCAGTCCACCACGTTTTGTGAAGCGATCCGCGGCGTCGGGTCCAGTTGCGAGCTGATCACAATCGAGGACGGTGGACACGGCATGTCACGCTGGCGCGAGCCTGGAATGCAACATTGGAAACCGGAAATGATCGCCTGGCTGAAGAAGACAATGGACGTCAAGTAGAGCCCAAGCTGTTCGCACAAAACTATCCCATCAGAAACGTGGAGGCCGTCTTCAGGAATTCGGGCCATCTCTCACCACTAATCGGGCCGTGTCCGCCATTGGGGATGATCCACAGACTCGATTGCGGAATTGCTTTTGCCATTTCGACGGAAATCTCGACCGGGTAGAGCGGGTCGCGATCGCCCTGTACGATCAGCGTTCGCGCCGTAATGGTCGAGAGGTAAGGCGGTGTAAAGTTCATATCATCGTAGCTATCGGCAAAGGATCTGGTGCTTGCTAATAGCGCGTCAAGCTGCGCCTCTCCTCCGGGGTGGCGGCGCAGCATCATCTCTCTCGTTTGCGCATTCATGCTGTCAGGATATTGGCGCATGATGGGTCGTGCCTGGGCAGGGAAGTAGCTCGTCGCGCTCACCAGCACCATCGCTTTGATTCGGTCGGGCTGCTTGGTTGCAAGATGCAGGAGAACATTCCCTCCACCGCTCACGCCAACTGCTTTGAAGGTGGTGATACCCAGATGATCAAGCAGAGCGAACATATCTGCCGCCGCGTCCTCATGGCGGAATTTCTTGGAAAGACTCGTCGATCGGCCATGACCCCGCATATCGGGGATAACGAGTTGGAACGGCGATCTCCATTCGGCCGGCAACACTGCCCAATCCTGGCTGGAACCCCCGAAACCGTGCAGCATAAGCAGCGGTTCACCACTTCCATGAATTTCGTAATAAAGCTGTATGCCGTTGATCGTCTCGATCCTGCCGCCCGAAAGTTCAGTTGTCATTGGATTCGCTCCTCTGTTTAGTGACCAAAAACAAAGCCGCCCACGTTCTTAGCGTGGGCGGCAGTAAGTTGCGTATCTTTTGAAATTTTATCACTTACTCGCGCAACGGTCTGGCGCTGTCTCCGTTCCGCAGTCCGTCCCCAGGCCTCCCTGGTGGTCACCGCTTCTTCAAGCGCACGGTCCATTCTTGCGGGTTCGGATTTTCGGGAATAACGACCTCGTCTCCGGTTTGAGAGTGCGCGAGTTTTTCCGCGTATTGCGCGAAGCAAAGGTCTTTGTTGGCTGGGTGGCGAAAGTCCCTGATAACTCCATACAACATGAGGCACGTAAGCGCGCCACCGAGGAGCTCCGTCGCCTTGTTTCGCTTGGGACCGGTTAACAGGGTCACGATCATCCATGTGCAGAGGAGTGTCGGAAAGAACCAGTACCGCACGCCGACTGCACCTGCCATGATGCGCCAACCCGTCAGAGTCTTTTCGAGGGGCGTGAGGTGTTCGGGGAGACCAGGGCTGCGAAGTGAGGCGAATAGGATCATAGCGGAAAAAACCGCGAAAAGGCGCACCTCGATTGGCGACCGAACGAACGCCCAAATAACGACGACTGTTGCTATCGCCGAGATACAGGCGAGCGTCCGAGCATCAAGCTGCAGAGCGAGGGTGTTGTGTCCGACGAGAGTTGCAAGGTAGACCTGTCCCGCGAGCAGCTTTGACAGGGAGCCGAGACTCGCTCCCAAAGGTAAGTGGCTCCGGGAATTCGCAGCATGGAAAAAAAGCGAAATCCCTTCCATCGTTGCCGCACACGCCAAAATCACAACGGGAAGCCATCGTTTCCGCTCTTGCGTCCAGTACAACATGGCGCAACTGATCGGCAAAAGAAAAATAGAAAACGGTCCAGTCAACCCACAGAGAATGAGGATCACGGCATCGACCCAACGCTCCAAGTTGTTGCTGGGCGTGTTAGCGACCACCAGCAGGCATGCGAGCAAAGATAAGTGCCACTGGGCTTCGGTGACAGTCACATTGATCTCCGAACAGTTCGGCATCACTAGATAACTAATTGCGAGAGCCGAACGGAATCGGAGAGACCCCCATTTGGAGAACCGTCCCGATAGAAGCAGCGGTACGGGCAAAGCCTGAATGACGAGCCCGACAAGATTCATCACCAGCGGTGCTGATTTGACAGGAACTAGCAGCGCTAGCCCTGCCGCCAAACGGGGAAGGGTCTGCAAGTATCCGGAGTGCGGCCATAAGAGCGGGCCGAACCAGCCGTGGTTGTAGGCGTTGGCAAACCATTCCACACCATCTTCGGCAACAAATTGCGCGTGAAACATGGCATCCGGCTGCCGCGAGATGATGATCGCGACAGCAGCGCAGAACGCGACAACTCGCCATTGCCAGCTAAGCCCAGCCCGATTACCCTCAATGGGCTTTGACGTCCTGCTCTCGTCTGTACACACCGTTTCGGCTTGAAGCCCCTCCGAGATGGTCATGCGCGGTTAGCCTGAGCAATTCAACGGCCGGGCTCGTTGGCAAGGAACTACGCGCTCGCCTCTGGCACGCTGGCAGATGTCCGATACAGACCGTTGCGACAGAACCGCAAGTTTTTCGTTATTACTTATTACGTAGTTAAAACCGGTTCAGGAGAATGCTGTAAGCGCCCGTGAAAATGCCAATCTCTTAGCTTAAGTAACGGTTGCTCAACGCCGTAAATCGCGATACCGCGAATGCCATCGAGCGCCGAAATCTTGCCTCTGTCTACTCCTGTTGACGCCTCGTATCCGTTCGTGCACAAAAAACCTAGCGTTCGCCTGCTCCATGGCTATCATCGCTCGGGGTGGGAGCAACCCAGCAGCCAACATGGCACCAGCGGTGTTGCTCAAGCCTCTAACTTGTTCGCGCAATTGCT
Organism: Acidobacteriaceae bacterium; assembly: GCA_019233755.1. GTDB lineage: Bacteria > Acidobacteriota > Terriglobia > Bryobacterales > Bryobacteraceae > Bog-105. Next base: position 43,853 of record JAFAMD010000043.1, on the reverse strand, counting down.
TGGTTATCATTCCGCCACAGCGCCTCGTCCGGGGTGGCGGCGCAGCATCATCTCTCTCGGTCACCGCTTTGGGAAAGCGACGCCAGGTATTTGACTCAGAAGCTGCCGTCACCTACGGCCGTATGCTGCTGGTGGGGGCGCCTCTGTTGCTTGCCGCGCTCGCGCTGCTCGCCTGTTATCTGCCCGCCCGCACGTCGACGCACATCGATCCCCTTGTGGCGCTGCGCCAGGAATAAGCAGCCTCGCTAAAGCGCTTTTACGTCCGCAAAAACAAACCCGTCGCGTTCCACAATGTCGCCGGTCTCCACTTCCATCGGACGGGAGAACACCGGCGCCTCATAAACGAAAGTGTGAAATTCACCGTACTCGCCGCAGGGATCGATGCCTTGTGGCAGGCCTTCGATGAATGCGGTGTCGAACTCCCGCCCCGCGAATGACCGGTCCAGCTTTTTCGGATCAATGCAGGTCACTTTGGCTTTTACGCGCTCCCGGATCATGTCTTCCGCGAGCTGCCGGGTCGGTAGATGCCAAACCGGAAACAGCGGCTCCAGCCCTGTGCCCTGCAGTTGTTTCTCTCGGTATGCGCGAATGTCCTCGAGAAACAGATCCCCGAACGCAATCGCGGTCACGCCTTCCGCGACCGCACGCTGGCACACTTCGCGCATCAGGTCCTCGTAAATCGCGTTGGAACATGGCCAGGGAAGCTCTACCGGCCATAACCGCAGCCCGGCCCTATCTGCCTGAGCATGCACCAGCTCCCGCCGAACGGCGTGCATCGCCACCCGGCCGGCATTGCAGTTGAATGTCGTTATCAGCGCAGCTATCTCTACGTCAGGCGTCTCTCTCAACAACTTCAGCGCCCAGGCGCTGTCCTTTCCGCTGCTCCACGAAAGAGCGGCGCGCGTCTTCTTTTCCAACTCCATGAGCTCCGCTTCCCAAGTTGCCACACGAGCTGCACCATAAGCGAGGAACACCAATCCGAACCCGCAAAATCGATATCAGACTGGTTCAGTCCGTTATGGTACTATTCGGGTTGGATCAGGACGCGGTTATTGAAAAACCTGTGGATTGAGGGCGCATTTGCTCCTAACCTGCTAAGGAATTCGGAGCCGTCGTCATGGTCGAAACCGTTGTTGCTGAGCCCCGGATTTTTCGTCAGAGGGTTGGGGCCGAAACGAGATTAGAAGAGAGTGCGCCCGGATCACTTTTGGCCGAGTCCCGAGAGCACTCTCAAGACGCCGTGAACCATGCGGCTCGCGACCTCTCCATTGTAGTCGCGATTCGTTTGGTTTCGAGGCACAGAGGAGACGTGTGTTCAATCGGACACCAGGAAAGACGAGACTGAAATCTTACAGATCCCTGCCCCCACTGGCAGCGCTTTTCATGCTGTTTGCAGCTTCTTCCCGGGCGGAGGATCCATTCTTCGTCACCTACACTCACCAGATGGAAGAGCCGGGGAATCTGGAGTTATCGAGCAAGGCAGCCACTGGCATGCCCGGCATTGCAGATCGCTTCCTGGGCGCCGCTGCCGAGTTTGAATACGGCGTCAAAGGCTGGTGGACGACTGAGGTGTACCTCGATGGGCAAAGTACCGCTGGCCAGAGCACAATTTTCACCGGCTATCGATGGGAAAACCGCTTTCGGGTCGTGCCGGGGGAGCACTGGATTAATCCCGTCCTCTATGTCGAGTACGAGGATATCAACGCAGCCGACAAGGCCCTGTTGGAGATTGTCGGGCACGATAGCGCAGCCGACCTGAGTGTTCCGAATGACGAGGCGCGGCGTGAAACTCTGCACGAGATCGAGACGAAGCTGATCCTGAGCAGCTACTTCAAAGGCTGGACTCTGGCCGAAAACTTTATCGCCGAAAAGAACCTAAGCCATGCGCCGTACGAATTCGGTTATGCGGTCGGTGTCAGCCGTCCGCTTGCGCTGACCGCGAGACCGGACCGATGCAATTTTTGCCGCGAGAATTTTCAGATGGGTGTGGAGGCTTACGGGGGGCTGGGGACGCACGCCGATTTCGGCGTGCGCGACACATCTCAGTATGTCGCTCCTACTATCGCGTGGACGTTGGCGAACGGCACCGTTCTTAGAATCTCTCCCGGCTTTGGCGTAACGTCGAGCAGCCTTCCTTTCTTGTTGCGATTCGGTGTTACTTACGAGATCGCTCAGTTTGGCCGGGCTGCCAGCAAGATTTTCCATACTCATGGAGGCAACCAGTGAAGATCGTGCTGATTGGGTTCTGGCTCTCATTTCTGTCCCTGATTGTTTGCGGCGAACCCAAGGGCAGCCTCGTGCAGCGGGCGCCTGCTAAATTTGTGCAGCTCGCCAATCCCTATCAGGGCAACGAAGCCGCCGTGCTGGCCGGATCGAAACTGTTTTCCCGGGAATGCGCTGCCTGCCATGGGAAAGATGCGCATGGTATTGGCAAGGCGCCGCCGCTTGTCACGCCTGACGTTCGCCACGCGCCCCCAGGGGCTTTGTTTTGGGTGTTGCGTAACGGATCGCTCCATCGCGGCATGCCGTCTTTTGCGCATCTGCCTGAACCGCAACGATGGCAGATTGTGAGCTATCTCGAAAACATTCGATGACCACAATGCGCCTGCGCGTCTCGGGAAAGTTGCGCAGGAGATATCGCATCATTAGAATCGATGCGAATTGTTTTGGGAATCACTGGAGCCTCGGGCGCCATCTTCGGTATACGCACGCTCGAAACTCTGCACGAGCTCGGCGTGGAGACTCACCTCATCCTGAGCCGCTGGGCCCGTACGACGATCTCGAGCGAGACGCGATACCCGGTCGCGCAGGTCGAGAAATTGGCTTCATTTTTGCATCACCAGGACAACCAGGCGGCCCCCGTCTCCAGCGGCTCCTTCAAAACGGACGGCATGATCGTCGCCCCGTGCAGCATGAAGACGCTCGCTGCCATCCGCCACGGCTACGGCGAAACGCTGATCTGCCGGGCCGCCGACGTTGTTCTGAAGGAACGGCGCAAACTCGTGCTGCTGGCCCGCGAGAGCCCGTTCAGCGAGATCCATCTGGAGAACATGCTTGCGCTCACCCGCATGGGCGCTGTGATCTTCCCGCCGGTGCCGGCCTTCTATAACCAGCCGCAGTCGGTCGAGGACATGGTCAGCCACATCGTCGGCCGGGTGCTCGACCAGTTCGGGCTCGACGCGGCCGGTCTCAACCGCTGGTCAGGTTTCGATGCCGGTTGCAAAAACGAACCCAATTGCTAACTTGGAGTTCTCCGGGAAAGTTCGTTTGGCAAAATCGTCCAGGCCGGATAAGTCGCTGATTTTCCTCGGCAAGTACCTGTCTCTGGCGCTCACCTTGCCCGCCTCCGTCTTTGCCGGTTATATTCTCGGGTCGCTGGCGGATCACTGGCTGCATGCCCCCATCCTCAAGGCGTTAGGTATCCTACTCGGGATGGCCGCCGGCATCTATCAGATCGTCCGTGAACTGTCCCGCGAAATGAAGCCGCGCCCGCCCAGCCGATGACCGATTTTGATGCTCCGCAAACCATCCGCCGCCTTTACTGGCTTACCGGCCTCTTTGGCCTTGTGGGGGTTGTTTCCTATTTCGTGGTTCAGGGGACTCTCTCGGCGGCGGGGTTTGCCATTGGCGCCCTGAGTTCGTTTGGCAATTTGTGGATCTTCGAGCGCATCAGCCATTCCATCGCCCCTGGCGACGAACCGAAGAAAACCTGGAAGGCGGGTGCCTTTGTCATCCGCTATTTCATTCTGTTTTTTGTCGCGTATGCTACTATCAAAACTTTAGGTGTCAATCCTTTAGCGGTCATATTGGGACTTCTCGCGAGTACCGCCGCCGTCCTGACATCCATAACGTACGAACTGTTTCGCAGCTTACTCAGCAGCCGATCACGCACTGAATGACACACCACGAACTTTGGGTTACCAGGCTCTTCAATGACTATTTGGCAGCGCCTGCAAATGCGGTCCTTGACCTGCTGGGTCAAAGACACGACCCGCGCTATCCATGGAGCGACTGGATGGTCTGCGAAATCGTCGTCGTGCTGTTCATAGTCGTGTTGTTCGCCTACCTGCGGGGCCGTCTTTCGGTCGATCGCCCGGGCAAGCTCCAGCACGTTCTGGAAGTCATCTACGATTTCGTTCATGCGTCGGCGGAAGAAGTGGTCGGCCACCTCGGCCCGCAATATATTGCCTTTTTCGGGACCATCTTCCTGTTCATCCTGTGCATGAACCTCATCGGGATCATTCCGGGCTTTGATTCGCCCACCATGTATGTCATGGTGCCGCTTGGGCTGGCCGCAACGACGTTTTTGTTTTATAACGGGACCGGATTCAGGGAGCACGGGCTCGGCTATCTCAAGCATTTCATTGGCCCGATGCTGCTTCTTGCCCCGCTGATGCTGCCCATCGAGATCATCAGTCATCTCGCCCGCCCGCTCTCGCTCACCGTTCGTCTTTTTGCGAACATGTTCGCCGGCGAGCAGGTGTATCTGACTTTTCTTCAGCTGACCAAGGTAGTTGTTCCCGTTATATTCATCGGCCTGCATACCTTCGTTTCATTACTTCAGGCTTACATTTTCATGCTGCTCGCAATGGTTTACGTCGGCGGAGCCGTTTCGCACGAGCATTAGGCATCATCCGCTTCCAGTGTGAGCGCCCGGCGTCCCAACGCACGGTGTCGAACCACCTCCTGGGAGCAACTTACTAGGAGAAACAATGAAGAACAAACTTTTCTTGCTCGTCCTCAGCCTGTTGGCTCTGGCGAGCCCCATGCTCGCGCAGGGAACGGCCGCCGGTGCCGGTCCTTCCGATGCAACCCGCCTGGCAGCAGCTTATATTGCGATGGGTATCGCATCCGGCCTTTGCGGGCTGGGCCAGGGTCGTGCAACGGCATCGGCCGCTGAAGCCATGGCACGCAATCCTGGAGCGATCGCTGCCATTCGCGTCGCTCTTATTCTTGGTCTGGTTCTGATCGAGTCGCTGGCGCTGTACACGCTCGTCATCACCTTCATTGCCAAGTAATATAAATCTTTGAAACGCAGCAGGCCTGCCGGCGCATCGTGCCGGCAGGCCTGTTCTCTTTCCGTTCGAACTCATGAAACTGCAAGGAATCTTCCCCGCACTCACCAGCTCCTTTGACCACGAAGGCAATCTTTACAAGGTCAAAGTTTTTCACAACATCGAAAAGCTGAATCAGGTGGGGCTCAGCGGTTACGTCGTCGGCGGTTCCACGGGTGAAACGCCGCTGCTTAGCGTAGAGGAGCGCTTTCAGCTCATGGCGTGGGTGAAGGAAGCCAGCGCGGAAGGCAAGACGCTCATTGCGGGCGTTGGTGCGGAGAGCGTTCACGAGACCGTCCAGAATGCCAACCGTGCGGCCGATCTCGGCTATCATGCCGCGCTCGTGCTGACGCCCTTCTATTACCGCAGGCAGATGCACCGGCCGGAAACCCAGGCGCTCTTCTTTCGCGCAGTAGCGGACCGCTCGAAACTGCCTGTGCTGATCTATAACATCCCCCAGGTCACCGGCTACGATCTGCCGGACCAGACCATCGCGGAGCTCTCGCACCATCCGAACATTATCGGCATGAAAGACAGCTCGGGCAATCTGGAGAAGATGAACGAAGTGGTGCGCCTGGTGAAGCCTGGTTTTCAGACTTTGTCCGGTGCGGGCATCAACTTCTGGGAAGCGTTGCGTATCGGCGCCAGCGGAGCGATTCTCGCTATTGCCAATCCCCTGCCCTATGCTTGTATCACGATTTGGGAGGCGTTCCGAACTCGTGAACACGAAGCCGGGCACGACTGGCAGGAACGCATCGCTCCGGCGGCGCAGTTGATTGCGAGCAAATATGGGATTGCCGGTTTGAAGTATGCGATGGATTTGAACGGCTACTACGGCGGCCCGCCGCGTCTCCCGTTCATTCCGCCTTCGCCGGAAGCGAAGGCCGAAATTGAAGAAGCTTTTGCGGATCTCCGCAGCTAGGCAGCCGCTGCGGAGACTCCTTCTAGCTGAACTACCGCCGCGACGGCATGAATCACGGAAGCGATGCGGATCACTGCCGCAACCGCTTCCTCGCTGACGCCTTTTTCGCGCACTCCGCGCTCATGTGCCACGATGCATTGGCCGCAGCCATTGACGGCCGAAACCGCCAGCGACCAAAGTTCGAAGTCTACGGGATCGGTTCCGTGCGTACGTATGACATTCATTCGGAGCCGGGCGGGAATCGTCTTGTATTTCTCGTTCTCCACCAGATGCTGAAAACGGTAGTAGACGTTATTCATGCCCATGATTGCGGCCGCTGCTTTGGCCGCCTCCAGCGCTTCCGGGCTGAGTTGCGCCTGCGCGGCGGCGAAGATGGTTTCGTAAACCGCCATGTTGCCCGCAGCCATGGCAGATGCGACCGCAGCGCCCCAGGTCTGCGAAGTCGTCAATTCACTCTGCCGCAAGACGGAGGACAGATTCAGCTTCAGATCTTTGGCGTACGCAGGAAGCGATTCCTGCAGTTGCTCAATGCTCAATGCCATTGCCGTTACGCTGCCGTGAGCGTCTCTTCGCCCTTCTGCCAGTTGCACGGGCAGAGCTCGTCTGTCTGCAGTGCGTCAACCACTCGCAGGACCTCGCTGGGGTTGCGGCCTACCGACAGATCGTTCACTGAAACAAAGCGAATCACGTTATCCGGATCCACGACAAAAGTCGCGCGCTGTGCTACGCCTTCGACGGGATCCAGAATGCCCAGCGCCGTGCAGAGTTCGCGCTTGACATCGGCCAGCATCGGGAAGGGCAGGTTCGTCAGGTCCGGGTGGTTTTCCCGCCAGGCGAGGTGCACATATTCAGAGTCCGTGCTGCCGCCAAAGAGCTGCGTATCGCGATCCTGGAATTCGTTGTTCAGCTTCGCGAAAGCGGCGATTTCCGTTGGGCAGACAAAGGTAAAATCCTTGGGCCAGAAAAAGTATACTTTCCACTTCCCCGAATAATCCTGGTCAGTGATCTGTTTGAACGCAGCCTTCTTGTCAGTGCTGACTGTGGAAAGCAAAGAGAATCGGGGAAACTTATGACCTACTCCAAGCATCGTTGGAAAAACTTCTCCTGTAGATTTTTTGAATGATTTGCAGGCTGATGCCTACTCCTGTTTGATTCAGGACAACGGCTTAGCGACTCGCTTAAATCGGTTCCACCGATCGGAGTCGAACGCACGCCGCTCGAAACCCACTTTCACTATACCTGTCCCGATGGTTTCGAAAGCATGGCAAGCAATGTTGCAGCTGCCCGGCCAATTCGTTCTGAGGTGGCCTGATCCGTCGCCGCGAAGCTGCCCATGATCGCTCGAAACAGCTCTGGAGCGGAGGATTGCGATGAGCTTTGAACGGCCATCGAAGTGATCGATTCCAGGAACCGCACGCCAGCCGCAACCAGACCAGCGGCGGCTCGCTGAACATCGGCAACATGCGCCTGGGATGAGACCGTTGGGCCTCCGCCTTCGGTAACTGCGGCCGCGGGCTCGGGCGGCTGTGGCATGGCTTGACCGTCCGGCTTGGGACGCGATGGTTGCTCGGAGAAGATCTCTTTTACTTCCTGAAGAACGCTCTTCCGGTTCAATGCCGCGAAATCGATCTCGCTGGCGGTGGAGTCGAACACACCGGAAAATAGCGACTTCTTGAGCCGCAGAGTTTCCCAGACGTGCTCTTCGATACTGTCTTCCGTTAAAAAGTGGATCACCTGCACGGGGCGGCCCTGGCCCAGGCGATGCACCCGGCCAATTCGCTGCTCCAGGCGTGCGGGATTCCAGGGCGGCTCAAAATTCAGCACAGCGGAGGCTGTCTGCAGGTTCAATCCTACGCCGCCGGCATCCGTCGACAGGAAAACCTTGCAAGTGGCATCGTCGCGGAAGCGCTCCACCAGGCCGCCGCGCTGCCGGGATGGAACGCGTCCGTGAAGCGATACGAAATCGATGCCGAGCTTTTTGAGTTCCTCGCCGGCAAGGTAGGTCATCCGTTCGTACTCGCTGAAAACGACTACCTTGCGATCTTCGGCCGTCACCAACTCCTGGATGATCTCGCGGAACTCCTTCAGCTTCGGCGAATAGTGTGTTTCTTTGTCAAACAGGAATGTCGAGTTGCACAGCATTCGCATGTTTTGGATGCAGCACGTAACCCGCCGCAGATCTATCTCGGAGAGCCAGCCTTGCCGCTCCCACTTCCGGAGAAGCTGGGCGAGGATATCGCGCTGCTCCAGGTAGGGTTCCTCCTGTTGCTTCGTCATCGGTACGCGGAAAATCTGGTCGGTGCGCGCCGGCAGTTCGGGGAGCACTTGCTGGCGCGTGCGCCGGAGCAGGATCGGTTCCAGTTGCTGGTGGATGCGGTCGAGCCCGCGATAGCCGAGCAGCTTTCCCTTCTCATCCTCCATCCGGTGTTCCTTCAGGAAGCGAAAGGCCGGCCCCAAGCGCCGTCCATCGACGAACTCGACGATCGAAAAGAGCTCTTCGAGCTTGTTCTCGAGCGGCGTGCCCGTCAGCACAATGACGTAACGGCTTTTCAGCTGCTTGATGGTCCGGGCCGTGGCCGTTGTCCAATTTCGAATGCGCTGGGCTTCATCCAGAACGATGAGGTCCGGTTGCATGGCGTGCATGTACTCGATGTCTTTCAGCACAACCTCATAGCTGCTGAGATTGAAGAATGCTGGCGCCGCGTAAAGCTTTCTCCTCACCGGCAGCAGCCCGTCGATCACTTGTGCCGAAAGATCAGAAAACTTTTCGATTTCGCTTTTCCATTGATATTTCACGGAGGCCGGCGCCACCACCAGGACTCGCTGGATGGCGCGTTTGCGGCGCAGCAGTTCGGCGGCGGCGATTGTTTGAATGGTCTTCCCCAGGCCCATGTCGTCGGCCAGAATCACGCGGCCGCGGCAGGCTGCGAAGATCGCTCCGTGTGCCTGGTACGGATACAGCGGCACTTTCAGGAGGCCATCCAGCGGATTCCTGCCCCTTTGAAGCCGGGCGAGCAGTTTCCGCTCGGTGGTGAGCCCCTCCCTGTTTTCGTTCTCCCGATTCAAAAACTCCAGAACGTCGCTGTAGACTACAGCTTTGTCGTCCACTCTCCGCAACTCATCCAGAATCTGCTCGACATGCTTGAAATGCCTGGGCCTCAGCACTCCTTCGCTGTCGCAATACGCCTCCGCAATGCGAAGCAGCGCCTTTGACGGAGCGGCAGGCAAACGAAGCCGGACTTGCAACTCATCACCGTAATGCAAAGAAAGCGAAGCGCGAGTGCGCTCATACTGTTTCCTATCGAGCGACGAGCGGTATTTCTTCCGCAGCCGCGTCAGCAGCGCTTCGATGTGTTTACAGGTTCCCAGCGTGTTGACGGCGAAGTCGGGACAGGAGCAGAAGTTCTCAAACAGGTTTGCTCCTCGCAGCGCCACGCGGTATGTCTTTCCGCTGGTGGACTTAATGCTGTAATCACCGTATAAGTCGCCGTCGGGTCTGGCCAGGATCCTTGCAATGGCTTTCGCTGCGCGCAGACGGCGTTCTGAAATTTGTTCTTCGAATAGCATTACAAGATCTCCCTGGAAGGATACAGAATATCCTCCCTTCAGGAGCCACGAATGCACACGAATGAACATAGCTACGAATGAACACTCGATTCGAGTGTTCCTCGTCGCAGGGATATGTTACTTGCCCGGGCGGCTTTGGGTTCTGAATTCGTACTGCTGGATCTGGAGAGCCAATTGTCCTTTGGCGTTCCGCGTCACTCGTCCGCGGGCCACCAGATTGAGGAGGCAACGATCGTTGAGCTGGGCAGGCCAACTGATCGAAACTTCCAGCCGCGTACCGACAGGAAGGTCATGCTCCGTGGTGAACAGCACACCCGAACTGCTGATGTTTAGGGTTTTGCCGGTTCCAACGAGCGGCTCAGCCCGATGATTTAGCGTTTTGTAGCGCAGTTCGCGCTCAATGGGGAATCGGCTGGACCTCCGCCGTTCGGTGACAGCACCATCCGGAGTGTCAAAGGGCCTACTGACGGTCAGCATAGTTTCGGTCACTAGTTACAACTCCGTTTCTTAAAGAATACACAGTCTGGTAAAACTTCGCACTACTCTTTCACATTTGCTTCCTGATTCGGCGAATCCGGGTAATTTTCCGGATTTCGTTTTTTCCTCAGCCACTCCAGCCGTTCGCGAATCTTCTGCTCGAGTCCCCGATCGGTCGGCTCGTAAAAAACAGTGCCTGCCAAGGAGGGAGGCAGGCATTGCATATCGGTGACAGCGTCTTTTTCTTTATGTGCGTGTTTGTAGCCTCGTGAATACCCCATTTCTTTCATCAGCTTGGTGGGAGCGTTGCGGAGATGGAGGGGCACTGGCTCGGCCACCGTCTTTTCGATCGTCTCGTTTACGTTGTTTAGAGCACGGTAAGCAGCATCGGATTTCGGGGCAATCGCGAGATAGATGGCAAGCTGCGCCAAAGCCTGATCTCCTTCCGGAACTCCAAGAAAATGCACGGTTTGCATGCAAGCGATTGCCTGCTCCACGGCCCGTGGATCTGCCAGCCCGATATCTTCAATGGCCATGCGCACCAAGCGCCTTGCCAGGTAAAGCCGGTCTTCCCCGGCCACCATCATCCGCCCGAGCCAATAGAGCGCCCCATCGGGGTCACTGGATCGAACGGATTTGTGCAGCGCCGAAATAAGGTTGAAGTGCTCTTCCCCTGATTTGTCGTACAGCAGCACTTTCCTCTGAAGCGCATCGGCAACCGATTGCTGGTCTATTTCTCCGTTTTTCGCGAGTTCTGCAGCGATTTCCAAGGTATTCAGGGCTGTCCGCGCGTCTCCGCTGGAACCGACAGCAATCTCATCGAGCAATTCGGAGGAAATCTTGAGCCCACGCTGGCCTAACCCGCGCACCGGAGTCTCAAGCGTACGCCGCAGGATGCCCACAATTTCAACGGTCTCGAGCGCACGGAGGGTATAAACCCGGGTGCGGGACAGCAGCGCGGAGACGACCTCGAACGACGGATTCTCGGTTGTGGCCCCGATCAGTACGACATCTCCGCGCTCGACATAAGGCAGGAACGCGTCCTGCTGGGCCTTATTGAAGCGGTGAATTTCATCAATGAACAGAACGGTTTTGCGCCCGAGGCGCCGGGTGCGCTCGGCATCCGCCATCACCGCCTTGATCTCTTTGATACCGCTCAGCACGGCGCTGAAAGGAACAAAATCGGCCCGGCTGCGCTCCGCGATGAGCCAGGCGAGGGTGGTTTTCCCCGAACCCGGAGGTCCCCAGAGGATCAGCGACGTCAGGTGCCCGCTTTCAATCTGCGCGCGCAGCGGCTTGCCCGGGCCAAGAATGTGCTCCTGACCGACATACTCGTCCAACGTTCGCGGCCGCATGCGGTCCGCGAGCGGCCGGCCGGCAAGATCTTCGCTCCGTTCTGCCGGAAGAGGAGATGCATCAAACAGGCTCATACCATCCTTCTCTGCCGCGCGGCTTCAAACAGGGCAACGGAACAGGCGACGGCCGCATTCAGCGACTCGACCGTGGCGGTTGGAATGGTCACGGCCTGCGCGACGGCTGCGATTTCCGCTGAAAGGCCCGTTCCCTCAGCGCCGGTCAGCAGCGCGCAGCGACCCCGGAAATCGGTGTTCAGAAGCGAGAGCCCGCCATCGGCGGAAAGGCCGAAAATCTTCATCTGCGACAAACGCAACCACCCCACCGCATCCGCCCTCGGGACGCCTTCGAGAAATGGTAACCGGAAAATAGACCCGGCGGAGGCTCGCAGCAGCTTGCCGTTTGAAACGCGCGCGCAGCCTTCAAGAAAAACAAGACCGGTCGCACCGAAGGCCTCGGCGGATCTGGCAATCGTTCCGGCGTTGCCTGTATCCTGCACGCCGTCGAGTATCACCAGCAGGCTCTCGCCGGAAGCGATGTCTTCCCATGACCAGGTTGGCGGTAGCAAGGCGGCGAGGATTCCCTGGCCAGTTTGGGTCTCCGCCGTGGAGGCGAAGGCGCGAGCCGATACTTCAATGATCTCCGCGTCGGGACGCAGCAGCAGTTTCCGATGCCGCTCCATGGCCTCCGGGGTAGCAAAGATCTTTTCAATCGCCCACTTGCCGCGCAGCGCTTCGGCGAGCAGATGCGGACCCTCGGCGATGATCCAGCCTTCCTCTGTCGGACGGCCGGTCTGGGCGGCCTTGCGGATTTTCTGCAAGAGCGAATTTCTTGTACTTGTGAGCTGCACCGTATCTCGAAGTGCGCATCGGCGTACACTAAGTTTCAACGAAATGAAACCTGCATGAAGCGCGCACTGGCAGGCACCCTTGGCCTGCTCCTGATTCTGCTATTAGGCTACCTGTTCTACGTCGCCGAACAGATCGAAAAACAATCGACCATAGACGAAGCCCGGCCGGCAGACGTCATCGTTGTACTCGGTGCCGCCGAGTATCGTGGAAAGCCCTCGCCCGTGTTGAGGGCCCGCCTGAACCACGCGCTCCTGCTCTACCTGAAGGGGCTTGCTCCTTACATCATGACAACCGGCGGCGCGGGCGGCGACCCGGAGTTCACGGAAGGTGAAGTTGGCCGCGCGTACCTGACAGAACATGGCGTTCGTTCGGAAGCCATCATTGCCGACCCGGAGGGCGCCACGACGGCGGAGAGCCTGGGTGCTGCGGCAGAGACGATGCATCGCATGGGCCTGCACTCCTGCATCGTGGTCAGCGATGGCTATCACATCTACCGGGTGAAGCGTCTGCTGCAGGCGCAAGATATTCAAGTCTACGGCTCGCCGCGGCCGGCCAGCGGGTCATTGAGTCCACGGCAACTGCGGTGGCTCTACTTCCGGCAGGCGCTCGGGTTTGCTCTCTGGCAGGCCGGCATCAATATCTAGACGCTGGCCAAGGATACTTGAAATCGATTTTCGAGCGCGTGCAGCGGGCAACAAGGGCGCTGTGCGCTTGCCGCCGAGACCTTTCAGCCGTCGGCGGTCAGCCCTCAGCGGTCAGCCCTCAGCGGTCAGCCGTCGGCGGTCAGCCCTCAGCTTTTTTCATCGTTCTTCTTCTCTCTCCAGGCCATCTGGCCAAAGGGTGTTACCTAGGCGCGTGGACTATTCTGATACCTATCCGCCGGCCAGTACCGAGCTCATAGCTGAACGCTGAAGGCCAAAAGCTATCACCAGAGCTCTGGCCCAAAGGAGAAGTTTTCAGACAAGCTGGCCAAGAACCTAGCGAGCCGCTCACGCGGCTTACACCACTCGAAAATCCCGGCCGCGGTGCTCCTTCCCCAGGCCGGCGAGAACGGCAGTGATCGCAAATACGCTTGCGGCAGTCGCGGCCATAGCGGTCGCGTAGCTCATGTGCTCGGCGAAAATGGCTTCGAGCGTGCCGACAGACCCGGCCAGCAGCACACCGCATTGATATGCGAAGCCGGGCAGGAAGCCGCGGATCTGGTTCGGCGAAAGCTCGCTGAGATGCGCCGGAATGACGCCCCAGGCCCCTTGCACAAAGAACTGAATGAAGAAGGCACCCAGCATGAGCAGACCAGCCTGCGGGGCATAGGCCCACAGCGGCGCGAGCAGAATCGCGCCGACTAGCGACAGAACAATGGCTCGCCGGCGGCCGATGCGGTCTGAAATGAGCCCGACGACAATTCCCCCGGCAATGGCTCCGATCATCGAGATGGCTGAAATCAAGGAGCGTTCCTTGGGGCCGAAATGCCAGAACCGCTGCAGGAAGGTGGGGTACATGTCCTGCGTTCCGTGGGAGGCGAGATTCATACCAGTCATCAGCAGCACTAAATAGAGGAACAGCTTCCAGTTCCGGACGAGGCTGCGCCCCAGTTGCGACCAACTCGTTTCGCGCGATTCCTGCCAGACTTCGGACTCCTTGACGCGGGAGCGAACAAACAGTGCCAGCAGCGCCGGCAGGCCTCCAAGGAAAAACAGCGGACGCCAGCCCCAACGCTCGAAGAGGAACAGGTAGCAAAGAGCGGCCAACAAGTTTCCCAGCGCGTAGCCCTGTTGCAGGACCCCGGAAAGCACACCGCGCCAGCGCGCCGGCACCTTTTCCATGGCTAGGGACGCCCCAACGCCCCACTCACCGCCCATGCCGATGCCGAACAGCGCCCGCAGGATGAGAAATGTCGTGAAGTTCGGCGCGAATCCGGTGGCGACCTCCACCACGGAGTAGAAAATGAGATCGATCATCAGCGGCAGCCGGCGCCCGTACCGGTCTGCCATGAGCCCGAAGAGAAACGCGCCCACAGGGCGAAACGCGAGGGTCAGGGCAATCGAGACGCTGACCGCGGCATCGGATTTGTGGAACTCCTTGCCTATGGCTGTAAGGCAAAAGATGACCAGGAAGAAATCGAAGGCGTCAAGCGTCCAGCCAAGGAAGCCGGCCGTCAATGCCGACCAGTGATCCGATGCTTTTGCGGCTGATGGGGATTGGGTGGCCAACTAGTCTGCGCTCCCGCTGGCCGCGGCATTCGGCTCCCAAAGCGTCTCGACGGCGCCAAGCACATGGTTGACCCAGCGGCTCCAGACAAACAGCGCATCGCTCAATCGATTGAGATACTGCACCGACTCGGCGGGCGCGTTCTGTTGCCGCGCCAGGCGGACCAGCAACCGCTCCGCCCGCCGGCACACGGTTCGGCAGACATGCAGTTCGGTATCGAGCCGACTGCCGCCGGGCAGCACGAAGGAGCGCAGGGCAGGAAGCTCTTCATTGGCCTGATCTATCTCGTGTTCCAGTCGGCTGATCTCTGCGCTGGTGATACGCGGCTGCTTGGGATGCACGTCTTCGGGCAGGGTCGCCAGAATCGATCCGAGATTGAACAGCTCATGCTGGATTCGCTTTAAGGTGGCGGCAAACTGATTTAAGCGCGGCACCTCGGAGGAGAGTTGTTCCGCGGTGGAGCGCGCCAGCCCGATGAACGAATTCAACTCATCGACGGTGCCGTAGGAATCAATCCGGAGGTCGTCTTTCGCGACGCGCTGGCCGCCTACAAGGCGGGTCTCGCCGCTGTCCCCGGCACGCGTGTAAATGCGATTCAGGGCGATTCGCGGCTCGTTGAAAGTCTGCTCACTCATGCGCTCTTCCCTCCTTAACTGTAGACCGCGTTCTATAATCTGGACAGTGCCAGTATGAACGCTCCCATCCGTGTGCTCGTCGCCAAACCTGGCCTCGATGGACACGACCGCGGCGCCAAGGTTATTGCACGTGCCCTGCGCGACGCCGGTATGGAAGTGATTTACACCGGTCTCCGGCAGACGCCGGAAATGATAGTCAATGCAGCTCTTCAGGAAGACGTTCAGGTGATTGGACTGTCGATCCTTTCGGGCGCGCACAACGCGATTGTGCCGCGCGTCATGGAGCTGCTGCGCGAAAAGGAGATGACCGATGTGCTGGTCGTCGTCGGCGGAATCATTCCGGACGAAGATGCAGCGGATCTCAAGAAGCTCGGGGTAGCGGAAGTCTTCCAGCCCGGTGCGTCGCTTGAAAAGATTATTCATTTCATTCGCGAGTCGGTCAAACAACCAGCCTGAGCGAAGTCTCGGCTCAAAACGGTCCGCAACGCCCTCCTTTAGAGCGTGGCGCAGCGGACGGAAAAGGAACTTAATGCAAGACAGACTGAACATTGCCGTGTTCGTCGACTACGACAACATTGAGATTGGCGTAAAGTCGACCCTGCGGCGTGAATTCGATGTGTCGCTCGCACTCGGCGCGTTGAAAGAACGCGGCGATATTGTGGCGAAGTTCGCCTACGCCAATTGGGGGCGCCAGGAAGGCGCTACGCGGCAGATGGCGGAAAATGCGGTGCAGATGGTGCAGCGCATCCCTTCGCCTCGTGGGGACAAAAACGGCGCGGATATCAATCTGGCGCTGGACGCCCTCGAAATGGCCTTCACCCATGCGCACGTGAACGCGTTCGCGATTGTCAGCGGAGACAGCGACTTTATCCCGCTTGTCAACAAGCTGAAGGAATATGGCAAAACCGTCTTCGTGGTGGGCGGCAAGGCGTTTACCAGCACCATTCTGCAGCAGAACTGCCATGAATTCGTCAGCTATGAATCGCTGCTCGAAGATGGCGACCGGATTGTGCCGACGCCCATGCCGGATCGCCGCGACCGGCCCGACCGTGGCGATCGCCCCGAGCGGGATCGCAAGGATAAGAAGGAGCGTGGCCCGCGCCCTGTGCCGCTCGATCTGACGCAGGCCATGCCGCTGGTGGAACGTGCGCTGCAGGTGCTGGAGCGGCGTGCCGTCCAGCCGCAGCTCGGCTTGCTGAAGAGCACGATGCTGCAACTGGATCCCGCCTTCAGCGAGCGAGCCTATGGGGCAGGCAGTTTCTCGGATTTCGTCGACAAACTGAAGAAGGCTGATTTCATTAACGTTAGCGGCTCGGGTGGGCGCTACATCATTGAGCGCCGCGGCGGTCACACAGCGGAGAAAGCGGCCCCGCGTCCTGAAGAAGCGCTGCCGCTGCTGCGCGATGTGCTCGAAACGCACCGCATGGAGCTCGAAGAAGGGGCCACGGCGGAAGAACTTGAACAGTGGACGCTGGCGGAGCATCCAGTCTTCAACCTGCAGAAGTTCGGCTTCCAGCAGTTCTCTGAATTCCTGAACTACGCACAGGATAAGACCGTGGTGCGCACCGAGCCTGATGAAGAACGGGGCATCATTGTCCACCTGGGCGCCGAGTTCTACCCGCCCGCGCTTCCCGAACCGGCGCAGGAATCGATCCCTGAGGAAGAAGAGGACGAGCCGCAGCCGATTGTGGAGGGGCAGCCGACGATCTTCGAGCCGAATCCGCCGCCGCCGAAGCCGAAGAAGGCAGCACCTCGCAAGCGGGCCGCCGCCGGAGCGGGAACCGCCCGCCGTCCCCGCAAGCGCAAGCCGGAGTAACCTCCGGCTTCGCTTCAGGAAGCTTCCTGGTTTATTCCTGGCGGCGCGATCCACCGAAAAAGCGCGAGCGGACCGGCAGCTAAGAAGCCCGCGACGGTAGCAGGAATGGCCCGGAGATCGGTTCCAACCGGGCGCGCACCGTCGCCGACCACCAGCACGCCACGGCGCATCGCGTATAGGTTAAACAGCGTCGATATCCCAGTGAAGATGACGGAAGCGATCATGCTCGGCAAGAGCCTGGGCGTTCCGCGCAGCAGATGAACGGTTAACTCGATCGAATGCTGGCATAGCGGTAACAGAAACATCACGGTGAGGGCCGCCGCCCATGGCGGCTCTGCATCGGAGAATGCCTGCGTGAGTGCCCCGTAGAAACCGGACGTCACCAGCCGATAGCTCAGTTCCGTCAGCATGGCTGCCGCCGCGGCATGCTTTCCGGCCTTCAAGTTCATGCAGAAGAAGATGGTGGCCCGGATGATGGAACTGAAGACCGCCGATTTCCAATTCCACCTGCGAACGAGGCATTCGAACGGCTCGTCTCGCAACCGGCGGATAACGTCGAAAACCGTCACGGTTTGGGCTCCTCGAGTCTGCTGAAATCGAAGGTCGGGGCAGTATGCATAACTGCCTGCGGCTCTGCCTCGAACACCAGCTTCAAATATGCTTTCGGGCGGAATTCGAAGCGCAGCGGCAGCAGGTTGGCCGATGATGCGTCGAACCACAAACGAAAGATCGTTTCGCTTCCTGTTTTTTCGTTACGGATTTTTCCGCTCAGTTGCTGCACTTCGCCGGCTGTATCCGTCAGGCCAGCTTTGCGAAACTCCTCCGCGGCTTTTCTATCGGGCCGCTTTTCTGTGTGCAGAGTGAAAATTGTGCCGTTATAGAGGAATTGCTGGTCGAGTGAAGATTGGCCGGACTGCATCGCCTCCGTGAGTGAGTACAAGAATGTGCTCGCGTGCTGATCTGACTTTTTGTGAACTGTGTGTCCAACCGGGGAACTGAATTCGGATTGCACCTGTTCAATGAGTTGTTCGATGTTGGAGAGCTTGTACTGCGACGAGAGCCGGAAATAGCCCAGCGTGTACTGGCTGGAAATGCCATTTAAGGACGCCCTGGTTGCCACGTAGGAAACCATGGCTTCCGAGTCAGCGTTAAGTGCTGTTTTGGCTTGTTCGAGTGACTCTTCGCCGCTGGAGGTCATGAGCCCGAAGTAGTCTGCGTGGAGAACGGAATGGCCTCTTTCGCGAACGCTCTCCTCAATCAACCCGAGCCGGTTCAGGCCGTGTGCGCGTTGGGGATCGGAGCCGGCCATGAATCGCAAGTTCAGCAAGCGCTCATCGCCTAAATTCTCGCTTTCGGCCGTCGCGGAGCCTGAGCCCACGCCGCTTCGGCTGAAAATTGGTACCGAGAAAATGCTGATGTACGCGGTGGCGTTATAAGATCGCGAAAAGAATTGGCGGATTGGCTCTGCGCTCGCTGCCTGCGCAGGCATGGCTGAGGTGAGCGCAAGCAACGCTGCGCCGAGCCTCAAGGATAGTCGCGCAACCGCGTACCCAACCGGAGTCCTGCTCCATTTCATGTACTCAGATTGAGTTAAGTTCCGTTGCGGTCTGATGGCCCGTCTGTTACGGTCAGATAAAACAGAAAATTCCTATTTTGGTTTACGCCCGTAATTAGGGTTACGCGCTCTCGGGACGAAGCGTCGAAAGCACAAACGTGCCGCCCCCGGCGACGATCGCGTCTTCCAGAAGGGCCGTAACCGTATCGGGGATGTGCAGCTTTTCCTTCGCCGCACGGCGAAGATGGTAAAAGGCGTAGGCAGCGGCAATTGCGCCGACGGCACCGGCAACCGCACCAATCCAGGGCGATTTCTTCCTGGCAGACGAGATAGCCGCACCGCTGATGCCGCCGGTGACGGCTCGCGCGAGAAGGCCAGGCGCCTGGGTCCGATTCGGCATGAACGGAAGCTTATCCGCAATGGCTTCGCCGACGGCTAGCGCACTCATGGCGAGCGCAGCCTTCGGACTTTGCAGGAATCCAAGCTTTGAATGGCTGACGGCTATCCGACCGGCCTTCGCCGCCTGGCTCACCATGGCAGGTGCGGAGAAAGACCGCATACCCGCTACCGCTCCCATGGCTGCCGCCCCTGCGTACACCTGCGCGTCAGTCATTTGTTCTATCCCTCCTTAGCCGAGCTGTCCCGAGGAGCCAGCCACTTCTCCAGGAGCGTCCGCGGTTCGCCATCGAGATCCACCCGCTCGGATCGGGTCTCTCCGTCCGGCTCGACCAAGTCCGCCATAATGCCGTCCGGCGTCGGCCGGAGCTCGAGCCGCCGGCCCCTGGCTTCCAGCCGCAGGGTTGATTCGAACCACGACATGTAGACCTTAGTCCGTATTTTGTGACCCGCGATCGCCGCTTCATCGAACAGCTTCCTGGTATAGTCCGAAGTCCTCAGCTTTTCTGCCCAGGGCGCCGCCGCGGCAACCTTCGCGCGGTCTTCTTCCCGGCGCTTCTGTTCAGCGGGGTCCCGCTCCTCCCGTGATTCGAGACTCTTGAGCGAGTTTTCCAGATTATCGAGAAATCCCATACCTTCCTGCCATTGGACTACAGATGCGGGTAATCCCGTACAGAGAGTCAGAGTGCTCGGAGCCTCCGTTCGCGTGCTAGAGTGGGAGGAAATCTAAAGCCTAATGAAAAGCAGTACGTTCCTCCCCCTGACGCTCCTTTGCGCGACCTTAGCGTGCGCGCAAGCCAACCCGTCCTCCCAGGCGCCTTCCCTGGCGAGCCCGACTGCGGGAAGCCAACTCAAAGTGAGAGGCCCCGAGGCGGTCACGCAGCAGGATCCCAACCGCGTCGTTGCCACCATTGACGGCAAGCAAATCACTGCGAAACAGGCCATGGACCTGCTTAAGGCTTTGCCGCCGGAGCAGCGGCAGCGCATGGAAAAGAACCTTCCGCAAGTGGTTCAGCAGATCTACATGATCGGGCAGCTCGCGGATCAGGCAGCCAAACAGCACCTGGACGATCAGTCGCCGCTGAAGGAACAGCTTCAGTTCGCGCGCAATGAGATTCTGGCGCAGGCATTTTTAAAGAACCTGGCCAACAACACCGGCGCCCCGACGCAAGATCCGAAGCAGTACTACGATGGGCACCTGAGCGAGTTTGATCAGGTGAAGCTCAGCGGTATCCTGGTCGCCTTCAATCCGCCGGGCACGCCGGCTTCCGCCGGATCGAATAACAGCCGTACGGAAGCGGCTGCTCGCGAAAAAGCCGACGATGTCGAGAAAAAACTGAAGGCCGGCAGCGACTTTTCCACTCTCGCCCGCACGGAATCCGATAATCAGCAGGTTGCGGCCAAAGGAGGCGACCTGGGCACCTACAGCATTGGTGACCCCAATCTCCCCCCCGATATGAAGACCGCACTCGGGAAACTGCAGCCGGGACAGGTTTCCGAGCCTATCCGCCTGCCGAACGCCTTCCTGATCGTGAAGATTGACAGCCGGAGTACCGTGCCATTCGATCAGGCTCGGGCTGGTATAGTTCAGCGCCTCCAGACTGAGAAGAACCAAGCCGCCGTGAAACAGGAAATGGACAAGTATAAAATCCAGGTAACCGACCCTGCCTTCTTCGATGCCTCCAGCGCTCCAGCTCCGAACGTACCGACGCTCCAAAAGCCAGGGTCTTCCACCGGACAGTCGGGCGCTTCCGGCCCTAAGCCGCAAGGACAGCGCTAAGTTAAACAAATCTATCGCCAAAGTCACAGTCGGGCTGCCTGAGCTAGCGGGCAGCCCGATTTTCATTTCCGTTGGGCCCCAGTTAACGGCTCATAGCGGGAAGCTGCTGTCCGGCTCACCTGACCGCGGCACGCAAATCTACGCGGCGAGTTTCATCCGTGACCGGCACATCGTCCTCGACTCCCATCTGCTTGCCCGTCCCCGTCTCCTTCGGCTGATCCTGGTACACGAGATTTTTCACTTCGTCTGGCCCCGTCTCGGCAACCCGGCGCGGCGGCTCTATGAGGCTCTGTTGACTGCAGAAAGGCAATATGGAGCGATAGGTGAGCTGGGAGAGTCGGCCTCCGTAGGAAAACTGGCATTTCGAAGGCTGGCGGATCTGGCGCCGGCCGAACGCCACTGGCGCGATTACGTTTGCGAAAGTTTCTGCGACACCGCTGCGTGGCTCTACGCGGGAGTAGATGCCCATACCGAGTTCACACTCGCACGCCGCTGGCAGCAGCGCCGCGAGGTGTGGTTCGAAAAAACATTCGCTACTCCCCGGTCTTGCTGACCCTCCGGACGATACACTGGAGTTGTACATGCGCCCGATCTATCGCTCACTGCCCGCATTGGCCGTTCTGGCGGCGGTGGGCATCTTTTCGTCCTGTTCCGGCTCGAAATCGGGTGCTTCGGCTGCGGCCCGAGTGGAGGAGGCAAGCCGCAAGCCGGCTCCGAACTTCACCCTGAAGGATGCGAACGGGCAACCGGTGAACCTTGCCGACTACAGAGGCAAAGTTGTGCTCTTGAATTTCTGGGCCACGTGGTGCGGCCCGTGCGGTTTGGAAATTCCGTGGTTCGAGCAGTTCGAGCAACAGTTCAAGTCGCAGGGATTCGCCGTTCTCGGGGTTTCAATGGATGAAGACGGCTGGTCCGCCGTGAAACCTTATATGGCGGAGCACAAGATCAATTACCGCGTGATGCTCGGGAACGATTCCGTCGGCCAGCTTTACGGCGGCGTCGATTCGCTGCCGACAACCTTTATGATCGACCGGGAAGGAAGGCTCGCTTTCACGCATGTCGGCCTGGCCGGAAAGAATGACTATCTCAGCGAGATTCAAAATCTGCTTGGCACCAAAGAAAACACTGCTTCTCTCCATCTGCTGCCTGCTTCTCCTGCCGCTCTTTTGCTCGGCGCAGCAGAATAAGCTCATCGTCACCCCGCCGGACGTGATTACCGCAAAGCGCGGCGCAACCGTCACGCAAACGCTGAAAGTAAGTGTCCTCCCGGGTTTTCACGTCAATAGCGACAAGCCTAAAGACGAATACCTGATTCCGCTGAAACTCACCTGGACAGGCGGTCCGCTTGAAGCGACGTCGACCGCATACCCGAAGCCCGAAGAGATTAAGGTAGGCGGGCAGGATCTCGTGGTCTTCACCGGCTCCTTCGACATTCGGACCGAATTCAAAGTTCCTGCAAACGCTGCGGCGGGCTCGACGACTATGACTGGCAAACTTCGTTACCAGGCATGCAATAGCGACATGTGCTTCCGGCCTGCCTCGGTCGAGGTGAGGCTGCCGGTCTCGATCGAGTAGGCGCGAATGCGGCGCCTGCTGATACGGCCGGGCGCGATCGGCGATTGTATCCTCGGCTTTCCGGCCCTTGAATCTCTCAAAGCCGATTACACCGAGGTTTGGCTTCCCTCGAGTGCAGTTCCCCTGGTACAGTTTGCGGGCGCAGTTCGTTCGCTCTCGTCCACGAGTATTGATCTTGCCGGATTAGGGGGACTCGAAATGCCTCCGCGGCTGTACGAATCCCTGAAAAGCTTCGATTCGATTGTGAGCTGGTATGGAGCGAAGCGCGAGGAATTCCGCCAGGCTATCTTCGAAACGGGCGTGCCGTGCGAGTTTCATCCAGCGCTGCCGCCGGCCGGCTATGCAGGGCACGCAACGGACTTCTTTGCCAGCCAGGTGGGTGCGCCGCAAGGACTTTCGCCACACATTGAGGTGAAGCCTGCGCAGTGCCGCAATTCCATCGTGATCCATCCGTTTTCAGGCGGCGTTCGCAAAAACTGGCCACTCGAGAACTATCGCCGGCTCGCCGATGGCCTGCCTCTCAAAATTGATTGGACCTGCGGTCCCGAAGAAGAACTCCCCGGGGCGACGCGATTTGCCGATCTGGCCAGCCTGGCAAGCTGGATACGCGGAGCGAGGCTCTACATTGGCAACGATTCCGGCATTACGCACCTCGCTGCCGCCGCGGGGTGCCCGACGCTGGCATTGTTTGGACCGACGAATCCGGCCGTTTGGGCTCCGCGCGGCCGCAACGTGCGCGTCCTTCACTCGCGCTCGCTGACGGATCTAACGGTCGAAACAGTGCTCGCGGCCGCTAATCGGCTGCTTGACTCGCTCTCGTAGAGGGCTGCCAACGCACAATTGGCTTGCGAGCGGCGGTCACTTCGTCCACGCGTGGCGTGCGAGTCAGGTGTGGAGCTTTCAGGACAAGTTCGGGATCTTCTTCGACTTCTTTCGCGATTGCGATCATTGCATCGACGAACGCGTCGAGCTCACGCTTGCCTTCGGTCTCGGTTGGCTCAATCATCATCGCGCCGCGCACAATCAGCGGGAAGCTGACGGTGTACGGATGAAAGCCGTAATCGATCAGGCGCTTGGCGATATCGCCGGTCCGGACGCCCTTCTTCGCCTGCCGATCGTCGCTGAAAACGCATTCGTGCATGCTCGGGGCCTTGTAAGCCATCTCGTAGTAAGGCTCGAGCAGCGTGCGGATATAGTTCGCATTCAGCAGGGCGTCGAGCGTCGCCTGCCGCAGGCCGTTACCGCCATGCGCCATGATGTACGCCAGAGCCCGAATGAGCACGCCATAGTTCCCGTAAAAAGCACGAACGCGGCCGATGGATTGCGGCAGATCGTAGTTCCACTGCCACAGGTCTCCCGCCCGCTTGAGGCGCGGGCCCGGCAGATAGGGAGTAAGGACCTTTGCGGCCGCAACCGCGCCGGCACCGGGTCCGCCCCCGCCATGCGGCGTGGAAAATGTCTTGTGCAGGTTGAGGTGCATGACGTCGATGCCGAAATCACCCGGACGAGCGACGCCGACCAACGCGTTCATGTTCGCGCCATCCATGTAGACCAGCGCGCCCTTATCGTGCAGAATGCCGCAAATCTTCCGGATGTTTTCTTCGAAGACGCCGACGGTATTCGGGTTAGTGATCATCAGGCCGGCGACATCCTCGTTCACGGCGCGCTCGAGGGCCTCGAGATCAACCACGCCGCGATCCGTCGACTTGATGTTTTCGACGGTGTAGCCGACCATCATGGCGGTAGCCGGGTTGGTGCCGTGCGCCGAATCAGGAACGAGAATCTTTTTGCGAGCGTTGCCGCGCGATTCGAGCAGCGCCCGAATCATTAGAATGCCGGTGAACTCTCCGTGCGCGCCGGCTGCCGGCTGCAGCGTGACGGCATCCATGCCGGTGATCTCCGCGAGCGCATTCTCCAGCGCCGCGATCACTTCCATAGCGCCTTGGGAAAGCTCTTCCGCCTGGTAAGGATGCGCCCAGGCGAGCCCCTCCGTGCGCGCTACCAGTTCATTCACGCGCGGGTTGTATTTCATGGTGCAGGACCCGAGAGGATACATTCCCAGATCGATGGCGTAGTTCCAGGTGGAAAGGCGTGTGAAGTGCCGCAGCGCTTCGAACTCACTCACTTCCGGAAAGTCTTCGATCTCAGAACGAACGTGACCCGCGCCCAGCGCCTGCTCCGCATCCACCGCGGGAACATCCAGTTCCGGCAGTTGATAGCCACGCTTGCCGGGCGAGCTCTGCTCAAAAATAAGCGGCTCGTTCTGAACGATGTGTCTCGAAACCTTGTTAATCATTCGCTCAACCGTTACTGCGCTCAACCGTTACTGCTTCACGAAAACGCCGGCGACAGTGTCCAGGTCCTGCCGCTTGCTCATTTCGGTGGCACAGAGCAGCAGGCAATCCTTCAGCTCGGGATAGAAGCGGCCCAGCGGTAATCCGCCGACGATCTTCTTCTTCAGCAGTTCTTTATTAATCTGCTCTGGAGATTTAGCGTTTGTGCGCACTACGAATTCGTTGAAGAAGGGCGCGTCAAACCGCAGCGGCAGCTTACCCGCGAGATAGTGCGCCTTCGCGAGGTTCTGTTCCGCGAGCTCGCGCAACCCCTCCTTGCCGTAAACGGTCATAAATACGGTAGCCATCAGGGCCAGCAGCGCCTGATTCGTGCAGATATTAGACGTCGCCTTCTCGCGGCGGATGTGCTGCTCGCGAGTCGCAAGCGTCAGGCAGAAGGCGCGTTCGCCGTTGGCGTCCGTCGTCTCGCCCACTAGCCTTCCTGGTATTTGCCGGATGTATTTCTCCTGCGTCGCGATAATTCCGACGTAAGGGCCGCCGTAGCTGGGCGAAATGGCAAAGCTTTGCAACTCGCCGACAACGATATCCGCCTGCCGGGGCGGCTCGATTAAGCCTAGCGACACTGCCTCAGTGAACACCACCACCAGCAAGGCACCCTTGCTCTTCACCAGCGGCGAGATCTCGTTCAGTTGTTCGAGAAGTCCGAAGAAATTCGGCGTCTGCACAATCACGCCTGCGACGTCATCGGTCAGCTTCGTTTTCAGATCGTCAAGATCCAGCCGGCCATTCTTCCCGTACGCTAGTTCTTCCACGGGAATGCCTTGATGCTGTGTATAGGTGTGCAGCACTTCACGGTATTCCGGGTGAACGGTGCGCGCGATCAGGACTTTATCGCGACGCGTAATGCGGACTGCCATCATGGCGGCTTCCGGTACGGCGGACGAGCCGTCGTACATGGAAGCGTTGGCCACTTCCATGCCAGTGAGCTGGCACACCATCGTCTGAAACTCGAAAATGCTGGCGAGCGTACCCTGCGAGATTTCGGCCTGATACGGGGTATACGAGGTCAGAAACTCGCCCCGCGAAATAACTGCATCCACTAACACCGGGCGGTAATGATGGTAAACGCCCGCTCCCAGAAAGCTGGGGTAGCCGTTTGCGTTCTGGCTTGCCAACTGTTTGAAATAATCGACAATCTCGAACTCGCTTTTGCCGTCTTCAATTGCCAGACGGCCGTCAAAGCGCACATCGGGGGGAAGGTAAGAGACGAGGTCTTCTTCGGAGTTGAGGCCGATTGTGGCCAGCATCTCGCGGCGCTCGGCATCTGACTTAGGTAGGTATCGCAACTAACTTATTCCTGGCTTCGGGTCGAAAAAGAACGGTCTATTCCGCTCCCACATACTTTTGATAGTCGGCCGCCGACATCAATTCATCGAGCTCTTTGGGAGACGACGCCAGCTTTACCTTAATCAGCCAGCCATTCCCGTGCGGATCTTCGTTTAACTTCTCCGGATTTTTCGAGAGGAGTTCATTCGCCTCGGCAACTTCGCCCGAGACCGGCGCGTAAATGTCCGACACAGCTTTCACCGATTCCACCGAGCCGAAGGTCTGCCCCTTGGTTACGGACGTGCCGGGCAACGGCAGATCGACGAATACGATGTCTCCCAACTCGTTCTGAGCGTGATCTGTAATGCCCACCGTTGCCTGATTGCCTTCGATGTGCACCCATTCGTGCTCTTTCGTGTATTTATAAGTGTCGGGATAGCTCATATCTTTGGTCTCTTGTAAAACGGTGTGGCAACTGTGACAGCGTTCACTGGCGCGTTGCGAATTACGACTTGAATACCGAGTCCGATCTCGGCTGCCTTGTCAGCCGGCAGATAACAGAGGCCGATATTCTTATTCAGCGTAGGGGAAGGCCCACCGCTTGTGACCCAACCCGCGGGCTTTCCATCGATCCGAACCTCATACCCATCGCGGCCGATGCCGCGGTCCAGCATTTCGAACCCGGCTAGCTTTCGCGTGATACCGGCTTGAAGCGCCTTCTCAAGCGCTGCGCGGCCCACGAAGTCGCCTTTATCCATTTTTACAATCCAGGCAAGATCGGCCTCGAAGGGATTGATGGAATTGGTCAGCTCATGGTCATAGAGAGCCATCTTCGCTTCAAGCCGTAGCGTATTGCGCGCGCCGAGGCCGCTCGGCTTGATGCCGAACTCCTGGCCTGCGCTGAGCACTTCGTTCCAGATTCTGGCCGCTTCCGAGGGCGGGATATAGATCTCGAAGCCGTCTTCGCCCGTGTAACCGGTGCGCGCGATGCGTGCGGGCGTGCCGGCAACCTCACCGTCGACGAACCAGTAGTACCTAATCTCGTTCAGCTTTGTCCCAGTCAGTTTTTGCAGCGTGGCCAGCGCCTTCGGCCCTTGTATCGCCAACTGCGCGTACCGGTCACTGGCAAAATCGACTTCGGCGTCCAACCGATTGTGCGCGCGGATATGCTCGAAATCTTTTTCTTGATTGGACGCGTTCACGCAGAGGAAGAAGTGATCGTCGGCCACTTTGTGAACCAGAATGTCGTCGACGAATCCGCCGTTCTCGTACAGCAGTGCCGAGTAGTGAGCCTGACCGATTTTCAGCTTCTGGGCGTTGTTGGTGGAGACGAAATCGACGAGTTTGGCAGCTTCAGGGCCGCGCACTTCTATCTCGCCCATGTGGCTAACATCGAACAGGCCGACGGCATTACGGACGGCGTTGTGCTCCTCGATGATGCCCGAATACTGCACGGGCATGTTCCAGCCGCCGAAATCGACCATTTTGGCCTTCAAGGCGACGTGGGTATCGAAGAGCGGCGTCCTCTTCAGTTCGATGGCTTGGGTCATTCAGGCGAGAAACCCTCAGCGTAACATGCGGGTGCAGGGTTTTCCGCCCCAATCAGGCGACTGAAGCCTCCTTACGCCGCGCCATCGGCAGCTTCCGCCGCGCCGTATTCTTTGAGCTTGTTGAAGAGCGTTTTGAGGCTGATGCCGAGGATTTCGGCCGCCCGCGTCTTGTTGTTCCTGGTATGTTGCAGCGTGAGTTGGATCAGCGCTTTTTCTGCTTCGCTCACCGTGGTTCCGACGGGCAGTCGCACGCACTCCGGCTCAAACACGTGCGCCTGAACTCGAGAACCGAGAGCGACGCCGAAATCGAAGGGTAGATGCGCCATCTGAATCGCGCCCTCCCCGGCCATGATCACCGCACGTTCCAGCATATTGCGCAGTTCGCGCACATTGCCCGGCCACGTGTATTTGCGGAACGCATCCATCACTTCCGGCGTGACGTGCGTGACATTGCACGTGTGCTTGCGATTCAAATGAGTGATCAGAGTCTCGCAGAGCACCGGCAGGTCGCTGAGGCGCTGCCGCAGAGGAGGAAGTGAGATCTGGAAAACATTCAGGCGGTAATAGAGATCTTCGCGCAGATCCCCTTTTTTCAGCGCGTCATCCACATTGCGATTGGTGGCCGCGATAACACGGACATCCACTGAAATTTCGCTCTTCCCGCCCAACCGGCGCACACGCGAGTCTTCCAGAACGCGCAGCAGCTTGGCCTGTGTGCCGGAAGGCATTTCCGCCAGCTCATCGAGGAGAAGCGTGCCGTGCTGTGCGAGTTCAAAGCAGCCGGCGCGCCGTTCCAGCGCTCCCGTGAATGCGCCTTTTTCATGACCGAAAAGTTCGCTCTCCATGAGCGTTTCCGGCATGGCAGCGCAGTTAATAGCAACAAACGGGCCCGTGCGCCGCGTGCTGAGCTGGTGGATGGCGCGCGCTACCAGTTCTTTGCCAGTGCCGCTTTCCCCTGCCACCAGTACAGCAGCCTTGCTCGGCGCCACCTGTTGAATCACATTAAAGACTTCCTGCATCTGCGGAGAGGTGCCCACCATATCGACAAGTACGCCGGTGTTGGCAAGCTGGCGTTGTAGGCGCTCCGTTTCTTCCGCAAGCTGGCTCTGCGAGGCGGCGCGCTCGAGCAATACGCGTAAGGCAGCAGGTTGAATTGGCTTTTCGAGAAACCAGAATGCGCCGAGATCGTGAATCGTCTGGATGGCGGTTTCAATGTTGCCGAAAGCCGTCAGTACGATCGACGGCGGCATGTTGCCTTCCGCTCCAAGGCGCTTCATCAGCTCGAAACCATCCATGCGCGGCATCATTAGATCGGTGACAAGGACATTGGCAGAGAAAGTGGAGAGCTTATCCAAAGCTTCCTGGCCATCGCCGGCGGTTTCGACGTTAAATCCCCACGCCGATATCATGGCCGCCAAAGGTCCGCGTTGCGACTCTTCATCGTCGACAATTAAAACGTTGATAACTTGGCGCGCAGAGCCCTGGGTTGGCACGGTCTTCAGTTTATCCAATTAGAGAATGAAACCGGCGGTTCAGCGCCGGGTCCGTCAGGCATCGAGTATTCTGGGCGTACAGAGCGTTCGGCGCGTGCTGTGCCCGCTTACTTAAGAAGAATCAGTTAGATTTTCACCATAGTATGCAGCATGTGATGCCCGCTACTGCAGCGATTCCCAGTTGATGGAGAAGAGACGCATGAGTTCCAGCATGAGCGACGCGCTTGTTCAGGGGGATGAGCCGCCGCCGTTCCTCGGCACATGGAAGCGCGTCTACTGTGCGGTGCTTTGCTACCTGGCAGGACTGATCGCGGTATTGTACGCAATCACCCGCGTCTGCCGATACTGACCGTCAAGAGTTTTGCGATTGCGCAGGTTAGAATGCGGCAGGTAACTGCATGCCGAAGATCCTTGAAGTGATCGTCACATCCGAAGCCGAAGCTGTTGAAGCTGAGGCCGGAGGTGCCGACAGACTGGAACTCGTCCGCGCGCTGGATGTTGGGGGGCTGACGCCGGATCCGGTAATAGTTGAACGCATTTTGGCAGCGGTGACCATACCGGTGCGAGTCATGGTCCGCGACGAACCATCCTTCTCACCCGGCGGCGCGGACGGACTCCACAAACTGCAGCAGCGCGCCGCGGAGTTTATACGCATGGGTGTAGACGGGCTCGTGCTGGGATTCGCCGGGAATTCCGAACTCGATCTTGAGACGACACGCGCTGTACTATCGGCGGCGCCGACGTGCCGGGCTACTTTCCATCGTGCCTTCGACGAAGTCGTGGATCCACTGCTCGCAATCGAGCAGTTGAAGACTATTCCGGAGATCGATCGCATCCTGACCAGCGGCGGAAACGGCACGTGGCAGGAGCGCAGGGCGCGCCTGCTCGCGCTGCAGGCGGCGGCAGGGCCCGCAATAAACATCCTGGTCGGTGCTGGGATTTGTGAAGACGGGCTCGCCGGATTGGGCAAAGAGCAGGGGCTGTACGAAATTCACATTGGACGGGCGGCGCGCGTCCCTCAGACGGTAGACGGTCATGTAGATCGCCATCAAGTGGCGGCACTCAAGAGCGCTCTGGCATGAAAACCATCGATTGGATCGTTCTCTTCGCCTGGCTCACCTCACTGGTCAGTTACGGACTTTATCGCGGGCGCGGCAGCAACACGGTCAGCAGGTATCTGCTGGCAGGCAAAACGATGCCGTGGTATGCCATGGGCCTCTCCATCCTGGCGACTCAGGCGAGCGCGATCACGTTTATCTCCACCACCGGCCAAGGCTATGTGGACGGCATGCGGTTCGTACAGTTTTATTTCGGACTGCCGCTCGCAATGGTGATCCTCTCGGCAACCGCTGTGCCCATTTTTCATCGCGCGCGCGTCTACACCGCCTATGAATACCTTGAGCAGCGCTTCGATGCGAAAACCCGCGCACTCGTCAGCGTTGTCTTTCTAATTCAGCGTGGACTGGCTGCAGGCCTCGGGCTATATGCACCCGCGGTTGCGCTCGCTGGTGTACTCGGCTGGTCGGACCGCTTGATAACGGTGGCCATCGGTGGACTGGTGGTTCTGTACACCGCCTCCGGCGGCATCAAGGCTCTGACGTGGGCGGATGTGCAGCAGATGAGCATGATTTTTGTCGCGCTGGTGCTCAGCCTGATTGTCATGATTCATGCGTTGCCCAGCAGCATTTCGTTCGTGGACGCAGTGCACTTGGCCGGCGCGGCGGGAAGGCTGAACATTGTCGACCTTCATCTGAACCTTAGCGACCGCTATAACCTGTGGAGCGGCCTAATCGGTGGAGGTTTTCTGGCGCTGGCCTATTTCGGCTGCGATCAAAGCCAGGTGCAGCGCTACCTGACGGGAAAATCTATTGCGCAGAGCCGCCTGAGCCTGCTCTTTAACGCCACCGTCAAGATACCGATGCAGCTCTTTATCCTCTTCATCGGAGCAATGGTCTTCGTGCTGTCCCTGTTCGTCCCGACGCCCTTGGTGTTCCAGCCGCTCGAGGCCCAACGCGCCGCGCAGACGGCCGGCTGGAAGACCGTGGAGTCGAAGTTTCACGCGGCCTTCGAACAGCGGCGTGAGGCCGCCCTGCAACTGGCAGCGGCAACGCGCCTGCCGCAAAGACCGCCGGCCGCGGCCCTGGCAAATTTCCGTGCTGCGGAACACACTTTTGCCGATACGCGCAGGCAAGGCTTGCAACTCGTTCAAAAGCTGCACGGCGATGCAAAATATGACGATACTAACTACATTTTCCTGTCGTTCGTGACGCGGTATCTGCCCGCCGGCCTCGTCGGACTGCTCATTGGCGTGATCTTCTCCGCCTCTATGGGCTCCACATCCGGCGAGATTAATTCTCTTGCCACGGTTTCAGTAGTAGACATCTTCGGCCGCTTTTTCGTGCGACACCGTTCGGACCGCTACTATCTTTGGGCGTCCCGCGGGTTCACGATATTTTGGGCCGCCTATGCGGTTGCGTTTGCCGCGATCGGCGCGCGGGGCTTCGGCGCGCTCATTGAGCGGGTGAATATCGTCGGCTCACTCTTCTACGGCGGCCTGCTGGGTGTCTTCGTCCTCGCATTTTTCTTCAAGGCGGTGCGCGGAACCGCCGCCTTCTATGGCGTGCTCGCCGGGGAGGCAGCTATATTTAGCGTGGCCGCATTCACCCGGATCTCGTTCCTCTGGTACAACGTGATCGGCTGTGTTGTCGTTGTCGCAGTGGCGCTGCTGATTGAGAGCGTACAGGCGAAGTCCATGGAACCGGAAAAAGTCGCGGCTTAGCTGCCTAAGTGGAGCATGTGAGGTAGAACGCCTACACTTGCAACATCGCGATGTCCACGGTTGATTGATGACCCTCGACCACAACGATGCCGCTCTCCGTCACGTGATACTTCTTCCGATCCTCCTCGAGGTCGTACCCGATCTCTGCTCCCGACGGAAGCTTCACATTCTTATCGAGAATCGCGCGGCGGACCTTGGCATAGCGACCAATGTCGCAGTTATCAAAAATAACGGAATCCTCCACTACAGCTCCGGTGTGAATGCGAACGCTGCGGCCCAGCACCGACCCGCGCACGGTTCCGCCGGACACAATCGAGCTGCCCGCGATAATGGAATCGATTGCCATCCCGCGGCGGCCTTCCTCGTCGAAGACGAATTTAGCGGGCGCGTCAAAATAACCTGCGGTACGCAGGGGCCATTGCCGGTTATACAGGTTCAGTTCGGGCGAGACGGAACGCAGATCCATGCTTGCTTCGTAATATGCATCGAGCGTCCCCACATCACGCCAGTACTGCGGCGAGCCAATAGGGTCGCCCGGAATGATATTCGTCTGGAAGTCGTAAGCGTACATGTCCGCCCGGCCGATCAGACCCGGCAGAATATCCTTGCCGAAATCATGCGAACTGTCCTCCCGCTTGCCATCCGCGTACAACTCGCGCAGCAGCAGATCTGTCGAGAAAATGTAGTTGCCCATCGACGCGTACACGCGAGTAGGATCGTCCGGCATGGTGGGCGCATCCGCTTTCTTCTCATGGAAACCGACAATGCTGCCGTCCGCGGTGGTTTCGATAACACCGAATTCGGTAGCGTACTCCTTCTTTACAGGAATCGCCGCCACCGTTACACCGGCGCGCTTCTCCACGTGGTACTCGATCATCTGCCGGATGTTCATGCGGTAGATGTGATCGGCGCCGAAAATTACCACCACATGGGGATCTGCCTGCTCAATCAGGTTGATGTTCTGGTGAATGGCATCGGCGGTGCCGCGGTACCAGTCTTCCTGGGCCGAACGCATCTGCGCCGGTACCGGGATAATGAAATTGTTCTTCAGTAGCCCGCTGACTTCCCAACCTTCGCGCAAGTGCTGCAGCAGCGATTGGCTTTTAAACTGGATGAGAACGTAGATCGAGTAAATTCCCGAATTGATGAAATTGCTCAGGACGAAATCGACAATGCGGTATCGGCCGCCAAATGGAACGGCCGGTTTCGCCCGCTCTTTGGTGAGCGGAAAGAGGCGGGTTCCTTTGCCGCCGGCGAGCACAAACCCCAGAACACGAAGCTGCATTCTGATAATCCTTCCGAGAATGAGAGACCTTCAGAGATTCGAGTATATTCCCACTGCGAAGCCGCTTCCAGGAGGCGCGGCGGCGCCGGACTCTTCCACAGCGCCGGGTTGAAAGCGATTATCCGCTCAGTCTGCGAGACCAGGGATGCGGTTCCAATCGAGGGCGAGTTCCACGAAGGATCGTACCGCCACGCCGGTGGGACCTTTCGATAGCCAGCTCTTGCCATCGTCGATCCATGCCGTCCCTGCAATATCGAGGTGGACCCAGGGAGTGGGATCTGCAAATTCACGCAGGAACCAGGCGGCCGTGATGGACCCGGCATAACGCCCGCCGATATTCGGCAGGTCGGCAAATGCAGATTTGAGGTACTCTTTGTACTCTTCGTCCATCGGCATTTGCCAGGTTTTTTCACCGGCCGCCTTCGCCACTTTCAGAAAGCGTTCGAGGAACTCCTCGTTATTTGTGAACGCGCCCACGTTGTAATGTCCGAGTGCAACGGTAATGGCGCCGGTGAGCGTCGCGGCGTCTACAATATGGGTCGCGCCATTGCGATTCGCATAGGTGATCGCGTCCGCCAGAATCAGCCGCCCTTCAGCGTCCGTGTTCAGAACCTCGACGGTTTTGCCGGCCAGGGTGGTGACAATGTCGCCCGGCCGCTGGGCATTGCCGCTCACCATGTTCTCAACCGCCGGCACATAGGCCGTGACAGGAATGGGTGGTTTGAGCCGCGCGATGGCCTGCATCGCACCGATAGCGGCCGCGGCGCCGGACATGTCGTACTTCATCTTCTCCATACCATCGGAGGGCTTAATCGAGACGCCGCCGGTATCGAACGTAACCCCCTTGCCGACAAACGCCAGATGATCTTTTCCCTGATATCCGGCGGGGCGATAGCGCAGCACAATGAAAACCGGCGGATTGCTGCTGCCTTGCGCCACGCCCAGCAGCGCACCCATGCCGAGCTCGGCAAGCGCCCGCTGATCGAGGACTTCGGATTCCAGCCCGGCTTCCTTCGCCATCGACTTCGCGCGGTTGGCCAATTCCTCAGGAGTGAGCTTATTGGCGGGTTCGTTGATCAGGTTACGCGCAAAGTTCTGGGCTTCACCGACAATGCGGCCCCGTTCCGCCGCAGCCTGGAGCGCCTGGGCAGCCACGCCGGGGACCGCCACGTTGAACGCCTCCACCTGGTTTTCGTTCTTTTTCGAATCTGTTTTGTACGTGTCGGGCTCCCAGGCGCCGAGGATTGCGCCCTCTACCGCCGGCGCGACATACTCATCGCCATTCGGGGTGTCCAGCAGGAGCGCAACGCTGCGCACGCCCTTGCCCTTCAGCGAGCGCACCAGCGTTCCGGCAAGCCGCCGCACTTCGACCGACGAAAACTTTTCGCGCTTGCCGCCTCCGGCGACGACCAGCCGCCTGGCTGCCACTCCCTTTGGCCGGTGAAGGGTGGCCGTCTCGTACAGCTTTCCGGTGAACTCGCCGGATGCCCGGAGATCGGCCAGCCAGCCGGATTGCTCCGCAATGGCCGGGTCTGCTGCGGCCGGCGCCTGGCGTTCGCCCTCTTTTTTTTCTTCAGTCTCGAAACAAATCACCGCGAGTGCGTCCACACTCACGGTTTCGATTGGGGAGGTCTCAATATGGATTTGCATAGTCGATCAGAACCTTCCGGAAACGTCACTACTGGCGGGCGCGTCTTGCCATAGCGGCTTTGGCCTCTGCTTGCATTTCCTTAGCCTTGGTGGCTTCGCGCTTGTCGTGGAATTTTTTTCCTTTCGCAACAGCGATTTCTATTTTGATCCGGCCGTTTTTCAAATACATCCTGGTCGCAACCAGGGTCAGGCCCCGCTCGCGGGTTTCCGCAAGCAGTTTATCGATCTCGGAGCGGTGCAAGAGCAGTTTGCGCTTGCGAACCGGGACATGGTTCATCAGGTTGCCGTGGGTGTACTCGCTGATGTGGGCGTTCATCAGCCAGGCTTCGCCCTCGCTTACCTCGGCATAGCTCTCTTTGAGTTGGATTTTGCCGGTCTTCGCAGCCTTCACCTCGGTGCCCGTAAGCACGATGCCGGCCTCGTAGCGGTCGAGCAGATGATAGTTGTGACCTGCCGAGCGGTTGTCGCTCAGGATTTTGATTTCGCTTTGCTGAGACAATGAATGAACCGATTTCTTTACCCAGTTTCTCCCAGGAGGGCTGAAGGCCTGCACGGCTTGAGCCGAAAGCGCGTCATTTCTTCAACTACGAGAGAAATCGAGTTGTTTCGGGACCGCGTGTAAAGAGAAACGGGGCAAAAGCGGCCGATCACGAGTGGCAGGGCCTGGGATGGCTGGTTTACCGGCTGGTCGAACAGTGTAGCCGGATGGTTTAAGGTTACTGGATACAGATAAGGTGATTATTTCGAAGAGATTACAGCAGGGGGCCGGGGTTTTCTGCGCACTCCTGATGCTGGTCGGGGACGGATACGCCCACACCAGGAAGGGCGACAAGCTTTATAAGGAAGGCCAAAAAGCCGAGGCAGCGAAAAACTACGACGCCGCGCTGAACTATTACGATCAGGCGCTCGCAACCGATCCGCAGGATGCAACCTACGTCATGGCTGATCAGCGGATGCACAACCAAGACTCCGAATATCAGATTACGCAGGGTAAGACACTGCGCAGCGAGCAGAAATTGGAAGAGGCGCTGGTCCACTTCAATAAGGCCTTCCTCGCTGAACCTTCGTCCGCGATCGCGCTGGAGGAGATTCGCGAAACCAACGAGATGATCAAGGAGCGGGCGCGAAATCCAGGCGCACCTGTTCTGACGCCCGCCGAAAAGGCCAGGCGGGACTTAGAGAAGCAGATCAACTCGCTCGAAGGCCCGCCCACCCTGAAGCCCATTAACAACGAGATCAGCAGCTTGAAGATGAACAACCAGCCGGCGCGTGTTCTCTATGAGAGCGTGGGCAAGCTCGCCGGCATCAACGTGCTGTACGATCCGCAGGGCATCGAGTCGCCAAACGTCGCTAGCAAGAATTTCAATCTGGATCTGAATAATGTCACGCTCGAGGAAGCGCTGGACTACATCGCCCTGGTGACACACACATTCTGGAAGCCCATCAGCCACAACGCCATTTTCGTTACGCAGGAGAGCGAGCCCAAACGCCAGGAGTACCAGGATGAGGTCGTCAAGGTGTTTTATGTGCAAAACGCCTTTACGACGAATGAGTTCACCGAAATCTACAACGCGCTCCGCGTGGGGGCAAAACTGAATCAGGGTCTGTTCCAGGTGGCCAGCCAGAACGCCATTGTCGCGCGCGGCACACCTGACACGATCATGCTGATTGAGAAACTGCTGCACGATCTCGACCGGCCGAAACCGGAGGTTCTGATTGATGTGATCGTGATGGAAGTCAGCAAGCAGAAGACCGCCACCATCGGCGCGGCGCTGCTGGGCCAAGGCGGATTAAGCGTCCCGCTGGAATTCACCCCCCGGTCTATCCTGACGACGGGCAATACCACGAGCACGACTTCTACCACCAGCACAACCGGCACCACTTCCACCACCGGCACGACATCGACGACTTCAACCACGAGCACGACAAGCACCACCAGCACTACAAGCAGCACCAGCACTACAAGCAGCACCAGCACCACCGGAAGCACGAGCACGAGCTCTAGCGGGACATTAGTCCCGCTGAATCGGCTCAAGCACCTGTCCTCCGCAGATTACTCGACCAGCCTGCCGAGCACAGTGGTTCAGGCATTGCTGAACGACGCAACGACGCACGTACTGCAGCGGCCGCAGGTGCGAGTAATCGATGGCGGAAAAGGCTCGCTGAAGGTCGGCCAGAAGATTCCGTATGTTTCCGGATCGTTGAACTCGGCCGTGGCCACACCCGGCTCCATTCCTTACGCTACGACGCAGTTCCAGCAGGTGGATGTCGGCACACAAATCGATCTGCAACCGCATGTAAATGCCCCTGACGACATCAGCATGCATATCAAGGTGGAAATCTCCAACGTCATCCAGCAGATCCTGATCGCCGGCGTCAACGAACCCGAAATCGGGCAGCAGGTCGACGAGGCGGACATTCGCATGAAGGATGGCGAGGTCAGCATTCTGGGCGGTCTTTCTGACCGCGAGAACAGCCTGACGTACTCAGGCTTTCCAGGGTTTACCAACATCCCGCTGCTGGGTTACGTATTCGGCGCCAAGACCAAAACGAACACCGACAACGAACTGCTGATTGCGATGATTCCGCACATTATCCGGTCGCCAGATCTCAGCACGATCGCAGATCCGGGCA
Source organism: Acidobacteriaceae bacterium (assembly GCA_019233755.1). Taxonomy (GTDB): domain Bacteria; phylum Acidobacteriota; class Terriglobia; order Bryobacterales; family Bryobacteraceae; genus Bog-105. Next base: position 6,653 of record JAFAMD010000043.1, on the reverse strand, counting down.
TTTATGCGGGAACGGATCGGGTCGTGAAGGTGGAGCGTAAACCTGAGGTTCAAAAGCCGTCCGCACCTGGCAATAACACGCCTTCGGGTCCGGCGCCGGCGCCGCGATCCGTCCCTGCCCAGCCGCAGCCGTCCCAACCGCAGGGCCCGCCGGCGCTTCGGCCGCAGCCTGGCTATCCTCCGATCAGCCAGCCGGGAGCACCGCCGCCTGCGAACACGCCGCCGGCAGCTCCGCCCGGCAACCCCGCGGCCCAGAGACCCTAAAATGGAGCTTGCGGTACATGTTGCGAAGTAGTTGTTCCACCACCTTAGCCCGGCGGCGCCAGCGTCAGTCCGGGCTGACGCTGGTGGAGTTGATCGTCGCGTTCACTATTCTGCTGATTCTGACTACGATGGCGGTGCCGACCGCGCGGTACCAGGTACGGCGGGCGCGGGAAAAAGCGCTGCTCGAAGACTTGCACGATATGCGCGGCGCGATCGACAAATATAAGGACATGTGCGATCAGGGCAAGATTCAATCGGCGAGCCCGGACGCCTACTGCTATCCGCCCACGCTGGAAACGCTGGTGACCGGGGTCAAGCTGAATAACAAGGTCAGCGGTCTCGGAGACTCCGGCAAGATACGCTTTCTGCGGCGTATTCCCAAAGACCCGATGACGGGTGAAAACGATTGGGGAAAACGCAGTATGCAAGACGATCCGACCTCCGATTCGTGGGGCGGGCAGAACGTGTTCGACGTCTATTCAAAGACGATGGATAAGGCAAGCGACGGGACGGCATATTCGGAATGGTAAACAGCGCACAGAGCACGAATAGTGCCGCCCGGCAGAATCAGGAACTCATAGCGCCCGGTCGCCCCGGTTGGCGCGAGTGCCTCAAACGGGCCCGGCGCGGATTCACCCTCATCGAATTGATGGTCGTGATGGCGATCATCTCTGTCCTGCTGGCCATCGCCTTACCGATTTATCAGAAATCGGTCATTCGCGCCAAGGAAAGCGTGTTGCGGAACAACCTTTTCACTATACGGACGATGATCGACGAATACACGATCGACAAGCAGAAGGCGCCCGAATCGCTGCAGGACCTCGTGTCAGAAGGCTATCTCCGGCAGGTGCCCCAGGATCCGATGACCGGTTCAGACCAGACCTGGCACGTGATCATGGAAGACACTCCTGTCGGGGGCAGCAATAACCCGACCGGGATATTCGACGTCAAGAGTGGATCAGACAAGACCGGTCTCGACGGCACTCCCTACTCCAACTGGTAGAGTTCTTAGCTGACCCTTGAAATTAACGAGTCACTTGGGGGCCTGGCGGAAACTGACGCGGATCGCGATCAGCGCGTTTTTGCTTTTTCACATTCTTGCCATAACTTGCTGGGCAGTTCCCTCCAACTCTGTGCTGATCGCCGAGTTCAGAGAATGGATTCGCCCTTACATGCTCTGGTCCGGGCTTTTTCAATCGTGGGATATGTTCGCTCCGGCGCCCAAGTCAGTAAACGCTTATATCCAGGGCGTTGTCATCACAAGGGACGGCCGTATCCACACCTGGAAATTTCCCAGAATGGAGCAGCTCAGCCTTACCCAGCGCTATTTCAAGGAACGGTACCGGAAGTTCGTCGAAAATCTGCAAGATGAGAAGAACTCGGCGGTGTGGCCGGATGTTTCCCGCCATCTCGCGCGCTTGTATAACGATCCTTCCAACCCTCCGGAAATCGTCATGCTGGTTCGATACTGGTCTGATATCGTGCCTCAGCCTGACGGCTCGTATCGCCCCCAACCCGAGCGCGCGCGCATTTTTTTCGAATACAGGCTGAAACCCGAGGATCTGAAGTGAGTTGGCGGGTTTTGTCAAAGGCGTGGAACGAATTTTTCTTCGCCCCGCAGTCGCCGGTTCCCATTGCGCTGTTCCGGATCCTTTACGGGTTGGCTATCATAGCGAACCTGATCCTGCTGCACTCAGACTGGTTGAATTGGTTCGGCGCACACGCATGGGTGACGCTTCCCACCATGACCAAAGTGGAGCCCGGCACGCGCATCAATTTGTTCAAGCTGATGCCGCCTGCCGATTCATGGGTCGAAGCATTGTTTTGGGTGTTCCTTGCATTCGCGGTACTGCTCACGATAGGCTTGCTCACCCGCGTCAGTAGCGTGGCAGTATTCCTGTGCCTCGCGTCCATCCAGCAAAGAAGCCTCTTTATTACACACGGCGGCGATACGTTCCTGCGCGTGGCTGGTTTTTTCCTCATGTTCGCGCCGGCCGGAGCCGCTCTCTCCATAGATCGCCTTATCCGTGTGCGGACCGGGAGGGAAAGTGGGGAGATCCAGCCACGGAGTCCCTGGGCTCAGCGCATGATTCAGATCGAGCTGTCCCTGCTTTATTTCGTCTCATTTTGGTGGAAGTCGATGGGCGCTCCGTGGGTAAACGGCACGGCACTTTACTATGTGAGCCATTTGGAGGAGTTTCGGAGATTCCCGCTGCCAGGATGGCTCCAGCAACCGATATTCCTGAAACTGGGGACCTGGTTTACTCTTGCTCTTGAATTCTCCCTCGGTGTGCTGATTTGGATAAAAGAGTTCCGGTATCCCCTGCTGGCGCTCGGCCTCTTATTTCATCTGGGCATCGAATACGCGATGAATGTTCCGATGTTTCAGTGGGACGTTCTGCCGGCCTATGTCCTCTTTATTGATCCCGCCGATTTGAAGCGCGCGGGGAGTTGGATACGCAAGCGCACGGCCGTTTTGTCCACGGGCGTAACTCGCATGAGCCGGGCCTCTTCGCACTGAGGCGGTACCGGCCTGCTTGCTACACTGAAGAGCGCGGATCTCACCGCCTTTTGCTCCCCGATCGTCTAACGGTAGGACAGCGGCCTTTGGAGCCGTTAATCGTGGTTCGAATCCATGTCGGGGAGCCAAGCCCCTCTCCTTCAAAAATTCACGCAATACATTGATCGTTTGTTGGCGTTGAAGCCCGTTCGGAAAACGACCTAAGCTGAAGATGTGCTCGCGCTGGAGCGGATCGAGAGCGTGGCGAGACTTCAGGACTTCGAGGCGGAATGGGGAAACTTTCTGCGCCGGGTCCCGCCGGCTACTCCGTTTCAAACTCCGGAGTGGCTGCTGACATGGTGGCGGCATTTCGGAAGCGGCGGCCTTCGAACATTCGTGTTCCGTGACGGGAGCGAGGTCGCGGGAGTGGTGCCGTGCTTCCTCCATGAGTGGTGCGGAAGACGGCAGCTTACGCTCCTGGGTTCGGGCGTCTCGGACTACCTCGACCCTGTCTTCGATCCGTGCCACACTCCGGAGATCATCGAGCGCGTGGGCGCGGAATTGCGTCGAGCGACGGATTGGGATATTTGCGATTGGCAGGACTTGAGCGCGGACTCGCCACTGCAGGCGCTCGGCGAATCGTTCGCTGACACGCCGTGCAGTGTCGTCCGGCTGGAGGGGAGCTTCGAAGACTTTCTGGCGGCCCGCTCGAAGGACCTCAGGCGCAATTTACGGCGCTACAGAGAGCGAGCGGAAGCGGTGGGACCGGTTTCTTTCGAAGCCGTCGAGGAGCCCGATGCGGAGCTTATGGATTCGTTGGTCAGGATGCACGGGGAGCGCTGGGCGGCCGCTGGAGAACGAGGTATGTTTGAATCCAACGGCTCTGCGGCTTTTACGCGGGAAGCCGCGGAAAAACTGGCCTCGCGCGGGGCGGTGAGGATGTTCACGGTTCGCTTTCTGAATCGGAGCGCGGCGATGCTGCTGGCATTTCGTCATGAGACGGCCCTCTTTTGTTACATGAGCGCCTTTGATCCACGGCACCAGGCGCTAGGTTTCGGACGCGAACTGCTGGCGCAGACATTCCGCCACGCCCATGTACACGGCTATAAACAGTGGAATTTTCTGCGCGGCGAGGAACACTTTAAGTTCTCCTGGGGCGCGACTGCGGTGCCTAAGCGCCGGGTGAGGATAGTGCGATACGGCGGCCGCATTCCTGGCATGCTTACGCCATCTCTTCGACAGAGCCCACTGGGAAACCCGTGACGCGGTTGGGGAGATTGGTCCCCATATTCTCCGCAAGTCTGCAGAGAATATGGGGACAGATGCAGAGATTGGAGGCTGTAGTCTCCGCAAGAGATGCGGAGAAGCGGTACTACTGCGCGAGCAGAGATAGGCATTTCTTCAAATGCCTTGACGCCTTTCAGTCCACGGCCTTTAGTTTAGTCCAGGACCATCCCAGTGAGCTGCTCACTGAGCTGCCAAAGCCGGCCGGCGGCGACAGGATCGATGGCCCGCGGACGCACACCGTGCATTTCAGTTGACTGATCGCTTGGGAGCGCGCGGGCGATTTCGCAATCGGCGCAATAGACGCCGCCCATGCCATCGAGCCGCGGGGATGTCGCACACCATACGCTGGTCGCCGCCCCCTGTTCGGGAGTTTTCTTGTTGTTCTCAGGATCAATGACCGGCTTTCCGGCCTCGTCGAAGATCTTGTACGAATCGATTTCAGCCTGCGACATGTGGCGTATCAGGCGGGTCACGATGCCGCCGGGATGCACGGCAAAGGCACGCACGCCTTGGTGCTGGCCGATTGAATCTAGCGCGACGGCAAAGAGTGAGTTGGCGGTCTTCGATTGACCGTATGCGACCCATGGATCATAGTCGCGCTTTTCGAAATTAGGGTCATGCAAGTCGACTCCCGCGCGCCGATGTCCGTAGGATGATAGCGCCACCACGCGGGCGCCGTGCGCGCGCACCAGTGCTGGCCAAAGCCGGCATGTGAGCTGGAAGTGCCCAAGGTGGTTGACGGCAAACTGAGACTCGTAGCCGCGCGCGTCGCGCGCCAGCGGGGACGCCATCACACCAGCGTTGTTAACCAGGATGTGAAGCTTGTCGTATTTGCCAAGGAAACGCTCGGCGAAGGCATCAATCGAGGCGGGATCGAGTAAGTCCATCGGCTCGAGCAGCACGTCCGCCATATCGGCGAGATTCTGCTTCGCCGCCGCTATATCACGTGCCGGCACGACTACTTTCGCGCCGGCGGACCGGAAAGCGCGGACGGTTTCAACTCCAATACCGGAATAGCCGCCTGTGACGATGACGGTCTTGCCGGTTAAATCGATTCCTTTTATGACTTCTGCGGCGGTCGTACCAGCGCCGAAGCCCGAACCAATGGGTGCTTGTGGGGTGGGCATATTGTCTGTTTCTTAGCTCATACTAGCGAATCCTGTTAGAATTTTTAATGCTGATGAATACGGATTTCGTGCGCAATAGTTCAGAACGCAGCGGTTCAGAGAGGGTGAACGATCCGCTTTCCGATGTGCTGGAGCTTGTGCATGCCCGATGTGGTCTGTCCGGCCGGCTGATAGCCGGCGGAGTTTGGGCGCGGCGCTTCGCCAATATGGATGCGATCAAACTTTGTGCCGCTATCAAAGGAACGTGCTGGTGCTTTATGGATGGCATGGGTGAACCCGCCCGTTTTGAACGCGGAGACGTCCTGATCATGAATGGCACGCGCTCGCTCATTCTGGCGAGTGATCCAAACGGCATCTCAGAGGCCGTCGCCACACCACTTGTGCAAGACGACGATGGCAACTACAGGCTTGGTCACGGCGACGAGTTCGTCATGTTAGGCGGCATGGTCCACATCCAGGATCGGCGTCAGTTTCTGCTCCTCGCCGGCTTACCGCCGCTCATTCACGTGAGCGGCGCCGCCCCGGAGAGCGCGAACCTCAGTTGGCTGCTGGAGCATATTGTGGAGGAAATGGGTTCCCCGGTTCGGCCCGGCCGCTCAGTTGTAATGGCAGAGCTTGCCCAACTTCTATTTGTACAGACCCTTCGGGCGTATCTTACGCGCGCTCCCGCGGCCGACGGGGGCTGGCTGAAAGGCTTGGGGGATAAGCGGCTTGCCCTTGCACTTGCACGCATGCACGCGGCCCCTTCGCATCTCTGGAATCTGGATGATCTTGCGCACGAAGCGGGCATGTCGCGTACAGGCTTTGCGGTGCATTTTCGGCAAGTGATGGGAACGCCTCCGTTAACCTATCTGACTAGTTGGCGCATGCATCTGGCTGCGCGTGACTTACGCGCAGGAGCGTCGATTGCAGAAGCTGCCGAGGCGGCTGGTTACACATCCGAAAGCGCGTTCAGTAATGCATTTAAGCGCACGATGGGAGTGGCTCCCGGACGGCTTCGCAAAGCGGCTGGGGAGGACAATTTGGAGCGTGTCAGTGAAAGCACCTTGAATGCCGCTGTAGATGTAATCTGAGCGCGAACAACGAGAGCTTTCAGCCATCAGCTTAGCCTCCGGCTGGGGCCGGATTGAATAATCTGTGACTGGCGGGAAGGATCAAGGTATCGTTCGAGAAACCGGGTCAGTCACAGGCCAGCAATCAGCCCTCAGCTGAACCACGAACCTCAACATATCCGCTGTCTCATTTTCCGGGGCGGGTCAGAACGGTAACCGGCTGTTTCGCCGCGTGTCTCATCTTCGGGGTTCATTCCACAAAATGCTGATAGCTGAATGCTCTCCTGAAACTGCTCCGCTAGCGCAGAGGTAAGCGGTTTTAGTCTGCGGGCAGAAGCTGGTATCCCATAGCTGCGGCGAGGCGTTGGAGGGTGTGCTGTTGTCGGGTCTGACGGCGTTTTTCGAATTCCTGGGCGCCGCGATC
>JAFAMD010000054.1 GCA_019233755.1 Acidobacteriaceae bacterium | reverse complement strand
CTTCTTCGCGGCAGTGAGATGCTGCCAGAAACGATAAACCGAGGTTTGCCATTACGAATCGCTTGATCATCTCGGTGGAATCGAGTTCCATCGAGACGTGCAGGTCTTCGATCACGGGGTCCAGCCAGGCGTTCAGCCGCGCCCGTGTTGTACCAGTCTTGGGCAACAGAAGCGCTTCTTCGAGGAGGTCGTTTGGCATCACCCGCTCATAAGATGCAAGTTTATGGCCGGCGGGAACAAGCAAATTTATCTCGTCGGAATGAATGTTCACGACTTGAAGCTTTTTTTCGTGGACGGGCAGTTGGGTAATCCCGAAATCAGCCAGATTGTCCAGAACCGCCTGCACGACCCGGGTTCCATAAGACCGATCCACGTGGAGTTGCACGTTCGGAAACTGTTTCTTGAACTCCGCGAAAACACCGGGCAGCACGTAGATACAGGTTGCCTCGTTCGCGGCGATGACAAGCTCGCCACGAGGCACCTTCTCGAGTTCATTGATGGCGTCCTGCGCTTTCCGGCGCAGAGAAAGGATCTGCTCGGCGTATTCGGCGAAGATCCGCCCTGCGACAGTCAGCGAGATTTTGGTGCCGAAGCGCTCAAAAAGCGTGGTGCCGATCTCCTGCTCCAACTGCCTAACCTGCGCGCTGATAGCGGGTTGGGTGCGATAGCAGGTTTGGGCAGCCTTCGAGAAGCTCTTGAGCCTGACTATCTCTAGAAAGGTATGGATCTGATCAAGGTCCATGCAGCCTTAAAAACATCACAGAATTCAGCGGGGAAGCCCGGTTGCGTTCAAATTGTATCAGCAACCTAGAGGATTCACACGATATAGTACTGTTACGCGGTTTACTCAACTTTCTTCAGAATCTTAGCGCCCGGCGGCAGGTCAAACACATTCGGCGGCAAGGATTGGTTAGCGTCGATTCTGGTTGCAAACATTTGGTACGACTTATAGCCGTTCCTCTCGCGCTGAACGGAATAGGGCAGCATGATGCCACCGCCCGCGTCCCGATATTTGTCGAAATCCGCGGTCTCGTCATTGCGCTGCTTCGTGTCGGGATCCATCCAGCTAAAGCTCTGGTGGACGGGGAGCATGGTGTTATGGTCAAAATAGACCCGGATCGTCTCATTATTGGCGTCGGTGATCTCGACCACATCGACCTGCGTGCTCAGGTACGTTTCGGTGCCTGCATAGTCGTACAGCATGCCTGGTTCGTCGCGGCGTTCGCGCAAAATGTAAAAGATATCGTTGCGGGTTGTTCTCTCGTAGCACTGCCAGCTATCGTCGGCGACGGGGCGCGCACCACGGTACGTAACGTCCCAGCCCTGATCTTCGAGAAACAGGTACGAATAATCCTGCTTTTTCCCAAGCAACTCGCGTTCACGTACTGCCAACCCTTTGGCGGGTGGGTGGTCGAGGTACTGGGTATAGATGGTAGCCACATCCAGGCCGCTGAGCTGATCGTGAAAGAAAGAGTAGATTCTCCCCTTTACGACACGATTCTGCAGATGCAGAAACTGTTCTCCGCCGAGCGCGGCGATGGCCCGATCGACAGTCTGCTTCCCGCGGTCCAGCTGCGTTTGCGCGTTGAGCGGCGCGGCCCAGGAGAGTACACAGCCGAACACTGTCAACCAAAGTTTACGCACAGGCAACCGGCCGCACCCAGGGGCTTTCGTTATGATCGTTCGCATCCCGTGCATGAATGGAGCCGTACCGGTCGCGTAAGCTGCCGCCACTTCGCCGGTTGAGGGTCGCCTGGATCTCGGCAATAACGGACAAAGCGATCTGTTCGGCACCATCCGCGCCAGTATCCAGTCCCATGGGGTTGTGAAGTTCGGAGGCTACCGGCTTAGCGTGCAAGCCGGCTTCCAACAGGAGCTGCTCGGTGCGCTTCCGCGGTCCGAGCAGGCCCAAATAAGGGAGTTGCCTGCCCGATAACTCGCGCACGACTTCCAGGTCCTGACGATAGCTGTGATTCATGACGACGGCTGCCGTCCAGGGGTCGATCTGCCCGGCGTCAGTCCATTCTCCCGGGCGCCGGACGATGACCTCATCGGCGTCCGGAAATTTCTCGCTTCGCGCATAGTGCGCCCGGCCATCGAGCACGATGACCTGCCAACCGAGGAATTTGGCCAATTTTGTCATTGGAACCGCGTCGTCTCCTGCGCCAAACACCAGCAGACGGACCGGCGGAACGAGCGCTTCAACGAACACTTCGGCGTGGTCTTCGAGGGCGTTGCCTTTGAGCACAAACACCCGGGAGCCGGCTCCCGCGACAGCAGCCCGCATCGCCTCTTCCAGCGTGGTATTGCGACCGGGGTCCGAATCAAACCGGAATTCGCCACGTGTATCCAACACAGCCCTGCTCCCGACAGCCTTTGCGGGAGCAATCCAGTGCGCGACGGCTGCGGGCTGGCGTGCGGTTCTGACTTCCTCGAGCAGCGGCAGCACCGAGCCCGCTTCGGGCATCAGGCGCTCCAGTAATACGTGAATTACGCCGCTGCAGCCAAGGCCATATCCGCCGGTGGCCAATTCCCCATCGGCCGTGGTGTCATACCTTTGCACGACCGGACCGCGCTCGGTGAGCCACCAGGCCTTCTTTACGAGATCGTCTTCCAGGCACCCGCCGCTGACCGCGCCGAGGCGACGGCCGTCGCGTGTCATCAGCATCCGTGCCCCAGGCAAACGGTAAGAGGAGCCGCGCGTTTTCACAACGGTCGCGAGTATGGCCGACTCGCCCGCTTTTTCTATCTGCGCCCATTGGGCCAGAATCTGACCAACATCTCTCATTGCGACGAAGGGTAAATCTCTTATCAGATTAGCGTTTATTCCGTCGAGTGCCGTAAAAGCGACGCCGCCGGCGCATCGAGAAAGATGGTGGTGTTGGGATGAACTCGCAAGATGGACGCCGGGGTCATGGGCGATAGAGGACCTTCCATGGCTGCCTGCACGGCCCTGGCTTTGCGGCTATCTGGTACAACGCACAGGATTTCGCGCGTCTGCAGCAGTTGCGGGATAGAGAGGCTGATGGCCCGCTTCGGAACTTCTTCGAGAGACGCGAACCAGCCTTCCCCTACCTGCTGCGCGCGGCAGGCTTCATCAAGTTCCACTACCAGATACGGCTCTTCCGCCTCGAAATCGGCCGGCGGGTCGTTGAAGGCGAGGTGTGCATTCTCCCCGATACCAACAAAAGCCAGGTCGATGGCTGCCGCGGCAACTTCACGCCCCATTTCCGCCGCCACCACGGACGGATCACGCGCACCGTCGAGCAGGTGATGCCATCGGATACCGGTGCGGTCGATGATGCGTTCTTTGATGTAGCGGGCAAAGCTGGCCGGGTGCTCGATTCCCAAACCGGCGTATTCATCGAGGTGAAACAGTTCTATCCTCGGCCAGTCGATGCGGTGATCGGCGGTTAAACGATCGAGAAATTCGATCTGCGAGGCGCCGGTTGCGGCGAGCAGGCGCACGCGGTCCTGCTTCCGGAGCAAGGCCTGAAGCGACGCGCTGGCATGCGCTGCCGCCGCTTCGGCCATTTCATTCTTTGTTGGAAAGATTCGAATCATATCCTTGCTGGCCGTAGTAGGCGTTCGCACCGTGCTTACGCAGGAAATGCTTATCGCGCAAGGCTTCTGAGATACCCCCCACATCCGCCCGGATGGCAAGGGTGAGATACGCCATGTGCGCGAGTTCTTCTACAATCACGGCGGTATGCGCCGCGTCTTTCACCGAGCGTCCCCAGCAAAAGGGCGCGTGCCCAGAAACCAGCACCGCGGGAGTGGCCAGAGCATCGAGCTCGCGAAAGCGTTCTGCGATCAGCCGGCCCGTGTTCCACTCGTACTGCGCTTCGATCTCGCAGGCCTGCATGCAGCGCGTGGCGGGAATCGGGCCGCGGAAATAATCGGCGTGGGTAGTACCGAGACAAGGAATCTCCACGCCGGCTTGCGCCCAGGCCGTGGCATACCGCGAATGAGTGTGCACAACGCCATTGACGCCTTCGAATTCCGCATACAGCGCGCGATGGGTGGCGAGATCTGAAGACGGCCGCAGTGTTCCTTCGACGACCTGCCCAGCGAGGTCAGTGATAACCAGATCGGCAGGAGTGAGCTGGTCATAGGCAACGCCACTCGGTTTGATCACGATCAAGCCGCTGGCTCGATCGAATCCACTGGCGTTGCCGAACGTGAAGAGCACCAGGCCGCGCCGCACCAGTTCGAGGTTGGCCTCCAGTACCGCCTCGCGTAGTGTTTTTAACTTCATTTGTTCTTTCTAACCCGCTCCGCGATTCGTCTGAGTTCCGGAAGCACATGGCCAATCGCAGCGGGCTCCGATCCTTTACTGCCTAACGCAAAATACAGGTGTCTGTACAGACGGTAAAGATCATCGTAAACGGCGACGCTCTCGGGCTGCGGCATAAAGACGCGATGCGAAGGACAAAGCGCATCCTGGGCCTCTTCGATGGAGCGGAACGAGCCTGCAGCGAGAAACGCGAAGATGGCCGAGCCGAGACTCGTCACGTCGCCTTGCGGCACAAGAATGGGCTTGTTCAGCACGTTGGCATATACCTGATTCAGAACATCATTTCGCTGCGGAATGCCGCCTCCATTGATGATGCGCTGAACGGCCGTCCCGTGTTCCTGCATGCGTTCCAGGATGACGCGGGTGTGAAAGGCAGTGCCCTCGATAGCGGCGAACAATTCATCTTCCGGAGTGCTGGTCAGATGCCAGCCGAAGGTCACGCCGCCAAGCTCAGGGTTAACGAGCACGGTGCGGTCACCGTTGTCCCAGGTCATGCGAAGCAGGCCGGTCTGGCCGGCGCGGTACTCCGGCAGACGCAGCGAAAGGGCCTTGGCTGTGGAACCGGCGCGCCGGGCGATCGCTTCGAAGATATCGCCGACGGCCGAAAGTCCCGCCTCGATTCCGGTTACTTTCGGATCGACTGAACCCGAAACGACGCCGCAAACGCCCGGAACCAGGCTGGCTTTATCGCTGAGACCGATGATGCAGGTGGAAGTGCCGATGACGTTCACCACGTCGCCCAGGCGGACGCCGGCGCCAATAGCGTCCCAATGGGCATCGAAGGCGCCGACAGGAATCGGGATGCCGGCAGCCAGGCCCAACTTCGCGGCCCATTCCTCACTGAGCGTGCCGGCGATGGCATCAGACGTCAGGTAGCGGCCGGCAAGCTTCTCGCGCACACCTTTCAGCAGAGGGTCGACGGATGCCAGAAACTCTTCCGAAGGAAGTCCGCCTAGCGATTCGTTCCACATCCATTTGTGGCCCATGGCGCAGACACTGCGCGGGGCCTGTTCCACATCGCGGATGCCGCAAAGGACAGTGGCAACGTAATCGCAGTGCTCGAAGGCGGAAACGAGATGGCCGCGAAGACCCGGATTGTGCCGCAGCCAGTGCAGCAGTTTGGAGAACCCCCACTCGGAGGAATACACGCCGCCGCACCATTGAATCGCCTGAAGCCCGGCGGCGTGTGCCTTCTCTGTAATCTCTGCCGCCTCACGCCACGAGCGGTGATCACACCAAAGATAGTAATCGCCGAGCGGCTCGAGGTTTTTTCCCACGGGGATCACGCTCGAGCCGGTGGTATCGAGAGCGATCGATTTTACCGCTGAACCCGGAATGCCCGCTTCGGCTAGCGCACCCCTGGTGGCCGAAGCGAGCGCGGCCATGTGATCGGAGTGGCTTTGTGTTGCATAGTCGGGGTCTTCGCGCTTGCGATGGAGCGGGTACTCGGCGACGCCAGCGCCCAGCCGTCCGCGCGCCTGATCGAAAAGAGACACGCGGACGCTGAGGGTCCCAAAATCGACACCCGCAACGACGTCGCTCATGAACGGTGCCAATACATATCCCAGCCCAGATAACGGCTGGCAGCTTCGGATACGATCGGTGCAACTTCGGAGAGATTGGCAGCGGTGTGATGCTCGAACCCGCGTTCGCAAATGAAGCGCAGCAACTCCTGCATTCGCGGGATTTCGACGACACCTGCGCCGCCAAAGGTCTGCAGCGGATCGTCGGTGAACCGGCCGCCGCCGACGTAACTGCGGATCTTTCCGGCACGATCATCTGTCGAGACGCGTGCATAGGTCATAGGCCCGGACTTGACGCGACCCACGCACGTACCGAACGTGTTGAGCTTGCCGACTGTTCCCGCAATGATTTCCTGAAAGTCCATCCTGACGTCGGCAAAGAAATGCTTCGGCAGGTTGCTGCAGTGAAAGCAGACAGCCTTGTTCGGATCGTCGCCATAGTTGTTGTTCCAGTCGAGCAGTGCGCTCGGTGTGCCCGAGGCGAGCCGTAACGCGTGCATGCCGACTACGCCAACGATATCGACCTCGCAGGCGCTGGACATCAGCTCGTTGCTCATCATGCTCATGACAGTGCAAGGTACGACTCCGAAGTATTCTTCGAGCGAGGTCCAACACTGAACGGCGCTGATGGATACTTCCACTTCGCGCATCCAGCCGTCGATTACCGCACCCAGCTTTGCCATTTTCATCAGCGAAGCCTCGGGAACGTCTTTCGTGGAGACGTAGGACTTTATAGCGTTCAGCTTTTCCTGCGCGGCCGGATCTTCGTCCTTCATTCGATGAATACGGCCCAGAATTTCCGAAAGATCGATGGGGATCACGGAAATGCCATTCGCCTCGAGCACCTTCTCGCTGTAGCGGACGGTGTTGAACGCCGCTGGACGCGCCCCGATGCAACCGACGCGCAGGCCGCGGAGCCCGCGAACGACCCGGCACACGCCGAGGAATGCCTGGAGATCGGCGGCGAACTCTTTAGAATCCGGCGACTCCGTGTGCAGCGTGGTGAGCGAGTACGGAATGCCGTATTGCATCAGGTTGTTGCACACCGACATCTTGCCGCAGAAGCTGTCGCGCCGGTCGCGAATGGTCATCTTGCCCGGGATATCCGGCGTAGCCTGAACGAGCACCGGTACGTTGAGTCCGGAGAGGCGCAAGGCATCCGCCACGCCGCGCTCGTCGCCGAAATTCGGGAGCGTGACAATCACGCCCTCAATCGCTTCCCGGTGTTTCTTGAAAAGTTCGGCACACCGTCTTGCCTCTTCGTACGTTTCTACGGCGCCGAATTTCGACTCCTCCGGAGTGAGCGCAACTACCTCAACGCCCGCCGCCTGCATGACACGAATTATGTCTTCGCGGCCGGTGGCGGCAAGATGGTCAGGGAAGAAGCCTCGGTTTCCGACGATCAGTCCCAATTTCGCCGGTTGTTTCACTGTTATTGCCATTTACTGTTTCCTTGGATAAAAACGAATGAAATAAATCAGACCGATTATGAGCAGGATCGCACCCCACCAGATACCCGCGTGCAAGTTTGCGAGCACGGCGGGATGGGCGGGCGGAACCCACAACTCGTAGAGCCCGCTCCCTAAGATCAGCACGCCATAAACGGTCAGCAGAAGACCGATGAAGAACCAGATGGAAAGACGTCCGTGTCCGCCGTGCATGCTGTCTCCTCAGGCAAAGATCAAGTTCACAATCACCAACACGAGCGCGACCACAATCGCCCAAAACGCCGGCCGGTGGATGAGAGGCACGCTGGCCTCGTAGGGCATCTTCGTCGCGCCATAAACCAATCCCACCAGTTCGTGATCGGGCTTCGGCCTGGTTGCCATGCTCACAGCCACTGTCACGACAACACAGATCACCCACGACCACAGGGCGCGGTACATATTTTCCGCCATATCCTTTGCGTGAGGCGAGAGTGCGATGTAGCGCAGCGCGCCCGGATCGAGTTTCACCCACGCCCACATTCCGATCGAAGAAAAAGTGCCCACCAGCAGGCCCCAGAAACCCGCAGCCGGGGTCGCGCGCTTCCAAAGCATTCCGAGAATGACGGTTCCAAAGAGCGGGGCGATGAAAAAGCTGAACAGCGCCTGCACGTAATCCATGATGCTGGCGAATTGCATGACCAGGTACGCCGTTCCGATACTGACCAGCACGCCCAGCACGGTACACCAGCGCCCGACGCTGACGTAGTGCTGGTCATCGGCATCCCTGCGAATTAAAGCGCGGTAGATGTCGTAGGTCCAGACGGTGGCAAACGCGCTCACGTTGCCGGCCATTCCCGACATAAAGCCGGCGATCAGGGCGGTGATTCCCAATCCAAGCAGTCCGGGCCCGCAGTATCGCGCCAGCATGAGCGGTAGGACCTCGTTGTAGCTGTGGAGGCCGTGACCGGCCTGCGCTTCCCCCACCAGGTGCTCCGGCAGCACCGCCAGTCCCAGCAGACCAGGCAGGATCACGATGAGGGGGACCGCCATCTTGAAAGCCGCACCGATGACGGGCGCCATCTCGGCGCTCCGCAGATCTTTCGCTGAGAGTACACGCTGAACGACGAGAAAGTCGGTGGTCCAATATCCGAAGGAAATGACGAAGCCCAGCCCGAGCACGATGCCGAGCCAGTTGATGCCCATTGGATTGGACGCGAAGGAGCCGAGGTCCTTCCACATGTGCGTGTAGTCCTGGCCGGGCCAGCGTTCCGCAATGCGGTGTACCATGCCATTCCACCCGCCTGCTTCAATGAGGCCGAGGATGGAAACCACCAGCGCACCCAGCCAGATGAGGAAGAACTGGAGCACCTCATTGAAAATGGCCGAAAGCAGGCCACCCAGGAATACGTAGACGGCCACGGTGATGGAAGAAACCCAGATACTGAAATGGATGTCCCAGCCAAGGATGATCTCCATGACCAGGGCCATCGAGTACATATTGATGCCGCTCATCAGCACGGTCATAAACCCGAAGCTGATGGCCGATAGCGCCCGGGCAGGTTCGCCGAACCGCAGCTTTAAGTAGCCCGGTACCGAGTGGGTCCTTGAAATGTAGTAGAACGGCATCATCACAATACCGAGGAACAGCATGGCGGGGATGGCGCCGATCCAGTACCAGTGCGCGGCAAGGATTCCGTACTGGTATGCCGAGGCAGCCCAGCCCATGAGCTCCAGCGCGCCGAGGTTTGCGGCGACAAAGCTGAGGCCGGCTACCCAGGAACTCATGTCGCGCCCGGCCAGAAAGAAATCTTCACCGGTCTTGGTGTATCGCTTCAGATAGAAGCCGATTCCGAGTACAACGACAAAGTAAAGCGCGATGACCAGCAGGTCAACGGGGCTGAGCGACAGGATCTTTTCAGAAGTCTGTAAAAAAAGAAGCGCGAGCGCTGAGGGCATGAGCAATCGTTTTGATCAACAAGGATTTGCGAGCGACGGCAGCTTCGTTTTTACCTCACCCATCGCCCAAGCAGAAGGCCAGTTATATCACGAGCAGCATAATTCTCAGCCAGCCGGCCATCTGTATAGAATCAGGAATCATAACTAACGATCTGGAACCGGGTAACGTCGTTAAATTGGAGTTCGTCTGTAGGTAAAAGGGCGATTCCGAAACGGCAGGTTTCCCCAACCCGCCCGGCGCACCGAAGCCAGAAGTTAGAAATAGATTTGCCGTCTCCATTTGCTGACATACTTGAGGAAACAATGGGTACCAAGCCCCCTACCGCACTAGAACCGCCGCCATCCGGGCCGCCTGAAGCACATCGGGCGACACCGCCGCCGTTTCCGTCGCTCGACCTGGACCAACCGACGTCTACGAAGAGCCACTGGTGGGTTTGGCTGCTGGTCTTCGCGTTGATCGGTTTCGGCTGTTACAAGCTCTATCAATTCGAGACTGCCAAGAAGGTTGCGGTCTCTGCGAAAAAGGCCATGATGATGAGGCCGCACGCCATTCCGGTGGTGGCGGCAACGGCGCGCCGAGGCGACATGCCGGTGTATCTGCAAGGGCTCGGGAGCGTCACCGCATTCAACACGGTAACAGTAAAGCCCCGCATCGACGGGCAACTGGTCAGCGTGAACTTTAAAGAAGGCCAGTTTGTGCATGAAGGCGATTTTCTAGCCGTGATTGACCCCCGGCCATACCAGGTAGCGCTGGATCAGGCGATGGCCAATCTCGCGCAAGCGAAGGGCAACCTGTTGAAAGACCAGGCGGCGCTGCGGGACGCTCAGCTCAATTACCAGCGCGACCAGGATCTTTTCAAGGATCAGATCATCGCCAAGCAGCAGCTTGATACCCAACTCGCCACGGCAGATCAATTTCGCGGCTCCATTGAAGCGGATCAGGCCGCGATCGCGTCGGACCAGGCGGCGATTGATAGTGCCAAGCTGAATCTCGTTTATACGAAAATCACCGCGCCGCTCAGCGGGCGCATCGGTCTTCGCCAGGTGGATGCAGGCAATATCGTCCACGCGACAGACACAACCGGTATAGCGGTGATCACGCAGCTTCAGCCCATAGCGGTGCTGTTCACCATACCCGAAGACCAGCTTCCGCCAGTTCTCAAGAAGCTTCAGCAAGGCGCAACGCTGCGAGCAGAAGCGTATGACCGGGACAACACACAGAAGCTCGCCGACGGCACCCTGCTCACCGTTGACAACGAGATCGACCAAACAACCGGAACCTCGAAGCTGAAAGCCGTTTTTCCGAATAATGACCTCGCTCTTTTCCCGAATCAGTTCGTAAACGTCCGGCTGGGGCTGGATACTCAACGTAACACGATCATCATCCCGTCGGTCGCCATCCAGCGCGGTCCCACCGGCACCTTCGTTTATCTCGTGCAGAACGATGACACGGTAACGGTACGGCCGGTGAAAGTCGGCATGACAGTCGGGACTAACGACTCGATTGAAGACGGCCTGCAGCCAGGAGACAGCGTGGTTGTGGACGGCGCCGAGAAGCTGACGGAAGGCATGAAGGTCGTCTTGCGCCATCCCAATGGCAATGCCGCCGGAAGCGCGGCCGGGACGCGGGGTCAAACCGAATGAGTCCATCTCGGCCGTTTATCTTACGGCCGGTTGCAACCTCGCTGTTGATGGCCGGCATTCTGATCGCCGGAGCCATCGCGTATCGAATGCTAGCAGTCTCCGCGCTGCCGGAGGTTGACTACCCGACCATCCAGTGCACCACTTTCTACCCGGGCGCCAGCCCGGAGGTGATGGCGTCCTCCGTGACCGCGCCGCTCGAGCGCACTTTCGGGCAGGTTCCCGGTCTGAAGCAGATGACGTCGGTGAGTTCGTTCGGCAGCTCGATCATCACGCTGCAATTCGATCTGGACCTGAACATCGACATTGCCGAGCAGCAGGTGCAGGCATCCATTAACGCAGCGGGCACATATCTGCCGCCGGATCTTCCCAATCCGCCGATTTACAGCAAGGTGAATCCGGCGGACGCGCCCATCCTCACGCTCGCGCTGACGTCGAAAACGGTTCCGCTTACCAAGGTGGAAGATCTGGCGGATACCACGCTCTCGCAGAAGATCTCACAATTACCAGGCGTCGGCCTGGTGACCATCAGCGGCGGGCAGAAGCCGGCCGTTCGCATTCGGGTGAACCCCACGCAGCTTGCCTCCTACGGTCTCAGCCTTGAGGATGTACGCACCGCGCTGAATCAGACCAATATTAACGAGGCAAAGGGCAACTTTGACGGCTTGCGCCAGGCGTACACGATCGGCGCCAACGATCAGATTCTGACGAGCAACGGCTACCAATCGGTCATCATCGCCTACAAAAACGGCGCACCCGTTCGCCTGGAGGACGTGGCGACGGTGGTGGATGCACCGGAAAACACGCATCAGGCTGCCTGGATGAACACGGTTCCGGCGGTAATCCTCAACATCCAGCGGCAGCCGGGCGCCAACATCATCACTGTTGTCGACCGCATCAAGGCACTGCTGCCGCAGCTCAAAGTCTCTCTTCCTTCAGCCGTTGATGTGGCCGTACTCACGGATCGCACGACCACCATTCGCGCGTCGGTGAAGGACGTCCAATTTGAGCTTATGCTGACGATCGCGCTGGTGGTCATGGTGATCTTCCTGTTCCTGCGCAATCTCTCGGCGACCGTGATCCCGAGCGTGGCCGTGCCGTTATCGATTGTCGGCACGTTCGGCGTGATGTACCTGCTCGGCTACAGCCTCAACAATCTGACGCTGATGGCGCTCACGATTTCGACAGGGTTCGTCGTCGACGACGCGATCGTGATGATCGAAAATATCGCGCGCTACCTCGAAGAAGGCTATACGCCGCTGCGCGCGGCGCTGAGGGGATCAGAACAGATCGGGTTTACGATCCTTTCGCTCACCATCTCGCTGATCGCGGTGCTGATCCCGCTGCTTTTCATGGGCGATATCGTCGGCCGCCTCTTCCGCGAGTTCGCCATCACGCTTGCCGTTACGATTCTGGTATCGGCAGTGGTTTCATTGACGCTAACGCCGATGATGTGCGCCAAGCTACTCAAATCGGGCGCAGAAATGCACCAGGGGTGGTTCTACCGGAAATCGGAGACGGCATGGAATTGGATAATCAACAAATACGCGACCACGCTGCTCTGGGTTCTGAAACACCAGCCCATGACGCTTCTGGTCACGGTCGCCACCCTCATCGCTACGGTGATTCTGTACATCGTAGTCCCGAAGGGATTCTTTCCGGTTCAGGACACAGGGGTGATTCTGGGCGTTTCGCAGGCGCCGGAAACGATCTCTTTCCCCGCAATGTCTGAGCGCCAGCAGGCGCTTGCAAAAGTTATTCTGCAGGATCCGGCCGTCGAGAGCCTATCGTCTTTTATCGGCATCGACGGCATCAATACCACGCTGAATAGCGGACGCATTCAGATCAACCTGAAACCGCTGGAGGAGCGCCGGATCAGCGCCAGCGACATTATCCGCAGGCTGCAGCCGAAGCTTGCACAGGTGGAAGGCATCACGCTTTACATGCAGCCCGTGCAGGATCTCAGCGTGGAAGACCGGGTAAGCCGCACGCAGTACCAATACACACTCGAGGACACCGACGCCAAGGAACTCGGCGCCTGGACCACGCGCCTGGTAGACAAGCTGAAGACGCTGCCCGAATTGCGGGATGTGGCGACAGATCAGCAGGACGGCGGTTTGCAGACCACGCTGGTGATTGACCGGGACACTGCCGCGCGGCTCGGAATCGGTATGCAGCAGATCGACGATACCCTTTACGACGCCTTCGGCCAGAGGCTTGTGTCCACGATGTTCACGCAACTGAACCAGTATCACGTTGTACTCGAGGTAGAGCCCGGTTTTCGCCGGAATCCGCAGGACCTCTCAGACATCTACATTCATTCGTCGAACGGCACGGAAGTTCCGCTCAGCACTTTCACGCACTTCGAGCAATCGTCAGCTCCCCTGACAGTCAATCATCAGGGCCAGTTCCCTGTTATCACCGTTTCGTTCAATCTCCCGGCGGGTGAATCCTTAGGCGGCGCTGTTAAGGCGATCAAGCAAGCGGAGCAGGAAATCGGTTTGCCCATCAGCATCCATACGAGCTTCCAAGGGACGGCCGCGGCGTTTCAGAACTCCCTTTCGAACGAGGCCTGGCTGATTATTGCGGCTTTGGTGGTGGTCTATATCGTCCTGGGCGTGCTGTATGAGAGCTACATCCATCCGATTACGATTCTGTCTACGCTGCCGTCGGCCGGCGTAGGCGCAATCCTCGCGCTGTTCCTCTGCCATGAGGACTTCAACGTCGTTTCGCTAATCGGCCTGATCCTGCTGATCGGTATCGTCAAGAAGAACGCGATTATGATGATCGACTTTGCGCTCGATGCAGAGCGCAATGAGGGCAAAAAGCCATTGGAGGCAATCTATCAGGCTTGCCTGCTGCGCTTTCGCCCCATCATGATGACCACGATGGCGGCGCTATTCGGCGGACTACCGCTTGCCCTCGGTACAGGCGTGGGCGCGGAACTGCGCCGCCCGCTTGGCATCACCATTGTCGGCGGCTTGATTCTCAGCCAGGTCCTCACGTTGTACACCACTCCGGTTGTCTATCTGTACTTCGACCGGCTGGCCAAGCGGTTCAGCCGGCCGGCGGTAAGGCAGGCGGCGCCGCATCCAGCGGCGCAACCTGTACATGTGGAGTAGCGCGTGAACCTTTCAGCGCCCTTCATCAAACGGCCCGTTGCAACATCGCTGCTAACCGCGGCGCTGGCACTCTCCGGCGTGCTCGCTTTCAAGCTTCTGCCGGTGGCTCCCCTGCCTGAGGTCGATTATCCAACGATCATTGTGCACGCCAACCTGCCGGGCGCCAGTCCGGAAACGATGGCGTCCTCCGTGGCCACGCCGTTAGAACGGCAGTTTGGCCGCATCGCGGGCATTACGGAGATGACATCTTCGAGCCAGTTGGGCAGCACCGTGGTCGTCTTGCAGTTCGATCTCGACCGCAACATTGACGCCGCAGGACGCGACGTGCAGGCGGCGATCAACGCTGCCCGCGGACAGCTTCCAGCGGACCTGCCCAGCAACCCCGGCTACTGGAAGGCCAATCCGGCGGACGCACCGATCTTGATGCTGTCTATGACTTCTGAGGTCTACGACCGGCCGCACCTGTACGATATGGCGGATTCGATTCTGGCGCAAAAGCTCTCGCAGATTGAGGGTGTAGGCCAGGTGCACGTATGGGGCAGCTCCCGGCCCGCAGTGCGCGTGCAGGTGAATCCGACCATTCTCAACAACCTGGGGATCTCGCTGACCGACGTGGCGGCGACGCTGCAGAACGCGAATGCTCACCAGGCGAAGGGATCGCTCGGTAACGACACCACCCGATGGCAGGTAAACGCGACGGACCAGCTTTTCCACGCAGCGCAGTACGCACCACTCATCGTTACCTACAGGAAGGGCGCGGCGGTCCGTCTCCGCGATCTCGGAAACGTGATCGATTCCGTCGAGGACACCCGTAATGACGGTCTCGACAACGGCAAACCGGACGTCATTCTGGCGATTTCGCGTCAGCCCCAGGCGAACATCATCAGGACCGTCGACAATATCAAAGCCGTTCTGCCCCAGCTCCGGGCATCCATTCCGCCTTCCGTCCAGCTCAACGTAGCGCAGGACCGCACCACCACGATTCGGGCTTCGGTTCACGATGTCGAGTTCTCGCTGCTGGTCTCGATCACTCTCGTGGTACTGGTCGTCTTCGTGTTCCTGCGCAACGGCTGGGCGACAGTAATTCCCGGAATAGCCGTGCCGTTATCGCTGCTTGGAACGTTCGGAGTGATGTATCTGCTCGGCTATACGCTCGACAACCTTTCGCTGATGGCGCTCACGGTATCGACCGGATTCGTCGTGGACGACGCGATCGTGGTGATTGAAAACATTACGCGCTATCTCGAAGCGGGCTGGACACCTATGCGAGCGGCGCTACAAGGCGCCAAGGAGATCGGCTTTACCGTGCTGTCGATGAGTACGTCGCTGGTAGCGGTATTCATTCCCATTCTTTTCATGGGAGGCATTGTCGGCCGCCTCTTTCGGGAGTTCGCCGTGACTCTTACAGTGGCGATCACGATTTCGCTGCTGGTCTCCCTGACCACTACGCCGATGATGTGCTCGCGGCTTCTCCGCTCGCAGCACGACAAGCAGCATAGCTTCCTCTACCGGCTCAGCGAACGAGGCTTCAATCTGATTCATGACGGGTATGCGAAATCGCTTGCCTCCGTGCTACGCCACCCGCAACTCACGCTCGTGATTACGCTGGTGACCATCGCCATCAGCGTCTACCTGTACATCATTGTTCCGAAAGGGTTCTTCCCGCAGCAGGATAACGGCCGGATAGGCGGCGCCATCGTGGCGGACCAGGATATCTCTTTCGCGGCCATGCGCGAAAAGCTGCACCAGATGATGAAGATCGTCCAGCAGGACCCGGCAGTGGATGACGTAGAGGGCTTCACGGGCGGCGGCGAACTGAATGTTGCGTCGATGTGGGCGCAATTGAAGCCGCTCGATCAGCGCAAGAGCTCTGCGGACGCTGTAATCAACCGCCTGCGGGGCAAGCTGTCGCGTATCCCGGGCGCCACTCTTTACATGCAGGCGTCGCAGGACTTCCGCGTCGGCGGGCGCGGCAGCAACTCTCAATACCAGTACACTCTGCAATCGGATAACCTCCGCGACCTGAACGAATGGGCGCCCAAGCTGCTCGAGAAGCTCAAAACTGTTCCGCTTGTGCTCGATGCGAACAGCGATCAGCAGGTACACGGACTGGAGTCGCGGCTGATGATCGATCGTAGTACGGCATCCCGGCTGGGCGTTAATCCGGCGGCTATCGACACTACTCTTTACAGTGCCTTCGGCCAACGGCAGGTATCCACGATGTACACCGGCATCAACCAGTACCACGTGGTGCTGGAGGTATTGCCCGAATTCCAGGAGAATCCGGCCTCGCTCGATTCCATCTACGTCCGCTCAAACACCGGCACGGCGGTCCCCGTCTCTACTTTCACGCATCTGCGCACGGTTCTGACGCCGCTGCAGGTGAACCATCAAGGGCAGTTCCCTTCCATCACGCTGTCGTTCGCGCTTGCGCCCGGCGTTGCTCTGAGCGAAGCAGTTGCGGCGGTGCAGAAGGCGGAAGAAGACATCGGCATGCCAGCCAATGTGCACGGCGCGTTCGCCGGGACTGCGCAAGCGTTCCAGTCATCACTCAAGACGGAGCCGATCTTAATTCTTGCCGCGCTCCTAGCCGTCTATATTGTGCTCGGGATGCTGTATGAAAGCTACATTCACCCGATCACGATTCTTTCCACGCTCCCCTCGGCCGGCGTGGGCGCTCTGCTGGCGCTCCTCCTATGCGGAACGGATCTCACCGTGATTGCGCTCATCGGGATCATTCTGCTCATCGGCATTGTCAAGAAGAACGCGATCATGATGATCGATTTCGCCCTCGAGACCGAACGCACGCAGGGCATCTCGCCCAGGAACGCTATTTACCAGGCCGCTCTGCTGCGCTTCCGCCCCATCATGATGACAACCATGGCCGCGATGCTCGGCGGCCTGCCGCTGGCGCTCGGTACGGGAACAGGATCCGAAATGCGGCGGCCTCTTGGCATCACCATCGTCGGCGGCTTGATGCTCAGCCAATTGTTGACGCTCTACACTACGCCTGTCGTCTACTACTACATGGACAAGCTGCAGCTCTGGTTTGGCCACCAGCCGCAACTTAGTCCGCGGCTGCAGACGATTCTTACCGATACACCGGTGGAGACCGTTTGAGGAAACTTTAGGCGTCGTGCATCTCGCCGTCGCGGATTGCTACGATCCGATCAGCATACGCTGCCGCTTCGGGGTTGTGCGTAATCATCAGAATCGTCTGCCGGTTTCGCATGTTCAGATCCCGCAGAATATTCAAAACCGCAACGGAGTTCTCCGTGTCCAGGTTGCCGGTAGGCTCATCGGCCAACAGAATCGCCGGTTGAGTGACCAGCGCCCTGGCGATGGCGACACGCTGCTGTTCCCCGCCGGAGAGAGCCCGGGGCCGGCGTCCCAGGCGGTCCTTGATTCCCAGCATTTGCAGAATTTCGTCGAAGCCGGGCGGCGGGGCATTCCTGTGGCTGAGGTTTTGCGCGAGCGCGATGTTGTCTCTCGCGGTCAACGTCGGAAGCAGATTATATTTCTGAAAAACGAACCCGATTTTTCGCTGCCGCATCTCGGTCCGTTGGGACTCGCTCAAGCCTCGCAGATCGACACCATCGATCCAGACTTGACCATCGGTGGGCGGCGTCAATCCGCCGAGTATGTTGAACAAAGTCGATTTGCCCGAGCCGGACGGCCCAATAATGGCCAGAAACTCGCCGCGCGCGACGTCCAGATCCACTCCACGCAATGCGTGCACATCCACGTCACCCGCGTGATACGTTTTTGTCAACCCGCGAACGCGAATCATCTCAAGGCCGGACGATTTTTCCGCACTCACCATGGCGCCCGTTTTTGTTGCGCTACTCATATGCCAATGCCTCTATCGCATCCTGGCGCGCAGCTTTCAGTCCCGGATAAACGGCGCCCAGTAAGGCGCCCACAATAGCGATAGCCGCGGCGATGGGCCACCAATCCGGTACAGTTACGACCGGCAAGGAAGCCGGCAAGAAGGTCATAACGATTGTTTTCGCGGCAAATGACAGCCCCAGACCGATAATCCAGCCGAGGATAGCCAGGATAATCGCTTCTCGTACCAGAATGTCGAGAATCGTGAGCGGTTTTGCGCCGAGCGCTTTCAAAATTCCAATCTCCCTGGTTCGCTCCACCACGGCCGTGTACATCGATAGAAAGACGACCAGGAAGCCGACAACCACCGAGATGACGGTAATTACTCCCACAAAGGCTTTCAACTCCGGAATGCTATTCATACTGAACTGCGAGACGAATGCCGACATGGAGATTGCCTGCAAGTTACCTTTCAAAAGCTGATTGAGGTATTCCACTTCCTGGTTCACGAGCGCCGGGTCATCGAGCTTTATCAGGATCTGTGAAATCCGGGCGGGCTCCGCATTGCCAGTGAGTTGCTGTAACCTCTGCAGCGGCACGATGAAACGGCCCAGCAGACCCGCGGGTATTACTCCACAAACCCGCCAGTCATGATTCAGCATCCTCACGGTTCGCCCGACGCGGACTTTGTTCTGCTTGGCGTAGTACTCGTCGACCAGGAGATCGTCGAGGCCCTTGGGTGGACCGCCTTCCAAAAACCGGATTCGACCCGTGACCCTTTCCAATTCGGTGAGGTCTACGCCGTTCATGGAAGTCACGACCTGTACCGGCACAATGAGGACGGGGACGGCAGCCGCCACATGCGGCTGTTTTGCCACCAACGGCACGAATTTTTGTAAGACCTGACCGGACGACAGGGAAAATGTGTTTTGCGCCCCGGGTTTGAGGAAAATGTCGGCGCCCGACCCCTTGGCGCGATTTGCCGATTGCTCCAACAATCCGTCGCTCAAGCCAATCAGCGTCAGGATAGACATCACCTGAACGCCAACTACCAGCGCGGAAAGGAACGTTCGCACCCAGCGGGCTTTCAGATTCTCCAATACCAGTTTGTTAATCATGTTTACGGCAGCCGTGCCAAAAAATCTCTCGCGACGGTCTCTACAGGCACGTGCTCAACTTGGACCCGCCGGTTCAAGTCTCGCATGGTCGCTTCGCTGATGCGATTCTCGAGTTCATTTAGCACGCGAGCCACCTCGGGATTTCCTTCCATTAATTCTTGACGCACCACGAAGCAGGCATCATACGGCGGAAATGCTTTCCTATCGTCCTGAAGCACTGCATAGCGGCTGAGGGTGAGTTGGGCATCGGTCGAATTTCCGGCTGCCATATCTACGTGCTCTTCCTGAAGCGCCCGGTATAGCAGTCCGAGATCCATACTCCTCGGGTTGCCTTTCCAGGACAGGTGGTAGACGCCGTCGAGCCGCTCTAAACCATCCGGCCGAGTGAGGAATTCGTAACCGACGCCGAGCCGCCAATTCCTTGCCGCTGCGGCCGAGAGGGTAGGCGTGGGAAGCCGCCGGGCGTCTTCGCTTCTCACCACCATTGCAAAGCTGTCATTAAAGCCCAATGGCGGCAGCCAGACCAGATGAAATCGCCGCAGATATGCGTCCCTTACCGCGATATAGACTTGTGCCGGATCATTCGGCACCCTTTGCTTCAACACCACGCCGGCAGCCGTTCCGGTGTACTCAGGATAGATATCGATGGCGCCGTTCTCGATCGCCTCGTGCGTCAGCAGCGTACCGCCCAGATTGAGTTTTCGGCGGACCTCGACATGGAGCTTGCGCTCGATCTGCTGAGCCGCAATTTCGCCTAGGACCCATTGTTCCGTGAAGTTCTTCGAGCCCACCACGATGCCGTGTGTGCGGGAGCATGAGCAGAGCACCGCAAGCAGCGCGAAAATGCCGAACACGCTTCGGCAGATTGGCTTGGCGCGGTGTGCCGCAGTCAATGCACTTCTCATCGCCTGGCAATCGCCCGTTCGAGCGCGGACATTCCGGCATCTGCCACTAGCGCAAGCACAGCCGCCGGAATCGCACCGGCGAGGATTTCCAAGGTGTTCACCGAGGCAACTCCCCGAAAGATTAATTCGCCGAGACCGCCGCCGCCAATGACCGCGGCAATCACCGCCGTCCCGATGTTCGTCACGAGTGCGATGCGTATCCCGGCAAGGATTGCAGGCGCTGCCAGAGGCAATTCGACCAGCCGCAGAAGCTGGCGGTCGGTCATGCCCATGGCCACAGCCGCCTCGCGAACCGGAGGATCGACGCCCACGATGCCGACGATGGTATTTCGCAGAATCGGGAGCAGCGAGTACAGTACCAGCGAAAGGATAGCGGTGTGCCTGCCGATTCCGCCAATCAGCGGTATGGGCAAGAGGAACCCGAACAGTGCAAGGCTTGGAACGGTCTGCAAAACGTTTGCCAGCGTCACCGAGATTCTCCGGACAGCGGTGTGTCGCGTGCCGGCAATTCCGAGTCCTACTCCGATGAGGATCGCGAGCCCGCACGAAACGCCGACGAGCACAATGTGTTCGCCGGTGAGCTCCGCGACATCGCCCAGCAGAGTTTTGATTACGGTCGGGTCCACTTGCGGCTGCTCACTATTTCTCGGATTCCGGCGCCGGAGATTCGGCCGGCGGCTGGACGTTTTGTTGCGTATTAACCGAGAACAGGTGGCACTTGTCTAATTGTTCGCTGAAGCGGAAGCGGGCGTGCACGAAGAGAGCAGCGCGGGCATCGCCGCTTCCGTCCACTGATTTCGTGATCCAGACGCCATCGGGCTCGCGCTGCTGTACCAGATGCAGCCAGAAACCCTTGTGAAGATTGGCAAGCAGCCCTCCGCCGATCTTCACATCTTTCGTTGTCTCAAAGCGTACTTCCACCGGCATGCCCGATTGTTCGTCAATCCAAATACGCCCGTTCAACGCCTCTGCAAACCGTTCTTCTACCTTCTTGGGATGAAAAGCCGGATCACCCGAAAGATCGTAAACGAGTGTGCTCCGGCCCTCCCGGGTTACTCTGCTGCCATTCGATAAGCGCAGAGCCCGCAGAAACAGGTCCACCTCTTTCTCGTCGCGTGTTTTCGATTTGTCGGCCTCCTTCGGATCGCTGTATTTCTTGACCTCTTTGTCTACGTGTTCCTGCTCCTTTTTCGCATCGCCGGGCGTGAGCGGCTTTCCGTCTTTCTCCAGTGTGTGATCTATCTCAACACCGTTTACGAAAAACTGTTCTTTCATGCTGGAGCGGTGCTTCTTTACGGAGCCGTCCGGATTCAGCTCGTGAATCTGGTCCTGCACGATGCAAGAGTAGTTCTCGAGATTTTTCTCCGATGCTTTCATGCTCGCCATGACGCGCCGCTTCAGTTCCTGCGCATCCGGCAACGGCGCGTTCGGCGCCGTTTGCATTTGTGCAGTTACGCCAACCATGAGCGCCAGCACTGCCAGGCCGATGGCAGTCATCGGCGCCTTCCGCTGCTGAATTCGACCGGCAATGTCTCGAGGAACGCCCGTGCGACCGGCGTTGTGGCATCGAAGAATTCATCCGGCGAGAGCATCGCTTCCAGTTTGCCGGAGTGAAGCACCGCGATGCGAGTGCCGAGAGCCAGCGCTTCCAGCAGATCGTGGGTAACGAATACAGAAGCAAGGTCGTAGCGCGATCGCAGTTCGCAGAATTGGCCTTGCATTTCATGCCGCGTGAGCGGATCGAGTGCGCCGAAGGGCTCATCAAACAAGAGAAGGCCCGGGTTTGCAGCCAGCGCCCTTGCCACGGCTACCCGTTGCCGCTGCCCGCCCGATAACTGATGAGGCCGCCGCTGGCCGAATATCTCAGGGCTCAGGCCAACCTGTTCGAGTAACTCTCGCGCCCGCGCGCGTTGTTTTTCCCGAGGCCATCCAAGCAGCCTTGGAACCAGCGACACGTTTTGCTCTACGGTCCAGTGCGGGAGCAATCCGAAATCCTGGATCACATACCCGATGTGCCGTCGCAGCGCAATCGCATCCACACCCCGGATGTCCTCGCCACTCAGGTGAATCGCACCATCGGTGGGCTCCAGCAGGCGGTTGATCAGACGCAGCGCAGTAGTCTTCCCCGATCCGCTTCGGCCCAGCAACACTAGTGTCTGGCCGCGTTCCACCTCGAAGCTCAGATCTTCGAGGATCGTGCGGCCGTCAACGACATAGCTGACATGCTGAAACGATAGATATGACAGGCGTTGGTTCCCTACGACCCATTATGTGCATGAGATAATCGACGCAGCTTTCTGCGTGGGGTCGCGCTCGACATACCCGTAGATTTGCGTAAGGGATCTGGTATCGTTAATTGTTTCTCACTCAGCTTTAAGATTCCTAGTCGCCGTAGATGCCGTACCAAATTCTACCGTTGAAAGAGTTCCTGGTTCGCCCCGCGCTGCCGCCGAACCTAAGCCGTTTGTCGGAACTCGCATACAACCTGTTGTGGAGCTGGGATCACACCATTCGCGCGCTCTTCCGGCGCCTCGATCCTACGCTTTGGAAGGATTCGAACCACAATCCCGTTCAGTTCCTGGGGCGCATTCCGCAGGAACGCCTGGACCGCGCAGCCGCCGATCCGCGGTTTCTTTCCCTATACAAGCGTGCCTGCGAACGGTACGAAAGCTATCTGCACAGCGGCACTCCGACGGAGACTGTCCCGCGCATCGCATACTTCTCGATGGAATACGGGCTGCTCGACTGCATGCAGATTTATTCGGGCGGTCTCGGAATTCTGTCCGGCGATCATCTGAAGGCTGCCAGCGATTGCGATATTGCATTGACCGGTGTCGGCCTGTTGTATCAGCGCGGGTATCTGCAGCAATACCTTAATCCAGACGGATGGCAGCAGGAGCGTACCCCGCTGAACGATTTCTACACCTTGCCGGTACGTCCCTGCCTGGACGGGAACGGTCAGGAAATTCATGTCAGCGTCACGCTTCCGACGGGCGAACTGTTCCTCAAGGTGTGGCACATCGATGTCGGCCGCGTGAAGCTGTACCTGCTCGACACGAATATCCCGCAAAATAAGGCGGCTGAGCACCGTGAAATCACTGACCAGCTTTACGGCGGTGATATTCACAAGCGTATTCGTCAGGAGATCGTTCTGGGAATCGGTGGTATCCGGGCACTTAAAGCGGTGGGTATCAGGCCCACCGTTTATCACATGAACGAAGGGCACTCCGCGTTCCTCGCCATTGAACGCGTCCGTGTACTGATGGATGAAAGCGACCTGAGCTTTGAGCAGGCGCTGGAGGCCACTCGCGTCAGCAACGTCTTCACGACGCATACTTCGGTTCCTGCCGGCATCGATCTTTTCGATTCCACCCTGGTGTACGACTACTTCCACGGCTACTGCGAGCAGGCCGGCTTCCCCTTTGAGAAGCTACTCAAACTCGGACGCAACAACCTGCAGGACCCGTCCGAGCGCTTCTCCATGGCGATACTTGCCCTGAAAACGTCTGCCTTTCGCAACGCCGTCAGCGCATTGCACAAGTTCGTTTCGCAGGACATGTTCCAGAACCTTTGGCCGCGGTTGCCGGTCAACGAGGTTCCCATCACGTCCGTGACAAACGGCGTGCATTCGCCTACCTGGATCAATGGCGATCTCGCCGCACTCTACGATCAGTATTTACAGCCTGACTGGCGGGAGCGCCGTGAAGAGCCCAAGATGTGGGAGCTGGTGCAGGAGATTCCGAACCAGGAACTCTGGGAGATGCACCGCAAGCGCAAGCGCCGCATGGTAGCGTTTGTACGGGAACGCGCAGTGGCTTCCGCGCTGCAACGCAAGGCATCTGCCGCGGAAATCCGGCGGCTGCAGGACGTTCTTGATCCGGATGTTTTCACCATCGGTTTCGCACGCCGCTTCGCCACGTACAAGCGCGCTACTCTGCTGTTCCGGGACGTAAACCGTCTCAAGAAGATTCTCAATAATCCTCGGATGCCGGTGCAGATTGTCTTCGCCGGCAAGGCACATCCCAAAGACCACCCTGGCAAGACTCTCATTCGCGAGATCTACAACCTGTCCCACGATCCCGAGATTTCGCGCCGCCTCATCTTCGTGGAGGATTACGGTATTCAGGTGGCTCGCGAAATGGTCCAGGGCGTCGACCTGTGGCTGAATACCCCGCGGCGCGGCGAAGAAGCCTGCGGAACGAGCGGCATGAAGGCCTCCATGAATGGCGTTCTGAACCTCAGCGTTCTCGACGGCTGGTTCGATGAAGCTTATGAGATCTCAGGCGGTTGGGCCATTGGGGACCGCGCGCCCTACACGGAAGATCAGGACGACATCCACGCCAGTGCAATCTACTCGACACTCGAGAACGAAATTGTTCCCCTTTTCTACGAGAATTTGGATTCGGACTACGAGTTTCCCAACGAGTGGGTTCACCGCATGAAGGCCTGTATTGCGAACATCACGCCGCGCTTCAGTTGCGGCCGCATGGTCCTCGAGTACATGTCGGAGCTCTACAAACCGGCGCATCACTTGTGGCTCGGCATCTCGAGGAATAATTTCGACGCGGCGCGGCAGAAAACGGCCTGGGATTCCCGTCTCATCCAGAGCTGGGATCGCGTCCGGTTCGTCGAACTTGGGGATGGCCCGGGCGACCAGGTGATGAGCGGGTCGGCGGTGCGGCTACGCGCTACCATCGATTTGGCCGGCTTACAGCCATCAGACGTGCGGGTAGAGGCCGTAATCGGCCGGGTTGGAGTCAACGGTCAGCTGGAAAGCACGTATTCGCTAACGCTCAATCCGGTGGAAGAAAAGGGTGACGCGGTAGTCTTCGCCAACGAGTTTACGGCCCAGCAGACCGGGCGCGTCGGGTACTCGGTGCGGGTAAGCCCCAACCATTTCGACAATCCCCTCACCCGGCCCTGTAACGCACTGTTGAAATGGGTCTCGGATCAGAATTGAAAGCGGTTTGGGAGAAAACTTTTATGGGTAGCCGAGAAATCTCGGCAGCACCCTAGCGCGCGAACGAATTTCGTGGTAAATAGTAAGTTAGGTGCAGGCGGGCTCTGCAGCCACATCCTCCGATTAATCAGTACCCGCCCACTCCGCCGAGGATCCAGCACCATCGACTCTTTTTAACCTCGAGTCTTGAACTTTCGATAGATGTACGTCCAGGTGGGAAGCGTGCACAAGAACGATCGCTCGTAGACACAATCACCACTGGACTTTCAAGGAGCCGCTCCACGCATGGACGGAGATCGTAAATACCGGCAGCAAGGATATCAGGATTCAGATCGCGGGCCCGATTCGTACCGCCAAGACCGGCCCAAACAGAACGGACCCAAGCTGCCTCTGGATGTAACCGGTCCGAAACTTCCGAGACTGGTTCAAAATCTGGTGGCAGCACGCTGCTTTAATTGCGGTGTCACGCTGGCACCCGACACGAACTTTAAAGGCACCTGCCCCAGGTGCGGTTCGGCGCTGCATTGCTGTAAGCAGTGTGTAAACTTCGATTCATCTACGCGTTTTCAGTGCCTCAAGCCAATCCCTGTGCGCATCGCCGTGAAGGATCAGACGAATAGCTGTGAGCTTTTCTCGCCTCGTGTTACGGTCGCCCGCGACGTGCTGCCGGCTGCTCCCGCTGTCAAGGCTGGAGACAACGGCTCGGTTGCTGCACCGCGCAACGCAAACGACGCACGCGCTGCGTTTGACAATTTGTTCAAGAAGTAGCTACGGTCTGTCTGGCGCGCCACGCTTACGGCCGCACATCGGTGTCTGGTTCAATATCTATTTAAGCCTTTGCCTCGGGGACACGCGCGCGTGAGGCACGGGTTCGATCTCTGAATGGCTTCCTCTAAAATCAAGAAGAAATCAACCGGCGTGAAGACCACGCCTATTCCGCGTCAAGGCGCAGTCCCGTGCCTGGTAATCGTTGTGGTTGTGCTGATCGTCGTAGGGCTGCTGCTTTACTTCTCGCTTCGCTCAGCGGCATGAACGGCCACTCCCGCTAGACTGGAAACGCTCATGAGAAGCGACGGAAGACAACCCAATCAACTCCGCCCCACGAAGATCACAACAGATTATCTAGTCACCGCGGAAGGATCTGTTCTGATCGAGGCCGGCAATACGCGCGTGCTTTGCGCCGCATCAATCGAAGAAACTGTCCCCGGTTTTCTTCGCAACACAGGCAAGGGCTGGATTACAGCGGAGTATTCGATGCTGCCGCGAGCGACCGTCACCCGCACGCCCCGCGAAATCACAAAAGGCCGGCCCTCAGGCCGTACGCACGAGATTCAGCGTCTTATCGGCCGCTCATTGCGCTCCGTTGTGGATCTTGCGGCTCTCGGCGAGCGCAGCATCATCGTCGATTGCGATGTGCTGCAAGCCGATGGCGGCACTCGTACGGCGGCTATTACCGGGGCCTATGTTGCCCTCGCGATCGCCATTGGCACGCTCGTGAAGTTCAAAGCGCTTCGCAAATCGCCGCTCATCGACTCCGTGGCTGCAACCAGCGTGGGCCTGATCGGCGGCACGCCCATGCTTGACCTGGCGTACGAAGAAGATTCACGCGCGGACGTGGACATGAACGTTGTTATGACGGGCTCGAATAAATTTGTTGAGATTCAGGCCACTGCCGAACACACACCCTTCGATGATGCCCAGACGTCGCAGTTAATCGATCTTGCGCGCGTGGGCGTCGCAGAGCTGCGAACTATTCAGGAAAAGGCCTTAGCCGACCGCCCGTGAGCACGATCGTTTACGCCTGTTCCACCAATCCCGGGAAGCTGCGCGAGTTCGACTTTGCAGCGCGTGAATGCGGACTCGAAAGCATCGCCGTCGCGTCGCTCCCCGGGCTTAGCGGGATCACTCCTCCGGAAGAGAACGGGATGAGCTTCGAACAAAACGCGCGGCTGAAGGCGGCTTATTATTCAAACTTCACTCCGGAACTCGTCTTTGCAGACGATTCCGGGCTGGAGGTCGACGCGCTGGGCGGCGCACCGGGCATCTATTCGGCTCGTTTCGCAGGCACGGACGCAACCGACGCGACCAACAACGAGCTGCTGCTAAACAAACTGGCCAGCCATTCGGACCGCCGCGCCCGCTTCGTCTGCGCACTAGCTATTGCGCAAGACGGCCACGTTTTACACACCGTGCGGGGCACCGTGGAAGGCGAGATACTGCATGCCCCTTGCGGCCGGAACGGGTTCGGCTATGATCCGCTTTTCTATTACCCACCGTTTCAGCAGTCGCTCGCGCAAGTCCCGCCTGAACAGAAGTTTGCAGTGAGCCACCGCGGCAACGCGCTGCGCGCGCTCTTTCATTGGCTGGCGAATCAGCGGGTTTAGACCCTGTAAAATCGAGTCGTGCATCGTTACCTCCTTCACAACGGGTCCATCCGGGACATCGACGAACCGCTGCTCTCTCCGGGTCAAGTCGGATTCATGAACGGCTGGGGCGTTTTCAGCACTCTGCGCGTCAGCGAAGGCGTTCTGTTCGCGTATGAGCGGCACTATCAGCGCATGCGCCGCGACGCGGAAGTGCTGCATGTCCCCTTCGACATCACTCCCGAGGGGCTCGAGGAGCAGCTTCTGAAGCTGGTTGAGGCAAACCACGCACTCAACGCCACGCTGCGGGTTGCCGTTGTTCGCAATAAAGGCAATCTGTTTGAAAGCCCCGGCATCACGCGTCTCGCCGACCTCGTTGCCTTTACCGCCGATCTCACCAACTGGAGCGCTGGCGTCAAACTCGGCTACATGCCAAACGCCCGCTTCAGTGCGAGTCCATTTGCGGCTACAAAAGTCACATCCTGGGCGGAAAATCTCACCTGGTACGAAACGGCGCACGAACGCGGTTTCGACGAATTCATTTTGTTGAACGAATCAGGCGCCGTCAGCGAGTGCACGTCTGCCAACATCTTTGTCATCCAGGGCGATCATGTCTGGACGCCGCCGGTCGCCACTTCCGGCTGTCTCCCCGGCGTCACGCGGGCAATTTTACTCGAAGAAATGCGCGTGCCTCGCCTTACCATCTCTGAGCGCAATTTGACACGCTTCGATCTCGAAAAAGCCGACCAGGTATTCATCAGTTCTTCTACGCGGGATCTTTTACCAGTGTCGGAGATCGAGGGCGTACCGTTGCGGCAAGATGGCACGGTACTGGCGCGTTTGCAGGAGGCCTTCGTAGAAAACCGTAAGAAATACATTCAAGCCAACGCGAGTCGAAAAGCGTTGGCACTATGATTCATCCCCATCTCGCTTGCAAGAACTGCGGCAGCGGAGATCTGCGGCGGTCGCGCGGCCGCTCTCTCTCCGAACTCCGCAAGATGGCGGTCGGCATATACCCTTTCCGTTGCATGGAATGCGGTTACAGATCGTGGATCAGTATCTGGTCTTCTTCGAAGTTTGCGAAGTGTCCACGATGCCTGAGTTTCAAGGTAGTGGAGTGGTCTGCGAGTGCGTACCGGTTAAGTCTTTCGAAGCAGATATTGCTTGCCGCAGGCGCACGCCTTTATCGGTGTACGATGTGCAATCGCAAATTCGTGGCGTTCCGGCGGCCATTTGAAGAAAAGCAATCTGATACCCTTCTCGACGGTCCCCACCCCGCATTAACCGTCAAGACAAACCTCTGAGGCTTTTTCCGCCCAGGTTCTTCGCAGGCCGGACCTAGGAAGCTATGCCGGACGCGGCGCTGCTCTTTTGTTGCGCGAGGACCAGCAGACAGCCGACTTGCTCGCCAATCGTACTCAGCATCTCCATATCACCGCCGGAGTGGATTCGCGGCTCGCGATGCTGCACATTGATCACACCGACCACCTTGCCTTGCGAGATAATCGGCACCGACAGGAACGCCTCAAAAGTATCCTGCGGCAAGTCTTTGAAAAATTTGAACCTCGGGTCGGCATAGGCTTCGCGTGAAATGGCCAACAGCCGCCGTTCGCGCGCCACCCAGCCCGTCAACCCCTCGCTCAACCGCAACCGCACTTTGCCCAGGTTCGTCCGGTTGGAATCGCTTGAAGCATACAGCACCAATTCGCCCTCGTCGACCAGATAAATCAGGCAGGAATCACAACTCAAGAACTCCGAGACGAGGCTTACGATCTCATGAAGAACATCGTCCACTTCCATATCGCGAGTCATCAATCTGCTCACGCGCTGGAAAAGCCGCAACTGTTGCTCTGCGCGTTCCAAGCGAGCTTCAAGTTCCCGGGTTTTTGACACGACTCTTCATTATCACAGAAGCTATCCCTCCCTAGTTCTCCTGCGCTAATGTTGGTACTTCGAGTGCTCATACGCCGCGTTGGCGCGGAGTAGTACCATAAATGGGAGCGAATCCCGAGGAGATGTCCCTTTTAGATGTGGAGTAAACGCAAAGAAGACGAGCTGCCGCAAAGGCCGGAGTCCAGACCGGCTGCGCAACCAACCCCAGCACCTGCGGTAGAGCCTCAGAGGAGAGAAATCAGCAACATGTCATCATCCAGCAGAAGCTTTGAACCCGAGCCCATGGTCCGGGGCGGCTCCGCCGCTTTAGGTAAGAACGTCACAGTGAAGGGTCAAATCTTCGCGCGTGAGGATCTGACCATCGACGGCGAGGTGGAGGGCACGGTTGAATGCCATGAGCACCGGCTGACCATCGGCCCCAATGCCCGCGTACAGGCGGGGTTGAAAGCCCGCGAGATCATCATTCATGGCTCGATTCAGGGCAATGTCGATGCGACGGACAAGATCGACCTGAAAAAAGAAGCAAAGCTGGTTGGTGATATCAAGACAAGCCGAATTGTCATAGAAGACGGCGCCTATTTCAAAGGCAGTATCGATATCTCCAAGTCCTCTGCAGCGAAGCCACCTGCTGCGCCGCCGCAACCCGTTCAGGCTGCTCCTCAGCCTTCTGCCGCCCCGGCCGCAAGCCCGGCTGCCGCGCCCACCCGCTAGCTTTTGCCGCGAAGGAGAGGCCTTGCCTGCCGAAACGCAATGCTTTGTGGTCTCTCCGAACCGATGCTCACCGGTTCGCGATACGGTCTGATTCCTTATGAGATTTGGAGCAGGTAAGGGAGCGCCATCGAAAGACGCGCCGCCTACGCTCACACGGCACAGCAGCGGCTTCGATCAGTTCTGCTCCATGCTGCAGTCCGCCGAAGGACTGTCGATCCTGGACATGTCGGGAGCGAGCCAGGCCAACATCAGTTTTGTGACCGGCTTCGGTCATCGTATATCGTCCGACGACATCATCGGTACAATGCAGCAGCAGTTCGGGCAGGACTGGTTCGAGAGCCAGCAGGCCGCCAGCACAGCCCATCGCTTCCTGGAGCAGACGCTCACCTTCCCCGATGCGAGCTTTGATGGAGCGCTCGTCTGGGACGCTCTTCAGTTCCTCACATCGCCGCTGCTCGAGGACACCGTCGCGCAACTCCTGCGTGTCATGCGTCCGGGAGCCTTGATGCTGGCTTTCTTCAACGCCGACGAGAAGGCCACTCGCATTCCCATTTACAACTACCGCATCCAGGATGCGAAGACGATCACGCAAGTCCCGCGTGGCGGCTACCAGCATTGTCAGTACTTCAACCACCGCACCCTCGAAAAACTTTTCGAGCGCGCTGCTTCCCTGAAGTTCTTTCTCACACGGGACCACCTGCGGGAAGTGATCGTCCGGCGCTGACGCGCCCTGTTTTAGAACCGCTCGCCCTCTACAATGAAGTTTTCATTCCGAGGAGCGACTTTCGTTGTCAATAGAAGATGAGATTTTGCGCCAGCGGCACGCGCAGTTGGAGCGGATCCGCGAGCTGGGTTTCGAGCCCTACGGCCATGCATTCGACCATACCCACACAATCCCCGAGATTCTAGCCGGCTTCGGCAACAAAACCGCTGAAGAACTCGCGGGAACGCCCGTGCACGTCCGCGTTGCCGGCCGCATCGTCGCCATTCGCCGCATGGGGAAGGCGGGCTTCCTGCACCTTCAACAGCACGCCGAAAAGGTGCAAATTTACGTCAAGAAAGACGCCGTCAGCGAAACCGCCTATAAGCTCTACGAACAGCTCGATATCGGCGACATCATCGGCGTGACCGGCTACCTCTTCCGCACCCGAACCGGCGAACTCAGTATTCACGTTGAGGATCTCGACTTCCTGTCGAAGATCATGCTGCCGCTGCCGGAGAAATGGCATGGCCTGGAAGACATCGAAACTCGCTATCGCCAACGATACGTGGATCTGATTGCAAATCCAGATGTTCAAAAGGTGTTTGTAACGCGCTCACGAATCATCCGCTCGTTCCGGCGGCAGTTGGACGAGCATGGGTTTCTCGAAGTCGAAACGCCCATGATGCAGCCGCTGTATGGAGGTGCAGCTGCGCGCCCCTTCATCACGCATCACAACACGCTCGACATTGACCTCTACCTGCGCATCGCTCCCGAGCTCTATCTCAAGCGGCTGGTCGTCGGCGGCCTGGAGCGGGTATATGAAATCAACCGTAATTTCCGCAATGAGGGCATCTCGACGCATCACAATCCTGAATTCACGATGCTCGAGTTCTACCAGGCCTACACGGATTACCGCGGCATGATCCGGCTCACCCAAGAACTACTGAAGCAGGTGGCGATAGACGCCACCGGCTCGGCTCAGGTCGCCTATGGAGAACACACTCTCGATTTCGCGAATATCCGCCAGCTTTCCATGCGCGAAGCGGTCGTCGAACTCTGGCCACATGCCGAGAAGCCGACGCTCGAGAACGTGAAGGACCCCGAATGGCTATTGCGGCACTCCAAAGAAACTTCGCCCGGCTCCGCCCTTGTTGAGCTCTTCGAGCGGGACATTGAAGATCAGCTCATCCAGCCGACGATTATTTACGACTTCCCGGTGGAGATCTCTCCGCTGTCGAAAAACAAACCGGACGACCAGGCGTTCGTCGAGCGTTTCGAGCTCTACGTCGCGGGCATGGAAATCTGCAATGCGTTCACGGAACTGAATGATCCGCAGGAACAGCGCCGACGATTCGAACAACAGCTTGCCTTGAAAGCCGGGGGCGACGAAGAAGCGCATGTGATGGATGAGGACTATGTTCGAGCGCTCTGCTACGGCATGCCGCCGGCTGGCGGCGAAGGCATCGGCATTGACCGCCTTACGATGGTGCTCACCAATTCGAAGTCCATTCGTGACGTGATCCTCTTTCCGCTGCTTCGGCCCGATGGCGAAAGAGGCATTGCCCAGCGCCTGCGCGAGCTTGAAGCGTAGCGCGGCTACTGGCGGTGTACTTCGAATCCTGTGCACAGGGGCGAATTCATCCGCCCCTTTATCGTCTCGTT
The DNA here is from genome assembly GCA_019233755.1 of Acidobacteriaceae bacterium. Classification (GTDB taxonomy): domain Bacteria; phylum Acidobacteriota; class Terriglobia; order Bryobacterales; family Bryobacteraceae; genus Bog-105. Next base: position 34,319 of record JAFAMD010000054.1, on the reverse strand, counting down.
CGCCAGGTCGACGATGCCCATGACATCGAGCGGGACCCAGTCACCAGGCGGCTTGTATTGCCAGCCGGCGTACTTCAGATAAATCGAATGATCGGCCGGGCTCACCTTGCCGCGGACATAATACGCTCCGGGCTGAGGCAGCGCGTTGAACCGGAACAGGCCGCTGACCCCGCCGTTTCCTTCGGAGGTCAGCAGCAATTGTGCCTCGTTCACGATCCCAGCGCATGCATAGGCCCCTCTCCAGGTGCCTGCTGTGAGCTGTCCGAAGGATGCTGCAGTCATCGCGGGAGGACTCTCGTGCACCGATGAGCTCGGCGGCTCGCTGTCCTGATCGGAGGACGTGTCCGTTTGCGTAAACGGTCGCTGACTTGAGGTTGAATCTGCTGGCGGTTTTCGCAAAGTATCTGGGAGCTTGACTTTCGACTGCTTCGGCGTCCCTTCCGGCGGCTGGTCCGGTGCAGGCGTAATGGAAGGCGGCACGGTTTTTGCTGGCATTACGTCGTTCTGCTCTGAGCGATTCAGATTCGCCTCGTAGGCGATCACGCAGAAAACAGCAAAAACCAAGCCTGCCGCGAGGGCGACCTTTTTCCCTTTAGAGAGCCCCTTCTTTCCCGACGTCCACGCCGGGTCAACGCGGATATTCTTCTCTGTGTCTCCCGTCCGACCGAGTTGATAGCGCAGCGTGGCGATTAACTTCGCCATACCCTCGTTAAAGTGGTCGCCGTAAACATCAATCCACTGCAGATTACTGACAAAGTATTGAAGGCTGTCCGGCACCCCAACATCTTCCAGCCGGACAGTGATTACGGTCAGATCATGATTCGCGGCAAGTGTCAGCTCCCGCCCGATCTGCTTCGATCTCTGGGTGTGGGAGGACAGCAGAACCAGCATGATGCGGCTGCCCTGAATGCCTTTTGCAATTGCTTCCGGCCATTCCATGCCGCCGGGTATATTCCGCGGAGCCACCCAACACTGGAGATTATTTTGCTCCAGAAAGGAACAGATCCGGTCCGCTTCTGCGCTGTTCTCTCTGCAGTAGCTGATGAAGACGTCGCTAGCCATGCCGCTTACCTCCAGGACCACGCTGCGCCGAATTCCGAAGTGACTAATATTACAGCACCAGACGGGCGATGTGCTAATCAGCCTAGCCCGCAGCATTCACAATAGATGAAGACATGTCGCGCTTCGAATGGATGGTCGCTCTTCGTTATCTGCGGGCAAAGCGAAAGCAAACCGTCATCTCGGTTATCTCCGTCATTTCAGTGCTGGGCGTGGCCGCCGGCGTCGCGGCTCTTATCATCGCCCTGGCCATCAACAACGGCTTTCAAAGTACGCTGCAATCCAGCCTGCTCAGCGCTACCGCGCACGTCAGTATTCTTGAACGCACTCCCGCCTATGGTATCGAGAACTGGGAGCGGCTCGTTCCTAAGCTGAAGCGCTTGCCGCACGTGATAAGCGTCACACCCGGCCTGTATGGCCAGGTCGCGGTCAAGGGCCCCATCATGGGTTCGGGCGCGATTCTGAAAGGGGTTCCGCTGGGGCATGGCGCGCCTGCTCCTGACATGCTCCGTCACCTGAAGGCCGGCTCGCTCGCGAGCTTTGACAGCCCCCGCCCCGGTGAATACAGCATCGTGCTCGGCTCGCGTCTCGCCGAACAGGCGGGAGTTGTCCTTCACAGCCCCGTCACCGTAATTAGCTACCAGGGACAATTGACGCCGCTGGGCGTGGTTCCAAGTCTCTACCACTTCCGCGTCGCCGGTATCTTTGAATCCGGCCTTTATGATCTCGACTCGAGCTGGGCCTTCACTTCCCTGCCCGCCGCCCAACGTGTTCTTGATCTCAACGACGTCGTCAACACGCTCGAGATCCGCCTCGATAATATCTTCGAAGCTCCGCAGGTCGCGCGCCAGGCCGAAGACATCATCGGACCCAAACTCATCGCGAATACCTGGATGGAGCAAAATCGCTCGCTGCTGAACGCGCTCAAGCTCGAAAAGACGGTGAGCGTCATCACCGTCAGTCTGATCGAACTTGTTGCCGCGCTCAATATACTCGTCGTGCTCGTCATGCTTGTGATGGAAAAGCACCGCGACGTCGCGATCCTGATGTCCATGGGGACGCGGCGCCAGCAGATTCAGCGCATTTTCGTTTTGCAGGGTCTCCTCATCGGCAGCCTCGGCTGCGTGATCGGGCTTTGCGCGGGCTACGTCGTAACGGTGCTTTTCAATCACTATCACTGGCTGCGCCTTGACGAGCAGGTCTATTCCATCAGCTACGTTCCGTTCCAGAATCACTGGACGGACGGCATCTGGGTTGCCGTCCTGGCGTTGTTTACGAGCTTCATCGCGACGCTTCACCCGTCGCGCAGCGCAGCCCGAATTGCACCTGCGGAGGCCCTGCGGTACGAATGAATCACGACGGTTAGCAAGCGCAACAACAGCGCGTGAAAATCGGGGCAGCGCCGCCCTGGGCTACTTGGCGGTGGGGCGATAGCTGAAATCCCAGATCAGCAGTTCGATATCGTCTTTGTCTCCGGTATCGGAGAATTCCACCAACGCATACTCGCCAGGCGTCAACGGCTTTTCGGGCCAAACCCGGTATAACCCCTCGGCGAGCTGCTGGTCAAACGTATCCATCTGCTTGCGTTGTTCTTCGGCTTGCTTCGCAACCGGGATGATCGAAATGTTTTCGACGATCCGTGTCTGTTTCTTCGGCTCGAGCCTGATAATTCCGAACCGCTCTTCTTTTGCCAGTCGAAGATAGAAGCTCGGCCGGTCCTCCGTCACAACGAAATTCGAGTGCTCGCCCTTAATCACAACGGATGCTTTACCGGGCACAAGCGGCACCGGGCTCAGGACCTGTATCGCCTTCCGCCTCTTATCAGTGACCACCTGGTAGTCGGCAACGGCCAACCCTTTCACTTTCTGGCCGTCGTTGTAATACGCGCCGCGCTCGACCGGGATCGCTTCGATCTCATGCCGCAGCTCACGCTCCGCCTTCTCTTCCTCGTCCTCGGCGCGAGCTTCACGGCTGGTCTCGTCCGCCCTAACTTTGCGCGCTTCTTCCGTCTTGCTCAGGTCCACCAAGTCGAGCGGCATTTCTTCCCAATCGCCGCGTTCGGTGCTGTAGAACTTCACGCGATCCCCTTGCACCTGGTATTCCCGTACGAGGTGATAACCGCCATCCTTCAGGTACAACTTGAACGTGTCGCCGCAAAGCGCTGCTGCGACCAGCAGCAACAGGATAACTACTCGCATTGTCCGTCATTCTCCCACCGTTTCACGCAGGCCAACTCATCAAAACAGCGGCAGCCTTAATTTGCACAGACACCTGCATGGGGGTGACAACCGCCTGCGCTAACCTGAAGGAAGAAATGGCAAAAATCGGTGAAGTGCTAGGTTCCGCTGCGGCCATCGCCAAAGGCATGAGCATCACGTTTAAGGAGATGCTGCAGCCGACGATTACCGAAGAATATCCGGACGCACCGGCGATCCTCCAGGAGCGTTATCGCGGCGCGCACGTTCTTCAACGGGACGAAAACGGCCTGGAAAAGTGCGTCGCGTGTTTTCTGTGCGCGGCTGCCTGCCCGGCCAACTGCATCTACATCGAAGCGGCGGAAAACACGGAGCAGGAACGGTTCAGCGGCGGGGAACGCTACGCCCGCGTGTACAACATTGACTACAACCGCTGCATTTTCTGCGGCTACTGCGTCGAGGCCTGCCCCACCGACGCCATCACGCACGGCCACGGCTTCGAACTCGCCAGCTACGACACATCCACGCTGATCTACCGGAAGGAACAGATGCTGGTTCCGCTGCCGGAAAGCGGGCTTCCGCCGGTACAGAAGAACCCGGCTCCTGCCGGGTCAGTTCCGAAGATTCCGACAAAATAGGGCTCCAGACGCCGGCTACTGAGTCACGATCGGCAGAATCAGCGCCGACGGATGTTGTGCATCGTGGTAGACCGTGTTCGTTGCGACCACGTGCCTTCGCGCGAACTCGATTCCCTCGCCGGTATTCAAATTTCTATCAAACCGCGGGAAGTTGCTGCTTGAAACCTCGAGCCGCAACCTGTGACCTTTTTTGAATACGTTACTCGTTGACCACAGGTCGATGGTGAACTTGTAGACAGTCCCCCCGGTCATGAGCACGGGCTTTTCCTGCGAATCGCGATAGCGCGCCCGTACGATACCCTCTGTCAGATTCTGCGCAAAGCCATTTGGCCAAACGTCAACCAGCTTCGCGGTGAAATCCGTGTCCACAGCCGACGATTTCGCATACAGTTCCAAGCTGACCGGCCCGGTCACTTCCGTATCTTGCTCGAACGGTGTCGTCGAATAAACCAATACGTCATCACGCTTCTCCACCGAAGCCTGATCGCGAGGCCCCGGCGGCAGATGCGTCCCATCGCAACACAGCGGCCCGCCGACTGTCGGAACCGGCTTGTCCGGGTCATAAATGTACCGGTCCTCCGGTTCCGCCTGCGGCTCCGTTGTGGACAGACTCCCATCGCCGGCGGCTGAATTGGCGCGGTGCGCCGCGTGCAAATAGTATCGGGTGCTCTGAGCTCGTGCAAGTGGCCAATCCTGCTCATCGCGCCACACGTTCGATCCCATTACGAAGATTCGCACCGGGGTTACTTTGGCAAACTCGTTCTGCTCGCCCTTGAACAGATAGTCGTACCAGCGAAGCGTGATTGCATCCGCGCTAAATTCGGCAGCGGTCGGCCCGAAATCGACCTCGCCGATCTTCTGACCGCTGCCTGCATGACCGCCGATGGTGATCAGCAGGTGCTGCCCCCTGCGTGCCGCTTCGCTGCCGCCGTGCTCCTTAATTCCTACGTAATTTCGCAGCGATCCGCCCTGAAAAAGGTCGTACCAGGCGGCAATCGTCAATGTCGGCACCTGGATGTCGTTATAGTGTTCCGCGATGGACCACTGCTTCCAATAAGCGTCATAGTCCGGATGCGCGAGCCAGTCGCGGAAATAGGGCGCGAGTGCCTCTATCAGGTCCGGATTCGCCGGCATGGCCGGAAAATTGAACAGCGGATACTTCACCAGCGGGAGCGTGCGGACACCTTCCAACGCGTTCGTATCCTTCTGCACCAGGCGGTTGAGCGTATCTTGCGCTAATCCCGAGGTCCATGACTCGTTGAACCACTGCGCGAACGCCCCGCCCTGATAGGTCCAGTTTGCGTGATAGTTGCTCGCTGTCACCTCTGCACAGATGCCTGCCAGATGCGGCGGGTGGGCGATAGCAGCCAGCATCTGCGTCGCACCCACGTAAGAGCCGCCAAACATCCCCACCTTTCCGTTCGAATAGGGCAGCGCCGCGGCCCATTCCACCGTGTTATATCCGTCTTCTGATTCGTGCTTGAACGGATACCATTCGCCTTCAGACGTGTACCTTCCGCGAACATCCTGGATGATCACTACATACCCCTGCGCCGCGCCCTGGTATCCGAAGGCCGTTCCGCCACGCTTGTCATAGGGCGTGCGCTGAAGCAGTACTGAAAAGGTCCCCTCCGCTTTCGGCCGATAGATATCGGCGCGCAGCACGACGCCGTCGCGCATCTTTACTTCGACGCCACGCTCCACGGTAACGGCGTACGGCTCGGCGGCTCGCAGCAGCACACTCACACAGGCAAGACAGATGAAAGACAGGATGGCTTTTCGCATCATGACTGAACGTTGCCAAACATTCTATGCGAATGCAGCGCGAGGATAGAAGAAATGAACAGACGGGAATTGCTTCGGCAGGGCACCCAAGCCGCCGCGGGGCTTTGCGCCAGTGCTTTTTCGGCATCCGCTCTCGCTGCCCCACTTCCGGGCGTGCCGCTTTCTGAATTCAGCTACACGCAGGTGCAGCTCGCGGACAGTCCGGCACAGCGGCAGTTCGAAGAAAATCAGCGTCTATTGCTGGAGCTGAGCGAGAACACTCTTCTTCGGCCCTTTCGTATTCGCGAAGGTCCGTCGCTGGCGGGAACGCGTCTGCTGGCATTCATGGACATTCGCGACGAACAGTACAGCGCCTACAGCCGTGTTTAGACGCTTCAAGCCACGGGAACGATGAGGAACGGTGGAGTTGTCGGTTTCTGCGAACCCCGCTCCGGCTCGATCGTAACGGCAACGGCATGAAGCTGCGCCAGATTCACGGGCTGCTGCCATACGTGTACAGAATCGCCGCCGGCGCCGGCGCGGAAGAGACCCGCAGGCTGCGGATCACCGGTCGCAGGAATAACCCACAATTCCAGCGTCTGGTCAGAGCTTACCTGGGGCAAATTCGATCCCACGAAAACGACGCCGCCGCTTGGGCTGACGAATACGCGCCCGTGCGGCTTATTGTCCGCCAGCCCGAAGCGCACCTCTTTCGTATCCGGCCTGCTGAGGACATCCACCACCGATCGCAACTCGTCCCGCTCATGTGCGAGCCCGGCGACTTGTTCGCGCAGCGATTGTGCCGTGCTTCTCTGCCACAGCAGCGCCGCACTTAGCACGATGCACGCCGCCAATAGGGAGCCCACAGCGAACTTCCAATTGGCTAAGCTCGGCCGGGGTGTCACGGTCTCGAGAATTTTCTTTCGCAGCCGCCCGGGCGGTTTCACCGGTTCGGCCAGACCTGACATCGCCGACGCGACCAGCGCCGCATCGCGTAAATGCTGCAGACAATAGTCACACTGATCGCCCAAGTGTCGATCAATCTGTTGCGCGGCCTCCGGCTCCAGCGCCCCGAGCACGTAGAGTTCGTACAACTCGTCCATCTCGGAGTGCGTCATTTGCTTGCCCCCGCCTTCACCACGGCCCGCAATCTCTCCATTCCGGACCGCATCCAGCTCTTGACGGTGCCTAACGGCTCCTGTAAATGCGCAGCAATCTCCGTCTGCGACAGTCCCTCAAAATATGCGAGTTCCAATACCTTTTTCTGGTTCGCCGTCAGGCCTGAAAACGCGGATTTGATGGCCTTTGCACTGTCGAGCACCGATTCCGGATCTCTAGGTTTATACGAAAGCGCAATCTGGTCGGATGGCGCAAAGGGCCGCACCCGGGATTGGAAGCGCGCGCTCGCTGAACGCACGTGGTCGATCGCCATGTTACGCGCGATCGACAAAAGCCAGACTCCAAACGCTCCTTTCTCAGGATCGAAGTCGCGGGCGCGGTTCCAAACACGCAGGAACAGTTCTTGCAGGAGATCTTCGGCCACACTCTGGTCGCGTGTTATGCGCAGGAGGATGGAGTATGCCAGCGTACCGTATCGGTCATATGCAGCAGCCAGCGCGTCCGCATCCCGTCTGCGAAGACCTTCGACCAGCTCACCGTCGGCGCTGCTGTCTTTCCGCATGTCCAATAGAAGGGGGCCCGCCCGCAACTGCGCCTACTAGAATATCTTCCCAACGGAAGGCTCACGGCCTCTTCATGCGTGCTTTCTTACCCACGCAGGCAGCCGGGATCACTGATTATAGTTCTGAATATAGGCGTCCCGAGGCATACCCATGCGCAGTGCGGTCTTCCGCATCCGGATTGCTTCCTCGCGCGTCATTTTTCCGCCTGCAACCACTAAGTACGGGCTGGTTCCTTTCGGCGCGAACACCTCGACACCTAGTCCCGGGTGCTTCTGGTTAAGCGCCTGCGCTTTCTTCTCCGCATCCTGCTGGCGTCCGTACGTGTACAGAACCACGCGCCACACATCCTCATTGGGGTTTGCACGGCTGGTTTTTGCAGGCGCCGCCTCCTTGCGAGTGCCCGTTGGGGTGCTGGCAGAAGCAGGCTGGGCGGTTGTCTTCGCCGGCTGCGTATCGGGCGTAAGGGTGCGGGTCGGCCATTCGCTTTGAGCTTTTGCTGCAGGGACGGTGTTCGGCTTTACTTCGTGGCGACCACGCGCGATAAGGACAATCGCCAGTAAGGCCAACACCGCTATTCCGCTATAGAGCCACAGTCTTCGCGGCCGTTCTCGATCGTCTACAGCGGCGACATCGGACGTCAGGCTCCCGCGTGCCGGCCGGGAAATCAAGATCGGTGTCTCGGGGGCGCTGGCTGCCGGCGGAAGAATAGTCGTTTGCGCCAAATTTGGTTGTGCATCTGCCTCATCAGGAAGAATGGCACTGGCAACCACTGGACCCGGATCAGCCGCCGCATCCGCTGAGCTCGCCTCAGATTCGGGCTGTACGGTCTGCTTCGAAAGGCCGTTCACTTCCGGCTGAGGCAGATCCGCCTGTTCAATTGCCGGTTCCCCCATGCTGGCGGCACTTGTTTCCACCACAGCTATTGGCACCGGTGGCGGGAGCGCTTTTCCTTCGTAGAGTTCCCGAATCTGGCCGAGTGTACAACGCGTCTGTGGATCGTTCTGGAGGCACCCCGCCGCGACCCGCGCAAACGCCGGAGGAAGACCTTCAGCCTCCAGATCCAGCGAGGCCGTGTACGGCTTGCCCCTCAAAGCTTCAAACAACGTCGCACCCAGGCACCACACATCGGCTCCGGCGGTAACGTTCTGTACCACGCTCTCAGGAGCCAGATACTTACCGGCGCCGGTGCTCACCAGCGGCAGCGAGTTGAGGCGCCTCACCCCGGCAGTAGAGAGCTGGATCGAATCGCCGACGGCGAGCACCTCTTCGGGCGAAACACGTCCATGCGCGAAGCCGTTCGCGTGGAGGATCTCCAGAGCTCCGACCACGCTGAACATCATCTCGCGCGCTTCTTCTTCCGTCAGCGGCCGCTCGCGCAGCACTCCGCCCAGCGTTTCATCCGGTACCGGCAGAACAGCGTACTCCACAGGCACGTCCCCCACGCTGATAGCTCCTGCGCCCAAAGGAACACTCAAATTGGCACTCGTCACCTGCCGCAGCGTGTCCCAAATTACAACCTGCTGGTGTAATTCCTCAGCGGCCGCGCGGTAAAAGCTCGCGAATGCTCTCTGTGAGTAATCGCCCAGTACACGCACCCGGAAACTCGCCGCATTCTCCTCGGCTTCGAGAATCTCCTTCAGCTCATAGCCGCCTTCCAGCGTCGTGCCTTGCAGGCTCTTCCAATCGGGGGTTGAAATCGTGAATTCAGTAGGGCTCATTGCAGGAACACTTCGGCTCCGGCAGCTTCGCTTCCACGGTTTCGTCCCGCTGCCTGAGCGCTCCCCGAGAGGGGACTATTCCCGCACTATAGCACTCTGTAGTCGATTTCCTTACGCTAGTAAAACCAACAACATACAATTAAATTGTTGATCTTCTGTCCGCAAATTGGCTCTGTTAGCCTCAACTGCCAAGGGCAGTTCTTCAGCGGGCATGGACCGGGACGGTCAGGCGCGTTGTTTCCCATTCCATGACGAGGTCCGCCGAATCGTCTCCTTTCTTCTTCCAGGAGATGGTGAATTCCTCGACGGGCGACGAAAGCTTCTCTTTCTGCATGTCAACACGGGCGAGATCTTGAGCCTGGTCGTACTCGGTTCCCCATTGGCCGGTCTGCTTGTTGATGATTAGTTTCCAGGTGCTTTCGGACGGGAGCGTATACAGCGTGTACTTGCCCGCGGGAACACTTGCGCCCCCGATGGTTAGATTTAGGGAAGTCGTCAGCGAAGTCGCGGCATTAGCTCCCGTGCGCCACACCTGCCCATAGGGCACGAGTCCGCCCATGATCTTTCTGCCGCGCACGTAGGGACGGTTATAGGTAATCGAAATCTGTTTCCCCTTCAACGTCACATCCGCCGTACCTGCCGGACTCTGCATGTTCTCCTGTGCGTGCGCGCAAAGCGCGACGGCAACCGCGGCTATAGCTAACTGCATGTGTCTTACATTTAGCTGCATCAGTGATGACCCTCCTGTCCACCTGTCATTCGTTACTCTACAATTCCCGTAACGAACTACTCATAGCGCAGCGAGACGAGCGGGTCGACACGAGTGGCGCGGCGCGAGGGCAAATAGCATGCCGCGAGACCGACAGCGGCCAGCACCGCGACGACGGTGAGCAGCGTCAGCGGATCGTACGTGGATACTCCCCAGATCTGGTTTTTGGCAAGCTGCAGAAGGGCGATAGCGGCCAGCAGACCAACGCCTACACCGGCTGCGATGAAACGCATCCCGCCGGTGATCACCAGCTTGCGCACGCTGGCAGCGCTGGCGCCAAGAGCCATGCGGATGCCGATTTCGCGGTGCTGCTGCGTTACCGTGTACGAGACCACGCTATATACGCCCACCGTGACAAGAATAAGCCCCACTGCCGCAAAAACCGCAAAAATCTGCAAAGTGAAGCGGGGCTGTGCGTACTCGTACTTGTCGAGTGCGACCGCCAAGGTGGCGGTGTCCCGCGGATGCACATTTTTGTCCATCGAGAGAACGGCGCCTTCGAGTTGCTTCACGAGCGGCGCTGGGTTGCCGATGGCACGAACATAGATGAGGTATTCGCCGAATCCGGTGATCGTAACGGGCGCATAGGTTTCAGGCTCGACTTCATCTTTTACACCGTGGTTCTTCACGTTGGATGAAACACCGACTATTTCAAACCAGGGATTGGCAACCGGGATGGGCGCCTGCGGGAGGCGGAGCAGTTCGACCTGCTTGCCGATTGGATCCTCGCCCGGAAAGAACTTTTTGGCCATAGCCTCGTTGATAACAACGACCTTGCGCTTATTGGCGATGTCGTCTTCGCTTAGGAATCGGCCCCGCAGGAGACGAATGCCAACAGTTCGGAAAAACTGGGCGTCAACAAAGCCCATTTCGCCTTTCCACTTTTCAGAATGCGTCCTTCCGGCAACTTCGAAATCGGTATTGATGCCGCCGAAAGGCGGGAAGTCGAGCGCGCCGGACGCACTGTCGACTTCGGGGAGAGCCCGCAGACGCGTAGAGAGTTCGCGAACGAAGCGCGACTGCTGATCCGCTGTTTTGTAGTTCTTGCCGAGGGAGATATCACTCACAACCAGATGTTCGGTCTCGAGACCAAGGTCAGCTTGCACTTCCCGTAGAAATCCGCGCATGAGGAGACCGGCCCCGGTGAGCAGCACCAGCGAGAGCGCAACTTCGAACACGATCAGAGTATTCCGCAAGCGCCCGCGGCGGGACCCGCTGCTGCCCCGGCCACCAGCCTTGAGCGACTCGCTGAGGTTGCCTGTGAACGCGCCGAGAGCAGGCATCAAGCCGAAGAGGAGTGCCGTACAGACGGCTACGACAATAGTGGCCGCGAGAACCCGAAGGTTCAAATTGATCACGGCCTCATCGGGAAAAGTGTACATAGGGAGCGCGGCAATCAGCGCCTTCAGCCCGAGCCACGCAAAAAGGCAACCGAACGCTGCGCCGCTCAGGGCCAGAAGAACACTCTCGACGAGAAGTTGCCGGACGACCTGCGCGCGGCCTGCGCCGAGACTGCTGCGAATGGCGAACTCTCGTTCACGTCCGGTTCCCTTGGCAAGTAACAGATTTGCAACATTGGCGCAGGCTATGAGCAGAAGCAGACCCACCGCGCCCAGGGCAGTGAACAGGGTTTCGCGAAACCTCCCCACGACATTGTCAGCCAGCGTGATGAGCCGGACATCGAACTTTTTTGGGTAGTTCTTCGGGTAGACCTTCGAAAGGTGCTGGACAACGACGCGAAGGTCCGGTGTAGCAGTTGCAAGCGTCAGGCCGGGCTTCAGATGACCCAGGAAGAAGAAGAAGGGAGCTGAGGGATCGGTCTCGGCCCGGTTGACCGAAGTGGGAATCCAGATGTCCGCACCCCACCAGGCAAACCGCTTTGGCATGATGCCGATCAGGGTTCTAGGCTGGCTATCGAGCGTGAAGGTCTTGCCGACGATAGACGGGTCACCCGAGAAACGCTTTTGCCAGAGTTTGAAACTCATGACAAAGACCGGCGGCGAATCAGGTCTGGCGTCCGCCGGAGCGGCGGCGCGGCCGACCAGCGGCGGCACACCCAAAAACTGGAATGTGTTTCCCGTAGTGCTGGCGCCGTTCCAGGATTCGGGCGCCCCGCCCCCAGTCCAGAGGACATGGTCCTGCCGCACGCCAATCGAGGCGTCGAATGCTTGACTTTGCTCCTGAAGATCAGCGAATTCGGGCTGCTGGAACACCTCGCGGCCGTAGGGTTCGCTGCTGGTTGAATCGTGAATCTGGATGGCTACCAGCCGCTGCGCGTCCGTATAGGGAAACGGCTCCAGCAGAACATTGTCGATGACGCTGAAGATGGCGGTAGTCGCCCCGATGCCGAGAGCCAGCGCCAGCACCGCCATAGCCAGCGACGTGCGGTCCTTCCAGAGGGTGCGAACACCGAAGCGGACGTCATGCCAGAGCAACATGCGGTTTACTCCTTACCGACGCTATTTATGTAGAATGCTACATTTGCCGATACGTATTCACCCGGTGGAACGTTCCCGATTTCTTCGGCAGTTTGAGTGCCGTTTCCAACAAACAGGCTCTGCGCTAATTGTTCTCAGCGGAATTGTCCGTTTCCGGGACAGTTTGTCGCAAGGAAAGACACCCGAGGTAGAGTAAGGCTGGATTTGCTTCCAGTAGTTGCGGGTTGACCCTGCGGGAAAGGATCAACCCGCAACACTGGTCTCGGTTTTGGACACGGCCTTCCAAAAACGAGCGGGGGAGTTGGAGGGCTTAGCGCAGAGCGGACTGGGTGACTGCGACAACCGGGCCTGAGGCATGCGCAATCGTCTGCCGCCGGGCTGCCTTCGGTAATGCGAACGTGAACAGCTTGCCGGCCGACCCGTCGTTGTACTCTTCAACGAAGTACGTGCCATCTACTTTTACGAGTTGCAGGTAGCTTGATGACGAAGCCCGCCGGTCCTCCGTGGTAAGCGGCAATGTGTAGGCAGCCATATCTGCGCCGCGCACAAAGAACGTCGACGAGCCCAGCGCAGGCTCGGGGGAAGTCATCTTGTAGTCTCCGGGTTGCAGCACAGCCTGTCCCCAGTGCGCAGTGACGGGCAGATGGAATGTAGCTTGCTGGGCAGCAGCATGAGAGGCACTCATGGACACGACAACAGCAAGGATTGCGAAACCGATACGATTAAGCGGACGATTCACTTCTGATCTCCTTTCAGGCCTGTTGTGCGGAACGTCGAACATGTCTGATCCGTACAGAGGTACAGACGGAGTCTTTGAGTGCCCCGATGCTCAGGAAAATGTAAGCAAATCGTCAAGCTTCAGGCGGATGTTTGGGAGGGTGTTCGAATAAGCGGTTAAATCAGAATAGAGCCTCGCACAACATGGAACAGAAAGAAAGTCCCAAGCCGGCGACCCGCGAGAGCGCGCAAAACGGGCAATCTACCGCCCGGGGCGCATCGCGGGCCGTTCGGAAGTTGCGTTTCGGCGCTTTTGAAGTAGATCTCGAGGAGCGCGAGATCCGTAAACGGGGCATCAGAGTCAGGCTGCAGCAAAAGCCGTTTCTGGTCCTCGAAATGCTGCTCGAGAGATCGGGCACGCTCGTTACGCGCGAAGAGCTGGAAAAGCATTTGTGGCCCGATTCGCACGTCGATTTCGACCGGGGGCTGAACACGGCGGTCAATGCACTACGCCAGGCACTTGGCGACTCATCGCGTGAATGCCGTTTCATAGAGACGAGATCGGGACTGGGATATCGCTTTATCGCGCCTGTTGAAGTAATCTCTTCGTCAGTTGCGTCTCCTAAGTTCTTCCAACCTGATCCCGCGATTGACTCGGAAGTAATACGGGCTCGCGCGGCGGAACGTGCTGAACGCTACGGAGCTAATTTTGATGCTTATCAGGATTACTTGAAAGGCACATACTTCCTGAGCAAACTCACCGAGGAAGACCTCCGCAAGGCGATTGCATACTTCGAATCGGCGATTGCAAGCGACCCGAACTGCGCGCTTGCGTATGCCGGATTGGCGGATACAAGCTGCCAGCTAGCCATGTTGAGTGTTCTCCCTGCCGAGGATGCCCGCACTCGGGCCAAGGAGTTTGCCCTCTCGGCGCTCAGCCGTGATTCGGAACTCGCTGAGGCGCACATCGCCCTTGCACGCGTAAAGATGGTTTTCGATTGGGATTGGAAGGGCGCCGAAGCCGAGTGCCTGCGCGCCCTCGATCTGGAACCCGGCCATGCCGAAGGACACAGATGCTACGCGGGAATTCTTTCGGCACTCGGTAAAGCGGAAGAGGCATTGAAAGAAAGCCGGCGTGCGCGCGTTCTGGATCCGCTCTCGCTCCCGGTCAGCACCGCTCTCGCCTGGCAGCTTTATCTGGCCCGCGACTTCGAAGCAGCCGTTGAGCATTGCTGGAAAGTGCTCACCCTTGAACCCAGGTATCCGGCCGCACAGTACACGTTGGGGCTTGCCTACGAACAGTTGGGTCTCTACGATGAAGCGATCACCGAGCTTCGGAATGCCATCGCATGCGCAGGTGACTGCGCCGCAGCCACTGCGGCTGTGGCACGTGTCTATGCGACCGCGGGTATGCAGGCTGAAGCAATGAGAACACTCCGCGAGCTCGATGAACTTTCAACCCGGCGATACGTTTCCTGTTACTGGCAGAGCATTGTTCGCGCGGCCCTCGGGGAGCAGCAATCGGCGCTGGACGGCCTCGAGAAGGCTTGCGAAAGACGGGATGCGCCTTTGTGCTGGCTCAAAGTAGACCCGCGGTGGGATTCGCTGCGATCGGAATCGCGGTTTCTCGCCGTACTAAGAAAGCTCAGTTTCGAGACGCAGTCGCATGCGGCGCCGTTAGCCGCAACAGCCATGACTTGAGGCGCTCAGCTAACGGACAAGGCTGCTCAGGCCCCCACGCCTTCAAGCCGCTGCGTTGGTGGAGGTTTTCTTTGCTACGTACTGATCGAGGACCTTCAGAAACTGCGCAAGAAAAGCGGGATGCGCCGGCCAGGCAGGTCCAGTGACGAGATTCTCGTGCGTGATAGCCTCATCCATTTTCAACTCGACATAAACACCGCCCGCTAGCTTCACCTCGGGTGCGCATGCCGGATAAGCGCTGACACGCTTGCCTTCGATGACGCCGGCGGCAGCCAGAATCTGTGCCCCGTGGCAGAGAGCGGCAATGGGCTTTTTTGCTTGCTCGAAGTGCTGGACAAACTCGATGACCTTCGGATTAAGACGCAGGTATTCGGGCGCGCGTCCACCCGGAATAACCAGCCCATCGTATTCGGAAGGATAGACGTCGGCAAAGCTTGCGTTCAGAACGAAGTTGTGACCGCGCTTCTCGGAGTATGTCTGATCACCCTCGAAATCGTGAATGGCGGTGCGGACAAACTCACCGGCTTTCTTTTTCGGGCAGGCCGCGTGCACGGTGTGGCCAACCATCGACAAGGCCTGAAACGGCACCATCACTTCGTAATCTTCAACGTAATCGCCGACGATCATGAGTAGTTTGCCAGGCATTTTCAAATTCCTTTTTTATTGTGCTCCAAAGTGAAACGAGCGAGCGCTACAACTGGATTCGGGAGAACATGTAGCTGCCGATGGCGAGGAAAACTGCGGTAAGGATCGAGAGGACCGCGAAGTCCGTTGCCATACCGAAGTGGGCTATGCCTATGAATGAAGTGCGCATGCCATCTACCCCATACGACAGGGGATCGACGGCCGCCAGGAATCCAAGCACTTTAGGGACGTTTGTCAGCGGAAACAGAGCGCCGGACAGGAAAAAAATAGGCATAACAAGGAAGTTCATTACCAGCTGAAAACCTTGAAAGTCAGCCATTGTGGAAGCGATCGCGGTTCCAAGCGCGGTGAACATGATTCCAATCAGGATCATGAACACGAAGGCCACCGGAATCACGCGCAGATCATGCACCCGGAAGCCGGCGAGCAGGCAGATCACCAAAACGATCAGGCCTTGAAACACCGCTACCGTCGCGCCGCCCAGAGTACGGCCGAACATGATGGCGGTCCGCGAGACGGGTGCAACCAGCGTTTCCTTCAAGAATCCGAACTGGCGGTCCCAGATAAGTTCGATGCCGGAAAAGATGGCGGTGAAGAGAATGGTCATTCCGATAACGCCGGGCGCGAGGAACTGAATATAATCCCCTTCGCCGGCGCGGCGGAATGTCGGACCGAGGCCGAAGCCGAGCCCGAGCAGAAAGAGCAGCGGCTGCCCGAGCGAACCCACAACACGGGCCCGCGAGCGGACGTAGCGCTTGAGCTGGCGAATCCAAAGAATGTAGATGGCGTTCAAACTTTACTTCCTCCCGCTCCAGATGCGGGCCATCGCGCGCATCGTGTCCGCCGCCGTGGCCTCCTCGTCGCGAATGGCCGAACCGGTCAGCGCCAGAAACGCTTGCTCGAGTGATTCGGTACCAGTCTGCAGTTTCAGTTCCTGGGGGGTGCCTTGGGCGATGATCTGGCCGTGATCGATAATGGCTACGCGCTGCGCGACTCGCTCTGCCTCTTCCATGTAATGCGTCGTCAGGAATACCGTGACGCCTTCATCCTGGTTTAGCTTTTTGACGAGGGTCCACATCTGGTTGCGGGTCTGGGGATCGAGTCCCAGAGTAGGCTCGTCGAGGAAGATGATCTTAGGCGTGTGCAGCAGGCTGCGGGCGATCTCCAGCCGGCGGCGCATACCGCCCGAGAACTGCTTCACCCCATCATCGCGGCGATCCCAGAGCTCGAAGAGTTTCAGAAGGCGCTCAATGCGCTCGCGGCGGACGTGCCGCGGAACCTTGTAGAGCGCGGCGTGAAGCCCCATGTTTTCGTAGGCTGTGAGCTGGTCATCCAGGCTCGGATCCTGGAAGACAATGCCGAAGCGTTTTCTGGCTTCGTTGCTGGAGACAGTAGGGTCGAGCCCATCAAGTTCGACCGTGCCGCTGGTAGGTTTAAGAAGCGTGGTGAGCATCTTGATGGTTGTGGTTTTGCCGGCTCCGTTGGGACCGAGGAAGGCGAAGATTTCACCCTGCTCCACCTGGAAGGAAATGTCGCGGACAGCCTTTACTTCACCGAAGGTTTTGACAAGCTGCTCAACCCTGATCATAAGCGTGAAAGGCGCTATTTAGCGCTGGTTGGTTTCGCTGCAGCCTTCTCTGTCTCATTCGTTTCGCCTTCGTGGCGAGTAGAAGGCTTTGGCAGCGGCTTGCGAGGCAGCATATCAGGACATACTGCCGTGTTGTACACCATCCAAGCCATAACAGCGGACGCCTGTTCGAGATCGCCAGCCTGCAGGCGGTCATAAAGATCCATGTTGGAGTGGTGCGAGCGAGTGCTGTATTCAAGCGGATCCTGAATAAACTGGAACGCTGGGATGCCGACGGCGTCGAACGCGACGTGGTCGGTGCTTCCGGTGCGTCGGATCGTCACCGTGGACGCATCAAGGTCTTTGAAAGGCTCGAGCCAGGCGGTGAAAATGGGTCGCACCATGTTGTTGTCCTGCAGGTAAATGCCGCGAATACGGCCGCTGCCATTATCGAGGTTATAGTACGCCGAGACCTTCGCCTGCTCAGGCTTGGGCTGCATGTCGGCCGGGTCCCCGAAGTGTTGTTTCACGTAAGCGCGCGAGCCCAGCAGTCCTTCTTCTTCGCCGCTCCATAGCGCGATGCGGACGGTGCGGCGCATTTTGAGACCCAGCGAATTCAAGATGCGCACGGCCTCCATCGCGACGGCGGCGCCGGCCGCGTTATCGGTCGCCCCCGTCCCGCCCGTCCAGGAATCGAAGTGGCCGCCGAGCATGACAACGCCGGCGTTCGGATCGGTACCGGGTATTTCGGCAGTGATGTTGAAGGAATCGGCCGGCTCCGTAAACTTGGCGTCGATGTCGAATTCGAGCGTGACAGGAATGTTATGGTCAAGCAATCGCGCGATGCGGTTGTAGTGCTCGCTCGCCAGGGCAACGGAGGGTGGAGGAAGTTCCTGTGTAGGGTCCTGCGAACCCGCCGCTGTAGCGAAGACATCGCCGCCATCCGTCATGGTCGTACCCAAACCGGAACTGAGCACGACAAGTACGCCCTCGTCTTTCAGAAACTTGTTCAGTTGCTTGCGGAACTCGCGATTGTTCACGCGCGGGCCTTGGCCTCCGCGTTCACGCTGCGGCGCAGGCCGGTCGAAAAGAAACCCGACAGGCAAACCGGCGGGATTACCGCTGGTAGGGTCCGGTGCGGTTGCCTCCGATTGCAGTTCAGCATCCGTCAGGCGATGCGCCAGCGGGGCGGTCAGCATCTCAGACGGCGTTGGATTGGCGATGAGCACGATTTTGCCCCGGAGCTTTCCTTTGAATTTCTCAAAATCCTGCGGGCTGCTGATCACCGCCATTATGGCCTGACCCCTGACCGGACCGCCTGTGCCGGGAGACCATGGCCGAGCGAACCCGATCAGCGGCGAAAAGCCAGGTTCCGTCATACTGGCGCTGAAGCGGGTGCAATACCAACCGCGGCCGAACGGACCCCAAGGCTCCATCTTGGCATTGGCCAAGCCCCAATCGGTCATTCGCTTGATAGCCCACTGGCCTGCAGCTTTGATGTTGGGAGAGCCGGTCAGCCGAGGCCCATAAACATCGGTAAGATAGAACGCCGTATCCATGACCTTCGACTTGGAGCCGAAGGCCTCATCACGAATGCTGTTTACGACCCTGAGGTCAACGCTTTCTTCGGCGGCGAGTTGCAGGCATCCGAACACGCCGCACACCGCGGCCACTCCCACTAGGAACTTACGCATGAACGGAATTTAGCACGCGGATCCTGTTTTATCTCGCTCCCGAGGCGAACGTGAGGTGATTGCGTCCCGCGTGCAGGTTTCGTTTCGCTCCAGCCCAGACGAACTCTCCCGTCACTCCTTCAGGCAGAGTTACGTCAGCCGTGAGACCACCGCGGTTCGCCAGGTCAACCGTGATTTCGCCGTGCGGGTGTGGAATGGCGGCGCTGACGCTCTGTAGATTGCCGATATTCGGCGCGATTCGAACGTTGCGGAAGCCGGGTGCTATCGATTCGATTCCCACCAGAGTGCGAAAGATCTCGAAGTTCGGACTTGCGCCCCAGGCATGACAATCGGATCGCGAGTCGGGCCTGTCGGTTTCGGCCCAAGTCGTAAGGCCTTGGCGCAGCATCTCGCGCCAGGCGCCGAGATTTTCGAGATAGCGATCCCCCAGGTTTACTTTGCGAAGGGTTGCGTTCGTATACGCCCGGAAATAAATGGAAGACTTTTCAAGCCCAGGGTCTGAGAGCATCTTCTCGACGATTGTTTGCAGGTCTTCGGCAGGCTTTAGGTCGGCCAGTACGGCAAGCGTATTCACTTGCTGCGAATAGGAGCGGTGAGACGGCTGGTCTGCGAATAAGCCGCGTGCCGCGTCCCAGTCGGTCTGAAGAATGGTTGCTTTCAGTTTTGCGGCAGCTTCCGTGTAATCTTGCGCACTGGCCCGGCTGCCGAATGCGTTTTCGAGATCGGCGCCCCAGCGGTAGGCAAGCAGCAACTGAAGGTCGAGAGCGGCGGACGATGAGTCATCGGCTTCCGCAGGAGGAACGCCGTCTTTCCAGCTCCTGGTCCAATCGACAAAGTTCCACCACGGCATGCGCGCCAGCGAGCCGCTTGGCTTCTGATGGCTCCCAAAGAACGAAAGAACGGCTTGCACGCCAGGCAGCATGTCCTTCACAAAGGCCGGATCGTCAACATACATCCAATAATCGTGGACCATCCCAATCCACCAGAGCGAAAAAGGTGGAATGTACTGCTGAAGGTATGACGGCGCGCGGCTGTAGGTTGCACCTTCCGCCGTGCGCGAGGAGTTGAGCGCCTCGATGCCCTGCTTCATGAGCCGCGAATCACCGCTGGTGAAGAGTGAGACGAGCATCTGAATGCGCGCATCCCCCGCGTACTGGAGCTGTTCGTAGTAGGGGCAGTCCATGTAGGTCTCGTGAGCACAGAGGCGGGCGGTGCGCCAGCCGGTCGTCAGGATCTGCTGGATCTCTTCATTCACGGTTGGGTCAGAGACCGTGATGCGGGCGTTGCGCGCGAAGGGATAGGCGGTGAAGAGGCCGCGGATATCCTCAACGGACAATGGTGAATCAGCGGTGTCGATGTCGAGTTCGACGTAGCGGTAAGTGCGCCAGAAGAGCGGCCGGTAAACACGGTGTTCGCCGCCGTCGGCAAGAAAGGTATCCGCGCGTCCGTACAAGACCTTGCCCTCGACTTCATTGCGATTGCCTTTGAGGGGCTCCTGATGGCTTCCCGCCGGCTGCGGTTCATAAAGCGACTCGGCGTAGCGCAAGGTGATCGTACTTCCCTTCCCGCCGCTGATTGTGAGCTCCGGATAAGCGGTTGTCAGATAAGACTGATCGAGCAGGAGCATCACATGCTTATGTGGTGAAACAGCGAACGCATGCGGATTGCGCGGAAAATCTGCGGGCGGAGTAATGCCGTCTGATTTTCGGACAGATTCAATCCGCAATGGCGTCAGCTCTTCGAGCGGAATGTAACGAGGCGCCAGCATCCACCGGTTCGGAGCATCCTGCGAATCGCGCCCCGCGCCCCTGCTGATCTCGCCCGCATTCTGCCAGGCCGCATCGTCAAAGCCTGGCGATTCCCAACCCCATGGGTATTGCGCGCCGTCAAGCCGCTCGTTTGCGCCGATTGCCTGGTAGCCAATCATCTGGTTCGGAGGCAAGCGCAGGGGCGAATAGGCCCTGTCCTCGATGCATTTCCAGGACTTGTCGCTATCGACAAACCAATGCTCGGGGGCTTCGGCTTGGAGCAGAAAGCCGGTCTGATTTGTGTTCTGCGCGACGGCGCGAAATGGGCCGTCATTCTGCACCACTGCAGCGAAGACATTCGTTCCCGAATGGAGCCTGGAGGCGATATCCACCGCTTCATAGCGCCAGTGGTAAAGATCGCTGCGGGCGGGGCCCCAGGAGACCAGTTGGCCGTTGACGAAGAGCTGATAACGGTTGTCGCCGGAGAGAAAGACAACAAATTTGTCTGGTTGCGAATTGAGATTGAAGGTCTTCCGAAAGTGATATACGCCGTATTCCTGGGGATCGGACCCGGGCGCTTTAATCCATGAGGCCGGCCAGCGCGAATTTTCAAAATCAAACGTTCCGGCGGCAAAACTGGACGTAGCCACGGTGAGCAAGACAGCAGGGAGAAGTCTTTTCATCGGTCTGACTACGAATTGTGTCAGACGTGCTTTGGCTCCAGCGGAAGACTGACGGAAAAGCAGGTTTCGCCGGGTTTGGAATCGAATGTGACGCGACCGCGATGGTGGGAGACGGCGCGGTATACAGCGTCCAGACCGAGACCGGTTCCCTCATTGACCCCTTTAGTGGTAAAGAATGGCTCGAAGATGCGGTCACGGATCTCCGGCGGGATGCCGGGGCCGTTATCGATGACTTCGATGATGGCGGCGTTCACATCTTTCCAGGTGCGGATGCGAAGCTTGCCATGCCCCTTCATGGCGTCGAGGGCATTAGTGATGAGATTGGTCCACACCTGGTTCAGTTCGCTGCCATGAACCGTCATTTGCGGAATGCTGCGATCGTATTCGCGGACAACTTCAATTCCGTTCTTAAGCCGGTGGTGGAGCATGATCAGCGTATTGTCGATGCCCTCGTGGATGTCGACGTTCTGCTCCGGCACCTGGTCCATATAGGAGTACTCTTTTACCGACCTGACGAGTTCAGAAATGCGCGCCGTACTGCTTTGAATCTGCTCGACCAGCCGGCTGATGGTAAAGGAGGCAGTAATGCGCGTAAGGGCGTCACTGAGGCATTCGGGCGGTGTCACATTCGTAGCTACTATTTCAAGTATCTGCAGGTTGCAACCCGCATCCACAAGCGCGGCGGCAAGGTCCCAGGCATTCTGCACATCGTGCTCTGTAAGCCAATCGGTGAGCTGTTCTTCCCGTTCGCTTCGTTCCAGACTGTCGAGCGCGGCCTGGGGGCCTGATTCTCTTGCCCAACTGTATTCAAGCTCCGTCAGGAATTGACGCGATGCTCCGGAAACATCACAATGGCCAAGTTTCAGATTCGCCTTACGGAACGATTCGACCGCTTCGCCGAGAGCGGAGGCGGCGCGACTGGCAGCGGTCGCCGGATTGTTCAGCTCGTGAGCCAGACCGGCTGAGAGCTTGCCGAGAGCCGCCAATTTCTCACGCTCCTGATCAGCTCTTGTGGCCTCGCGAACGCGATCAGTGAGCACTCCCACAAGCCGCGGCTGCAGAACCGGCATGCGGGCGAGCATTTCGGGGAAGTAGTCTTTGTGGAGAGACGCGCCGCGGGACGGGACGACCGATCGCGCCGTCACCGGAAAATGCGTAAGACGGGAGAACGGCAGCATCCCCGTGACGCGGCCGCCTCGAGCGACGTAGAATCTGTTTTCGTTTCCTGGACCTTCCCCCTCGCCGCGGATTTCTCCTTCGAACAGAACGAGCATTCGATCGGCGGGCGAACCCGCGCGGATGAGGACTTCGCCCGGCTGCATTTCCAGGGAAACCATGTGTTCGGCGAGCCACTCGAGATCCGGTGTTGTGAGATCGGCAAAAACTGGAATGGTTCGCAGGTCATCGAGGCTGGGGTGGAGTACAGCCTGTGGTGTGTTTTCTGTGGCGCTCATGGCTACACCTTGCTCAGGTATTGATGAACAAATTGGATCGCAATGGAACCTTCCCCGACACTGGAAGCGACACGCTTTACAGAGCCATGCCGCACATCGCCGACTGCAAAAATGCCAGGCGCACTGGTCTCCAAAAGACCTGGATCGCGCTCAAGGGGCCAGCCCTTCGGCGCTTTTCCGTCCCGCATGAGGTCGCGACCGGTAACGATAAACCCGCGTTCATCCCGCTGGACGACGTTGTCAAGCCATGCCGTGCGTGGTTCGGCGCCGATAAAGATAAAGAGAGAGCATGCGGGAACCTCCTGCTCGTCACCACTGGCATCACACGCGATCGTGATGGATCGCAGCCGGTCTTCGCCGTGAGCTTCTACCACGCGGGTTCGAAACACAACTTCAATGTTGCTCGTTTGCTTTATCTGGTCAATCAGGTATTGCGACATGCTTTCCGAGAGCGAGGCACCGCGGACCAGCATGATGATCCGGCGTGCAGATCTCGAAAAGAACATTGCAGCCTGACCGGCGGAGTTTGCCCCGCCGACGATGTAAACGTCTTCATCCCGGCACGAGACTGCTTCGGTGGCAGCAGCGCCGTAGTAGACGCCGGCACCCTGCAGGCGATCCACCCCTGGAATATCGAGGCGGCGCCATTGCACGCCCATGGCGAGAATGAGAGCGTGGCAAGAGATCTCATTGCCATCTGTCAGCTTCAGGTAACGATACGGGCCATCGGCACGGATACCGGTAACTTCTTGCGGAGAGACGATCTCCACGCCAAACCGCCGAGCCTGAGTAACAGCGCGGCGCGCAAGATCACCGCCGGATAGGCCAGAAGGAAAGCCGAGGTAGTTTTCGATTCTCGAACTGCATGCGGCCTGCCCGCCGGGTGCCTCCCGTTCAACCATTACCGTTCGCAGCCCCTCGGATGCACCATAAACAGCGGCGGCCAATCCGGCCGGACCGCCTCCTACGATAGCGACGTCGTAGAACTCCTTAACAGCTCGCGTCCGTAAACCGAGTTTGGCAGCTATCAGGTGCGGTTCGACTTGCTGAAGAATATCCCCGCCCGGCAGCACCGCAACCGGCAGTTTAGGGTCTGCCGGGATTCTCTCGGCAAGCGTACGAGTTTCGGCGTCGCTGTCAACCGTTTCGATGTCGTGCCAGAGGTAAGGTATCTGGTTGCGCGCGAGGAAATCGCGAAGCTCATAGGATTGCGGCGACCAGCGTGTACCGAGCACGTGAATCCCCTCAAAGGGCGGGCGATAGTCGGCCTGCCAGTCCTCCAGCAAATCGTCGATGATCGGGTAGAAATGCTGCTCGGGCGGATCCCAGGGCTTCAACAAATAATGGTGGAGCTGCACCTCGTTGATCGCTTTGATAGCGGCTTCCGTATCGGCATATGCCGTCAGCAGGATACGTTTAGCGCCGGGATAGATGCGAATCGCTTCGAGAAGTGTCTCAATGCCGTTCATTTGCGGCATGCGGTGGTCTACCACGAGCAACGCGACAGGAGCATCCTGCTGTTTCAAACGATGCAGAAGGTCTAGGGCTTCTTTGCCGGAGGCGGCTTTCAGGATGCGGTAATGCTCGGCGTATTTGCGGCGCAAGTCGCGCTCTACTGCACGAAGCACATCCGGATCGTCATCCACCGTTAGAATTACTGGTTTTGCCATGCTTGATGCCTTGTGTTCGGTCTCCTACAACTGTCCTACAACATGATGACAGTGCCGACTCAGGGTTGCACACCCGATTCCGCAGTGGCGATGAGCATTTTCATATGATTCCGGAACGACGGCAGAGGATCGAGCAGACGTACACCGTTGATAAAGAGACCGGGGGTGCCGTACACGCCGTTTTGCACCCCGAGTTTGAATTGTTGCCGCACGCGCTCTTCGTAGACGCGGTTCTTGAGTTCCTTCTGGAAACGGCCGAGGTCTAACGACAGTTGTTCGGCATAACGGTATAAATCCTTCCGGCGAAGCTTGGACTGGTTCCTGAACAGCGTGTCATGCATTTCCCAGAAGCGGCCTTGCGCGCCCGCCGCTTCCGCGGCCTCAGCAGCAAGTTGCGCATTCGGGTGAACGCCCGAAAGCGGGTATTGGCGATAGGCAAGACGCAAATCCGCGCCAAGCTCGGACTGTAGTTCTTCTAGTTCTACGAAAAGCTGGCCACAGAGCGGACACTCGTAATCTCCGTATTCCACCAGCGTGTACCGGGCCTCCTCGCCGCCCCGAACGTGATCGTCCGGCTGAATGGGTAAGAGGAGGCGCGAGAGATCGAGCGTTTCAGGTGTAGACATGCCAGCAGGCACACAGCCTGCTGGTAGTTGATGCTTCCTCCGACGAAAGGATTCACGGGCGTCACCAATGTCATGACTTTGCAATCTCTTGAACGACCGGCTCCACCGGGAACCCTCGGGCACGCCAGGTCTCGAAACCGCCAGCCAAAGGCCGCACTTTGCGGATACCGGCCTTTTTCAGTTGCAGCGCCGCACGGGCGCTGGTAGCTTCGTTTGGTCAACTGCAATAGAGGATGATCTCCTGGTCGCGCGGGATTTCGCCTGATCGGGACCGCAATTCCTCGGGACGAAGGATAAGAGCACCGGCAATTTTCTCGCCTTCGCTTCCAATCTCCGCCGGATGACGAAGGTCAATGATGGTAAGCAGGGGTTGACCGGCGTCGAGCCAACTGTGGACCTGCTCAGCCGACACGCGATTAATACGCAATTTGCGGATAAACCGCCGCCGCTGGCTGTATTTCACCGCTGCATAAACAGCTAACAACGTGAAAAAGACCAGACCGGCGCGCTGGCCGAAAAGCCCGAGCCAGCGGACAACATCATCCACCTGGCGATAAAACAGGCGCCCGAGGAACAGGTAGCTGCTGGCCCACAGAATGGAACCGGCGGCGTCGGCCAGGAGGAATTTCCAGCGCGGCATTTTCGTGACTCCGGACAAAGCCATCGAGAGAATGCCGAGGCCGGGCACGAACTTCGCGAAGATCAGCGCGGTTGCGCCGCGCTTACTGAAAGTCGCTTTGGTCTTGCGGACACAGGTATCGGGCTCCAACGAGACTTTGCACAACAGGCCCAGCACCGGACTTCCCCTGTCGCGGCCGATCTCATACCACAAGGCGTCCCCGATAAGTGTGGCAGTTACCGCCACCAGCAGCGAAAGGAAAAAGGAATACTTGCCATTGCCGACCATTGCGCCCATGAGGAGCAACATGGGATCCGCCGGGATGGGCAGGCCCACCTCGACTGCCGCTATATAACCGAAAAGCAGCCAATAGCCATGCCGTAACAGTAGGGCGTGAAAGGGAAACACAGGTCCTTTTCGAGTTTAGATTTAGTATAGATAGACTGACGCCGGTCGGAATGACCCGGTTGTAATCACCCGCGTTTGAGGAGCGAGATCCTCCCGCATGTGTCCACGCTGCAAGTCGGATGAGGTACGACATTCAAGAAGCAGAAACCCCTTCGATCTGCTGATGCGGATGCTGGGCATGACTGCTTATAGATGCAGTGAGTGCCGCAAGCGATTCTACGTGACGTTGGCGGTCGCCCGGAAATTGCAGGCCGAACGGGCCTGGCGTCGCAGCGTGGACGAATGAACTGCCAGCCGAAAAGGGTCTGGTCGCTATAATTTCAGCATGCTGCAGCCCACTGAGAAGATTTGGCACAATGGCCGGCTGATTCCCTGGGACGAGGCCAAGATCCACGTCCTTTCGCACGTAGTAAGCTATGGCAGCTCGATTTTCGAGGGCATTCGCTGCTATGAAACGAAGCAGGGTCCGGCGGTCTTCCGTGCCCAGGACCACATGCGCCGCCTGCTGGATTCGGCAAGAATCTATCGGATGGAATTGCCTTACTCCGTCGATCAACTGACTTCGGGGATGCTCGAAGTGATCCGCGCCAATAAGCTGAAGGCCTGCTATGTGCGTCCCATCGCGCTTCGCGGGTATGGCGACGTTGGCGTGCTGCCGAAGAACAACCCGATTGAGACCTATATCGCCGCCTACCCGTGGGGCAAATATCTCGGCGACGACGCGCTGAACGACGGGGTGGACGTTTGCGTTTCGTCGTGGAACCGATTCGCGCCGAACACGCTTCCGGCACTGGCGAAGGCGGGTGCGAATTATATGAACTCGCAGCTCATCCGTATGGAAGCGGCAATTAACGGCTACGCCGAGGGTATTGCGCTCGATGAGGCGGGTTACGTGAGCGAGGGCTCGGGCGAAAACATTTTCGTGATCCGGGACGGCAAGATCCTGACGCCTCCTCTGGGCGCTTCCGTGCTTCCGGGGATTACACGCGACACAATTATGAAGGTCGCCGGGCAACTCGGCATGAGCGTGACGGAGACATTGATTCCGCGGGAACTGCTGTACATCGCGGACGAGGTTTTCTTCACGGGCACCGCAGCCGAGGTAACGCCCATCCGGTCGGTAGATCGCGTTCCCGTTGGGAAGGGTCATCGCGGGCCGATCACCGAAAAGATCCAGAAGCGATTTTTCGAGATTGTGGAGGGCACGGCACCCGACGAGTTTGGCTGGCTGACGCCCATTTCCGGCGCACGCGAGCCGCAACCGGTCGGCGCATAGCGCCTAGCTTTCGAAAGGCGCGTTTCAACAATGAGCCGGCGCGTGTCGGCTCCGAAAAGACGTACAGGGCAGAAACCGTTCGGAGCCGATCAGCGGATCATCGGTCGACCTGATTTCTGCCCTGCGTTTTGGGCTCGGCGAAGGATGCGGCCCAATCTCGATCTCTCGTCTGGCGCGAGCACCACGCCGGCAGCCACCTCCCCCGAGATTATCTGCCGATTCAGCACCCGCGCCGGATCTATTCAGGTTGTACCTCAGGCCAGTGCTTCGCCGCCAGTAGGCCGGGTGCACAAACAGGACCTTTTCAACATGTTTTATCTCGTGTGCTTCCGCCTATTTATCGCGAAAGCTCTGTGCGTAAACTGTGAAAAAAACAAGGATGGCTATGAATGTCAGTTGCTGATTGGAACTCCTCACCGCAAAAACTGATTGGACGGATCCCCGGACAAGGCTCCAGGGCGGAAGTCCGGTACGACGGAACGATTCAGGGCGTAGATGACTTGATCGGCTCGGTCGACACCGACGAATACATTGCCCCTGGATTCATCGATCTGCAGGTGAACGGTTTCGCGGGGGTCGATTACAATGACCCGTCCACGTCTCACGAAGCGCTTGCGCGCTCTGTACGCAAAATGTTCGAGACCGGTGTGACCCGCTTTTTTCCGACGATCATTACAGGCTCGGAAGAACGTATCATGGGAGCGCTTCGAAACATTGCAGCAGCCAAAGCAGAATTCGAGCGCACCGGAATGCCTGAAGCGCAGGCGATTGAGGGATTCCATGTGGAAGGGCCGCACATCTCACCCGAAACGGGGCCGCGGGGCGCTCATCCGCTGGAGCATATCCGGCCGCCGGATCCGGAAGAGTTCAAGCGCTGGCAGGATGCCGCTAATGGCATGGTAAGGCTGGTCACCGTGTCCCCGGAATGGGAGCAGGCGCCGCCCTACATTCGAGAGCTTGTTCGATCCGGTGTGGTGGTGAGTATCGGGCACACAAAGGCGACAAGCGAACAGATTCGAGCCGGCGTGGATGCCGGAGCAACCATGTCCACACATCTCGGGAATGCCGCTCACCCCACGCTGCCCAAAACACAAAATTACATTTGGGACCAACTCGCAGAAGACCGGCTCACCGCAAGTTTCATCGTCGATGGAATCCACATTCCCGCAGAGTTCATCCGGGCTGCGATCCGCTCGAAAGGGACGGAGCGGAGCGTGCTTGTCACCGACGCGGTCATGCCCGCCATGTGCGAGCCCGGACCATACCGGCTCGGCGAGGTAGATGTGGAGCTTCGCGCGGACGGCAGTGTGGTGCTGCGCGGCGGTTCCCGGCTTGCCGGTTCCGCGCTTCGCATGGATGTAGCAATCGGCAACAGCGTTCGTTTCACCGGAATGCCTCTACCCGCTGTGCTTGCGATGGCAACAATAAATGCTGCGCGCGCCGGACGAATCGCCGGGCGGCTGCGCGGACTTGCACCCGGCGAGAAGAGCGATTTCGTGCGGTTCAAATGGGATGCCGCCGCCAACCGGCTATTCATTCTGGAGACGATCATCAGCGGAACATCGGCCTACACGGCATGACGCATGGGCAGTTCCGATCGAACGTTAAGAGAAACTAGAAAGTAGCAGTAAAGTCAAAGATTCGTATTGGAGAGAATTATGGCATTTACACTCCCACCGCTTCCCTACCCCACAGACGCCTTGGAGCCGCACATCGACAAACTGACAATGGAGATCCATCACGATAAGCATCATGGCGCTTACGTGAACAATCTCAACAAGGCTCTTGAGTCCGCGCCCGAACTGCAGAACAAGACAGTGGAAGAGTTGCTTGCGAACAACCTGAGCATCGTTCCGGATTCGATCAAGACGGCGGTGCGAAACAATGGCGGCGGCCACCTGAACCACTCGCTGTTCTGGAACCTGCTTTCACGCAATGGCGGCGGTGCCCCGAAAGGCGAAATAGAAAGCGTTATCAAATCGAACTTCAGTACTTTCGATAGCTTCAAGGAAAAGTTCAGCGCTGCTGCTGCCGGCCGTTTCGGCTCCGGCTGGGCATGGCTGGTGAAGGACGGCGGCGGGAAGTTTGAGATCATTTCCACCGCGAACCAGGACAGCCCGGCAATGGAAGGCAAGAAGCCGATTCTGGGGCTGGATGTATGGGAACATGCGTACTATCTGAAGTATCAAAACCGCCGGCCGGAGTACATTGCCGCATGGTGGAACGTCATCAACTGGGATGAGGTCAATAAGCAGCTGAAGTAAAGCGGACGCGCTGGAGCAGATGCATGCTGCTCCGGCGTTATTCCACAGCCAGGCCGAGCTGCAGAAAGCGTTCTCGGGTGCTCTCGAGAGACACATGCTGGAAGGCAGTGAAGCCGAGGTCGGCTGCTACATTCACGAACAGTTCCCGATCATCGACGTAAATCGACTCAGCCGGTGTCACCTGCGCGAGGTCGAGCGCGAGTTGCCAGATGGCCGGGTCCGGTTTCCGCAAGTGAACGAAGTGCGAAATGACCATGAAATGCGCAAGGTGCCGCAGGCCAAATTTGCCCACCCGATACTGTGCGATGCCTGCCCCCTCATTACTGATCAATCCCAGCTTTAGATCGTTCGCTTCTTTTACCCGACGGAACAAGGCAATATTCTGAGGCCAGGGAATGGATTGTTCGTAAGTGTAATCTCGGACATCATCGAGCTCGAAGTCGCGCGGTTTGTTGAAGAATACTCTCCGCAGATACTGCTCGAACGATAAGTACCCGCGCTCGTAGCTGTCGAAAACCAGCTGGTGGCGGCCCTCTATCTCGTCCGGAGCAATGCCAAAGTGGGCGCAGGCGCTGTGTCGCAGATTCGCATCCCAGCCGTTCGTTCCAAGTACTCCGCCAATGTCGCTATAGAGAACCTGATATCGATACTGCGAGCCCATAAGCTCTCAGCGTCGCATAAGAACTGCGTGTTGAAAATCCCGCGGTACAAACCCGAAAGCGATCGAGGATTGCACAAAATACAACCATGGCGTCGCTCAAACCGGGATGGTTTAGAATGGAGTTTGTCCGCTTTGGGCGCGTAGCTCAGCTGGTTAGAGCGCCTGCTTCACACGCAGTAACTCGCCCTTTCCTTTCAATGGTTTACCTTAGCCTGCCTGGGTTCTATCTGGTGTTTTCCTACCTACTTGCATTTGGGTCCGCTCGTGTTCTCCGGGGTCCGTCTGGGTCTCACTGATTCATTGAGTGTTGGGCTTCTTCTCCGTATGGCCTTTTCGGGTGCTTCGCTCTCTCGCTGACAGTGTGTTAAGCGATTCTTTAGCGGCTGGCTGCTCCTTTCTGATTTTCTTGATGTAGTCGAGCGTCGTCTTGAGATTCTTGTGCCGTGCGTGCTGCTGAATGGCTGTCAGGTCCTCCTTTTCAGCGGCAAGTTCGGAAAGGATGCCACGGCGGAACATGTGATAGCTCATCTCCGCTTTGGGCTGCTTGCCCGTGACGCAATCGCGATCTTGCTTCAAGATGCCAGCATGCAGTGCGGCTGGCTTCAGCACCCGGTTCAGCCAGTTGTTGGAATTGATCGGCGTGTTCCGCATCGATGTAAATACAAAGCCATCTTCGGAGACCTTCCCACACCAACGCTTGTACTCATCGAGATCCCGATGTACATCATCAGGCAGTTCGAGTTCGGCGATTTTCGTGCTCTGTTCGAGGCGATTTTTTGGCGGGACGGTCTCGTTGCCTTGCTTCGACTTCCTGCGGAAGTGGCGATTGATCTGACGGACGACCCGAATCGTTTTGCCGTTGTAGTCCTTCCACTTCAGCCCAAACAATTCCTCACGGCGAACCCCAACGTAATAGAGCAGTCTCGCCATGAGTTGGTCCTTCGGTGTCGGCAAATTCTCAAGCAGACGGCCGAAATCTTCCAAAGCCAAAGCAGGAGTGTGTTCGTCGCGAACAAGCTTCGGCATCCTCAGATCATACGCAACGTTGTCTGTGATGTAACCTCGTTCTCTCGCGTGGGCAAAGATCGCTTGTAGATGGTTCAGACAGTGCTGCACGACGGTTTTCGAGTAGCCAGTCCCGTCTGGCTTGGCAGAGCGTGCCAGCCAGTCTAACCACTCCTGCATCTCATCTCGGCGCATATCGGTCAACAGCCTGTGACCCCACTTCGGGAACAGCTTCGTGCCGAAGTAAAACTCCTCGTTGTTTTCTTTCGTCGCTTCGTTCCAGGAGGTACGACGGATCGGAATCCAGATCTCATCGACGTAACGTTCAAACGTGTAGGATTCTTTGACTGCGGGCGACCGGAGTTGCACGGAATGTGCTGGTAGGGACTGCGACGGATTCATGATGCCGTCGCAGATCTTCTCCCAATGCTCCTTTGCCTTGGGGAGGCTTGAGAACGCACCTTTTTTTCTGCAATTCTCGTCGAGTGGTCCCAAAACGTGCTGACCACCCCACACTTTTCGGCATCCATTCGGGCGTTTCTCGTCGGGTACGTTCACTTGCCATTTGGCAACGAACACGTTCTTTTTTTCATCGTGCTCGACCCAACCCCGACCAATCGGGCCGAACTTAACTTTTCTTGGCATCAGCGTAGACTAGCATAGTTGACCCACTACGCGCTTCTGGTTTTATCGATTTTATTGTCGGCGGTGTTCCTGGATAAACTCCGCCAAGTCGCCTGGGACGAAACGAAGCAGCCCGCCCAGCTTGATGTGTGGGACACGCGGTTCACTCCGGCTGACGTGGTCGTAGAGCCACGACTCCTTGACCTTAAGAAAAACGGCCGCTTCTGTGAATGTTAGTAAGTTCTTATTCTCTTGTTCCATGTTAATCGAGCGATGGTCACCGACTTCCATCTCGTGAGATGTGCCGAGCCAGCGCCGGTACCAGAAGAACATGCCTTTCAATCCTGTCAACTCGCCATCTTTCTCCTATGTTTCGGCGACATGGAGCGCATATTCGATGTCACTTACCTTCACTTGAAAACACATAGAATGTCACGACGGTATTAGCGCCTCACTCTTCGCCCGAAGGCCTCAGTAATCGGCTGTTGATGGACATTGCGCTCCTGACTCTTGACAGGTTCAAATTCGATGCCTTTAATAAATTCAGCCGACAGCTTTCGAACGCACGATCAACACCAGAGTCGTGATATTCGATTATGACGTTCGTCCAAAGCTGTCACTCAACCATCATGAACAAATTATTACTTACCGCCAGCGCTGTTGCGCACTGGCTGAAGCAAGAAAAGAATGCAACCGGCGTGTCCGGACAGGAGTGGAATTCTTCGTTCTTTCGTCGCTGCTGTTCGCGATCAACTGTCGTCGGGGGTCCGCCTGCCAGTGTGGTGACACACTATCCCGGACCTTCGGCATTTCCGAATTTCCGAAGTTTCCGGAAACTCAATATGCTCTCCAGAACATTTATATATAGAGTGATGATTCTCTTTTTGAATTGTTGAAGAAAATGGAAACTTTGGAAACTTCTGCCGCAACTGACTGACGCACAAAATCAGATAGCCAGTGATCGAGGCGGAAACAAATTAGAAACCCACCCCCGCTTTGGAAACTTGCAACAATCGCTGCTTGTAGCACAAGAAGCAGAACGTCTAAATAGTTGCGGGAGCTTCAATGACCGTAAGCAAATACATCACGACCACAGAGGTTGCCAGCGAACTCGGTGTCCACCGCGCCACCGTCGTCCGCTGGATCAAGGCCGGAGTACTTCCGGCGATACGTATAGGACCACGCATGTTCAGGATCGCCCGAAAGGATATCCAGTGCATGCTAAACCGTAACCACTAAACACAAAGCCCCGGATGAAGCCGGGGCAGAAAGGCAATGAAAGATTATTCAAAAGATATTTATCAAGCGGTACAGGCTTACAAGGAACTGGGGCTGGACCCGATACCGATTGCGTACGTCAATGGGAAGCCCGCAAAGCGCCCCACACAGAACGGCTGGCAGCTTAAGGCTGAAACCGGCTACTCCGCCGAAGACTTTATTACGCCGTGCAATGTCGGCGTTCTTCTGGGAGGCGATACAAACCTCGCAGACATCGATGCCGATTCTCGGATCGCTGTCGCGATTGCAGCCGATGTACTGTCGAAAAAGCTTCCAGACACCCGTCGATTTGGCCGCAAATCGAAGCCTCGATCCCACAGCATCTACTTCTGCGATGAGCCAGTCGTAAGCGAGTCGATAAAAGATCCGGTCACGGGCGAAACAATCATCGAACTCCGTTCCCTCAACAAGAACGGCAGCCGGGGTCATCAGACTGTTTTTCCGCCGTCGCTAAATTACAACCAAACCACTGGCGCCACAGAGCAGATCGAATTCGATCCTGCATCGGCGGCGGAAATCGCGACGGTATCGGCCCGCGAACTCGTCAATGTCGTGCGGTTGATCGGCGCACTGGCATTGCTAGGGCAACATTTCCCTGGCGAGGGGAGCCGACACAAGGGAATTCTCGCCTTGGCTGGACTCTTCGCTCGTGAGAAGAAGCCTGTCGAGTTCGCGACTGAGTTAATTTGCACAGCGTACGAATATTCCGGAAGCTACAACGGCGACGTTGACAAGGCCAGACATGACGTACAGGGTGTCTTCAAGACTTTAAAGGAGTCGCCAGACACCCATCTCTACGGCTATCCAGCGGTGATTGAGATTATGCCGAAGAAAGTAGTCGATAAGGTCTTGCAGCTTCTTAAGATTCGGCGGGCAGAATCTGCGCAGCAGGAGCCAGAAAAGGCGTATCCTCTGACCGACTGCGGCAACGCACTTTGGCTTGTGGACACACATTGCGACCAGATTCGTTATTGCCCTGATGCTAAGGCGTGGTTCCACTTCGACGGCGTGCGATGGAAAGAAGGGGAAATGGCGATTCGGGAGCTTGCAAAAGGGCGTGGACAAAAGCTCAGAATGCAAGCTTCACTTCTGAAGAAGCCCGAACCCACTGGCGATCTTCATTCTCATCAGGAAGCGTTGAAGGAATTCGAAGCGAATAAAGCGGCGATGATGAAATGGGCAAACCGATCAGAGAACGCGGAAGGAATAAGAGGCACATTGTTTGCCGCTGAATCGGATTCGCGCATCATTTGCTCTCGATCAGATTTCGATCAGCACCACAAACTGCTAAATGTTGCGAACGGTGTTGTCGATCTTTATACGGGTGAGTTGCTCGAACATGATCCGAAGCTCATGCTGTCGATGCTCTGCCCGACAGAATACGATCCCCAAGCCACCAATCCTGTATGGGAAAGC
>JAFAMD010000015.1 GCA_019233755.1 Acidobacteriaceae bacterium | reverse complement strand
TGCGATGAGGCCGCGTTTCTCAGCGAGCCGAAGAGGTCGATTTGGATGAGGCCGCGTTTCTCAGCGCACCGAAGAGGTCGATTTGGATGAGGCCGCGCTTCTCAGCGTGCCGAACACGTGATTGCGATGAGGCCGCGTTTCTCAGCGAGCCGAAGAGGTCGATTTGGATGAGGCCGCGTTTCTCAGCGCACCGAAGAGGTCGATTTGGATGAGGCCGCGCTTCTCAGCGAGCCGAAGAGGTCGATTTGGATGAGGCCGCGCTTCTCAGCGAGCCGAAGAGGTCGATTGCGATGAGGCCGCGCTTCTCAGCGAGCCGAAGAGGTCGATTGCGATGAGGCCGCGCTTCTCAGCGTGCCGAAGACGTCGATTTGGATGAGGCCGCGTTTTTCAGCGAGCCGAAGACATCGATTTGGATGAAGCCGCGTTTCTCAACGAGCCGAAGACGTCGATTCGGATGAGGCCGCGCTTCTCAGCGAGCCGAAAACGTCGATTTGGATGAGGCCGCGCTTCTCAGCGTGCCGAAGAGGGTAAGTGTGATATTGTGCGGTTGCCATGCCATCCAGCCAGAATTCCACGCGCCGCACTTTTCTCGGCGCCCTTGCCGCCTCTGCGCCGCTGGCCCAATCCGCATTCGGCCGCAACAAGAACATTCCCATAGGCCTGGAACTCTACTCCGTCCGCGAGGAGCTCGCCAAGGACCCCACCGGCACCCTCCAGGGCGTCGCCAAAATGGGTTACGAGTGCGTCGAGTTCTTCGCGCCCTACTACGACTGGACCCCCGATCAGGCCAAAGAAATCCGCAAGCAGCTCGACGACCTCAAGCTCAAGTGCTACTCCACTCACAATGGCCCGAAATCCTTCACGCCCGAAGGCATCGGACACGCCATCGAGCTCAACCAGATCCTCGGCACCCGTTTCATCGTCCTGGCCAGCCCCGGCCACAAACTAACTACCATTGACGAGTACAAGCAGCTCGCCGACACCCTCAACCAGGGGAATAAAACCATGTCGTCCCAAGGTCTCCACGCTGGCTATCACAATCACGACGCCGAGTGGATTCCCATCAACGGCACGAAGCCGCTGGCCGTTATCGCCGACAACACGGACAAGAGCATCATGCTCCAGCTCGACGTAGGCACCTGCGTTGCAACCGGCAACGATCCCGTTGCATGGATCAACGCGCACCCCGGTCGCATCAAGTCGCTGCATCTCAAGGAGTGGTCGCCGCAACAAGGGTACAAGGTGCTCTTTGGAGAGGGCGTCGCTCCCTGGAAGCAGATCTTCGCCGCCGCCGAAAAGAAGGGCGGAGTCGAGTACTACTTGATTGAGCAGGAAGGCAGCCGTTTCCCCGAAATGGAAACGGTCGATCGTTGCCTGGTCGCCTATCGCGACCTGCGCGGCAAAAGCGCCTGACCCTCGCGAATCTCAGGGAGCAGAATTCCCAGCTCACGTTTCTCCGGGGATAGATCGTGCGTCCTCATAAAGTGGGAATTTATGCGCAAGGCGCTGTCGCAGATTTTCTTTGGCGTTCCCCACTTCACTTTCGAGCTGTTACCGCGTTTTCAATCTGCCGCTCATTCTGTTTTTGATTACCACGATTGGAGTCTCCCTTGCAGCCTCGCTGATCGTCGCAACGGCAGCCTATTGGGGGCATACCACCTTTCCGCTTCAACTCTTGACGCTGGCGGAAACCGGTTGATGTTCTCGCTGGGCCAGTTGCCTATGTCTGACTTTCCTCCGCAACTGGCGAAGCTTTCCCATTCGCTTACGCCCCTCCAGGCACATT
The DNA here is from genome assembly GCA_019233755.1 of Acidobacteriaceae bacterium. GTDB lineage: Bacteria > Acidobacteriota > Terriglobia > Bryobacterales > Bryobacteraceae > Bog-105. The sequence continues at coordinate 107,371 of JAFAMD010000015.1, read as the reverse complement.
TGGTAAACGGCTTTCAATGGTTTGTGCTCGCCGACGTCGCCGCCGCTATCGGCGCACTGATTTGGCTGTATTGTCGATTCGAAAATCTTCACAAAGAACAGTGAAAAAGGCGCTCAGTAGAGGCGCACGCCGCGCGGGCCGGGCTTGCGGTTCATGTGAACTGTGTCGATAAATCGCACGCTGTTGTTGCCTGATGTCATCAGCAACGTATGCGTGCGGTGGCCTTCTCCGAAAAAACGTACGCCGCGGAGCAAAGCGCCATCGGTCACGCCCGTAGCTACGAAGGCAATATGGCTGCCGGGCGCCAGATCGCCGGCAGTATAGATGCGCTGCGGATTCTTGATGCCCATGCGCGCAGCACGCTCCTCTAGCTCCGGCGTGTCGAGCACCAGCCGGCCCAGCATCTCGCCATGCAGGCATCGCATGGCGGCAGCGGCAAGAACACCTTCAGGAGCACCGCCAATCCCCATCACGGCGTGCACACCGTTGCCGCGCACGGCAACCGCAATCGCGGCTGAGAGGTCGCCATCGCCAATCAGACGGATGCGAGCGCCTTCGCGGCGTATGTCCTCGATGAGCTGATGATGGCGCGGACGATCGAGCACGATGACGGTCAGATCCGTTACATCGCGGTCGAGGCGCCGCGCGATTGACTTCAAATTCTGGCTGACCGGAACATCGAGATCCAGCGCGCCGCGGCACGCCGGTCCGGCGATGATCTTCTCCATATAACAATCCGGCGCGTGCAGCAGGCCGCCCGGCTCAGAGGCGGCGAGCACCGCAATGGCATTCGCGGTACCGGTGGCGCAGAGATTCGTTCCTTCGAGCGGGTCGACAGCAATATCGACACGTGGGAAGTCCGCACCGTCCTCCGGCGGCGGAGCACCAACCCGCTCCCCGATATATAGCATCGGCGCTTCGTCGCGTTCGCCTTCTCCGATAACGATGTTGCCGGCGATGGGAACCGTCTCGAATGCCTGGCGCATGGCTTGTACAGCCGCGTGATCCGACTGCTTGCGATCGCCCTGCCCCATCGTGCGGGCGCTCGCAACCGCGGCCTCCTCCGCCACACGCGCCAGATGAAACGTGAGATCCCTCTCGATATTGGTCTCGTTCGATGGACAAGGCATATTTAAGGGGCCTCGGGCGGGCCGAGGTGCCGTAGTCCATGATAGTCTCAGAACGTCGTTTAGGCTATGAGATCCCCCACGTTGCCGGTTTCATCGGTGCCGCTCAGCACCAACAAGCACTTACTGCGATGGGTAGAAAAGATGGCGGAACTGACCAGGCCCGCCTCGATTCACTGGGTGGACGGTTCCGAAGAGGAGTACGATGCGCTTTGTGCCGAGATGGTGGCGAGCGGCACGTTCATCCAGCTCAACGAAGAGCGGTGGCCCGGTTGCTACCTGGCGCGTTCTGACGCGAGCGATGTGGCGCGCGTGGAAGACCGCACGTTTATCTGCTCGCTCTCCAAGGACAGCGCCGGTCCTACCAATAATTGGGTGAATCCATACGAAATGCGCCGCACCCTCAAGGACCTGTTCCGCGGGTGCATGCGCGGGCGCACGATGTACGTGCTGCCGTTCAGCATGGGCCCGATCGATTCACCCATGTCGCAGATCGGCGTGGAACTCACCGATTCGCCATACGTCGTCGTGAACATGCGGATCATGGCGCGCATCGGCCTGCCGGTATTCAAGGAGATCGACAAAGACACCAAGCGCGTGGTGCCCTGTATGCACAGCGTGGGCGCCCCGCTGGTGGCCGGGCAGGAAGACGTGCCCTGGCCCTGCAACCGGACGAAATATATCGTGCATTTTCCCGAGACGCGCGAAATCTGGTCGTACGGTTCCGGATATGGCGGGAATGCCCTGCTCGGCAAAAAGTGTTTCGCGCTGCGGATCGCATCCAATATCGCCCGCGATGAAGGCTGGATGGCAGAGCACATGCTCATTCTGGGCGTTGAGGATCCGCAGGGCGAGAAGACGTATGTGGCGGCCGCGTTTCCAAGCGCATGCGGGAAAACGAATTTCGCCATGCTGATTCCGCCCGAAGGATTCGAGGGCTGGAAAATCTGGACCGTAGGCGACGACATCGCCTGGATCAAGCCGGATGCCAACGGCCAGCTTTACGCGATCAATCCCGAAGCCGGCTTCTTCGGCGTTGCCCCCGGAACCTCGCCGAAGACGAACCCGAACGCGATCGCGATGCTTTCGAAAAACACGATCTTCACGAACGTGGCGCTGACACCGGACGGCGGCGTTTGGTGGGAAGGCTTGACGGACGAACCCCCGGAGGAATGCGTCGATTGGCAAGGAAACCGCTGGACCCCGGAGACTGGCAGGCAGACAGGCGCAAAGGCTGCACATCCAAACGCGCGGTTCACCGCCCCCGCCTCGCAGTGCCCGTCTATCGATCCTCGCTGGGAGGACCCCAACGGCGTTCCCATCAGTGCCATCATCTTCGGCGGCAGGCGGGCAAAAACAATTCCTCTCGTCTACCAGGCGTTCAATTGGAGCGCCGGCGTTTACGTGGGAGCCACGATGGGATCGGAAACAACGGCCGCGGCGGCGGGAGCGGTCGGCAAAGTACGGCGCGATCCGATGGCAATGCTGCCGTTCTGCGGCTATCACATGGGCGATTACTTCCGGCACTGGCTGAAGATGCAGAAGTCACTCAGCGTGACACCGAAAATCTTCAGTGTGAACTGGTTTCGCAAGGATGAGGAGGGCCGTTTCCTCTGGCCCGGCTTCAGCCAGAACATGAGAATCCTGAAATGGATCGTAGACCGGGCTCGCAGCCGGGCTGTTGCGAAGGAAACGCCCATCGGCTGGATGCCGCGTCATCAGGACGTCGAGTGGCGCGGGCTGGATTTCCCGGTCGAGAAATTCGATGAATTACAGGCTTTCGACCGGGCGTCGTGGCGCTCTGAAGTCATCGGGCACGAGGAACTTTTCATCGATCTGCACGATCATCTTCCGCCGGAGATGATTTACGAGCGCGAGCTTCTAATCTGTCGGCTGTAGCAAAGGCCGGCTCCCCAGAAAATCTTCGGGTTTTCTGCTCCTGCACATTAAGACAAGTTTAATGTGAAGTTCAGGACTCCTTCACCCTCGGTTTGCCACTATAGCTGTGAAAGCACTGAGTGCTATCACGCAAGTTAAACAAGGAGATATCCCCAAAATGAAGAAACTCATGATCGCCGCCCTGGGCCTTTCCCTGCTCTCCGGTACCGCCGTGTTCGCACAGAACACTTCCACCAGCACCGACAGCACGATGAAGAGCACCACCAAGAAGCACAAGAAGAGCAAGAAGGGCAGCTCTGGCAGCACCACCACCAGCAGCACCACCACCTCTTCGAAGTAACTCAGGGCCGGCCACCGGCTCCCAAGCTAAAAACGCGGTTTCGAGATCGTACGACTCGAAACCGCGTTTTCAGCTTCTACGCCTAAAATTTTCAGCTTGCAGTCAGGAACCGGGGCGGGCGCGTTTGGTACCGGATGCCGCCGCGGCCTGACGGGCCTCCCGCCGCAGTTCGAGAATCAGGTACATGACCTGGGTTTCAATCAAGTCCCGCACTTCCACATAGAACTCTTCGGTTCGGCCGATAGGATCTTCAATCTTCCAGTCGCGAACTTCGATGGGAAGGCCTGTCGACAGCCGCGTTCCACTCATGTTGACGATCAGATCGAAGTTTTCGATTTCAACGGATTGCAGAGTCTTCGGATACTGATCGTCGATGCTGATGTTTTTCGCCTGCATGACCTCTTTGGTCAGAGGCTGAACAATGAGTGCGGGTGCAAGACCGGCGCTCGCCACCTCCATCACGTCCGAACCGTAGCGGCGCGCGAATCCTTCAGCCATCTGGCTCCTGCAAGAGTTACCAATGCATAAAAAAAGCACTCGCTTCACGCAAACCTCAATTTAGCCTTACACTGTGCAATCGCGCACCTTTGAGACGAAACGCTCGTGCACGTGGCCCTGCGGGCTCAGTTCGGGATGGAAGGTAGCGGCCAGGTGCTTACCCTGCTCGACGAGCACCGGTGCGTTCTGATATTCGGCGAGAACCTTGGCGTGGGCGCCAACGCGCCGGATAACGGGCGCGCGGATGAAGACCGCCTCGGCCGGCTGCCCGTCCATCTCGATCTGCGCGATGCGGCTGTCGATCTGCCGGCCGTACGCATTGCGTTCGATGGTTAAGTCCATCAGAGAGAGCGACGGCTGGCGCGGATTCAACACTTCCTTCGCCAGCAGGATGGCTCCCGCGCATGTTCCAAAGACGGGTCTCCGCTCACCGAAGCGGCGCAGGGGTTCAAAGAGGTTCTCTTCCTCAAGCAGTTTCAGCATGGTGGTGCTTTCGCCCCCGGGAATCACCAGGCCGTCGATAGAATCGAGATCCGCCGCGGTGCGGACCTCGACGGCATCCGCACCGGCACGTTCCAGAGCGCTGCGGTGCGCCTCGAAATCGCCTTGCAGGGCGAGCACACCGATGTTTGGTTTCCGGGAGTGGGGCTGCGACTTGCTCATGCGGCTGCTCTTCTTCCGCTACCAGCCGCGCGTTTGCAGCAGCTCAGACGATTCGAGCTTGGAGATCTCCAAACCGGGCATCGCCTCGCCGAGCTCTTCGCTGGCCTCGAGAAGCTTAGCCGGATCGCGGTAGTAGGTCGCGGCTTTGACAATCGCTTTGGCTCGCTTCTCCGGATCGGAAGACTTGAAGATGCCGGAGCCGACGAAGACGGCCTCGGCGCCCAGTTGCATAACGAGCGCGGCGTCCGCAGGAGTGGCGATACCACCGGCGGAGAAATTGGGAACCGGCAGTTTGCCATTCGCGGCAACATACTGAACGAGTTCCAGCGGCGCCTGCAGATTCTTGGCCTCGTGCACCAGCTCTTCTTTGCCAAGCACCGTGAGCTGCTTCATCTCCTTCACGATGGTGCGGATGTGGCGGACCGCTTCCACGATATTGCCCGAACCCGCCTCGCCCTTCGTTCGGATCATGGCGGCGCCTTCAGCGATACGGCGAAGCGCTTCGCCAAGATTGCGGGCGCCGCAGACAAACGGAACTTTGTAATCGTGCTTGTCGATGTGGTGTTCTTCGTCGGCGGGCGTGAGAACTTCGCTTTCGTCAATGTAGTCGACGCCCAGCACTTCGAGAATGCGGGCCTCGGTAAAGTGACCGATGCGAACTTTAGCCATCACCGGAATGGACACAGCCGACATGATGTCGCGAATCACGCGGATCTGCGACATGCGGGCAACGCCGCCCTCTTTGCGGATATCGGCGGGAACACGTTCGAGCGCCATCACCGCGGCGGCACCGGCCTGCTCTGCGACGCGAGCCTGATCTGCCGTAACGACGTCCATGATCACGCCGCCTTTGAGCATTTCGGCGAGCCCGACTTTCAGCCGGAACTGCTCCGTTTGGAAATTCATTGACTTTCTCCTTGTTTCAAAACTCGTTCAACCACCTGTGTTAAACCAGCGCAGCGGCCGGTTGCCAATTCACTTGGGAGGCTTCGCTTTCGATTCCGGCGCGTGCCACCTCCCCAATTACCTGGATGCCGGCGGTAATCTGATGCGGGTGCAGACTGCCGAAACTGAGGCGCAGACCACGAGGGTGCAACCGCCCTGCAGAAAAGTAGCTGCCTGGCAGGAAGGTTATCCCGCGCTCTTCGACGCGCGGGAGCAGCGATTGAGCGCTCAGCGGAGCCGGCAACTCAATCCAGAGATTCATACCGCCTTCGGGCCGTGTGAACGTCGCTCCCTCAGGCAGGTGCTGCTCGCAAGTAATTAGGGCCGCACGCAGGCGTTCCGCGCCGGCGCGGCGGGTTCGCTGCAGATGGCGCGCCAGTTCGCCTGATTCAGCGAAGCGTAGCAGAACAGCCTGGGAGAGCTGGTCTGAGTGAAGGTCGCACAGTTGTTTCGCTTCCGCGAGATGCGCGACAACGGGACGCGGCGCGATCACCCACCCGACTCGCAGACCGGGGAACGAAACCTTCGAGTAGCTGCGCAGCAGAATCGTGTTGCCGCTTTCGTCGAGCTGTTTGAGAGAAGGCAGATCGCGACCTTCGTAACGCAGCTCACCGTAGACGTCGTTCTCGATCAGCACGGAGCCGAAGCGCTGCGCGAGCTCGACGATGCGCTTCCGGCGCTCGAGCGGAAGCGTTCCACCGGTCGGGTTCTGGAAATTCGGCGTAACGACCAGCACTCGCGGCCGTTGCTGGGACAGAAGCGATTCGAGCGCGTCTACATCGAGTCCCTGGTCATCGACCGGCACCGGAACGATCGCCGCTCCTGCGCGCTGAAACACCCGCGGAAGACTGTGATACACGGGGTCTTCCATGAAAACGCTCTGGCCGCTGGCAGCAAACAAACGTGCCAGCAGATCCAGCGCCTGCTGGCAGCCGTTGGTGATGATCAGGTCGTCGGAGGGCCGGGCAATATGCGCCTGCGCCGCCTGTTCCAGGAGATAGCGGCGCAGCGGGCCATAGCCATACGCAGAGCCGAGCTGCAGGATGCCGGCGGCATCGGAGCTATCGATCACTTCTCTCGAAAGGCGGCGGAACTCTTGAAGCGGAAAGGAGTGCTCGGAAGGACGCGAGTTGGAGAAACTGATCTCAATGTTCCGGGCCGGCGCGATTTGGGCTTCGAGAGCCGGAAGTATATCGTCCCAATCGAGCGTGGGCGTAATGCGCCCTGCATCGGAACGAGCGACGAAGCTGCCGCGCCCCACATGGCCCTGCAGAAGGCCCGATTGTTCCAGCAGCCCATAGGCGGCTGAGACCGTTGTCCGATTCAGGCCAAGCTGGCCAGCCAATTCACGGGTGGCCGGCAGCCGTTCTCCAGGCTGAATCAAGCCGCGCCCGATCAGACCACGAATAGAGTCCGCCAATTGCCTGTAGATCGGCAATTCCGAGGCGGGATCAAGGGCAAGTTGGGCGAGGTTCAGCAAGGGACATCATCAGCTTAGCAAAATTATTTGCCGGTCAGGCCATCCATTGCAGTCCAAATTGGACCCTCAAAACCCACAATAGGAGTAATGAGAAGGCACGATCAAGTGCACGAGATAGGCTAGGACTGTGAATCGCCGCGTAGCGCGTCCCCTATCGGTTGCGATTGCTGTAGCGCTTTGCCTGTGTGTTATCCCGTCGTTCGTGAGCGGGCAGAAACGGAAATATGAGGAGCCCAAGCCACAGGTGCTTCCGCTGCCGCCGGAGCCGCCCATGGCGCTGCGGGCAGAGACTGCTTCACTGGACTTTCACATCTCGCCCGTGCTCAAGACCGGCGGCCTGGCGGCGCAGATCCGGCAGAGCTTGAACGATTTGATTCGCGACACCAAAGGCGAAACCATCATCAAGCTGCGGGCTTTTGTGGCGGGTGCGGGCGATGCCCGGCGGGTGCAGGCGGAGGTGACGCAGCTCTTCACAGACCGCAGACTTCCTTTGCCGGTATTGACTGTGCTGCAGGTAGCCGCACTCGGGGACGAAGCCGCGCAGGTCATTATCGAGGCGGTTGTTTCCACTCACCGGACGGTAAATCCCAGCGGACTAGCGTTTATTGCCGGACAAACGGGGGGCTCTTTGAGCGAGGCACTGAACCGGTTACGAGACACTGCGGTGTCCACGTCCCTTAGTGCGGACCGTGTGCTTACCACCACCTGCTTCACCTCGCGCATCAACAACGATGCCGACGTTCGCTCAATGGTGCACGGTCTGTTTCCGAATAGTGCTATCAATGTCGTGCAGGCGGAAAGAGACCCGGCCAACGACACCAGCATGTGCGAGGCGGTAGCGCAGCTTTCACAGCCGCCGGCAGAAGCGCCCTTGGTTCTGCTGAAACAGCACCGCGCCGCGCTGGTGAATTCGCCCGAGCTCGTGTTTACTGGCCTGCAACTTTCGTTCGGCAGTTACCTGGATGATGCGCATGAGGCGCTGACGCGGCTGCGGCGCGCGGCGTCGGCCATGGGAACGGATGAGGCGCCCGTCGAGGTAAATGTGTTTGCGCTGGATGCCCCCGCGGGTTCGGCGCTGCGAAAGACGACGTCCGTACCGCCGAGTGTATTTACAGTTCAGACTATCGAAGGGCTGCCAGCAATGGATGCGACGGCGGGAGTGGAAGCGGTGCTGGCGCCGCATGTAACGGCGCAGGAACGCTAACTCGCTACAATTCCCATCGATGACCTTTCCGACAACGACACCCCGGCCAGTGACACCCAGAATCGCCACCTTTGGCGAGATCATGCTGCGCTTGACGCCGCCGGGCTTCGAGCGCCTGCTGCAGTCACCCCAGTTGAATGCCACATTCGGAGGAGGAGAAGCGAACGTGGCGGTGGCAGTGGCGCAGTTCGGAGCACAGAGCCGGTACCTGACAGTGCTGCCGCCGAAGAATGCGATCGCGGATGCGTTCCTCGGAGAATTGCGGCGCTTCGGCGTGGACGAGCGGCACATCGTCCGGGGGCTAGGCCGAATGGGGATCTACTTTGTCGAGACGGGAGCAAATCAGCGGCCTTCCAAAGTGCTGTACGACCGCGCGAACAGCTCCATTGCGCTGGCGAAGCCGGGCGCCATCGACTGGGATGCAGCGTTCGAAGGAGTGAGCTGGTTCCACGTTACAGGGATCACGCCGGCGATTAGCGAATCGGCAGCCGAATTGAGCCTCGAGGGCATGCGCAAGGCGCGCGCGCTCGGCATTCAAATCTCCTGCGACCTGAACTATCGCAAAAACCTATGGCAGTGGGGCAAAGCGGCACGTGAAGTGATGCCGGAGCTGGTGAAGCTTGCCGACGTCTGCATTGCAAATGAAGAGGACTGCCAGCAGTGCATCAACCTGCAGGTGGATATCGACGTGGAATCGGGCAGCCTGGAACGGCAGAAGTACGCGGATCTGAGCGAGCGCGTGCTGGCGATGTTCCCCAACCTGAAGATGCTGGCGATCACCCTGCGCGAGTCGAAGAGCGCGTCGCACAACGGCTGGTCTGCCTGCCTGCATACAGGGAAAGAGTTCCTGGTAAGCCGCCACTATGAGATTACGCATATCGTGGACCGCGTGGGCGGAGGAGATGCGTTCGCGGCCGGACTGATTTACGGTTTGACGCACTTCGGATCGCCGGCGGAGGCGTTGGAATTCGGCGTGGCGGCTTCCTGCCTGAAACACTCCGTTCCGGGCGATTTTAGCCGCTTCAGCAAAGAAGAAGTGGAATCCCTGATACAGGGCGGCGGCTCCGGACGGGTGCAGCGCTAGCGTACGGGTATAATTCCCCATAGGCAAACCCCCACATGCAGTCTCGTAAGCCGACGATCGTTGCGGCTGGGCTCGGCGTAGCGCTCTGTCTGCTACAAGCTCCTGCGGCACAACAGAACTCTTCCAAGGCGCCTGCGCCCGTAACGACACAGGTAGGCTCCGGCGCGAACCAGTCTGCAACCCCGAGTCAGACCCCAACCACGAACAAGGCTCCCGGCACGAGCGAAGGAACGGTGTCGGTGCCGCCGGCCGCTCCTGCAAAAGAGGCGGCCCCCGATCAAGGTTCCATCCGCGTTTCAGTAAACGAGGTCATCGTGCCGGTGACCGTAACCGATGATAAGGGCCGCTTCGTCTCAGACCTCGACAAGAAGGATTTTGAGGTCTTTGAGGACGGCAAACCGCAGACCATTCGCTATTTCACGCGAGAGCGCAGCCAACCGGTGGTGATCGGCTTCCTGGTAGACCTCAGCAACGCCAGCAAGATTCATTGGAAAAACTATCAGGACGCGATCATCGAACTCATCCAGACGCTGCTGCCGGGAGACCCGAAGTATTCCGGTTACCTAATCGATTACGCGCAGGACGCCGAAGTGGCGGTCAATACCACCACCGATCCCGAGCCCATGGTGGACAAACTCCGCAAGCTGAAGCCGGGCGGGGGAGCGGCATTGTATGACGCCATTTACCTGGCTTGCACGAGCCGAAAGCTGGTGCATGGGGAACCGATTGAGCCGCGCCGGGTAATCGTCGTTATCGGGGATGGCCACGACAATGCCAGCAAGCATTCGCTTGATCAGGTGGTGGAACTCGCGCAGCGCAACCTGGTGACGGTTTACTGCATCAGTACGCAGGCCTTCGGATTTACGAATGAAAGTGACGCCAACCTGGTGCGGCTCGCGACCGAAACGGGCGGCCGTGTGGTGTACCCGCTCGGTGATGTCTACAAAGATACGGACGGTTATCTGTCACATCCCTCGGACGACGGCAACTATGCCCTGACGGTTGGAACCGGCGCCTACCGGTCGGCTGTCGACGGCCGCATGTATCATGCGGTGGCAGATATTGCGGGTGAAGTGACGATGCAGTACATCATTCGCTATGTCTCCGACAACCCGAGCGACAAGGCATACCGCAACGTGAAGGTGGTGGTAGACCTCGGCAGCGTCAAGGTGCGGGCGCGCCGTGGATACTACGCGGGCACGGCCACGCCTTAGGCTTGAGTATTACCTTCTGTAAGCGGGTGTATTGGGAAAAGGTGGAAGAGAGGTTATGCTGAGTTCTGGAATCTTATCGGAATGCCAGCGCGGGTCCTCCGGTTCACCGATTACACCTCGAAGCAGGCGCAATACCTGCGGCTGCTCGCCGACCTGCCCGGGCGCGGCGTTCACACGGTAGGAATTCTGCTGCTCGACCCGGCGACGAACAGCCTGTACGTACGGCTGCGCCGCGATTGGGAAGCGATTGCGTCTGCGGAAGACGCCGAAGTTCTCAGCGAACTGGAAGACGACCTGCGATTAAAGGCGCGCGAGCGCGATGGCACGGCTGTGTTGGAAGAGCTGGAGAGCACCGCGTCGCTGTCCATTCGTCTTTCGGAGCGCGAGGCGGTCACGGTTCGCGACTTCGAGCGCACCCTCGGCGACTTATATCGCGAACACGTGCGGCCGGAAGTTCTGAAGTATCGCACGCATCTCCCGCGCTACTCGCTGGCGGTAGCGGCGGGGCCGTTTCTCGCGAACCCAGAAGATATGCAAATCGAGGAGTGGATTGAGGCTCCGGCCGATCTGAAGCTCGATGCGAACCTGTTTGTCGCGCGCATCCAGGGGCATTCGATGGAACCCTGGATCCCGGATGGAAGCTTATGTGTGTTCCGCCGTGGGGTCGTAGGCTCACGTAAGGGGCGGTTGGTGCTGGTATGCAATTCCGAACTGGCGGACGACAACCAGTACACGGTCAAGCGGTATCACAGCGAGAAGATCGTGGATGAAGACGGGTTTACGCAAACACGCATCCGGCTGGAGAGCCTGAATCCAGCATACCCTTCGTGGGACCTGGAGCAGGATTCCGAAAAGTACCAGGTGCTCGCGGAGTTTGTGCGCGTGCTTGAATAACCTTCATTCAACTCCGCTTGCGCCGCTTCGCCGCGCGGCCTAACTCCTCGGCAACGGCAAACTGCAGCTTACGCTCCACGGTGTCTGCACGGTCCAGCCGCACGCGCACGCGGTCGCCAATCGAGAACATCTTCCCGCTGCGCTCACCGATGATTTTGCGACCGTTTTCGTTATAGCGGAAGCGCTCGCCGGGAAGCGTGTCGATGGGGACCAGTCCCTCAATGAAGAGTTCGGTCAATTCGACGAAGAAACCGTACTTGGTTGTGCTGATGATCAGCGCATCGAATTCGTCGCCGACCCGGTCTTCCATGAACTTGACCTTTTTCCACTCGATCAGCTCGCGTTCGGCTTCGGCCGCGCGGCGCTCGGTGAAAGATGTATCGTCGCCTAATTCGTGAAGAAGCCGGTCTTCGAGAAGCGGATTGCCGGTGTCGAGGTGATGCGCGAGAATGCGGTGGACGATGAGGTCCGGATAGCGGCGGATGGGCGAAGTGAAGTGCGTGTAGGCCTGGGCGGCGAGGGCGAAGTGCCCCTCGTTCACGTTGCTGTAGCGAGCCTGTTTCAGAGATCGCAGCATGAGATAGCTCAGGATACGCTCTTCCGGCTTGCCGGCGATTTTAGCGATCAGACGCTGGTAGTTGCGCGATGAGATATCGAAATCTTCGCGCGGCATAATGATGTCCCGGCGCAGCTTGCGGCCGTCGCGCTTGCGGTCGACAACCGGAAACCGCTTCACGGGCATTGCTCCTATGCCGAGGGAGTATCCGAAATGGGCGGCGATCTCTTCGAAATCGAGAACCCGCCTGCCTTCGGGGCGCTCGTGTATGCGGTAGAGGCTGGGAATGCCTGCCGCTTCCAGGTGGCCGGCTACTGCTTCGTTGGCAGCCAACATGAATTCCTCAATGATGCGGTGCGCGATGTTGCGCTCGGCGCGGGTGACGCCGATCATCTGGCCGGAAAGATCGAGCTCAATGTTTGTCTCCGGCATATCGAAATCAATGGAGCCGCGCCGGGTGCGCTTCCGGTTCAGGATAAGTGCCAGTTCGCGCATGATTTCAAAGCGATCGGCCAGCTTGTGATAACGTTCGCACATTGCGGCGTCGCCTTCAAGAACGCGGAAGACATTCGTGTAGGTCATGCGCTCGGCGCTGCGGATCACCCCGCGCGTGAATTCCTGCGAAACCACATCGCCCTGGCGATCGATTTCGAGCAATGCCGAAAGAACCAGCCGCTCCTCGTGCGGCCGCAGAGAGCAGATATCGGTGGAGAGCTCGACGGGCAGCATCGGCACGGCCCGATCGGGAAAGTAGACGCTGGTGCCGCGGATGAGTGCTTCCTGGTCAATCGGCGTTCCGGGGCGTACGTAGTGACTGACGTCGGCGATGTGCACCTGCAAGACAAAGTTGCCGTTGGGTAAATGTTCGACCCAGACGGCATCGTCGAAGTCGCGAGCCGTCTCGCCATCGATGGTGACGATATCGAGCTTGCGGAAATCGCGCCGGCGGTGGAGCTCGCTGACCGGGATTTCATGGGCGATCTTTCTGGCCTGCTCGATCACTTCAGACGGAAATTCATGCGGGAGATGATGCTTGCGGATGATGATCTCGACGTCGACGCCGAAATCGTCCGGATAGCCCAGGATCTCGATGACCCGGGCCACACCGGCCTCGCCGTTTTCGGGGAATTCGAGGACTTCGGCATTCACGATCATGCCGTCGAGCTCTTCCACTTCGTTGATCTCGCGCGGAGCGGCGCCGACACGGTTCACAGCGGTAGCGCGGCGCTCCGGCAATTCCATTCCCTCGGGAACCTGCAGCCACTGCTGGATGCGGTCATCGGAGGGCACGATGAAATTACCGCGCCGGCGGATGCGAAATTCGCCCACGACCGTAATGTGCGCGCGGCGCAGGATGCGAATGACCTCGCCCTCTGCCCTGCCCTCCGCAGCCACCCGCTTAATATGGACAAGGACGCGGTCGCCGTGCATGCCTTTGGCCGCTTCGTCCGGCGGCAGGAACACGTCGCCCTGCACATTCTGGAGCGGCTGATCCGGAATCAGGAACCCAAAACCGTCGCGGTGGACCGAGAGGCGGCCGGCAATGTACTCGGAATTCGCGCCGACCGCAATGAAATGGCCGGAGCGCAATTCAACAAGCTGGCCTTTATCCGCGAGCCGATCGAGCGCATCTTCGAGCCAGTCACGATGCTCGCCTTGCAAACGCAGCTCCTTGACAAGCTGTTTGTAGCTAGCCCGCGCGTGCGGAAGTTTGCGGATGTGTTCTAGCAGGCCGGAATCGCTCAGGTGCTTGGGCACACCGCAATTATAGGAAGCGCACCCGCTATATTGACCAACATGGAACTGAAAGCCGTTCGCCTGACGGTGCCCGAGAACGGAAACATCATCGTCGGGCAGAGTCATTTCATCAAGACCGTGGAAGATATTTACGAGGCGATTGTGAATACGTCGCCGCACATCAAGTTTGGGGTGGCATTCAACGAAGCTTCCGGCGACTGCCTGACGCGTTTTGACGGAAACGACGACGCGCTGAAGCAGAACGCCATCGAGAATGCCACGGCCCTGGCAGCCGGGCATGTCTTTGTGGTGGCTCTACGGAACGGCTTTCCGATCAACGTGCTCGGACGGATTCAGGCGGTGCCGGAGGTCGCGAATATCTACTGTGCGACGGCAAATCCGGTAGAAGTGATTGTGGCTCAGACCGAACAGGGCCGCGGCGTTCTGGGAGTAGTGGACGGCGCTTCGCCCAAAGGCGTAGAAACCGAGAGCCATGTCAGGCAGCGGATCGAGCTGCTGCAGAAGTTCGGGTATAAGCGGTAAGGCCTCACAGTACGGGAAGCAGCGCGCGCTCGCGCAGGCCGGTATCCGTGAGGCCCGCGATTTCGAGCTCAATCAGGCAATTAGGGTCGCGCGCGCCGGCCATCTGCACTTTCAGGAAGTTGCTGGTGAGAGCCATGCCGTGCTGTTCCAGGGTAACGGCTGAGAGCGTTCGGCCGATCATGCGGCGGCGGAATTCCCGGTTCTTGCGATTCGAGAGCTCCTGCAGAATGCGCGTTCTTTCATGACGCAGCGGCATCGGCACGGGCTGTCCCTCTTCGGCCGCGCGCGTTCCGGGCCGTTCCGAGTACGTAAAGACGTGCAGATAAGTAAAAGGCTGCTCTTCGATGAAACGAACAGTCTCATTGAACTCGGCATCGGTCTCACCGGGGAAACCGGTCATCACGTCCGCGCCGATGGCCGCATCAGGCATGAGCCGATATGCGATTTCGAGCCGCGTGGCATAGTGCCGTGTGCGGTACTTGCGGAACATACGCTTCAGGACGGCATCCGAGCCGGATTGCAGGGGCAAATGGACATGGCTGGCAATACGCGGCTCGCCGGCAACGAGTTCGAGCAGCGGCTCGCTCCAATCCATCGGCTCCACGGAGCTGATGCGCAGCCGCCGGAGATCAGTTTCCGCGAGTATGGCGCGCAGGAGATCGATAAACCGAAGACCGCCGGGTAGATCGCGGCCCCACCTGCCCAGATTGATCCCGGTCAGCACCACTTCGCAATAGCGCGCGGCGAGTTCGCGCACCTGCTCAAGGACGCTCGCGGTGGTGGCGCTGCGACTGCGGCCGCGCACGCTGGGAATGATGCAAAACGAGCATTTATTGCCGCAGCCGTCCTGCACCTTCAAATTCGGGCGGGTGCGGTCTTCGCGGATGTCGCGCACAGGAGCAGCAGAGAAGAGCTTTTGCGCCGAAATGTCGCCGACAAGCACCTGGCCGTGATATTCCGTACCAGGTGCAGCGATGAGATCCCCAATGTTTGCCTTGTGCGAATTGCCGACAACCCAGCGGACGCCCTCGATAGCGGCCAACTCTTCCGGCGCCCGCTGGGCGTAGCAGCCGGTAACCAGGAGCTCGGCATCCGGCCGGTCGCGATGATAGCCGCGCAACACGCGCCGCGTATCTACGTCGGCGCTGTGCGTGACGGTGCAGGTATTCAGGACGATCAGATCGGCAGAGGCGGCGTCGCGCACGGGTTGGAAGCCGCGGTCCCGCAGCGAGGCTTCGATGGCAGCACCGTCGGCCTGGGATGCCCGGCAACCGAAACTTTGAACAAATACGCGCTTCAAGGTACTGATTTCAGTGTAAAGGCCCTGTCTTGCGCGATACTGGAAGTTAACTGCGCGGCCGGGCAACCGCTGGATCGGCTCGTTTCCGCGAGCTGTCGAGAGGAAAGTCCGGTCTTCCCAGGGCAGCATGCCGGTTAACGGCCGGGGGTGTGCGCTCAAAGCGCACGCTACGGAAAGTGCCACAGAAAATATACCGCCCGCCGGTCTCCGGCGGGTAAGGGTGAAAAGGTGCGGTAAGAGCGCACCGCGGTTCGAGCAATCGGACCGGCAGGGAAAACCCCATGTGAAGCAAGACCAAATAGGGGAGGAGGAGCGGCCCGCTCCGCTACTACTTCCGGGTAGGTCGCTCGAGCCATTCAGTAATGGGTGGCCTAGAGGAATGGTTGCCGCCGCTTCATTTCGATGAAGACGGATACAGAAACCGGCTTACAGGCCGCGCAGGTTCTATCGTTCCCGGCAGGGAATTCTTAACATTCGAAATGCCACAATCGTTATAAACTGAGTGTTCCCATATGGCCATTAAACAAGAGCTTCTGGAGATCCTGGTCTGCCCGGTGTGCAAGGCCAAAGTCGTGCTGAAGGATGACGGAAGCGGGCTCAAGTGTGTTGAGTGTAAACGGGTCTATCCTATCCGGGACGATATCCCGATCATGCTCAAGGACCAAGCCACGATCGAGCCGTAGTTCCCATGACCATCCTGGAGCAACTGCCGCAGGGGGCAAAGGTAGCCGTCATCCGGCTGCGGTCATTGGGCGACTGCGTGCTGACTACACCGGCACTCGCCCTTTTGAAACACGCGCGCCCCGATCTGCGGGTCGGCGTGTGCGTGGAGCAGCGGTTTGCGGCTGTGTTTGAAGGGAATCCCGGCATCGATAGCATTCTGGCGCCGAACTGGCACGCGGTACGAACCTGGAGTCCTATCTTGTGCGTCAACCTGCATGGCGGGACGCGCAGCCAGTGGATGACGGCGCTTTCCGGCGCGCGATGGCGCGCCGGCTTCGCTCACCACAGCACCACGCTGGCCTATAACCTCAGGATCCCGCGCGCTCAGCGGATTTTGGGCGTAAATCGCACCGTGCATACCGCCGAACACATGGCTTCGGCGTTTTTCGCGTTGGGCGTGCCGCCGAAGGACGTGCCCCGGGCGGAACTATTTGCGAGCGAACCGCCGATGACCGGCAGATACGCCGTACTGCACCCGTTCGCGTCCGCGCCACAGAAGCAATGGCCGGCCGAGCGCTTCTGCGAAGTCGCCCGGTATCTGAAGCTCTGGAATATTCATCCCGTCTTCGTCGGCGGCCCGCAGGACGACGCAGCGGCCTATCGCGACCATGAAATTTTCCGCGGAACGCTCAGCCAGGCCAAGGCCTTGCTCTCGAGAGCGGTCGCCTTCATCGGCAACGACAGCGGACCCGCACACATGGCGGCCGCCTTTGGTGTTCCCAGCGTCGTTCTATTCAGCACATCGAATCCGGCGATATGGGGCCCTTGGCGCACGGATTCAGAGATCGTGGTCGCGCCTGAGGGCATGCAGAAGGTCACGGTATCGCGTGTCATTGCGGCGCTGGAACGGCTGCGCACGTTCGAAGAGGCTCACGCTTGAAGGAACTGCGGCGGCTGCTTCGCTACGCGCGACCTTATATTCCAGGACTGCTCGCTTCGGTGGTGTTCATGGCGCTGGTGGGCCTGTCGCAAGGCCTGCTGGTCAGACTGATCCCGCTAGTCTTCGAGCGTGTACTCGATACGAGTGCGCCCGATACGCCGGCGCTGCTGTTCTCCATACCGCACACGAATTTCAAGCTCTACCTGAACCAGGTGTTCCCGGCGTCGGTACACAACATCTGGACGATGGTTGCCTTCGGCATAGTGGCCTGCTTTGTGATTAAGGGTCTGTGCGATTACCTCGGCAATTACCTGGTGAACTGGGTGGGCATCAGCGCCATCATGGACCTGCGGCAGGAAGTCTACGACCGCATCCTGCACCAGGACGCAAAGTTCTTCGAGGACGAGACGACGGGCCGCATCATGTCGTCCATCATGAACGACATCGACCGTATCCAGATTTCGGTCTCGACCATGCTCGCCGACTGGCTGCGGCAGATATTCACGGCGCTTTTCCTGCTGCTCGCGATGGTCTCAATCGACTGGCGCCTGTCGCTTCTCAGCCTGCTGATATTTCCCGTCGTAGCAATGCTGACCGGTCGCCTGGGACGCCGCATCCGGCGCACGACGCGCCATGCGCAGGATATGGCTGCCGGCCTTACTCAAATTCTGCAGGAGACGATCACCGGCCACCAGGTAGTGAAGAGCTTCGGCGCGGAGGATTTCGAGTCGAAACGCTTCCGGCTGGCCGCGCAGCGGCTGAAGAGCGGGAACCTGAAGTACGTGGCGCACCAGGCGCTGGCTTCACCGATTATCGAGTTCTTCGGCGCGCTCACCATCATTGTGCTGCTGTACCTCGGCCGCCAGCAGGTCAAAGGCGGGGTGATGACGGCGGGCACGTTTACCGGTTTTGTGCTGGCGCTGGTGATGCTGTATGAGCCCATCAAGCGGCTCACGAACATTCACAATATCTTCCAGCAGGGCATCGGGGCAGCGCTGCACGTGTTCGGATACCTGGACACACAACCCGACGTTACCGACAATCCCAACGCGGTCAAACTCACGCGGTTTGAGAAAGGCATCCTCTTCCAAAATGTGCGGTTCAGCTACCCGGCGGCACCGGACCGGCTGGTGCTGGATGGCATCGACCTGGAAGTGAAGGTGGGTGAAGTTGTCGCGCTGGTGGGCCCGAGCGGCGCCGGCAAGACGACGCTTGCCAACCTGGTGCCGCGCTTTTATGACGTGGCGACGGGTTCCCTTCAGATTGACGGCAGAGACCTGCGCGATATTCGGCTGAGCAGCCTGCGGGAGAACATCAGCATAGTCGCACAGGATACGTTCCTGTTTAACGACACAGTGTTTGACAACATCGCCTATGGGCGTCCGGATGCACGGGAGGATGAAGTCATCGCCGCTGCCAAAACGGCGCTTGCCGACGAGTTCATCCGGAAGCTGCCGGACGGCTACAAAACGTTGATCGGCGAACGCGGACTGAAATTGAGCGGCGGCCAGCGCCAACGTCTGGCAATCGCGCGGGCGCTGCTCAAAGATGCGCCCATTCTGATTCTGGATGAGGCAACCTCGCATCTGGATACCGAGTCGGAACGGCTGGTCCAACAGGCCCTCACGGCCCTCATGCGGAAGCGCACTGTACTCGTGATTGCTCACCGCCTTTCCACGATCCGCCAGGCGAGCAAGATCGTGGTGCTCGAAAACGGCAAGATTGCCGAGATTGGAACCCACGACGAGCTGATCGCCGCTCGCGGCGTTTATCATCGTCTGCATGAACTCCAGCATGCCGACGCCAACGCGATTGCCGGATAGACAAAGGATTTGAGCGGATTGAAAGCACAAGCAGACCCCGGGCGCGCCCCGGTTCGGAGCATGACCGGCTATGCCCAGGTGCGGCGGCAAACGAGCGCCGGAGAACTGACCTGCAGCCTGCGAACCGTGAATCATCGCGGCCTCGACCTGCATTTTTACAGCAACGGCGAGATGGCGCCGTTCGAAAGCGCGATGCGGGCATTAATCAAGCAGCACGTGGGACGAGGCCATGTGGAGATACGGGCCACCGTCGTGCGCAGCAGCGGCAGCACGGGCGTAGCTTACGATGCGCAGGCGCTTAGGCGGTATATGACTGCCTTCCAACAGGCCTCGCACGATTTCGGCCTGGCCGGCAAGCCGGATCTCAACGTCCTCTTTACATTCCCGGGGGTGCTCACGGATGCGCAGCGGCCCGAACCTCTCGACAGCCGCTTTGAACCGGAGCTGCTGGATGTATTAGCAGCGTGTATCGGCGAGTTAAATGCCTCTCGCGGGCGGGAAGGCGCCGCGCTCATACGCGAACTGACGGCGCTGCTGGATGAAGTGGAGCGCGCGGCACGCAAGCTGATCGCAATCCGCCAGCAGGTGTTGCCGCATTTCCAGGCGAGGCTCCGCGAGCGGCTGGCCGAGCTGCTGAGTGGAAGCGGCGTTCCGGAGGCCCGCATTATCGAGGAAGCAGCTGTTCTCGCGGATAAGTCCGACATTCAGGAAGAACTTACACGCCTGACGGTGCATGTTCGCGAACTGCGGCGCATATTCGAAGACGGCGGCGAGATCGGCAAGCGCATCGACTTCGTTCTGCAGGAGATGAACCGCGAAACGAACACTACCCTGGCCAAAAGTGCCGGCGCCGGCGAACCCGGCCTGGAGATCACGAATATCGCGCTGGGCGTCAAGGCTAATATCGAAAGAATGCGGGAACAATCGCTGAATCTGGAATAGCCGATTCGGCCCCAACGCCTTCGAGGGGTGGTCGACGGCCCTCGATCCCCGTAAAACAAATGACAACGGTATTCATTATTTCGGCGCCATCAGGCTCTGGCAAATCGACGCTTGTCTCGCGTCTGCTCGAAGCGGATCACGGATTGCGGTTTTCGGTTTCCTATACCACCCGCCGCCCGCGCGGCAACGAAAAGCCTGGAGAGAGTTACGTTTACATCTCGCGGCGGGAGTTTGAGGACCGGATTGCACGCAACGAGTTTCTGGAGCATGCCGAGGTCTTTGGCAATTATTACGGCACCCACCGTGAAGTGCTCGAGCAGGCGCGAATGGAAGGAAAAGACCTGATACTCGACATTGACGTGCAGGGTGCGAGACAATTGAGGGAGCGTATCCCCGAGGCGGTCACGATCTTTATCCTGCCTCCTTCCCGAGACATCCTGGAGCAGCGGCTACGGGCGCGTTCCGAGGATGCAGAGGAAGTGATTCAGCGCCGGCTGAAGGAAGCGGCGGATGAGATCCGCAACTATAAGCAGTACGATTACGTGATTGTGAACCATCAACTGGAGGAGTCGAGCTGCACGCTCAGGGCGATTATCAAGGCGGAGCGGGTGCGGCGGCAACGCATGGAGGAGAACATCCGGCCGATTCTGAAGAGCTTCGAAAGCCGGCATCCTGCGCTTTTTTAGTGTCGAAAACCGGAGATCCGCTCCGGGATATGGAGAAGAAATATGGCAGATAAACCGAGAACGAACGCAATGTACAGCATCCCCGACGACAACGCGGCGAGTACGTACAGATTTATTATCGTCGCCGCCAAGCGCGCCCGCCAGTTGCAGAACGGCCAGCGCAGCGTGTTGCCGGCTACCAACAAAAAGCCGACCGTGCTGGCAATGGAAGAGGTGCGCCGGGGACTGGTTCCGTACACCGATCTCGAATTACAGCAGCAAGCCTCCGCGGAATAGATATCGGCCATGCGCGCGGTACTAGGGGTCGGCGGCGGCATCGCGGCCTACAAGGCAGCGGAGCTTGTGCGTGCGCTGCAAAAACGCGGCCACGATGTTCAGGTGGTGATGACACGCGCGGCCCAGGAATTCGTGCAACCGCTGACGTTCGCCGCGCTCACAGGCCGCAAGGTAGTCACCGGTTTGTTCTCGCAGACGGGAGCGGAAGACACGCTCTCGAGCGCGGTGGAGCATATCGCTGTCGCCCAGGAAAACGATTTGCTTGTGGTCGCGCCAGCAACGGCAGACCTGCTGGCGAAATTTGCCTACGGACTGGCCGATGATTTTCTGACCACGCTCTACCTGGCGTTCACCGGGAAGGTAGTCCTCGCACCGGCCATGAACAACGCGATGTGGGAGCACCCGGCCACCCGGGCAAACCTTGAAATCCTGCGGCAGCGCGGCTGTTCCGTTGTCGAGCCGGATGAAGGCTGGCTGGCGTGCGGAACGATTGGCGCAGGCCGCCTGCCCGATCCGGAACGGATTGCCGGCACGGTAGATTCCGTGATGCGACACAAGAAGGATCTGACCGGCGAAACCATACTCATGACCGCCGGCCCCACACAGGAAGCGCTTGACCCGGTGCGCTACATCAGCAACCGCTCCAGCGGCAAGATGGGATACGCGATTGCGCAGGCGGCGGCCGAGCGCGGCGCACGAGTCGTGCTGATTTCCGGTCCAGTCAGCCTTGCGGCGCCGCTTGGCGTGGAGCTGGTTTCGGTGCGTACGGCGCAGGAGATGCGGCAGGCAGTTCTCGAGCATCTGGAAGAATCCACCATCATCATCAAGACTGCCGCAGTAGCGGATTATTATGTCGCCCATGTTCCGCAGCAGAAGCTGAAAAAGACCGCGACGCGGCTTTCGCTCGAGCTGGATCCGACGCCGGATATTCTGGCCGAAATCGGCCAGCGCAAAGGCGACCGCCTGTTGATCGGCTTCGCCGCAGAGACGGAGAATCTGCTTGAGGAAGCGCGTCGGAAGATGATTTCAAAGCGCTGCGACATGCTGGTGGGCAACCTCGTCAACCGCGATGGCCTCGGTTTCGAATCGGACCAAAACGAAGTCGAAATCATCACTCGATCCGGCCAGACGGTGCACGCCGGCCCCTCCGAGAAGAAAGAGGTCGCGGAACGGATTCTCGACCAGATCGCCACCTTGCGTCTCTCCCTGCGCGCGGTTGATACGGTCGACACCCCTGCGTAGGCCGCCGCATGACCGGAGAACAAATTCGCAGCTATCTCGAGTTTTATCGCGACCTGGGCTTCGATTCAGTGTACAAACGAGTGCCTCCATCCAAGCGAACGGAATTACGGATAACGGACGCGGCCCCTGCCGCCGCGCCTGTATCAATCGCGCGCGTTGCCGCTCCAGTCACGCCCGCTGTCGGGCCAGTGATGCCCGCAGTTTCGCTGCCAGGTCTTGCACCCGAAAACGATACTTTGGGAAAGATCCGGCGCGATCTCGGCGATTGCCGGCGATGCCGCCTGTGCGAGGGGCGCCACACCATCGTGTTCGGCTCGGGAAACGAGCGCTCGCCATTGGTGTTTGTGGGTGAAGGACCAGGCGCTGACGAGGACGAACAGGGATTGCCTTTCGTCGGCCGCGCCGGGCAACTGCTGACGCAGATGATCGAGAACACAGCAAAGAAGGAAGGCATTCCGATTCTCCGCAGCGACGTATACATCTGCAACGTGGTGAAGTGCCGGCCGCCGGAGAACCGCACGCCGCTACCGGATGAGATGGAGATCTGCGGAGAGTTTCTGTTCCGGCAGTTGATGGCGATCAAGCCGAAGGCTATCTGTGCGCTTGGCGCGACCGCGATGAAGGCCTTGCTGAACACGAAGGAAGGCATCACCCGGTCGCGCGGAAAGTGGCACAAGTGGCGCGATATTCCGGTCATGATCACTTACCACCCGTCTTACCTGCTGCGGCAATACAATCAGCAGGCGAAGCGCGAAGCCTGGGAAGACCTGAAAACACTCCTCCACTTTGTCTATGACTAGTGACGAAGCGGGCATGCTCCGCGCACCCGAGCCTGACCGCGCATGACGACCAGGCAGTTCCCCCTCTTCATCAGCTTCGAGGGCACCGAAGGGAGCGGCAAATCAACCCAGATGCGCCTGCTGGTGGAACGGCTGCGGGCGCAGGGATTCGCCGTTACTACGAATCAGGAACCAGGCGGCACCAGCATCGGCCTGCAGATCCGGCGCGTCCTGCTCGACCCTGTCAATCATGAGATGGCCGGAATCACAGAACTGCTGCTCATGTTCGCGTCCCGGGCTCAGGCGGCGGCCGAGATTATCATTCCGGCGTTGCAGCGCGGGGAAATCGTCATTAGCGACCGCTTCACCGATTCCACGCTCGCCTACCAGGGCTATGCGCGAGGCCTTGGGTTTGAAACAGTGCAGCAGGCGCAGCGGCTTGCCGTCGGGTCGCTTATTCCCGACCTTACATTGTTCATCGCTGTTGACCTCGAGACCGGCTTGGCCCGCGCCCACCGGCGCAACGCCGAAGCCGTTAACGGCGTGAGCGAAGCGCGCCTCGACGCGCAATCGCTGGAGTTTCATCGCCGGGTAGAAGAGGGTTATCGAAAGATTGCGGAAGCCGAACCGCAACGTTTTCGTGTGATTGACGGCAACGGCCGGCCAGATGAAGTGGCAGCGCGTGTCTGGGCGGAAGTAGGCGCGGCACTCGCCGCTCGTTCGCGTTGAGAGAATGGGAGCAGCCGATGAACCCGTTCGAGCATTTTTACGGCAATACGAGTGTGGCGCAAACATTGGCCCAGATGATCGAGGCCGACCGCATCCCGCAGACCATCCTGTTGAGTGGGCCGGAAGGGGTGGGTAAAGCCACGCTGGCGCGACGCTTCGCCGCTAAATTGCTCGGCGACGCGAAAAAGATCGAGCGCGACGACCTGAGCCGGCCGGAAAACATCGAGACCATCGAGCAGCGCGAGAAATGGACGGCGGAAAAGCGCGCCGACGATCCCCTGCTCTTTGCTAGCCATCCGGATTTTGTGACCTTCGCGCCGGATGGTCCGCTGCGGCAGATCAGCATCCAGCAGATGCGGCTGTTGCGCGAGCGCGCCCAGTTCAAGCCGCTGCGCGGCCGTTACCGCGTGTTCCTTATCGATCATCTCGATCGGGCCAACGAACAATCCGCCAACTCGCTGCTGAAAGTGCTGGAAGAACCGCCGGAGCACCTGATCATCGTGGCCACAGCGGAAAATCTTTACGACCTGCTGCCGACTATCCGGTCGCGGTCTGTCGTGCTCCAGCTCAGCCGATTGCCCGATGCTGAAATGCTTGAGTTCTCGCGCGCGCGGGACCTCGCCGACAGCGACGCGCGCATCGCTCTGTCGGAAGGAAGTCCCGGAATAGCAGCCCGTCTGAATCTTGAGCAGTTCCGGGAACGCAGGGCGCTGCTTCTGTCGGCCTTCGAATGCGGCGCCGGCCTGACTCCCTTCTCGACCTGGGTACAGAATTCAGAATCGTTCGGGAGCCGCAAATCAGAGAAGCTGGATGATTATCTGAAGCCGGCGTACGGTCTCCTCGAAGACGTGCTGGCGACTCTCGTGGGGCAGCCGCCGGTGCGCAACCGCGATATCGCGCCCCGCATTACCGGAATTTCCCAGCGTGTCAGCATCCCCTGGGTAGAACACGCAGTACGCATGCTGGACGAATTAGTACTCATGGTCCGCCGCAATATACAAAAAACTGCAGCGCTCGACGCTATGATTATTAAATTGCGTAACCGCGTTGCGAGTGTAGGCACCTAAGAGGGCATTAGCTCTGCCGTGCCCTGCGGCGGCTTGGTACCATCCGGGTAAATCATCGAGGTGAAATGATAGAGGAGAGGAGTTTGGATTCGTTCATTCGAAAACCGGCTCGAACTGCTGCAGGAGAAGCAAAAGAGCCAAGCCGGCGGCCACCGACGGTCAAAAAAAGCACGCCTCCGGATCAGACCAATGCGGAGCAGTTTTATTATTCCAAACAGATGCAAGGGAAAACGCACATGGTTGTGATCCTCACGGACGGCGAGCAATTGGAGGGCGTGATCGAGTGGTATGACCGCGACTGTTTGAAGCTTAACCGTATCGGCGCCCCAAACCTGCTGTTGTACAAGCGTTCGATTAAGTACATGTATAAGGCTGAACCCGAATAAATCCCCGCGGCGACGGTAGTTCAGATACAAGCGAGCATAGCTCTTCTGAACTGCCTCTACCGCGAGGCTGCCACCGAAAGCCAGCCGACTGCGAGTTTTACGCGCTGGTATCTTTCTCCGTCTTATCCTTGGAAGCAAGCCGGTACGCACGCCTTTCGGCTGCTTCGGCGTAACGCCGCTTCTCCTCGTCCGTTTCCGGCACAATGGGCGGCAGCACCACCCTTCTCCCATCCTTGTCCACCGCGACAAACGTCAGGTAAGCGGAGGAAGTGTGCCGCTGTTGTCCCGTCTGCAGGTTTTCAACCCAGACTTTTACACCCACTTCCATCGAGGTTCGAAAAACCCGATTTACATGCGATTTGAGCTTTACGAGCTCACCGATATGGACAGGATGTAGGAAGGTCATTTGATCCACGGATGCGGTGACTACCGGGCAGCGCGCATGGCGCATCGCCGCGATCGCACCGCATACATCGACCAGATGCATGACATGGCCGCCCAGCATGTTGCCGAGCAGGTTTGCATCGTTCGGCAGGCATATCTCGGAGTATTCGGATTGCGATTCACGGACGGTGCGCGCGAATCTTCGTTCTTCGGCCTCGACGGCAGTTGAGTTCTGGTTGGTAATAGACATCGGCTAAGAAGATTATTGGGAGAAGCGCCGGAGGTAGCTGCTGCAGAACGCCCGCAACTGTGCCAGGGCGCACGCGTCGATGGGTTCGGGTTCGACTCTACCGGTCTGAATGCTGAAGCGGAAAGGCTGCCACTGTACAGGCGCATACCCCTGTTCCTCGACGCGGAGCACTTCGAGCCAGTCCGCCGTCCGGTGCAGCACTTCGAAGCGAAAGCACGATCCTGAACCGTTTTCGGGAAAGTGGCCGCACTCGCCGCGAGAATAACCGTGATTACAGGAGCGGAACCGTTCAGTTTCGGGAACAGGACCTCCGAATGCATGACACAAGCCGTCGTACTCGTCGAGTAGCGGCAATCTTGCACCGGGGTGTTTCGGCTGCCTGGCTATGCGCTGCGGCTCAAAATACGGGCACGGCATCCAGCCTTAGTATAAGGCGTGCGTTAGATTCTTGGCCCGTTTGTCTGAGAACTTCTCCCTCAGATTTGGGCCAGAGCTCTAGTGATAGCTTTCAGCCGTCAGCAACGGGCGCGCTTGGGCGCGTTGTGGGTGGGTAGTGACACCTTTCCAGTCAACGCCGCTTATGCTCCCGGCTCCGTTTCTACTTCCCGGCTCTCCAGCGCATCCCCTTGAAAACACGGCGACACAAAAGCTGTCAAAGGAGAGCGCTCAGCCTTCAGCTTTTTTCAAATCTGAGTGTGTGGGGCTGACTGCTGATGGCTGAAAGCTCTCGTCGGCAAGCGCACAGCGCGTTTGGTGCCGTTGTGCGCGCTCAAGAATAGATTTCAAGTTATCCTTGGTCAGCACTAGGCGTGCGTTACGATGCGTGTTCCTTCGCCGCTGGTATCAGCTCACGCACGATCGTGCCAACCTGGTCGAGAAACTCATACAGATCCAGCGGTTTGCGAAGGTAGCGGGCGGCTCCCAGACGTTCGGCCTCCTGTTTCTCATCGGGAGCGAGCGAACTGGTGAGAACCACGACAGGAACGTGCGCCAGGGAATCCAATTTTTGGATGGCCTGCAAAACCTGGAGCCCGTCCACCTTCGGCATATTGAGATCCAGCATGATCAGATCGGGCAAAGGCTCCTGCTTCGCGGATGCATCAGTCAGGCCGGAGATGGCTTCTGCGCCGTCTTTGAAGTGAACGATTTCGTACGGCATCGCGCTGCCGCTTAAGGTTTCGCGGATCAGCATCACGTCGGGCGTGTTGTCCTCGATTACGACGATTCGCAAAGTCCGCTGCTCAGGCGACATGGACCTCCAGCCTACCGGTCAAGATTCTACAGCCTCGCGGGTTGGTTTTCTGCGGCATTCACGAAACAGTCTGATGGATAGGATAGTTGCCATGATGGCAGCTCATTTCGGAAAATTGAATTCTTTGGCAATCTGCGCCGGCGCCCTGGTGCTTGTCTCCGGTGTACTGAACGCGCAGAGTCTCCCGGTTCACTGGGAAGAACTCACAGCGGCTGATTTTGTGAAGGCGATTCATCAAAGCCAGGGGACGTGCGTACTTCCTTTCGGGATCATCGAGAAGCACGGGCCCCAGTTGCCGCTGGGAACTGATCTCATTAACGTGCGCTACGTTTCTCTGCATGCGGCCGAAAAGGAATACACGATTGTATTCCCCGAATACTACTTTGGGCAGATCTTCGAAGCGCGGCATGAGCCCGGCACGATGGCTTACAGCGCCGAGCTCCAGATGGAGCTGCTGCAAGCCACTACGGACGAGATGGGGCGCAACGGGTGCAAGAAGATTCTGATCGTCAACGGACACGGCGGCAACGAGCATTTCCTTCCTTACTTCGCGCAATCACAGCTCAACTCGCCGCATGATTACGTGGTGTACGTAGAGATGCGCGGCCAAATGCCTCCCGGCCGTCCCCCATTGAAAACGAAAACAGATATGCATGCCGGCGAATCGGAAACGTCGCACACCATGATTTCGCGCCCGGACCTGGTGCATCTCGACCGTTCGAATCAGGAGTCGGGAGCGGACCTGCAGCGCCTGGACCTGCCGCAAGGCCTGTATACCGGAATCTGGTGGTATGCACGTTTTCCGAATCACTACGCGGGTGATGCGTCCGCCTCCAATCGCGCCCTTGGCGAATTTGATATGAACGCCTGGACGGATCAGGTAGTCAACGCGATCCGGGCGATCAAGGCCGATCAGGAATCGCTGCGGCTTCAAAATGAGTTCTTCGAAAAAGCGGGCCATCCGGTCGACACGAAACAATAGGAAAGAAACCAGCTCATGCTCATTGTTCACGTTCATGTGCACGTTAAGCCGGAGCACATCGATGCGTTCCGCCAGGCAACTCTTGAGAACGCCGAAAAGAGCCTCCGGGAGCCCGGGATAGCCCGCTTTGATGTGATCCAGCAGGCCGAGGACCCGAACCGGTTCGTACTGGTGGAAGTGTACCGGACGGTGGAAGCGCCGGCGCAGCATAAGGATACGGCACATTACCAGATCTGGCGCGACCGCGTAGCCGGCATGATGGCTGAGCCGCGGACCAGCGTCCGATACAGCAATATCTTCCCGGCGGACGAGAACTGGTGATGCAGTTCGAATTTCGAAGCGCGACTCGCATCCTGTTCGGCCCCGGAACGGTATCGGAGATCCCTGCCCTGGTTCGTAATCTTGGCGCGCGCGCCCTGCTGGTAACCGGAAGTAATCCGCAGCGTGCCAAGCCGGTTCTGGATGCTCTTTCGGCGGCGTCGGTTCGCACTGCGATTTTCCGCTGCCCGGGCGAACCGACGGTTGAGCTTGTGCGCGAAGGCGTACGCGCGGCCGGCGAATGTGAAGTTATCGTCGGTCTCGGCGGCGGCAGCGCCATCGACTGCGCCAAAGCGATTGCGATCCTAGCCACCAATTCCGGCGAGCCGCTGGATTACCTCGAAGTGAACGGTAAAGGCCGCCCCCTCGAGAACGCTCCGCTCGCGTTCGTCGCCATCCCCACTACCGCGGGCACGGGAGCGGAGGTGACCAGGAACGCCGTCCTCGAATCTTCTGAGCACAAAGTAAAGGCCAGCCTGCGCAGCCCGCTGATGCCGGCGAAGATAGCGGTGGTCGATCCCGATCTCACGCTCGATCTGCCGCCCGAGGTGACCGCCAGCACCGGACTCGACACGCTGACGCAGCTTATAGAGCCGTTTGTCTCTATCCGCGCGAACGCCTTCACAGACATGTTCTGCCGGGAGGGATTACCGCAAGTTGCGAACGCTCTCGAGACGGCATTCCACGACGGCCGGAATAAGACCGCTCGCACTTCCATGTCGTATGCAAGCCTGCTCAGCGGCCTGGCGCTGTCGAACGCGGGTCTCGGCGTAATTCATGGCTTCGCGGCGCCCTTGGGTGGAAGTCTGCATGCACCGCATGGTGCGCTCTGCGCGTCCGTCCTGCCGTATGGGATGGCGGCAAATATCGCGGCGCTCCGCCAGCGCGCACCGGAAGATACGGCTCTCGAAAAGTACAAACAAGTTGCCCGCATGCTCACCGGCAGAGAAGACGCGCAGCCGGAAGACGGTGTCACCTGGGTGGCTTCTCTCTGCCGCCGGCTTTCCATACGGGCGCTCGAGGACTACGGCCTGAGCGCGGACCAGATCCCCGCGCTTGTGGAGAATGCCGCGCGGGCCAGCAGCACGAAGGCGAATCCGATTGTGCTGACACCCAAGGAACTCACGCGCGTTGCACAACGCGCTCTCACCGCAGACTCGATAGAGTTCTAACAGCGCCTTCCGGCGCTCGAAGGGAGCAGGCATGGCAAGCGACACCAAAACCGGAGTACGCGTTTTCTCCACGATCAGCGGGGTTCCGATTAAGCCGCTCTACGGACCCGAGCAGCTTCGCAGCTTCGATCCCCCCCGCGATCTCGGGAATCCCGGTGAGTTCCCTTATACGCGCGGCATTCACCGCGACATGTACCGCGGCAAGCTCTGGACCATGCGGCAGTTTTCCGGCTTCGCTACACCAGAAGAAACCAACCAGCGCTACCGCTACCTTCTGGAGCACGGGCAAGATGGACTCTCGGTCGCCTTCGATCTGCCCACTCTCATGGGTTATGACGCGGATCACGCGATGAGTGAGGGTGAGGTCGGGAAGTGCGGCGTCTCTATCTGCTCGCTTGAAGATATGGAAACGCTGTTCCGCGGTATTCCGCTGGGCGACGTCACGGTATCGATGACCATCAACTCGCCCGCTGCCGTGCTTTGGGCGATGTACCTCGCCGTCGCGGAGAAGCAGGGCGCGAGCTGGCAGCGCGTATCGGGCACACTGCAGAATGACATCCTGAAGGAATATATCGCGCAGAAGGAATATATCTTTCCGCCGCGGCCTTCCATGCGCCTGGTCACCGATACCATCGAATTCGGCGCACGTTATACGCCACGCTTCAACCCCATTTCGATCAGCGGATACCATATACGCGAAGCGGGATCGACTGCCGCGCAAGAGCTGGCGTTTACGCTGCGCGACGGCATCGAATATGTTGACTGGGTTCTTGATCGCGGCTTGCAGGTGGATGAGTTTGCTCCGCGCCTCAGCTTCTTCTTCAACGCCCACAGTGATTTTTTCGAAGAGATCGCCAAGTACCGCGCGGCTCGCAAGCTCTGGGCCCACATCATGCGCGAGCGCTACGGCGCCCGCAGCGAACGAAGCATGAAACTGCGCTTCCACGCGCAAACCGCCGGTTGCTCTCTCACCTGGCAGCAGCCCTATAACAACGTGATGCGCACCGCCTGGCAGGCGATGGCCGCCGTTTTAGGCGGAGCGCAATCCTTGCATACAAACTCGCTCGATGAAGCGTACGCCTTGCCAAGCGAGAATGCCGTGACGCTCGCGCTGCGCACACAGCAGGTACTCGCCTACGAAACGGGAGTTGCGAATACGCCTGATCCGCTCGGCGGCTCTTATTTTGTCGAGAGCCTTACGCTCGAGATGGAATCCGCTGCCAATAGCTACATAGAGCGCATCGATAAGCTGGGCGGCATGATTGCGGCCATCGAATCGGGTTTCCCGCAAAAGGAAATCGCCGCCGCGAGCTACCGGTATCAGCGCGAAGTGGAAGAAGGCGAACGGACGATCGTCGGCGCCAACCGCTTCCAATCGGAAGATCAGCCGATCGAATTGCTGCAAATCGACCATAGCGCGCAGCAGCAGCAGGAAGCGAAGCTGGCAGCTCTTCGAGTCCAGCGGGACAACAGCAGCGTGCGAAACGCATTAGATGCTCTTAGCCGTGCCGCCGAAGGCGAGGAAAACACAATGCCTCATATCCTCGAGGCGGTTCGCTCTTATGCCACCCTCGGCGAGATCTGTGAGGCCCTGCGCAAAGTGTTCGGCTCTTATACCGAAACCACCCAGCTCTAAACCAGTCATATTAAATACAGGTCTCGTGGAGTGATGCCCGCGGGACCGGGAGGAAGTATGCAACGCAGTTCTAATCATGGCGTTTTGGGCGCGGTCTTAATCGGCCTCGGATGCGGCCTGACGGCTGCTGGTCTCGTCCTCGTCATACCCGCGTGCGCCAAGTGGTCACTCGGAATGATGGAAGAAGCAATCCGCCGCGGGCGCGAAAGCGTCGAAGAAGCTGCCGCCACCTTCGGCCAGTTCGCCGGCCGTACGCAGCATCGCTTCGAAGAGGCAGCGAAAACAGCCCGGAGCGCGACTTACAAGGCCGCGGGCGCGGTGGAATCGGCTGCCCACAAGGTACGAGAGTACACCTCGTAGCCGAAACCCCTGTCACCCGCGGTGGGCCAATACTGACGTTTCGGATGTCACAATATGAGCGATGGCAACCAATCGGCTGGACATCCTGAAGCAGATGATCGCTCAGGATCCGAAGAATTCTTTTGCGCGCTACGGCCTGGCGATGGAATATGCCAAGAGCGGCGAGTTGGAACAAGCTGTTTCGGAGTTCCATGCCCTTTTGGCACAGGATGAGAGCTACGCCGCCGCCTATTTTCACGGAGGACAGGCGCTCGAAAAGCTGGGCAAAGTGGAGGAAGCGCGAGCCATGTACGAGAAAGGCATCGCGGTAACCACGCGCAAGGGCGACCTGCATACGCGTTCCGAGATTCAAGCCGCGCTCGATATGCTCCCTGTGTAGCGCAGTGCCATCGGTTGTTAATGCTTGTAAACCATGCCACCCTTCATCACGAATGAGACCTTCTGCACGGCAGCAATATCCTCGAGCGGGTCACCGGCAACGGCAATTACATCCGCCAGATAACCTGGCTTGAGCGCCCCGATCTGCCCTCCCCATCCGAGCAGCTTTGCGCCGTTCAGCAAGTCTGCTCGCAAGGCTTCGAGCGGCTTCATACCGTTCTGGACCATCAGCACTAGCTCACGCCCCTGGGTGCCGTGCGGAAACGGCCCGACATCAGAGCCGACCGCCATGGGAACCCCGGCAGCAAGCTGCTTTTTGAATTCCCGCGACTTGAGACTCAGCAGCTCGTGCATAAAGCGGCCGCGTTCGGGAGTTGCAGCATGCTCGGCAAAGTATTCCAGGATCGTAAACGTCGGCACGGCATAGATCTGCTTTTCGCGCATCAGCCGCATGGTTTCCTCGCTCAACTCATTGGCGTGGTCGATCGATGCCACGCCGGCTTGGGCGGCGTAGAGCGTCCCAGGCTCGCTGGTCGCATGCACAGCGACGCGCTTCCCCACACGCGCCGTCTCATGGACGGCCGCTTCTAACTGGGCTTCGGTGTACTGATAGGGCGTCGATAACTTCCCGTCGCGAATCGAATCCGGTCCGGTCTCATACATCTTGATGAAATCCGCGCCCTCCTTAAACTGTTCGCGAATTACTTCGACAATCTGGTCCACGTTGTTCGCGTACGTGGCGTTTGAGAGGACATGCTGTGCGGGATTGTAATCGATGGCGTCTTCATGCCCCCCAAGAATATCCACGGCGTTTCCGCTGACGCGCAATCTGGGCCCGAGCACCAGTCCCTGGTTGATGGCATTTCGCACGGCGGTGTCGGCCGAGCCTGCCCCCTCGGTGCCCATGTCGCGCTCAGCCGTGAATCCGGCTATCAGGTCGGCCCGCGCCGCGAGGAGAGCCAGGATGGTTCGCTGCGGAACGGATTCCTGCACGGTCTGCAAATCTTCCGCGCCCGGATGCAGAAAGAGATGGATGTGCGCGTCAATCAAGCCGGGCATCAGCGTACTGTCGCCCAAGTCGATTGTCTGCGCTCCTGGCGGATGCGTTACCGTTCGCCCCGCTTCAGCAATGCGCTCACCCTCCACCAGCAATTCACCCGGAGTAATGATCCGGCCGTTTTCAATATCGAGGAGGCGAGCTGCATGCAGCACAATTGGTTCTGTCTTGGCGGCTCGCTCCTGTGCCGAGGCAAGGCGCACCGCAAGAGTGGAACCAATCAGGACTAACGCAACAAGAGCCGCCTTCGCCATTTGACGCAGTTTACTGCACGCCGGCAGGAACTGCATCCACGAGCTTTTCGACACCGGGCGCGATCTGGACGAGTACGTCACCGACGCGCTTATTGACGTAAGCGCTCAGCGCACCCTGTCTCCGCTGCTTCCAATCGGCCGGGGGCGGATTACCCGATTCCAGATACGAAAGCGCCTCTTCACCGGCCTTTGAGAGCGTGGTCACCGCGTCCAGCACGGGCATGTCCTGCGTGAGCAAACACTCGTTCTGGAAGATCGGCCGTGCGCTTTCAGCAGCCTGCGCCCATTTCGCCAGGCTTTGCTGCAAGGCCGCACTGTTGCGCTGGCCCTTCGGCGACGCCAGATAGGCATCGACTGCATCGCGAAACTCCCGGGCCGCGTCGCTCTCGGGTGCAATTGCATCCGCTAACCGGTTCAACGGCGTGGACGTCGTGTATCGGTCCGCATGCCGCGAGTATCCTTTCACCGGCTCCAGGATCGAAGCAACTGTATCGAGAGGCTGGTGCGGCATGGCGCCAGCCAGACGCTGCCGCATCAATTCGAGCCCGGAGCGCTGCGTCAAACCCAGCCACTCCAGCCAGCGATTGGTCACTTCCAGCCGCGCATACATAGAAGAGATGCTCGTAACGTCCGCGGGCGACCAGAACCGCTCCGCGACGGCCGCAAGCCGGGGCCAGAGTCTCGAATCGAGGTTCTCATCCGTCGCGAGTTCTTCCCACATCGCTGCTTCCCCGCCCAGAATCAGCTTCTGCTGCTCGGGTGTGAGATCCGTGGGAGTTCCCGGCTTAGGTCCGGCCTCGTTCTGCTCGTCTTCTTGCCGCCCTGGCGGAGGCGGCGGCACCTTCAGCGGGTCTATTGAGTAGTGATAAGAGGCAGGGTTCATCAGATCGAGGTAATAACCGGCCGAAAGTATGCCCTGATATCCTTCGCGCGCCGCCTCCCAAAGAGACTTCTGCCCGCGCCACGACTGGATGACCACTGACTTCGGCAGGTCCGGTTGCAGCACTTCGTCCCACCCGACCATATGCTTGTGGTTCTTCGCCACAATCTTCTGCACTCGCTGATTGAAATATGTCTGCAGCGCTTTAGCGTCGGCGAGGTTATGTTTCTGCATGAACGCACGCACGCGCGGGCTGTCGTTCCACTGTTTCGGAGCGACCTCATCCCCGCCGATATGGAAATACTCATCTGGGAAAAGCTTCGCCATCTCGCCGATGAACCCGTCCAGGAAGCGGTATGTCGACTGCTTTGTCGGGTCCACTAAATCCGACAGAATGCCGTATCCCGGGCCTATCTGATAGGGTCCGGGGCCGACGCCCAGTTGCGGGTAGCCGGGCAGCCAGCTCGTCGCATGCCCCGGCATATCAAACTCTGGCACGATGCGAATGCCGCGATCTCGCGCATAAGCGATAACGTCGCGCACCTCGGCCTGCGTGTAGTAGAGCCCGTTTGAGCCATACTGCTGCAGGCGCGGAAACTTCTTACTCTCAATGCGGAAGCCCTGGTCGTCCGAGAGGTGCCAGTGCAACACGTTCAACTTCACGGCAGCCATTCCGTCCAGGGTTCGCTTCACCACCTCCACCGAGACAAAATGCCGCGAAACATCGAGCGACAGCCCGCGCCAGCCGAACCGCGGCTCATCATGAATGACTACAGCCGGCACAGAGAAGCCGGGCTGCGCGTTGCTCCCCGCCGTAGTATTCTGCTGGACCAGTTGGAGGAATGTTTCGATCCCGCGGATGGCGCCAAGAGGCTCATCGCTCGAGAGGCGGATGTGGCCCCCCGACACCTCCAGCGAGTACCGCTCATCGTCTCCGAGTCTTTGCGGCGCCTTGTGATCTTTCTTCTCGACTACAATGCGCAGGGTCGCATCGTTGCTTTCAGGCACGATACGCGGCAAAGTCTGGATCCCGGTCTGCCGGGCAAGACGCGGAAAGATGCGCTCAACCGCCGCCTTCACGCGCGGATCGTTCGCGCCTGCCCCGGAGATTGCTACCGAGAAGGTCACGTCTATTGCGACTGAACCCGCCGCGGTTGTCACGCTGGCCGGCCACGGCATCAGCGGCAACTGTGCCGGCGGGGTTGTTTCCGCCAGGGCCGATAATCTGCCAAACGAAATACCGGCAATGAGTAGGAGGGAAGGAAATAAGCGTCTGGTCAAGGATCTAGATTATCGCGGCCGCAAAAATGGCCGCGTTATCGGTAACCGGCGGCCTGCAGCTCGAAAAGTTCCGAGTACTTGCCCCCTAGTGCGACGAGCTGCTGGTGCGAACCCTGCTCGATGATCCGTCCATGCTCCAGAACCAGAATTCGATCGGCCATGCGGACGGTGGAGAAGCGGTGCGATATAAGGACCGCCATTTTACCCGCCGTGAGATCCGCAAAACGCTGGTAGACCTCAAACTCGGCGCGCGCATCCAGGCTCGCCGTCGGCTCGTCCAGAATCAGGATCTGTGCGTCCCGCATATACGCCCGCGCCAGCGCTATTTTCTGCCATTGCCCTGTGGAGAGATCGACCCCGCCTTCGAACCTGCGCCCCAGCATCTGCCGGTACTCATTCGGAAGAGTTTTCACCACGCCGGCAGCCAGGCTTTTTTCGGCGGAGACCTCCACCCGTCGCTGATTCTGCAGCTCATCAATCCGTCCAAATCCGATGTTTTCAGCCGCCAGCATGTCATACCGCATGTAGTCCTGAAATATAACCCCTATTTCACGCCGCAGATCGTCCACTTCGTATTCGCGAAGATCCACGCCATCGAGCAGAATGCGGCCCTCGGTCGGGTCGTATAAGCGCGCCAGCAGTTTCACCAGGGTTGTTTTACCCGCGCCGTTCTCACCGACGAGTGCGATCCGTTCGCCCGGATAAAAGCGAAAGCTGATACTTTCTAATACATTCCGTTTAGACTCCGGGTAAGCAAACGAGACGCCCTGAAATTCGAACCCGCTCTGAATCGGCCGCGGAGCCGGCAGTGCGTCAGGCGGCGAGGCAATCGCAGGGTTGGTCTCAAAAAAGTCAAACAAGTCTTTGATAAACAGGGCCTGCTCGGAAATGCCGGCCAGTCCTGAAACCAGGCTTTCCATGAGGTTGCGGGCGCGGGAAAACGCCCCTACCATCAGCGTAAGGTCTCCAACGCTCAAGGTTCCTGCAAGAGCACGGACGAGAATCAGGGCATAGGCGGCGTAATACGCCCCAGTCGGAACAAGATTTAGCAGGGTTCCGTGAACTGCCCGGTGAATAGCCAGGTGCCTGTTTTCGGCGTAGAAACGTTCAAAGAGCGCCCGCGACCGTTCGATAAGATATTTCCCCAAGCCAAAGATCTTGACCTCTTTGGCACTCTCATTACTCGCACCCAGATAGCGGAGGTAGTCCAGTTCACGGCGCTCCGGCGTATACCGGTAGAGCATGGAATAGTTCAACATCGCGAACTTCGTCTCCCCCAGAAAAACCGGAATTGTGGCTGCCAGTAGAAGAAGCAGCAGCCACGGGTAGAATAAAACCACCGCAGAAAGCATGGAGAGGAGCGTCAGCAACTGCTGCGCCATACCCGCGAGGCTGGCCAGCATTCCCAGCCGAGCCGTTGTCTGGCGCCGGGCGCGCTCCATCTTGTCGTAGAACACTGGATCCTCAAAAGACACTAGGTCCAGAGAGTTTGCGTGTTCCATCAGCTTGATCGTGACGTGGTTTGTGAAACGGTCGCCCAGCAGACTATCCACCAGCGAAATCAAGCGGCCCAGGGTATCGGCGCCCAACGCCAACAGCAGCTCCAAAATCAGCAGCTTCCATATCATTCGGTGATCGAAAGGCTGATGCCGTATAGCCCGAACCACCAAATCGATGATGAGCTTCGAGACCCATAGGGTCGCCAACGGGAAAAGCGCGGAAACACAGCGCAAAACCACCGTACTGATGGTCAGAAATGGGCTTGTCTCCCAGACCATCTTCAGTAGAGGCGGTACATTGCGCAGCGCCTGGAGCCGCTCGCGCCAAGTCTGCGGCAATTCGGATGGTTGCGGAGGGCGAGGTCTCATTTACCTGGAACGTTAGTTGCAAAGAGAAAATGCTCATTCTCACGAATGAGCATCTCTCTTCCTGTTACCAGGCCTCCGGCTACCCGGAGTTTACGTTTGATGGGAGAATCAGCTTCGACGGCTTCGCAACCGCCAAAACCTGTTTGTGATTGGAGTGTAGGGCCACCCGGGGGTGAAGTCAAGGGCATTTTTCCCTGCAGCTAAGAGCGGCTTGTAAGTACCGCCGTACAAATCATTTACCGCTAAAGATGTTTTTCATGCGACTGTGAAAAACCTCTTAATACGCTGTTGAAATCCTGTGGACCAAAAAGAGCAACCCTTTCATAATCTTAAACTTAGGAATCCCCTACCTATTTCTCCAAAAGACGCAAAGTGGTCATTGCTTCATCGGATTCAAGTGTTCCGTAGCGTCTCCGATAAATCCGCATCCCCGCGTAAACCAATCCGGCAGCCAGGCAAAGTCCGGCCAAAACGATGCTCAGGTAGATGATGTTCCAGAGCAGTTGGAACAGCGGTTTGATGGGGCTCGGCGGCGGCGTTTCATTCCACGTGATCTTCGCCTCATACTGCACCCTGCTAAGCAAAGTGTCGGCTTCTACATCGCTGGCGTTGCCGAAAACCACTGCGACCAATACACCCGACCGCTTTACATGCGTGCCAGGAATTAACTTGAACTCGACCGTATGCAGGCGCGCCATCTCTGGAGTGGCGTAATAGAAAACAGCTAAACGAACCGGCTTCTCATTTTTCCCAACGCGGTACTCCGCAACCTGGGCCTCCGCTCCCTGGTCGAAACCGGGTTTGCTCGATGCCAGTTCCGGTGCGAAATTCTGTAACGAGACCGGCCCGAGGATGTATCGCGCCGAATCCGGCACAAGGCCCTGGCGCGGGACAAAAGTGAGAATGGCCGGCAGCGAAGTCTCATGCTTGTTCGGCAAGGCGTTCAACGCCGCATCCACCTGCGCTTTCGTCGGCTTCGCGCCTTCAAGGACCAGAACGTAGTTGTAGTCGAAAACGATTGTTCGGCTGCCATCCTGCATGCAGAAGGACGCAAGATCGCACGCGCGCCCATTCGGTGAGCGCATCCATTCCCAGGCTGCCAGCGCGCCGGTGAGATCTTTCATCTCATAGGTGGTGACGGTGAGTTTGCCCTGCTTTGCAGTTTGTGTGTGTTCGAGACCGTATTCGCGCCACAGCGCTTGATCGTCAGCGTATAGCGATGCCGTGAAAAATAGAACGGCAACGATTATGCCGCTGCGCCATGACATTTCTTATACTTCTTTCCACTGCCACAGGGGCACAATTCATTTCTGCCCACCTTAGGTGCCTTGTTGACGCTTGTCGGCTGGCTGGACGCTTCGCCTCCCGAAAGCTGAAGCTCGGCCAGTTCGCGATCCTTCTTACGATGGATGTTGCGGGTCAGATCGATCACTGACTGTTGCGCCTCGCGCTGCTTGGCCTCGATCTCCGCGGCGGATTGCCCGGACTCTTCTTCCTCTTCTTCGTCTTCAGACTCCGCCAGTTCCGGATAGGGCAGCGGAGGGGTAGGCGTGCCTACTTCGATGCGCATGAAATACAGGAACTTGATGGTCTCATCTTCAATGCGATCCATCATGTCCTGGAACATGGTGAAGGATTCCTTCTTGTACTCGATGAGAGGATCCTTCTGACCATATCCGCGCAGACCGATGCCTTCCTTGAGGTGGTCCATCGAGAGCAAGTGGTCTTTCCATTGGTTGTCGACCACATTGAGCATGATGATGCGTTCGGCCTGGCGCAGGTTATCAGGCCCGATCATCCGTTCTTTCTCGTCGTAACGCTCAGCTAGCAGATCATTCAGCTTCGTTTCGATCTCGCGGCGGCTCAATCCCTGCAGCTCGTCGATTTCGACCTTCGCGCCGAACTGATTCAACACGGCGGTCTGGACGCCGGCCAGATCGTACTGGTCATAACTAGCGTTCTCAGGACAGAACTGATCCACAAACGACCCGACGATGCCGCGTACGATGTCGAGAATACGTTCCTTCTGGTTTTGGCCATCGAGCAACTGCCGACGCATGCCATAGACCGCCTGCCGCTGCTTGTTCATCACATCGTCATACTCGAGGATATGTTTGCGGGACGCAAAGTGCTGCGCTTCCACTGCCTTCTGCGCGGCTGCGATGCGCCGCGTGATGAGCTTCGACTCGATCGGCACATCCTCTTCCATGCCGAGCCGCAGCATCAGGTTCTGCATGCGCTCGCCGCCGAAAATGCGCAGCAGGTCGTCTTGCAACGAGAGGTAAAAACGGGAACTGCCGGGGTCGCCCTGACGGCCGGCGCGTCCGCGCAACTGATTGTCGATACGCCGGGATTCGTGCCGCTCGGTACCCAGAATATGCAAGCCGCCCAGCGCCACCACTTCTTTGCGCTCCGCATCAATTTCCGCCTTGACCTGCGCCCGAACTTCCTCCAGTTCCTGTGCCGGCATCGTTTCGGGCGATTTGCCGAACTTTTTTAACCGGTCCTCCAGCAGAAAGTCGGGATTGCCGCCGAGCAGAATGTCCGTGCCGCGCCCTGCCATGTTGGTGGATACCGTGACCGCGCCCTTGCGGCCTGCCTGCGCTACGATATGCGCTTCACGCTCGTGATTCTTGGCATTCAGCACCTCGTGCCGCACGCCCATCTTCTTTAATATGCCGGCCAGCCTCTCAGACTTCTCTACCGAAATCGTTCCCACAAGCACGGGCTGACCTTTTTCGTGCAGCTCTTTGATTTCTTTTGCCGCGTTACGGAACTTCTCATCTTCCGTCCGGTACACCACGTCCGGATGCTCCGTCCGGATCATCGGCTTGTTGGTCGGTATGACCGTAACGTCCAGGTTGTAGATCTTGCTGAATTCCGCCGCTTCGGTATCGGCCGTACCGGTCATGCCAGCCAGCTTTTTGTACATGCGGAAGTAGTTTTGGAAGGTGATGCTCGCCAGCGTTTGCGTCTCGCGTTCGATCTTGACGCCTTCCTTCGCTTCAACCGCCTGGTGCAAACCATCGCTCCAGCGGCGGCCCGGCATCAACCGTCCCGTGAACTCGTCGACGATGACGACCTGCCCGTCCTGCACCACGTAATCGCGGTCGCGCTGGTAAAGAACATGCGCGCGCAGCCCCTGCTGCACGTGATGATTCATCTCGATATTGGCCGGATCATAGAGGTTGCCGGTATTCAGCAGCTTCTCGACCTTGAGAACGCCCTCTTCCGTCAGCGCCGCCGTCCGGTGCTTCTCATCGACCGTGAAGTCGCCAGTGGTGTAGGATTGGCCTGGCTCCTTACCTTCGATTACCTCGCCGCGTTCCAGATACGGAATGATGCGGTTTACACGGTAGTACTTATCGGTTGATTCCTCGCTCGGACCGGCGATAATAAGCGGCGTGCGCGCTTCATCGATCAGGATCGAGTCGACCTCGTCGACGATGGCGAAATTGAAATCGCGCTGGACGTAATCCTCCAGCCGGAACTTCATGTTGTCGCGCAGGTAATCGAAGCCGAACTCATTGTTCGTGCCGTAAGTGATATCGGAGTTGTAGGCGTCGCGCCGCTCCTGATCGTAAAGATCATGAACGATCGTCCCGACGGTGAGGCCGAGAGAACGGTGAATGCGCCCCATCCATTCGGAGTCGCGGCGCGCCAGGTAATCGTTCACCGTAACGATGTGCACGCCTTTGCCCTCTAGCGCATTCAAGTAACTGGGAAGCGTGGCGACCAGCGTTTTACCTTCGCCGGTCTTCATTTCCGAGATGCGCCCCCGGTGCAGCGTGATGCCGCCTATGAGCTGAACATCGAAATGGCGCATGGCAAGCACGCGCCGGCCCGCTTCGCGGCAAACCGCGAAGGCTTCAATAAGAATGTCGTCGAGCGTCGCCCCGTTTGCCAGCCGCTGCTTGAAGTCCTGTGTCTTCGCGGCCAGCTCGGCATCAGACAGCTTTTGCAATGAGGGCTCGAGATCGTTGATCGCGCTGACCATCGGGCGCATGCGCTTGATCTCGCGATCATGTTTCGTGCCAAATACCTTGGCCAGCGTACCGTCGAGCATAGATAGATTTCTGACTTTTACCTTCCAGTTTAACTGGTACGCAGCGGCTGCCTGCTAATATTTCGATGCGAGATTTTGTTCCGAAGCCCAGGTCACGCTACTTGCGACGCCAAGTCCCCGCCCTCAAGCAGTTTCCGGCCGCACAGCCGTTCCAACACGGCCACCGGAGCGTTGCCCGGGTCCGCCATTGAGCCGCGCCCTATGATAAATGTCTGTTCCAGCGCATGCTGGCCCGAGTGAACCGAGTGCGGCAGCACGTCGGTAAAGGTCAGCCAGGTCGAGCCGGGCGGAAAATCGAAATGATACTTGGTGCAGTTCGCCTGGAAATCGCCGTTCCGCTTCAAGTATTCGTGGAAACGCAGCATGAAGCGGTCATAGGGCGAACGCGGCACCACGGGCAGGCCGAAACTCTTCAGAATCCGGGCAGATTGATTCAGAAATTTACCGCCACTCGCAATCTGCTCCAGCCCGGCAGCGCGCGCATATTTCTCTGCGATTACAGGAAATGGATCGGTCGTCACCCAATTGCGGGTCTTCGAAGGATGAATGTTCGTAAAGACACGCAGGATCAGGTCGCCATTCGTCGGCCGCGACGGGAACGCATCCGTGTGGATCAGATCGTTCCGCTTATTCAAAGGCAAGTCGCGTCCCTGTTCCTCAAGAGGCCGGAAACTTGCGTAATCCAGCTTCCAGGCGCGTGCGTATTCGGGCAACAGCTCGCTGGTAAACCGGATCAGGGAACGCGAGTAATCACGCATCACGCTGACCAGCCGCTCTGAGGCTGCGGAATCCGCTTCAATGCCGGTGACCCGATCGCTCGCCGGCCGATACGCAATGTTCTTGTGAACGGCCCCGCCCGAGAAACTGAGACTGCGCAGGAAATCCTGCGCCTCCTGTGGCAGCACAAACGGCGTAACCGGAAAAAAGAGAACGTTTCCTGCTTCCAACTCGTGACGGTAATCCACCCGGTCCGAAGCCGGCCATTGCTCGATCGTGACAAACTTCATCTGCAAATTATGATTATCCGCTGAAAGCGGTTTCGCCCCTCATTTTGGGCGCCTATTGGAGCGAGGCAACCGCAGTGTGCTTCGCTAACGGCTTCAAAATATCGTCCAGCAGATCGGGCGTTTTCTCTTCCCGGACGAGGTGCGGATACCGCGGGCCGCCGTGGTAATCGATCTTCACGACCTTGAAAAAGCTCGCGTTCTCAACAATCAGATCCAGTGCGGGGCCGCTGCCTTTCGCATCGACGATGGCCTGCTTTAAAAGCTCGTCGGTCGCCGCACGGCCATTCACCGCCACAATCTTCATGCCAGGCCCCAGCCCGGCCTGATAGGCCGGTGAGCCAACCAGGACATCGCTGATAGTGTTGTCCGACACGGCAAGCCCCAGCGAATACCAGGCATTCATGCCCCGTTCTGTGGACTCTTCCGCGCGTATGTAACTGTTCATCGCGTCGCTGTACTCCATGCGATATCCGCCGCCCGCGATGCCCCCGAACGGCGCACGCGGCGATTTCGAAGTGAGACGTTCGTGAAAGAAAGTTGCCCAGTCATACGGTTGTACGTCGTTCAAAGCCTTTACCAGGTCTTCGAAAGTGTAGGGCCGCACCTCCGGCGGCGTGTTACCGCCCGCGCCAAAGAACCGTGCGCAGAAGTCGTTCAGGGATAGCTTGTTGTTCGATTGCTTCCGGATAGTTGTGTCCACTTCGAGCCAGATCAGTTCGCCCTCCGGATAGTAATCAACCGAGCGCCGCCAGTTGTCCCAGTGACTGAACGTGTCATATAGAATCTGCGATGAAACGGCCGTATCCTCCAGATCTCGCCACGTGCGTCCCGGACGATGATCCATTTCGGCGGCGGAAGAAGCCAGATATGCCTTGTATTGATCGGGTGTCCAGATACCGCTGCGCACGGCAAGCACATCCCCGAGATACTGCGTCAACCCTTCATACACCCACAGAAGATTGCCCTTCATCGGCTGTTGATAGTTCGCAGTCGCCAGCCCTGCAGGCCGCCGGTACTTACCGTTCCATGAATGCGTGAACTCGTGCGGCAGCAGGTCGCCGGCCAGAAACATCAGGTCGTCATCCAGATAAGTCGTCGCATCCACGCGATCGTCGCTCGATTGATGATGCTCCAAACCGAAATGAGCGACGCTGTCGCTGAGCGCCAGGAGAAAACGATAATTGTGGTAGTGCCGCGATCGGAAGAGTGCGCCGGTCTCTCTGACGAGATTACTGAATGCTGATATTTCTTCGGCGCTGAGATTCAAGTCTTCCGGTCCGTCGGCGGCGACATCCAGGTAATGCTTCGGCGTCACCTCCGGCGCCAGCGGAATTTCTTTGAAGAACTTGCCGGCAAGAACGGGCGAGTCTACCAGCATGTCCAGGGGCACCGGCTGAAAACGAGTAACGTTGCCTTCACTCGATACTGGCGTCAAAGCCGTCCCGAATTTCCAGCCCTCAGGCACCTTCAGCGAGGGCTCGAAGGTCACGGCTGCCGCTGCCGATCCTGCCGGATACAGAACGAATTCGTTCCAACTCAGAATTGCCAGGTTCGCGCTGGTGGACGCGCCGGCGGAAAAGCCCGTTGCCGCGGCGGTCGCCAGAAAGTCAACCTTCGCGTCAAGCGTCCGCACACCCATGGGGACGTCCAAGTGAAAGTCGTACATGTCGACGTCATCCCGCTGCCACGGAATGACCTGCCCGTCCGCCGTGAAAGTGATGCCTGTGAAATTGTTCACAGGACCGGTGGACGCGTGCTCTCCCGGAATCCACTGCGGATAGACGAGCGTGAGGGGGCCGGGCTGTACCGGTATGCTCAATTCCGCATGCAGGAATTTGCGCGGTGCATCCGTCAGGTCAACGGTAATGCGGTAGGGTCTGGCGCTCTGCGCAAAGAGGAATGTGCCATTCAGAACAAACAAGCCAATAACGGCTGCAGCACGAGGAAGGAACGACAATTTTCGCGTCAATCCTCATGATAGGGGACTATGGGCACCTGCCTGTTCAAGCCGGTACCGCCGCTTGTCGGCAGCACCGGCTTGAGGTGCGCGAAATGAGTTGCAGCCTATTTCGCGCTTACCAAATCAGGCTCTTCCACGGTGAGCCCGAGTCCCTCGGCAACGCCGCGGCCATAGGCGGGATCAGCCTTCATAAAATGGCTGATCTGCAGCCGCTGGATGCGTTCCGGAACCGTCTTCATCGCACCGACGATGTTCCTGATCAGGCGCGCCTTCTCGTCCGTCTTAAGCAACCGGAAGAGGTTGCCTGCCTGCGTGTAAACGTCGTTGCCTTCGCGATGATCATAGCGGCCGATTTCACCCGAAACCGTGTAGCGCATCTCGCGGTAGCGATGATCTTCAGCCGGACCGCCGAAGCTGTTCGGCTCATAGTTGGGAGCATCGCCGCCGTTATCGTCGAAGCGCATAGAGCCATCGCGGTTGTAGCTGTGCACCGGGCACTTCGGGCGGTTCACCGGAAGCGCTTCGAAGTTGACTCCCAGCCGGTAACGATGCGCGTCCGGATAGCTGACCAGGCGGCCCTGCAGCATCTTGTCCGGCGAATAGCCCATGCCCGGGACGGTGTTGACCGGCGAGAAGGCAGCCTGCTCGATCTCCGCAAAATAGTTCTTCGGATTGCG
The DNA here is from genome assembly GCA_019233755.1 of Acidobacteriaceae bacterium. Classification (GTDB taxonomy): domain Bacteria; phylum Acidobacteriota; class Terriglobia; order Bryobacterales; family Bryobacteraceae; genus Bog-105. The sequence goes on along the minus strand of JAFAMD010000015.1, from coordinate 62,572 downwards.
GTTCAGCTCCATCACACCGACCTCGATGAGCGGGTAGTCCTTATGCGGCCACACCTTGGTCAGGTCGAAAGGATTTACTTTGTAACTCGCCGCGTCCGCTTCCGGCATGATCTGCGCACAAACGCGCCACTTCGGGCATTCCTTCCGCTCGATCGCTTCGAACAGGTCGCGAGTTGCATAGTCGCTGTCCACGCCCGCGAGCTCATCGGCCCTCTCCACGCTCAGGTTTCTGATGCCCTGCATGCTCTTGAAATGCCACTTCACATAGAAGCGCTCATTGCTGGCGTTAATCAGACTGTAAGTATGGCTCGAATAGCCGTTCATGAAGCGATAGCCATCCGGGATGCCGCGGTCTGAGAAGAGAATTGTGACCTGATGCAGCGACTCCGGCGAGAGCGACCAGAAATCCCACATCATGGTAGGCGACCTCAGGTTGGTCTGCGGCGCGCGCTTCTGGGAGTGAAGAAATCACTGAATTTCAGCGGGTCGCGTATGAAGAAGATGGGCGTATTGTTGCCCACCATGTCCCAATTGCCTTCTTCGGTGTAAAACTTAAGGGCAAATCCGCGCGGATCGCGCGCGGTGTCGGCTGAACCTTTTTCTCCGGCTACGGTCGAGAAACGGGCCAGCACCTCGGTCTGCTTGCCGATCTCGCTGAATAATTTGGCTGTCGTGTACCTGGTAATGTCTTGCGTGACGGTGAACATCCCGTATGCACCGGCGCCCTTGGCGTGCACCACGCGCTCCGGAATCCGTTCGCGATTGAAGGCGGCCAAAGGTCCGGTGGAAACGACAGTAAATAAACTCGCCAGCGCCGTTCTGATCAATCAGCGAATGCCCCTGCATCCACGGGAAGTACGTGGCCGGTGATCATGCGAGACTCGTCCGATGCCAGGAAGACTGCTGCGTGCGCAATATCCTCGGGTTCGATCAGACCGAACTGCTGAGTCGCCAAGGCGGCGATGGCCTCCGGTCGATCCATCAACATCTTCCTGATTCGCTCGGTACCAACGCCAGCAGGCGCGATGGCGTTGACCCGAATTCGATCTTTTGCAAAAGCGTGCGCTGTGCTTCGCGTCAAATTCATAACGGCCGCCTTCGAGGAAGCATACGCAGATCGTCCGCCGGTCAAGTTCCCGAAACCCGCTATCGAAACCATGTTGATGACAGATCCTCCTCCCGACTTGACCATCTCGGGAATAGCGAAGCGAAGGGTGAGAAATGTGCCGAAGCAATCAACCCGCATTTTTTCCCAGAATTCGTCTAGAGAGCCGGTTGTCACGAGGCCGTCGGCGCTGCTCGAGCCTCCAGCGTTATTAAGCAGGATATCGAGCCTTCCCAGACGGTCGACAGCCAGCCGGACGGTTTCTGCAACCGGCTCTGGCTTGGTCACATCGCATTGCAGGAAAGCCGCATCCCCTCCCGCGGCAACTATGTTCCGTGCCACAGCTTCACCTTCAACCACTCGACGGCCGGTCACTATGACGCGGGCACCCAGCTCTGCAAACATCTCGGCACAAGTTTGGCCGATTCCGCTCGTTGCCCCGATCACAAGAGCACATTTGTTTTTCAGTCTTCCATCTTTGTATCGATACATCGCTTCCTCTTCTGCAATTGCGGCAACCTGTTTCAGCCGTCAAACAAAGGCAAGCGCGGTAACGACTTTTCCGAATGTGCTCCCGCGAGATTAAGCAGGCGCTCCACTTCTCTGCGTAGTACCTCCAAGCGGATTGGCTCGCTGCTATAGCCGGTGAAACCCACGGAAATGGCGCGCTCGCGGTGCCCCTGCATTGCGCTCGGCGTGAGCGAGACAATCGGGGTTGAAGCGAATTCCGCGCCGCGGCGACTTGCACTTTCGAACACTTTGCGTTTAGTGACCCCATCCAGTTGGCGTTGTACCGTACAGCACAACCAGAACGACAGCAATGTCAATCAGGAGTCCCAGCGCTGCCCCGGCCGCATACTGCAGCGCTGTTGCGACTTTGCCCGTCATTTGCGAGCCTCCTTTCGCGTGAACAGCACGCTCGGTTAGGCTGCTTGAGCCGTTTCCTCTAAAACAATCCGTGTTTCGAACAAATAGCCGGCAAACGCCTGCTGAAGCGCTTTTTCGCAAGACTCCGTAGCGAGTCCAAGCGGCAATCGAAGGATTATTGTGGGGCGAGCTGTGGTTTCCACGGCCTCCACCTTAACGCCCGACCCCGTACCCAATACCGAAGCCACAGTCTGCTGCGCTACCCGCACCATTGCGTCCAGCCGAAGTGGCGGCTTAAAGATCTTACCCACGGCGGTGACGGGCATTTGGTCAAGGATCACCACCTGGGCAGGCACTGCGGCCCGCTCCGGTACCTCCTTCGCGCACAGCGCGAGCAACTCCTCCGCGCTGACCTTCGCTTCGTTCTTCAACTGGACGTAGGCGATGGGAAGTTCTCCTTTCATAGGGTCAGGTTGCCCTACTACGGCAGCGACCTGAACGGAGGGATGACGATTCAATACCTCCTCCACCATTCCAGGGTCCAGGTTGTGCCCACCGCGAATGATCACATCCTTCTCGCGTCCATAAATCCAAACATAGCCGTCCGGGTCTAACGCGCCCAAGTCGCCGGTGTTGAGCCAGCCCTCCTGGCCAGGCATATCTCGCACAAGCAAGCCGTCACTTGGATCGATGCCCAAATAACCGGGCGTCATGCATGGCCCGGAAACGACGAGTGTTCCCTTTTCCCCGTTCGCGCATTCTCGTTGATAGCGGCCGTTCTCGAGTAGTACAACTTTCACTTTGTGAAACGGATTCGGCAAACCCACGGAACCAATTCGCGGACGCGTCAATCCATACGGGTTCGACGACAAGATTCCTTGGAATTCGGTCATCCCCCAGAGTTCCTTGAGAACAACGCCAAACCGCTCCTCAAAGGCACGGGCGAGATCGCGCGGCATTGCGCCACCACCCGTGGAAAACGTGCGAATGCAATGCCCGTCCGACGCGGCGCCTTTAGCCGCCGAGATCGCCGCATACGACGTTGGTACCGCAGCGACCGAGGTGATCCGGTTCGATCGCGCGATCTCCCAGAAATTCGCTACCACCTCAGGATTGCGAAATCCCCCTGACGTGAGGATCAGCAAAGTTTGGCCCATGATCAGAGCGCGCAGGCTCATTATGATCGCGCCAGCCACATGGAAATTTGGCATCCCCAGTCCTATAATTTCATCTTGCTCCGGTCCAAGCATCGACGCGCTAATCCACGCATTCAGCAGTTGCCCGCGTTGGGTATGCTGCACTAACTTTGGCGCCGACGTCGTGCCGCCCGTATGGAAGTAGGCGCAGACTCGATTAGGATCGTCCATGCCGGCGGATTCGAAGGTCCGGCGGGAGTGAAGCCGAAGCGCGTTGGTAAAATCTTCCGCTTGCGCGCGGTTCGCCGGCCGATGGATGACGAACATTCTACGGAGGGTCGGGACGGCGGCGACCAATTCTTCCGCGCAGTTCCACGCGCCGGCCCCCTCTGCATCCGTGCACGTCACCAACACGGTACTCCGTGCCGCGTTCATGATCGAAGCTATATGCCGCGTCTCAAGGAATGGGTTGATCGGATTGCATACACCGGCAATCGCGGCTCCCCACATCGCGATGATCGCCTCCGGAAGCAGCGGAGCCAGCACAGACACTACGGCGGGTCCATCTGAAGCTTCTTGAAAAAGACCTGCCGCCCGTTCTATGCTGTTTAAAAATTCGTGATAGGTGGTAGTCTCGGCTTCCTCGCCGGGTTTACCAGTTCTAAGGAACCGAATGGCGGCCTTATTGGGCGAACACGCTGCGGCTGCTGACAATGCGCCATGAATTGACCATGAGGGCAGCAATCGGTCGAGCCCACCGGCTTCGATTGCACTACGTGCGGTTGCGCTGGTCATCGCGATGCGCTCAACCTGGTTCATATGTTCTCCTTCGAAATTTCTAATGCTTCTTTCTATTCCGTGTTTCTGGCGCGCGACATCATCGGACCCGTAGCGTGTACAGGTCGCCTTCGAAGATCTGGTCAGCGCGCGCCAGCAATTCCGTCAGATCATCGTGCGCGTCTATGTACCGCCCACTGAGAACATCACCAAGACCGCTGGCGAGTTCGACGACTAGTCTGGTGATGCGCTCCGGCGGAAGGTCGCGTCCTGCGGCGATTTCCTCACGGAACCAGGCTGCGACTTTGCCGGCTGGAGAGTCGGGTGAAGACTCGTTATTTAGGGCCAACTCCGTTAACCCTATGGCGACAATACCAGGATGAACCGCAAACACCGCGATCCCCTTATTCCGTAGCTCCAGCGCGAGGTTTTCGGTGAACTTGATCACTGCGGTTTTAGAAACTGAATACCCGGATACGTTGGGCCAGCGATACGCGCCTGCATTGCTGGCGATGTTGACGATTCGTCCGCGACGATGTGCCACCATGCCTGGCAGTACAGCATTCGTCCAGAGAAGAACGCCGCGAAGGTTAACTTCCATCGTTCGCCACCATTCCGTGGCGTTTACCTCCCAGGTCGGGCCAATCGGTCCTCCCACGCCGGCATTGTTGACCAGGAGCGTCACCGCTCCGAGGCTGTCTTGTATCGAGGCGATCGCTTGTTGCACACCCGTCTCGTCCGTCACGTCGACGGGCACAGCCATGGCACGGCCACCCGCGACGGTGATCATGTCGGCTGTTGTCTGAACCTGATCGGCCGAACGTGCTGTCACGGCGACCGATGTCCCTGCGGCGGCAAGTGCAAGAGCGATCTCGCGACCGATTCCACGGCCGCCGCCAGTGACGACCGCGACCTGATTCGAGAGGTCGAATCCGCCCCTGACCATGCCAGCATGGCCCGATTCGTGAGTCACCGCCGTTTCGACCTCGCCCGCATCTACGGGTTCGTAGGTCAGCGGCTGGTCGGAAGCCAGGGCTGCGAAGGCGTCAAACGAATGCGATGGTTTCACGCCACGAGTGATGTCAAGAACTGCGCTTAGTTTAGAATTCATTGTCTTCTCCTTCTACTTGGGATTGCGCCGCGCCCGCCCGCCGGAACTCGATCATCGAGCACCAGCCGCTTGCTGTCCAAGCCGACCGCGGCAATGTGGTTGCCGCCAGGTGGCAGTGTCGCGCGTTTATGCCATGGGTGAGGCGTTCCCGCTCCAGCCGATCTTTTCGAAAAGTAGATAGTCTTCCATCAGCACCGGGCCCCGCGGGCCCACCGTGACGGAGTTTTGATTGTCACCAACCGGACGGCCCGAATTCGTTGTCATCACCGGGCACTGTTTGCGTACTGGTTCTTCTGTCGGCATCAAAAGCGTCTCCTTTTGTGGTCTTCCCTCCCTCGAATGTATGCCGGCTGAAGGCCCGATCCTAGGGTCAGAGCCTTATGGCTGCGATAGGATTTGTCTATAGGCAGGAACCGTGGAAATCCATCAGCTCCGTTATTTCTGCGCAGTCGCCCGGACGCGAAGTTTCACGAAAGCGGCCGAGCAGGAACGGGTAGCACAACCGTCGCTTTCCCAGCAGATCTCCCGCCTGGAACAAAGTCTCGGCGCGAAGCTATTTGACCGTCTCGGGCGCGGCGTGCAGTTAACCGAAGCAGGACGCGCCCTGCTTCCGCAGGCAACCGAGATTCTGCGCCAACTGAACAACGCGAAGACGGCGGTGGAATCGCTCCGGCGCGGCGTGGCCGGCAGGCTGGCGGTGGGATGCATCCCGACCGTTACGCCGTACTTCCTGGCGCCGCAAATCGGCGATTTCGCGCAGAAGTTCCCGGACGTCGACCTCCGCCTGGTAGAAGAGATCACGCCGAAACTGGTCGAACTGCTGCAGGCGGGCGAATTGGACCTCGCTGTGGTCAGCCCGCCACTGCATAATCCCGATCTTGTCTGCAGCGATCTGTTTCGCGAAACGATCTACGTCGCGGTCTGCAAGAAACATCGTCTCGCCTCCGCACGGCAAGTCAGTCTCCCGGCACTCAATGACGAACGTTTGCTGCTGCTTAAAGAAGGGCATTGTTTCCGAGACAATGCTTTGACCATTTGCAGCCGGTCGCAAACGAACTTCGTGTCCATCTTCGAGACAAACCAGTTCTCGAGCATTCTGCCGCTCGTGGGCGCAGGCTTCGGCGTGTCGCTTGTACCGCATATGGCGGTAACCGCCGATGCGCCTTGCGTGTTCTTACCGTTGGAGCGAGAGGCCCACCGCAGAATCGGCTATGTGCGCGTCAGGCGGCATGCCGCCGGCACTGCGCAGAAAGCCTTCATTCAATGGCTCCGCGAAACGTCGCGCGCTTGGCGTTCAACGCCTTAGTGCTTCCCACCATTCAACGGGAGCGCCAGCCAACCGCCATGCCCACATCAGAAACGAGGTGGCGGTCAGGTCGATGGCAGGCTCAGTTGTACTGTAGGACTGCATATTGTCCTGGTACACCGCAACATTATCTGCGTTGTACGCGCCGCTATTGCCATTGAAGATCTTGAATGCATCGGCCCCGTTTGCCGGACACAGAATCATGCCCGAGACAATTCCTGAAGTAGCGGCCCTCGCCGGTCCTTCAGAAACGGCGCCCCACAGCACCGGCGTTCCGTTTGAGGTGCCATCCAATGCCCCTGCGAGGTTCGCGACCTGGTGCTGGATGCAATTCGGAAACGTCGCCGACCCATCGCCGACGATAAAGGAAGATCCCCACGCGTTGGCGCCCAGGACGTTCGCCATCCATCTTTGCGAGTAGACCTCATACTCGTGAACATGTGTCAGGTAATAGGCCTCACTCGCCATCACGGAGAGTCCTCCGCCGTGCGAGGTGGTGTCGGCGTTCCACGCATCGCCGAAGCCCCAGGTATCGTTTTTCGCCTGGCTGATTGCGTCGCCCACCTGTTTGAGCAATTGCTCCCGAATGCCGGCCCGTGTAACCGCCAGACCGGTCGGGCTTCCGGCAAGAGCGAGCGCCTGGTACAGTTCGAAGTGAGCCAGACCGCTTACGTCATAGAGGTTCAGCGTATCGGTATTGCCGGTGTTATAGATCCTGGTGATATAGTTCTGCGCGAACTGCGCGGCTTGCTTGAGGTAGTAACTTGGATCGCTATGCGGCAGGCCGGCCGGTACGTCGCCTCGTTTCTGAGCGGACCACAGGGCGAAGTACAATTCGGCTGCGCCGAGTTCCATATCGTCGTCCCACACAGTTTCCGGGTAGCCGTCAAATGGAATGATCGTCAGCAGGCAGCCGGATGTGCACGTGCCGGCGCCGACCGAATTAGCCGGGTCCGCCAGCGAAGTATCCCCGAGTTCGAAGATGTCTTCTGCATTTTGCAAGCACTGGTGCGCCAGACCGGGCTCGCGCTCTCGATTGAGCTGATAGCAAACCGCAAAGTCCGCTGCGAGACGGCCCGCCAGGTTTGGGCTGATTTTTGACCCGGCCGGTCCCGCAACAAATGCCGGCCGGTGGCAAATGTAGGTCGCATCAGAGCTGCAACCGTCCCAGTCATCATCCGCCTGAGGCAGACGCCAGATGTCGTAATCGCTCAAGAAGGAGTAATTGACCCAATCCTGGCTGTTTCCCACCTGATAGTAAAGGGTCCGCGATTTGTCGTCCCACATTTTCATCAGGAACTCGATGCCGAATTGAGCTTCGCTCGTAAAGTCTGAGCTGGAGGGGGAGCCCGCGGCGTTCCCTGCGTAAGAAATCGAAGCTGGCGGGGAAGGCGGATTCAGCGGCGCGCCTGGTCCTAATTGGTTTGGGAAATCCCGAATGCCTATCTCCTGAAGCGCAACCGTGTAGCTGGTGGTCTCGACATACTTCATGTAGTCGCCCGCGTCCCACCACCCGCCGGAGCCATCGATCACTGCGCCGGTCGCCGCAAGCGGCGCGGAAGAGGTGGCAATCAGGTCGTTGTCATCCAGAGGCGGAGTCAGGTAAACCTTGGCCTGCTCATCGTTCAGATGCCCGGGCGCGGTGCGCAATGCATTGCGAATGTAGTCCGGTCCGTCGCGCTCGCTTTCATAAAAGAACCTGGTGTTGAGAAGCAACCCGGGGTAAAGCACAGCCGGACGGCCAACCGCAAATCGGGGAGAAGTAGTCGGCACCGGGCCGGAAACCGAGATTGTGTAGGTGTCGCCTTCGGGAGCATTGAAGTCCAGTGCATAAACCTGGTACGTCAAGCTCTTGCTGTTGCTCCAGGTACCGAGGAGCGGGCCTGCCGCGGCTGAATAGACTGCGTTGCCGTGGGAGTTGACTACTCTGAACGTGGCGCCCGGCTCCACGTCCGTCGACATCAGATAGGCGCGAAAAGGAGTGTTGCCCGCTTCATAGCCGACCTGACTTACTCGCACGTAAGCGGAAGGATCGGCGCCGGCCAGGACGATCGAGCCAAAGCCGAAAAAGGTCAAGCCAGCCAGCGCAATTCCGTGCGAAATGCCACGAAAAACACGTTTGTAAGAAACCACGATCACCTCCGGCCGCGTTCAGCCGGCAACCTCCGCCGGCGCCGGGTTCCGAGTATATCCCAAAGCCCGTGCGCTGGAGCTTACCGGTTATTCCAGTCCCAGATGGCGTAGGCGACGGCCTGGTCCAGCCTGTTTCCGGTCAGCTTCAGCGTCAACAGAATGCTGCCGCGGTGGTGGCTCTCATGCGAAACGTGGTAGCCATAGGCCGCAAGTACACCACACTTCCAGGCCCGCAATTTCCCATCAGATTGCATCGCCTGGGTCAGGCAGCGTTCGACAGCGTCGCCTGACGCCACAAGGGCGCGCTTCAACTCCTCCTTACCAGGACTGTATTTGGCGTCGAATTGCTGCAGACCCTCCGCCGCGTTGCGTGGGCCGTGATTTTCCAGCCACTCAATACGGTTGTTGTGCATATGCGCGAACTGCCGCGCGACGTCGCGGCCTCCGCGCGCAGAGGTGGTGCTCTTCATACCCTGGTCGCTGATGTTTTCAAGCAGAAACAGGTTGATTCGATTGTTGATCCGCCAGGCCTCTGCAAGTTGTTCCGTCATCTTCCCTCCGCTCGCCACTAAACTGGAGTCTTGTGGTCGATTTTTTTCTCAACCGGCACCGGTGATAAAGATACTCTAATCGCAGACCTGTGGGAACGGGGTACCTGCGGAATTGTCGAAGAAGCGGATGGCTTGCGGGCGTTTTTCGAGGACACGGTCAGCGCCGCCGAAATTGCCGCAGCTTTCGGCGGGAACCCGAGCACCGTGCGGCCGGAAGAACCGATTGACCCGGCGCATTTCCAGCAGGACGACTGGGAACCCGTGCTTGCCGGAGAGCGCTTTTACATTGCGCCGCCGTGGATCTCCACCCCTGCTCCGGCAGGCCGCTTCCGGCTTGAAATCAATGCCAGCACGGCCTTTGGAACCGGACGGCATGAGACCACGCAACTCTGCATCCAGGCGCTCGAGAAGCATCTCAAGCACGGCGATGCGGTGTTTGATGTCGGCTGCGGCTCGGGTATCCTGCTCGCCGCGGCGGGACTTCTTGGAGCAGGCCAAATGGTCGGGTGCGACATTGACTTCGACGCACTCACCGTCGCACGCTTACATGTGCGCGCTCCCCTGTTCATCGGCTCCGCCGATGCAGTCTGCGAGTCTACGGCCGATGTAACCATCGCGAATATCACGCCCCGGGTGCTCGATCGCATCGCCTCGGAGCTGAAGCGAGTGACCAAGCCGGGCGGCCTCGTCATCATATCCGGCTTTATCCGCGAGAACCAGCCCAAGCGCTTCGTCTTCGAGGAGATGCTCGAGCAAGGCGACTGGCAATGCTGGGTCTGCCGCCCGGAGCACATAAACGCCTCTGCTTTGGGCGAACTGGCCGAGCCTGGTTCACACCCGGAGCGCTGGTGGATCTGACGCCGTTCTATTTATCGAAATGGCGCTATTCGTAACGCAAAGCAATCATCGGGTCGATCCGCGAAGCTCGCCAGGCTGGAAGGTAGGTCGCCATTACCGCGGCGAGAATAATGACCAGAACGGCAAGAGTTACAGTCAGCGGATCAAAGGCAGATAACCCGAACAAGCTCTTTTCGAGGATCGCGGCAGCCGCCTGCGAGAGCACCAGGCCTATCGCGATGCCGGCGGCAACCAGCCGGAAGGTCTCGCGCAGCACCATTCCGATGACCGTCCATCGCCTGGCGCCCAATGCCATGCGAATTCCAATCTCAGTACGCCGCCTGACCGTGAGATAGGACATTACTCCATACAGCCCGATTCCGGAAAGCGCCAGCGCCAGTAACCCGAAGAAACCGGAGAGCCTGGCGACGAGTTTCTCCTGGTCCAGATCCTGGCCTATCAGATCGTCAGCGGTATTTGTGTCGAGAATCGGCAAGTTAGCATTCACGCTCTTAATTGCCGGGCGCAGTTCTTTGAGAACAGCAGAAGACGGCAATCCACGAGTCCGAATTTCGAAATTCAAAATTGCCACCGGGTCGTCAGGGCTGTGCTGCTGTATTGGTGTGTAGTATCGTCGCGGAGCGGGCAGCCGTAATTGACTCTGCTTCGCATCACCAACAACGCCCACGATCGTAATCGCGAATCTCTTTGCGCCTTCTCCGTCGAAGAGATGCCGGCCCACCGGATTTTCGTTGGGGAAGTAGAACCGCGCCATCTTCTCATTGATGACTGCGACTTTGGCACCATTCTCTGCGTCCTGCGATTCAATGCCGCGCCCCACGATGACGGGTGTACCCACTGTTTCGAAATAGTGCGGCCCGACGCGGTCCGAATCATTCGACTTGTCCGCCAGAGTATGCGGAACGTAGCCTTCGACATCGATATTGGATGAGGAGTAGGTGCCGCTGAAGAGCCCGTTTTCGGAGACACTGACAGATTCAACTCCAGGCAACGTTTCAAGCTTACCGAGTAGCCGCCTTATGAGCGCATTCACATCCTTGTCGGCATACCCGCCACTGATAGGGTCGACCCGGGCGACGACGAGCCCTGTCCGCGTGTAGCCCACATCCACTCTCTCCAGATTCTGCAGCGTGCGGATGAACAATCCGGCCCCCACCAGCAGTAACAGGGAAAAAACAATTTGACAAACTATCAGTGCCCTTCCGAAGCGCGGTGCGAATCCCTGGAACTGCCCGGATTTGCTCTCCTTCAAGCTGGAGACCAGATCGAGCCGCCTGGTCTGCAAAGCGGGAGCAAAGCCAAACAATAATCCCGCCAGCACGGCCGTCGCGATCGTAAACAGAAGAATTGCAGCGTCGAGATGCACGTCAAGTGATACGTGATTGTCTGCCGACACAAGCTGCAACAGCAACCGGCATCCCCAGAACGCAAAGAAAAGCCCGACCACACCTCCGGCAATCGAAAGCAGCAGGCTTTCCGTCAGGAGTTGACGAACCAGCCGCATGGTCCCTGCACCGACGGCAAGCCGCAGCCCCATTTCGCGTCCCCGGCTGGCGGCTCGCGCTAATTGCAGGTTCGCGACGTTTGCACAGCAGATCAGCAAAACCACGCCCACAATGCACATCAACGTCAAAAGTGGCCGGGAAAAATCATGCCGCAGCCGCGAGAAACCCTTCGCTCCAGGGGTGACCTCGATCTTCTTCTTGAGCAGCGCCTGGAGTTCCTCGGCAGTTGAATCGTTCTTGTTGAGCTCCGCGAAAAACTGCCTCCCAAGCACCTGCGTTTCAGCGCTCGCCTGCGCAAGCGGGACGCCTGGTTTTAGCCGGCCCATAATCAAAAGCCAGCTCACGCCTGCCTGTTTGAGGTAATCGTGACCCGGATTCGCCTGCGCCTGCATCGTAATCGGAAACCAGATGTCGGTCGGACGTCCAACGATATCGCCCGAGAAGTCAGGCGGGGTTACTCCGATGACGGTGAATTTCGAGCCGTTCACAATCAGCTTCTGGCCAATCACATTGGGGTCGCGCCCGAACTGCCGCTCCCAGTACCCGAAGCTGATCACGACAGCCGGCGCCGTTCCGGGCACACGCACTTCCTCCTCAGTGAACGGCCGGCCGAGGATGGCCGGCACACCCAGGACGGAGAAATAATTGCCGGTCACGAATCGGGCGCTGGGGCCGGCATTGCTCGTGGCAGCCGTTCCGTTCGGCAGGAGGACGTCGAGATGTTCCGAGCGTCCCGTCGCATAGACGTCGCTGAATGCCTGATTCTGCGCCTTAAAGCGCAAAAAGAACGGATACGAGAACATGTCCACCCGACCGCCACCGCTGGACACGCCGCCCGTACGAGAAGGATCGCCCACTGCCGCCAGTTCGTTGGGATTCCGGACCGGCAGCGATTTCAGCAGCACTGCGTCAATCAAGCTAAAAATCGCGGTATTCGCGCCAACTCCCAAAGCGATCGAGAGTATCGCGACGGCTGCAAAGCCAGGGCTCTTCCGTAAAAGTCGACCCGCATAGCGGACGTCTTGCAGCAGGCGCTCAACGGAACCCCAACCCCAGATTTCACGCGTCACATCCTTGATCAAACCCACGTTGCCGAATTCCTGCCGGGCTCCGGCTCGCGCATCCTGAATGGATTCGCCGCGTTCCATTCGGTCGCGAACGGCCATTCTCAAATGGCAGTTGATCTCCTCGTCAAAATCCCGCTCGCGACGGTTGCGCTTGCGCTGGGGCCAGAAAGGCATACCTCACTCCTCGCTTGTTGCCGGATTCAGCACGCCGGCGATCGCGCCGACCAACTGCGCCCAGCGATCCCGTTCCGAAACAAGTTGTTTCTTACCTGCAGGCGTTACTCGATAAAACTTTGCCCGCTGCCCGGCCTCTGTCTGCTTCCACTCGGACTTCAGCCATCCTTGCTTTTCCAGCCGGTGCAGGGCGGGATAAAGCGAACCGGTCTCTACACGGAGCAAGTCTCCGGAATTGCAGCGAATCGCGTTCGCAATTCCATACCCATGCTGCGGTCCCCATTGCAGCGTTTGCAGGATCAGCATGTCGAGCGTGCCCTGGAGAAGCTCGATACGGTTTTGATATTTTTCAGAAGGCATTCGGTGTGTAGACATTCTACATGCTAGCCTATAGAAAGTCTACACCCGTAGACTGCGATGGGACCGGACGCTATTTTACCTGTACGCCTACCGCCCGGCCAGTGGGCCACAGCGGGGTTGGCGGCCGCAGAACCGGAGCGGAAAAAGCAGCCGGGCAACGAGTCGGTGTCTTACTGTCGAGCGGTCGGCTAATCGAAGCGCGAAGCGGATTCGACGCCGCAACACTTGGTGTGCGTCTTTGAGCAGGCCTGAGTGTGTCCGGCCACACGGATCTATCTAGCGGCGGTTTTCGGTTTTGTTTCCCCTCGATGCTCCCACCCGATGCTTGGCCTCAGCCCTGTATCCCGTCAGTTGGCGTTTGTGTCTTCTTCCAGAGCGGCCTTTAGCTTGGCTCTGAAATCGGGAAGCGACACTCCTTTTTCGTACCACGATTCGTTAAAATCGAGATTCACGGGAAACACCTTGCCCTCCTCGATAACATAGGCTTCGGCCGTCATGTAGGTCTTATCGGATCGGATTGGTTTCCAGACAAACAGAAAATATTGCTTCCCTGTCTCGATGAATCCTCTCCCCGCCAGGATGAACGTTGCCTCGTGACCGGACGGGTAACGAACAGTCCCTCCCAGTTCGGCAGTGATGATTTGATTGCCTTCCCGAAATTCGTTCTTGTTCTTCGCCTTCAGAACCTTTTCGACTCTGACGAAAAAGGTGGAATAAACAAAACGTTGGTTGTATGAGATGTGAACTGAACCCGCTGTCGGAACACCCACGAGGATTGCATCGCATTCATGTACGGGCAGAGCCCAGCCCGGAGTTGCATACTCCGTTGTTGTGAGAGAGATGGAGGTCGCTTCCGAAGGCACTCGTAGTCCGGGATCGATGTGCTCCCTGACTCCCATGCTGCCTGTGAACCGATCCTCCCAAAGTCGGCCCGCCTCGCGGGGATCCGTCTGCGGTTTGGAAAGGTCCGCCGTTGGCGGCAGCGCTGAATGCTCGGGGAGCACATCGCGAAGATGCTTCACATGGTCCGCGTATGCATCCTGAAGAAGCCGGTCCCAAACTTCATTACCCGGGCCGGCTTGCGCCCAGGCGGTGCTTGCAAGGAGGAAGCCGATGAAAGCGGCACTGCGACAGTAGGGCACTCCCGAACTTACCCGTGAAGGTAGTGAGAATTTATCGTCAGCCAATGTTTTCATCAAGCCCAACCAAAACGGACCGAACGCTATTTTCCCTGTACGCCTACTACCTGCCCCGTGGTGATCGGCGTGCCGGCGAAGACCGTTGGAGCTCCGGCGCCATATGCCGCCTTGTTGTAGGCAGCAACGTCGGTTTTCAACAGACGATTGAATGCGGCAAGCTGCTCATCGAGTTGTTTGCCATATTTTTCCATCTCTTCGCGGAACATGGGAGTGGGCCGCTGATCGAAAGCATCTGCCATCTCGCCGGCCAGGCCTTCAATATGCGAGTGAAGATCGGTCAGGGCATGGATGTCATCCTCCGTAACTTCGTGCTGAACATTCGGATTCAAAACAGCAGCCTTGGCAGCCTTCAGCCTGTCATCTAGCGCGTTCGCCTGCTGCAACAGGGGAGCGTACTGGTCACGCATCGCCGGATCCCTGCTGGCATCTTTCTTGAAATCTGCAATCTGGTGTTGCATGCCGTCAATGCGCTCAATCATCTCGTTCAAAGCAGCGACTTCACGGCGCAGCGTCAGCGCGGCTTCCATCTGCGCCCGCAGGTCTTCGGCGCTGAGGTGCAGATTGGGATCGGCGTAAACCCGCGTGGTCGTTTTCTGCGTCTGGCCGTTGACTGAGACTTCGATGGTGTATTCGCCGGGAAGTACTCGCGGACCAGTCGTAAAGAACCGGCTCTCTTCCGGTTCGCCGGGCTCGGGCGGTTCCGGCGAAATAGTGGATTCCAGCCGCCGTATGCCGCTGTAACGCAGATCCCACACAAAACGGTTCACTCCCGCATTGGAAGGCCCGTAGTGAGTGGCGATGAGGTGGCCCTCGCGGTCGGTGACGGTAATCTTCACGGGAGTTTCATGCCGCTGCTTCTGCTCGTCGGAAGGCTCCAGCTTGGCTTTCAACAGGTAGTCGACAGTTGCGCCGCGGGGCGCATTCGGGGCGGAGTACGCTACCGGATTGCCTTCGTCCCCATCCCAATGAAGCATCTCGAACCCATCGCTTGCGGAGAATAGATGAAAGTCGCTGGCTTGCGCTGTCGCCGTCATCTCCTCGATCGGCCGGAGGTTATCGAAGATAAACGCGCCGCGGCCGTGTGTGGCCACCACCAGGTCACGAGACTCCTTAACGAATTTCAGATCAAAAACCGGAGCGGTCGGGAAATTTGCTTTTAGTTGCTTCCAGTGCCCGCCCGCGTCGGCCGAATACCAAATGCCCTGGTCGTTCCCCAGCACCAAAAAGCCGCGCTGATTTGGATCTGCACGCACAACAAAAACGGGCGAGTCCGGAAGACCGTCGGTGATCTTTTGCCATGTGCGGCCATAATCGCTGGTTTTGTATACGTAGGCATGCCGGTCATCAAGCTCGTGCGCATCGAAAGCGACGAATGCAGTGCCTGCCTCGAAGGGGGACACCCCGATCTGATACACGCGGGCCCACTGCGGAGCACCGGATATGTCGATGTCTACCCGCGTCCATTGTTTGCCGCCGTTGCGCGTAACTTGCACGCAGCCATCATCCGTTCCAACCCAGATCACGTTCGGATCCGTCGGAGCGAGCGCAAGGGCAAGAATTGTGCCGTAAGTCTCGGCCCCGCTGATGTCGTGATTGACGGGGCCACCGGCGATTACCTGCTTGCTCTTGTCGTTGCGCGTCAGATCTCCGCTGATTGCATTCCAGGTTTTGCCGCCGTCCATTGTTTTGAATACAACGTTGGCGCCCAGGTACACCTCGTTGGGATCTGTCGCGGAAACTGCGATCGGACTCGTCCAGTTGAAGCGGTACTTAAGGTCAGCCGGGGAAGCACCTTCAACACTCGGCAGATAGGGACGGACGAAATGCGACAGATGCGTCTTCTTATCAAGCCGCTCAATATAGCCGTTCTGCGCGTCGGAGTAAATAATGTCAGGGTTGCTGGGCGCCGGCACCGAATATTCGCCGTCGCCGCCAAGCACGGCGAACCAATCGGCATTCGTGATACCGCTGCGCGCCTGATTCGTCG
This sequence comes from Acidobacteriaceae bacterium, assembly GCA_019233755.1. GTDB lineage: Bacteria > Acidobacteriota > Terriglobia > Bryobacterales > Bryobacteraceae > Bog-105. The sequence continues at coordinate 46,436 of JAFAMD010000015.1, read as the reverse complement.
ACGGCCCGCACCAGGCGCTATTATCCTGAAGACCGCCACAGAGGTGATAGGGGGTCTCGGAGTCAGTGGCTATCTGATAGAACTGCTCGATGGGCAGCGAATCGAGAAAGCGCCACGATTTTCCATCGTTGGTCGTAAGAAATGCGCCGCCATCGTTCCCTTGAATCATGCGGTCGGAATCATGCGGGTCGATCCAGATTGCGTGATGGTCCGGGTGTACGCCATGGTCGGCCACATGCGCGGTCTTGCCGCCATCATCGGATTCCATTAGCTGAAACGACAGAAAGTAGAGGCGGTCTTCATCAACAGGCGAAACAGCCAGGCGCGAGAAGTAGAACGGGCGCACATCCAGCGCATGATTGTTGCTGACCTCGTTCCAGTGGTTTCCCATATCCGTCGATTGATAGAGAACAGCCCCGTCCTTCGTGGTCACCAACGCATACAGATGGTTGGGGTTGCTGGGCGCTACAGCGATTGCCATACGTCCCAGCGGTCCCTTCGGCAAGCCCTCCGTAAGCTTCTTCCAGGTTTCGCCGCCATCGGTGGTGCGGTAGAGGCCGCTCGTTTCGCCCCCGTCCTCCAGCGTCCATGGGTAGCGGCGCACGTGCCACATCGCCGCGTAAAGCACCTCGGGGTTGCCGGGCTGCATGGCGAGATCGGCGACACCCGTCACGTCATCCACATAGAGCACCTTCTTCCAGGTTTTGCCGCCATCGGATGTGCGGAACACGCCGCGTTCGCTATTGGGTCCCCACGCGTGGCCGAGCGCCCCAACGAAAACATTCTCCGGATTCTTTGGATCCACCAGGACACGCGAGATTTGCCCGGCGTCGCGCAGCCCCATGAATTTCCAGGACTCCCCAGCATCGGAAGAGAAGTAGACGCCAGCTCCATCCATCACGTCGTTGCGGATATTCGCCTCGCCGGTACCCACCCACACAAAATTCGGGTTCGATAGCGCGAGGGCAATGGAGCCGATTGATGCGGTCACCTCGTGCTCGAAGATCGCTTTCCAGGTAATGCCACCGTTATCGGTCTTGTATACGCCTCCCGCCGCGGCACCTACGTAGTAAATGTTGGGATCCCCAGGAACGCCCGTTACCGCTGTGACGCGTCCGCCCGCCGCGGCCGGGCCAAGATTGCGGAAATGCAGATTATGAAAGACGTCGTTGTCATCGGGTTCGGCAGGCTTGTTCGCCGTAGTCTCGCCGAATGCTGCTGCAGCGAGTTGGGCAGCAAGAACGATTGAAACGAGTAGTGTCAGGACAGTATTACGCATTGCAGTGGTGCAGCCGGCAAGGAACCGCAGGCTCTATTCACGAAAATAGCAGCCGGATCTTGCATGTGCAGCCGAAGCCTACCAGATCCAGCGGCCTCCCCAGCAGCATCGTCTGCAAGAGAACCGGATCCTGCATCCGCTCGAAGGGCAGAACCAGCGTGACGGAAAAGCGCGTTTTCTCGTCTCCTTTTACGCGGTGTTGTGATGAAGATTCCCGAAGCGCTGGTGTCGGCGGTGGCCGCGCGCAAAGCGATTCTGTTTGCAGGCGCGGGTCTTTCGTGCAGTCTCGGGCTGCCGCTCTTCGATGTGTTGGAAGCCTATCTCGGCAAACAGCTCGACCTGAAGGATTGGAATGATTACGACTTTCCCATCCTGGCCGAGTATTTTCTCCTTGCACGGCAAGGAACAGGCCGGAACGAGTTGCTCCGCTGGATGCAGGAAGTGTGGCATCCCGACGGTCTCGATATCAGCCGGTCCAGGATTCACGAACGGATTGTCAAATTGAACTTTCCGGTCATTTATACAACCAACTACGATTCGTGGATTGAATGCGCTTTTGCGGCGCGCGGGCGCGCGTTCCGAAAGGTGATCGGGGTGAGCGACCTTGTCGAACGCAAACCGGATGAGGTCGAAATTATCAAGTTTCACGGCGATTTCGATGACCCGGACTCCATCGTGCTGACTGAATCGAGTTTTCTCAGCCGCATGAGTTTGGAAGGACCGCTGGACATCCGGCTGCGCGCCGACAGCCTGGCACGCCCGCTCCTGTTCGTCGGCTACAGCCTGAGCGACCCGAACATCCGCTTCCTGCTCTTTAAGCTGCAGGAGCTTTGGGAACAGCATTCGGAAGAGAAGAACAAGCCGCCGGCATCCTACATCGTGATGGTCGAGCGCAATGCCGTGCAGGAGCGCCTGCTGATCCAACGGGGCGTTCACCCGATTGTCGCGGAAGCGGATAACGCCACGGCTGCACTGCAGATGTTCTTTGAGACTCTCTCAGATGAGGTACAGGCGCAGAGTGCTGGCTAGTTTACCGGGTCAGCGTTAGCCGGTCCGGCGCGTCCATACCGAGGAGATTTCCATGCCTGAGGACGAGAAGAAATGTGAGCATCCCTCCTGTCACTGCCCCGCGAAGGAGGGCAGCGACTTCTGCGGAGCTTACTGTGAGGGACTCGCCGACACACCGGAGGTGCAGTGCGCATGCGGGCATCCCGAGTGCGAACCGGTAGCCCGCGTTTGAGACGAGCCTGCGCGTCTTAGCCGCTGACAAAAAGCAACCTCATTCATTTTCAGTAGGCTGGTACGCGGAGGCCGAATGCGCTGGTCCTGGAAGATCGGAAGGTTTGCGGGAATTGATCTTTACGTCCACGCGACGTTTTTCCTATTAATCCTTTGGGTGGTGATTCTGCATTGGCTGGTTGGGCGATCTGTGGCGGCCGTCGTGAGCGGGGTTGAGTTTATCCTGGCGCTTTTCGCCTGCGTCGTGTTGCACGAGTTTAGCCATGCACTGACAGCCAGACGATTCGGAGTTAAGACCAAGGACATCACACTGCTTCCGATCGGCGGAGTTTCCCATTTCGAGAAGATGCCCGAGAAACCCTGGCAGGAGTTTTGGGTCTCGGTCGCCGGGCCGCTGTCGAACATCGCAATCGCCATCCTCATCTATATCGTGCTGTTTCTCAGCGCCGGCTTTAAACCAATCCGCGGCTTGAGCATTACCAGCGGCCCGTTCCTCGAAAGGCTGATGGTTGCCAACGTCATACTGGCGGGATTCAACCTGATTCCGGCGTTCCCCATGGATGGCGGCCGGGTCTTGCGCGCGCTGCTCGCAACCCGAATGGATCACGTAAGCGCGACGCAGAAGGCGGCAGCGATCGGTCAAGCCCTCGCGCTTTTGTTCGGCTTTATCGGATTGTTTACCGATCCATTTCTGCTGTTCATCGCATTTTTTGTTTGGATCGGCGCCGCCCATGAAGCACAGGCTGCACAAGCCCGGGAATCCTTTTCCGGGATACCCATTCGGGCGGCGATGCAGACGAATTTTGACACGCTCAATACCAGCAGCACCCTGGGTGATGCGGTGAAACTGACTCTCGAGGGCGCACAGCACGAGTTTCCCGTATTGTGGGGCGACACGGTCATGGGCATTCTGACACGGGCCAATCTGCTTTCCGGTCTAACGCAATTCGGACCCGATCAATACGTCACGACAGTTATGCAGCGGGAGTTTGATACGGCACAGCCGAATGAAATGCTGGAAGCGGTGGTGAATCGGCTTTCCGCGTCGCCCAGCCGCACGATGCCGGTGATGGATAACGGTAAGATGGTCGGCCTCGTCACGCTGGACAATCTAGGCGAATACCTGATGATTCAGAATGCCCTTCATCGGCGCCAGCGTGCCGCGGCCGTAACCAAAGCTTAGAGAATACGCGGCCCTGTTTTACGACATGCCGGTCCAGGGTTTTGATTCGAGAATGCCCTTATAGCCGTTTTTCATGCGGTCTTCGATAATCGCCCAGACCTTCGGATCGCAACCGGTCCAGTTCGCCACCGCTGTGTTCCCGAGATAGGGCAGTGCGGCAACACCAACCTTGCTCGAGAAGTAGCCACCCACGGTCAGGCTTCGGAACTCATTGAAAAAGACCACCCAGACGTGGTCCTCAGCAGCGGCTTTCGCAGGATACGCAACACGGTCGAGCAGTTGTTTCTGCTGGTCTGCGGAAGCTTCCGCGAACGGTTTTTCAAATTTCTCGTTTGACTCGCGGTCGAGCCACATGAGCCCGCCGAAAATCTGAGCTTTCAGATTTTCGTTGCCGTCCTGCTCGGTTCGGAAGGCGATCCAGTCGTCCAAAAATTCGGGAACACCGGCGTCCGAAGCGCCGGGGCCGGATTCGTCGGCGGGAATGATCAGGTCGCAAAGGACATGCACCGTCTGCCATTGGTGATCGTCGAAGATCTGGCGCTTATACGGCCCCTTTGCGGCCGTCTCCTGCACCGCAGCAGCCATATGAGCATGGTCGTGCGTCTGAGCAGCCGCTGCGTCCGCAGTCACAGCCGCGAGCGCGGGAACAGAGCCGATGATCTGAAAAAGATTGCGGCGGCTGACCGTTTCTTTCTGTGTTGTAGTGTTGTTGGGTTCAGACATGGTTCCCTCTCGTCTCGCTATACCTTCACGTTCAGTTTCTTTACTTGATCTACGATGTAATCCGACGTGCGCCAGCCGAGCGCGCTGATGGTGAGCGTCGGGTTCTTGTCGGCGTTGCTGACAAACGGAGCGGCGTCGGTGATGAACAGATTCTTCACGTCCCACGCCTGGCAGTACTGGTTGAGTACAGACGTTTTCGGATTGTCGCCCATTTTCGTCGCGCCGACTTCATGGATGATTTCGCCGCCGGCCGCAATGCCCCAGTTACGGTCCGCATCGGCGCTGCGAGTGACAATTCCGCCCATCTGGTGAATGATTTCCTGGAAGGTCTCCTGCATGTGCTTGGCCTGCAGGATCTCATCATCGCTCCATTTGAAGTGGAAGCGCAGCACCGGAATACCCCACTCATCGACAACGTTCGGGTCGATCTCGCAATAACTCTGCTCGTTCGGGATCATCTCGCCACGGCCGGCAAAGTGTACTTCGCAGCCGTAAAGTTTGCGAAGATCCTTCTTCATCTCTACGCCGTAGCCGCCGTCGAGGAACCGGACAGGATAGCCACCCATCGTGCTGGCGCCGGGCTGTGCGCGTCCGCCTCCGAGCTCGATGTGATAGCCGCGTGCGAAGGGCAGCTTGCCGGCCTTCTGCTCCTTGTACAGCCACCAGGGCATGTACACGTGCATACCGCCGACCCCGTCTTCGTTCTGGGGCGGAAGATCCTGCAGGATAGGCAGGAAGCCGCTGACCGAGGAGCCGACCGTATCCATGATGTAGCGGCCGACCAATCCGGAGGAGTTGGCGATACCGTTCGGAAACTGGCTGCTCTTGGAGTTGAGCATGATGCGCGCCGTCTCGCAGCAGCTCGCGGCGAGGACGACGATCCTGGCTCGCACCTGCACTTCATTGCGGGTCTTCTTGTCGACGTAAGAGACGCCGGTTGCCTGGCCGTCGGGTCCGACAAGGACTTCGCGAACCATGGCGCTGGTGCGGATTTCCAGATTGCCTGTCTTCTGCGCGGGGAAGATGTGGACGCCCGGAGAATTGAAGTTCGCGTTCACCGCGCAGGAACGTCCGCACTGTGCGCAATAGTGGCAGGCCGGGCGGCCGTTGTGCGGGCGCGTCAGGATCGCCAGACGCGAAGGAACGCAGGGAATGTTCAATTGGTCGCTGGCGGTCTTAATGAGGCGTTCGTAACCGCGCGGCGCCGGCGCCGGAAGGAATTTTCCGTCGGGCGTGTTTTCCAGATTCTCCGCGGAACCGAAGACGCCGATGAGTTCCTCGGCTTTGTCATAGTACGGCGCAAGATCTTCGTAACTGATGGGCCAGTCGAAGCCTTTTCCGTCACGGCTGTACGGTTTGAAGTCGTACGGACCCATGCGTAAGGAAATGCGTCCGTAGTGATTCGTGCGGCCGCCCAGCATACGGGCGCGCCACCACATCCAGTCGGAACCCGGCGCAGTGGTGTAGGGTTCGCCGGCGATCTGCCAGCCGCCTACCGGGGTTGCATCGAAGTAGCCCCACGGTTTGTACTTGGTTCCGGCCCCGCGGTGTGGGACTTGATACGGCCAGCCGAACATCTTCGAATCATGCGTGCAGTCGTACCAGTCTCCTGCTTCGAGCATGCAAATCTTTGCACCGGCATTTGCTAGTACTTGTGCGGCGACGCCGCCGCCTGCGCCGGACCCAACAATCACGACGTCATATGTTTTAGGGGTTGCCTTAACCTGGGGCATTCTATTCAAGTTTTGCACGTGTTGCTTTCAAGGCTATTTTTTGCTAAGCAGCATTCGGCTTCACGTCCCACGGCACGTACTGCTTCAGGTATCGCTGCGCCATGATGAAGCCTACTTTGAATTCGTCGCTGAAGTCGGGTCCCGGATTGTTATCCGCGCCGTACAGCGGATCTTCCTGCTCAATACTCATCGCGCCCTTGTAGCCGACGTTCTCGAGCACATTGAAGAACTCGCGCCAGTTGATCGAACCGGCTCCGGGAATGCGATAACGCCACCACTCCGCGCCGTTCACCGGGTTGATTCCCCCGGCACGCAAGACCGGCCAAAGGATTTCGGTGTCCTTCAGGTGCACGTCATAGATCTTGTTGACGAAATCGCGCGCGGTCTGGATAGGATCCATGAACTGCCGGACCAGGTGCGACGGATCGAACTGCAAGCCGACGTACGGTGAATCGCCGAAGCCCTTGAACAGGGCCTCATACCCCACCGGACTCGTCGCCAGATTCGGACCGTCGGGCCATGGTTCCCAGAGGATGCGGACGTGGTTGCGCTCGCACGCGGGAAAATATTTCTCGGTATAAAGCCGGACGATGTCGTCAACCTGCTGCTGGAACGGCTTCGATGGATCCTTGCCGGACGCCGTGCCGATATAGGGGACGCCGAGTTTCCCCGCAACTTCTATCGCCTTCACGAAATGTTCATTGACGCGCGCCCGTTTCTCAGCACTCGGATCGAGATGGTTCACTGTGATCTGGAACGCGGAGACATGCATCTGGTGTTTGTCGAGCGTGCTCTTTACTTCAGGAACGCGCTCTTCTCTGACCCCGCCGTCCAGGATCATGTTGTTGAATCCCTGCGACCTTGCCCACTCGACATTCGAAGGAGTATAAGGCCCCAGCACGCCGAGATACGGCTTCCATTCGGTCGGGTGTTGCGGTCGGGTTTCAGGCGCGGCCGCCTGTGCGGTTTGCGATCGGAGTGTTGCCGCGAGAGCGAGCGAGCCAACCAGCGTACGTCGAGTCATGATGGTTCAGTTTAATATCTGCGAGTGAAAGTACTGCGATTTGAGCTTCTTATGCGATCTCAGTTCCGCGCGTCTCCGGCACCCAGAGTGCGCTAATTGCAGCCAGCGCGAAGGCGACCGCGCAAGCGGCAAAACCCCAGGATAAGCCATGCGCCTCGCCAATCGCCCCGATGAGAAGCGGCGCAATTGCGCTGATCCCCCGAGCGCCGTTGTAGGAGACGCCCAACGCTGTGGCACGGATGGCAGTGGGGAATAATTCGCTGCCGAGAATGCCGGAACCGGTGAAGAAGCCCGTTCCGAAGAACGCGGTGACGGAGCCTGTGAGCAAAATAAACGCGGGCTGTCGCGCCAGCGCAAATGCGGGCACACACAGAGCGGCCAGGGCAAGGTAGACCACAACTGTTCGCTTACGGCCGAATTTGTCGGCGAAGACGCCGAAGAGCAGATAACCAGGCAACATGCCGCCGAGATTTAATACCGTGAGGAACGCTGTGAAGCCGAGCGCGCTGAAATCGCGGCCGCCGCGGGAGGCGGGCAGCGCGAGGTAGGCCGGAATCCAGGTAAAGAGTCCCCACCAGGCGAACATGCCGAACGTATTCATGCTCAACAACGCGAGCAGGCGAGGCATCGCCGTATGCCAGAGGGCGCGGTTCCCCGCGGCGGATGCGGGATGCTCGCGAATGCGCTGTGTCCAGAGGAGGGGCTCGGGAACGTCATGCTGGATCCAGAGCGTCAGAATGGCAGGCCCAACTCCAACGAAGAAGACCCAGCGCCAGTTCAAGTGCGCGAGGACAACGTTCGCAACGATAGCCGCCAGTGCGTAGCCGATCGCCCAACTGCTCTGAACAATTCCAATAGCGCGGCCGCGCCACGCGCCCGGCCACGTTTCGGCGACCAACGTGGCACCGGAGTTCCATTCGCCACCCATGCCGAGCCCGAGTAGAAAACGGAAGACGGCGAGCATAGTGATAGTGCTCGAGAACCCGCAGGCAAAGGTAAAGAGCGAGTAGGTGAGAATGCTCAAGCTGAGCATTCTGCGGCGGCCGAAGCGGTCGGCCAGGATGCCAAACGCAAAGCTGCCGATGGCCGATGCAACGAGTGTCAGCGTGTTCAGCAAACCGGCGGTGGACTTGCTCATTCCGAATGCGCGTATCAGCGTGGCGAGCACGATGGAGTACAGCATTACGTCGAAGGCGTCGAGCATCCAGCCGAGTCCGGCCGCTAACAGCGTGCGCCGTTGAGCCGGCGTTGTATCCCGCCAGCGAAACGGCGGTGCGGAGATATGTTGCGGAGTGGGTTTGGCGGTGCTCATCGGGCAGGGCGCATGCCGTTTTGGCTCAACAGCTAGGATAGGCATGAACCGAACCAATGCGCATTGCGATCGATACCGGCGGCACGTTCACTGATTGCGTGTATGAGGACCGCGGCAGGCTGCAGGTGCTGAAAATCCCATCCACGCCCGCGGATCCGGGCGAGGCGGTGCTGCGAGCAGTGGAGCAGATAGCGGGCGAGCAGGCAGCCGAAGTGCGGCACGGAACCACCGTCGGGACTAATGCGCTACTGGAGCGCAAAGGCGCACGGGTAGCCTTTGTTACGACCGCTGGTTTCGAGGACACGATTGCGATCGGACGGCAGGCGCGGCCGCGGCTGTACGACCTGTTCTTCACGAAAGAGCCGCCTCTCGCTTCCGAAGAACTTCGTTTCGGAGTGAAGGAGCGAACGGCATGCGACGGATCGATCGTCGAGGAGGCCGCCGAAGGAGATCTCGCTCAACTAAAGCGCCGCGTAGCGGCGGCGGGACCTGAAGCTATCGCCGTTTCCCTGCTCTTCTCGTTTGCGAATCCGGCGAATGAGCGGGCAGTCGTGGATGCGCTGCGCGATCTGGGCGTTCCGGTCTCGGCGTCGCATGAGATTCTGCCGGAGTTCCGCGAATATGAACGCGGCTCTACGGTGCTGATCAACGCGTACCTCGCGCCAAAGATGCAGCGGTACCTGGAGCGACTGAACCGCGCATGCGAAGCGCAGCGCTCGACACTCCACGTCATGCAGTCTTCGGGAGGAATTGTTCCCGCCGCAGTGGCTGCCCGGGAGCCCGTGCGGACGATTCTGTCCGGGCCGGCGGGCGGCGTGGTCGGCGCAATCGCGGTTGCCAAGGCGGCGGGATTCGAACGCATCCTGACATTCGATATGGGCGGCACATCGACGGATGTGGCACTGGTGAACAGCGCGGCGGGGTTGCGGACGACGAAGGAATCGCAGATTTTGGGGATGCCGGTTGCGGTGCCGATGCTCGACATTCATACAGTCGGCGCGGGCGGAGGTTCGCTGGCGAGCTTTGATCGCGGCGGGGCACTCAAGGTGGGACCCGAATCGGCGGGCGCGGATCCGGGACCGATTTGCTACGGCCAGGGCGAGCATCCAACGGTAACGGACGCCAACCTTCTGCTGGGACGGCTGGAAGCAGAGTGGTTTCTGGGCGGCGGCATGAAGCTCGACGAATCACGAACCCATGAGCGGTTCGCCGAAGCGAAGGGGACACTGGCGAGCGTCGAGGCTTTTGCGGAAGGAATCGTACGGCTGGCGGATTCCCACATTGAGAAAGCCCTCCGGCGGATCTCGGTAGAACAAGGGTACGATCCACGCGATTTCGTACTGGTGAGCTTCGGCGGCGCCGGCCCGGTGCACGCCTGCGCGCTGGCGCGCGCCCTGCGTATTCCGGTAGTAATGGTGCCGCGCTCACCAGGAGCGTTATCGGCATACGGGATTCTCGTGTCAGACGTAGTGCGGGACTTCTCCCGAACCGTTATGCTTCGGCCGGACAACCCGGCGCTCGCGGAGCACCTGACCCGGCTGGAAGCCGCTGGAACGCGCGCGATGGAGGCAGAGGGGCTGCGTTCGGTAGCGCAGCGGTCGGTGGATCTGCGGTATGCGGGACAGGGTTTCGAGTTACCGGTCGAATGGAGCGCCGATTTCGTAGAGCAATTTCATCGGCTGCACGAGCAGCGATACGGGTATGCGGACCGTGAGAGGCCGGTGGAGGTGGTGAACGTTCGGGTGCGTATGGTGGCGCGAACCCGGTTTTTGCCAAACGAACTTTCCCAGCCGGGTGACGGTAACCCGAGCCGGGCATTCCTCCGCACCAAGCCGATCTTCTGCGATGGGCAGTGGCAAAACGGCGCGGTGTACGACCGGTCGCGTCTGCAGACGGGCGATCGATTTAGCGGTCCGGCGGTGGTTGTCGAATACAGTGCTACGACTTTTGTTCCCCCTGAGGGGCAGGTCTCGGTTGATCGGCACGGGAATCTCATTATCGAGGTAGGCGCATGAGGGAGGGACATGATCCGATAGAGCTCGCAGTCTTCAAGAGCGCACTTCATTCGGTAGCCGAGGAAATGGGCGCCGCCCTGCGGCGAACGGCGTTCTCCCCGAACATCAAAGAGCGGCGCGACTACTCGAGTGCGGTCTTCGACGGCAGCGGGCAGGTAATTGCGATGGGCGATGACATGCCGGTTCACCTTGGGTCAATGCCCATGTCGGTGCAGGCGATACTCGGAAAGCTGCAGCTTGAACGCGGTGATGTGGCAATTCTGAACGATCCATATGACGGCGGAACGCATCTGCCGGATATCACGCTGGCGATGCCGGTATTTGTGGGGGAAAACAGCACGGCTTCGTTTTACGCGGCGAATCGCGCCCATCATGCGGATGTAGGCGGAATGTATCCGGGATCGATGGGTCTGTGCCGCGAGATCTGGCAGGAAGGCATTCGCATCCCTCCGGTGAAACTCGTTGCCGGCGGCAGTGTGAATAGGGCGGTGCTGGACCTGATCCTGAACAACGTGCGCACGCCGCGGGAGCGCGAAGGCGATCTGACGGCCCAGATCGGCGCCTGCCGCATAGGGGTGCAACGTGTGACGGAACTCGTTGAGAAGTATGGTCTGGAGCGTGTAACAAAGAACGTGACCGCGCTGCTGGATCACTCGGAAGAATTGATGCGAGTGGAGCTGGAGCGCCTGCCCGAGGGCCAATTCGAAGCCGAAGACTTTCTCGACAACGATGGCATTACGGATGATCGGGTTGGAATTCGCGTCAGGGTTACAACGAGTCCGAAACTCCGGCAGGCGACGGTAGATTTTTCGGCTTCCGACGAGCAGATTTCGGGCAGTCTCAATGCGGTGCTCGCGATTACGTATTCGGCGGTTTTCTACGTCTTGCGCTGCCTGCTGCCGGAAGAAGCGGCGCCAACAGCGGGACTAATGCGGCCAGTGAAAGTGATCACCCGCCCAGAAACCGTAGTGGATGCGCGCCCACCCGCCGCAGTTGCCGGCGGAAATGTAGAGACATCGCAGCGAATCGTGGACGTGCTGTTGCGAGCCTTCGCACAGGTCCTGCCGGACCGCATTCCCGCCGCGAGCTCCGGGACGATGAGCAACCTGACGGTGGGCGGTATTGATCCGAGGACCGGCCAACCGTATGCATATTACGAGACCATTGCGGGCGGGTCGGGCGGACGAGCGAATGGGCCCGGCGTTTCGGGCGTACACACACACATGACGAACTCGCTGAACACGCCGGTTGAGGCGCTGGAGTACGCTTATCCATTCCGTGTGCGGCAATACGTCTATCGAAAGCATTCAGGTGGCGCGGGCAAGTATCCCGGGGGGGACGGGCTGGTGCGGGAGATCGAATTGCTGGCGCCCGCACAGGTCACCATCCTGTCTGACCGGCGCATCTTCCCGCCGTACGGCCTGCAAGGCGGTGCGGAAGGAGCCAAGGGCCGGAACACGATCACAGAGAATGGACGCCTCCGCGAATTACCGGGAAAGTGCAATATTCATGCGGGTGCGGGAGCGGTTGTACGGATCGAAACCCCGGGGGGCGGCGGCTGGGGACGAGTATAATGGCGCGCTGACTCTAGAAGGAGTATGAATGCCTGATATGAACCAGGACCCGTTGCGCGAAAACAGTTTTCGTCATTGGCTGGCCGGCGGTATCACCGCGGTAGCAATTGTTGGCGCCGTTGTGCTCGGCGCAGTGGCTATCCTGCGGCCGAATACCGCGGCCCAGACGATTCTCGGCACGGTGCTGCCGGTTATCGGAACGTGGGTTGGAACGGTGCTGGCCTACTATTTCTCAAAAGAGAGCCTGGAAGCGGCGACACGCAGCGTGAGCGCCATCGCCCGGGAAGTCACACCGGAGGAAAAGCTGCGATCCAAGCCAGCCCAGTCAGTGATGATCCCGCGCGACCAGATGTTCATCGTGCGCGGACCGGCGCCGCAGGTGAACCTACTCGGGGCGCTGAAGGCGCTGGAGGATTCGAAGAAGGGAGATCGGCTTCCCGTGCTGGACGCGAGTGATCATCCGCTCTATGTGGCTCACCGAAGCACCGTCGACGCATTTCTGGTCGCGAAGGTGCGCGGAGCCGCAGCGGCGGATTTGAGCGGACTGACCCTGGCGGACATGTTGAGCGATCCGGATCGCAAATCGATGCTTGAAAACAGCTTCGCAACGATTCGCCAGGACGCTACCCTGGCGGATGCCAAGATTGCAATGGACGCGGTCAAATATGCGCAGGACGTGTTCGTAACCAAGACGGGCAACCAGAACGAGCCGGTGCTTGGCTGGATCACGAACAACATCATCGAGGACAACGCCCGCGTTTAGCGGCCGTGTGAATGTGGCGCTCGGAGCGCCCGGCGGAACCCGCAACTTAAGCGAGCGGGACGCGCCGGACGAATTTCACAGCCGGGTTTTCGAAGAGCTGCGAAATGACGGCGTCCGAAACAGGCTGGTCGGTCTCAACAATGGAGATGGCGGTTAGTGGCTCGCCGGATTTCCGCGCGGCTTCGTTGGAATCCTGACGGCCGAGGGCGAAATTGGCGATATTGACGCCATTCTTTCCGAGAACGGTGCCGAGGAAACCAATCACACCGGGCACATCCTGATTTTTCGAATACATCAGGTTGCCATCGAGAGTGGCTTCACAGGAAATACCTTCCACCTGCAGCAGCCGCGGCTTGTCGAGCACAACCGCGCCAACGGCTGAGAAAGCGCCGGCATCGGATTCGACTTCCATGCGTATGGAATCCATGTGGACCGGACCGGGCTCCAACTGCTCAATGACGCGAAAGCCGCGCTGGGTCGCAAGCTGCATAGCATTCACGACGTTGGCGCGATATTCGAGTGACCGGCTGAGGACGCCGGCCAGTCCGGCGTTGCGGAGAATCTGCGTGTTGTTCTCCGCGAGGCGGCCGGAATACGACAGGCGAATCGTGTGCGCGTTTCCGGGAACGATGTGACTCAGGAAGAGGCCCAGCTTCTCGGCCAGATTTACGAACGGACCCAGGGTGCGGTATTGCTCGGCGGTAAGCGCCGGCATATTGACGGCGTTCAGAGCCACCCCGCTCGTCAGGTATTCGATCATCTGCTCGACAATCCGGATGCCCACAATCTCCTGGGCTTCTTCGGTAGAACCGGCGATGTGAGGCGTAGCGACGACGGGCTCGAGTTTCAGGAGCGCGGTTTCGCCCGGAGGCTCGACTTCGAAAACATCCAGTGCGGCGCCGGCCACATGACCGCTTTCGATCGCGGATTGCAGCGCAGCAGCATCGATGAGTTCGCCTCGCGCACAGTTCACGATACGGACGCCGGGCTTCATCTGTTTGAGCGCTTCGGCGTTCAGCATGTGATCGGTTTCAGGCGTCAATGCGACGTGCAGCGTGATGTAGTCGCTTTGACGATAAAGGTCCGGCAGACTGACGAGTTCGATGCCCAGATCGCGCGCAGCCTGCGAGCTGATATATGGGTCGTGGCCGATGATGCGCATTTCGAAGGGCTGAGCGCGCCGGACCACTTCGCGGCCGATGCTCCCCAAGCCGACGATGCCGAGAGTCTTGCCGCGCAGTTCGTTGCCGAGAAACTTCTTCTTTTCCCATTTGCCGGCCTTGGTGGAGGTGCTGGCCTGCGGCACGGATCGGGCCATGGAAAGCATGAGAGCGAGCGTGTGCTCGGCGACGGAGACCGCATTGCCGCCGGGAGTGTTCATGACGAGCACACCGGCTTCGGTTGCGGCCGGAAGATCGACATTGTCGACACCCACGCCGGCGCGGCCGATTACGCGCAGCTTGGGAGCTGCAGCGAGAACATCTTTGGTGACTTTCACAGCACTGCGTACCACCAGCGCTTCACAATCGGCCAGGTGTGCCTGGTAGGTCTTCGGATCGGCTACAACGATATCCCAATCCGCCTTGGCGCGCAGGAGTTCGATGGCCGCCGGCGCGAGCGGCTCAGCAACAAGGATTTTCATGGTGTCTCAGGAAGATGATTTCTGCAGGAGCGAGGCATGCCTCGCCCTACGACAGCGCAAGTTCGAGTTTCGGCAATGCGACTTCGGCGTAAACCCTCTGAACGGCTGCTACACCGGAGCCAAACCGGACCGCATGACCGTTGGCGGCCAGGATCAGTTCGAGTTCGGCCACGATGGCGAAGAGGTCATGGAAATCGAAGTAGCCCAGATGCGCGAGGCGGAAGATCTGACCCTTCATCGAACCCTGGCCGTTCGTGATGATGGCGTTAAAGCGATTGCGAAATTCCTTGATGATCACTCCGGAATCCATGCCAGCAGGCGGACGGACCGCGGTGACCGAAGACCCCGGGGAAGTGGAAAAGAGCTCAAGGCCGAGCGCCTGCATGGCCTCTCGGGTGGCGCGAGCGAGCAACTGGGCATTCTCGACTACCTTGTCCATACCGATTGACTTGATGTACTTCAGAGCCTCGGCAAAGGCGAGCAGGAGCGCGGTGTTAGGCGTCCAGGCAGACTCGCCGCTAACGGCGTTCTTCCGTTCCTTCTTAAGATCAAAATAGAAACGCGGAGCCTTGGCTGTATCGGCAGCGGCCCACGCCTTCGGACTGATAGCTACGAATGCGAGGCCAGGCGGGATCATGAAAGCCTTCTGCGAACCGCCCACCACAACATCGAGCCCCCAGCCTTCGATGTCGAGCGGCATGGTGCCAATGCCGGTGATGGCATCGACGACGAAGAGCGCGTTCGTCTTTTTGACCGCCAGCCCCATGGCCTTCACATCGTGCTGCATGCCGGTGGAGGTTTCGGAAGCCTGAACAAAGACGCCCTTCAGATTTGGATTTCGGGCGAGCGCCTGTTCGACCGCCTCGGGCTGCACAGCGTCCCCGTAGGGAGCGGTAAGAACGGTCGCCTTCATTCCCCAGGCCTTCATGATCTCTACCCAGCGCTCACCGAATTTGCCGGCCGAGCAGACGAGCACTTCGTCGCCGGGGGAGAAGAAGTTCTGAGTGGCCGCTTCGAGACCGCCTGAACCGGATGCGACCAAAACCAGAACATCGTGGGAGGTACCCAGTACATCTTTCAGGTCGGAGAGGACCTGCTTATACAGGGTACGGAAGTCCTCGGTGCGGTGGTGGATGTCGGAACCCATCATCGCGTGAAGAGCCGCAGGCAGGAGGGGCGTCGGACCGGGGGTCAAAAGACGTTGCTTTTTGATGTGCATTACGGGAATGTGCTCCAGGGCCGGGTTAGCGGATGAAGTCCGATAACCGAATTGGGAACTCTCAGGTTAGCAAAGGGCCAAGAGGGCGGCGACAGGGCGAGGCGGCGCCTCGCCCTGCATGGCAGGCACAAGGCACCCGCCCCATCAGCCGCTAATTGAGGACGGAGAAGCTCACGGTCGAAGTCGAACTCTGGCCGGCCGACGTAGTGCCCGTAACAGCTAAAGTGTGCGGCCCGTTGGAAAGGAAACCCGTCTCAAGTTCGGCGTCCCAACCGACATTCGGGCAGCCGGGGCTTCCGGGGTACACCGCACAAACGTCGGAGCGCACGCCACCATATTGAGCAGCACCGTATGGGATGCCGTCAACCGCAATCGTAACGGAACTGATAGACGCATTTGCGTCGACGACCCAGCCTCCGATATGCGAGAAACCGGAGAGCGTCTGAGAAGCAGATGGAGTATCGATGTCGACGAGGATCGGATCCGGCGAGGACCAGTTTCCGACCTGGAAGCTTGCGGAAGCAACCGCAAACGTGCCATCCGCAGCAAGCGCCGTGACGCCCAGCGTGTGGGTACCGTCGGTGAGCTGGACCGTGTTCAGGAGGAAGGTCCAACTGGCGAAGGACGCGAAGAACTCCCCGGTGGCGGGAGTTGCGGCGCCATACGGCACACCATCAACCGTGACCGAGACGCTCGTGATGTGAGAAGTGGTGCTGGCAGCCGTGCCTGAGAATGAAGCGATTCCCTGGTAGGGATTGTTATTCGAACCGGGCCGACTGATCGAAACGGTGGTGGGTCCGGTTGGCGCACTATTCGAAACCGTGAAGGTGGCACTCGTAGAGGCGCGCTGGTTATTGGCTGCGGTCACGGTGATTTCAAGCACGTGATTGCCATTCGTCAGCGTTGTCGTGTCGAGCATATAGTTCCAGCCGACATTCGGACAGCCCTGGCGATAACCGAGCGTGGCGCAGACATCGGGGCGGCTACCACCGTATGCGGCAAAGCCTTTCGATGTGCCATCGACCGAGACCTGAACGGTAGCGATCATACTGTAATCATTCACGGCCCAACCGCCAATGTTCGTCACCCCGCTCAGAACCGTCGTTCCCTGCTGATTCGGCGTATCGATCGTGATTCTGGTGCCGCTGTAAGGAGGCATGTTCCCAACCGTGAACTGGCGAGTTGCGGTAAAGCCATTGCCGCTTGCCGGGTTGGCAGTGATCTGGAGAGTATGCGTCCCGTCGGCGAGCAGAGTGGTGTCGACGCTAAAGTTCCAGCCGACGTTCGGGCAACCGGGCACGTTTGTGTAAATGGCACACACGTCACTGCGGTTGCCGCCATAGGCAGCATTCCCATAGGGAATACCATCTATGGATACGGTCACGCTGCTGATGGGAGACTCGCGATCGATGGCCCAACCGCCGAAGAATGCGATACCGCTAAAAGGAGCACTCTGGGCATTGGGAGTGTCGATGTTGACGATCAGGGGATTTGCCGTCGTCCAGTTTGCAACAGTGAAGGGGTTCGCAGAGATGGCCTTCTGACCATTCGCGGCTGTGACGGTTACGGCAAACGTGTGGGTGCCGTTAGAAAGCGTGGTGGTGTCGATCAGGTAAGACCAGCCGACGTTCGGGCACCCCGGTTCGTTCGGATAGGCCGAGCACACGTCCGGGCGAGCCACGCCATAGGTGGCTTGGCCGCGAGCGGCGCCGTCAATGGACACCTGGACGCTGGCGACCGGCGAGTTCACGTTGAACGCCCAGCCGCGGAAGATCGCGGTTCCCTGGAACGGCCCGCTCTGGGAAAACGGCTGATCCATATAGATCCGGGTCGGATTCGAGCCCGTGTAGTTCGAGGTAACGAAGGTAGTACCGACAGTGGAGCGATCGCCATTTGCATCCGTCGCAGTGGCTTCAAGAGTATGCGACCCATCGGCGAATTGAGTGGTGTCAAGCATGCCATTCCAGCCAACGTTCGGACAGCCGACGGAGTAACTGGGATAAGCAGCGCACACATCATTCCGGGTGCTGCCATAAGCGGCGGATTGGACCGGAACGCCGTCAACCAACATCTCAATTGTTGAAATCGCGGCACGGGAGTCGACAGCCCACCCAGCCACCGCTGTGGTACCGCTGACGGTGCTGTTTGCGCTCGGGTTGTCGATGTGAACAACGATGGAGCCGCTGGAACTCGGGGGAGGCGGAGCCGAGGATCCGGTCCCGACGGCAACCGTTACGGTATTACTGATGTACGCGTTCTGGGCGATATACAACTGTGTGTCGTTGTTTGCTGTCAGGTTGCTGGGAACGATGACCTGCACGCCATACATGCCATAAGAGCCTGACGGGAGTCCGGCGTTGATGACTTCACCCGTAGAGCCGCCCATTGTCGCGCTAACGGAATTGGCGGCAACGTTGGGTTGAGGGCCATTATAGGGTTGGCCGGTGATCTGGAATTGTGACGCGGTGTTAGCCGGACTTTGCTGATTTGTCAACCTCCCCAGTCCTGCAGTGGTAACTGTGATCAGTTCGCCAGGAAGGGCCGGATTCGAAGTTGTGATCAGAGAACCCGGCGTGACATTGCAGCAGGTAGAGCCGGTATAGGCAGTCAAGGCGATGTTGGAGCCGGAGTTGCTGCTGGCCTTAATTGAAATGCCGGTGCCGGCTGCGCCGCCCTGGAGGGCAGTAAGGATTACGCGCGAGAAAGCGCCACCGAGCGAGGCGGTCACATTCGGATCAGGAGCGGAATTGATCATGCCGGCCAGCGCCTGCGCAACGGTATACGTGGTGTCACTGCTCTGAATCGTGTAGTTATAAGCTTTGCCCGCGATCGTGATGGTTGCGGTGTCGCCCGCCTTGATGGTGCCGTCAACGGAGACTACGGCGTTGGGGTTGCCGGGCTGATGATAGGCGTTGGTAGCCGGCCAGGGCCGGACCTGACCGGCCGTCGCCGGCGCGCTAAAGATACCCGGATTCGCAGGAGCAACGTAGAGCGGGGTGGCGTTCGTCACCGTGGTGCTGCCATCGGTATGAACTGTCCGCACGTAAACCGAAGTACTGTTCTGACCGACAAAGGAGTACGGAACCTGCGTGATGATCTGATTGGATTGGGCGCGGTAGATCGGTGTCGCCACACCGCTCATATAAACCTGCGCGCCACCAAGCGTCAGCGGGATGGTGCCGGAAAGCGCAGCGACCGCCGGGTTGCTCGGCGACGCGTCCGACAGATTGGTACCGTTGATTTCGACCAGCATGCCGGGCGAACCGGTGGCCGCCGTTCCGGAAGAGAGGTAGGTGCCGGAAGTACCGACCGTGATATTGGCGGTATTGGAAGCGCTGGCGGCAAGCGAAATGGTGTCGAAGCCGGGGTTGACCTGCTTCGATGCCAGATACAACGAACCGGTTCCGGCGCCTGCGAAAGTCGCCGTGGCATTGGGATCACCCGCACCGGAGTTACTGGAATTGATGACCTTGACTACGCCCTGCGCAATTGCATCGAGCGTGTCGCCTTTCACGATGGTGTAGGTATAGCCTGTGCCGGAGATGGTGACGGTAACGGTATCGCCCGCGGTGATGGAGCCGCCGGCCGTGACAGTAAACGTCACCGTACCTTCCTGGCGGATGATTTCGCTGGCCCAGTTCAGAACAGAGTAGCTGGGAAGAGGCGTCTGACCGGGCGTAAAGACAAGGACGCGGTCATCAGTGGGATCCGCCGCGTAAAGGTTCTGGCCGTCATATGCGAGCGCGGTAGGAGTCGGGATGACATCGACCGCGGCAGTGTTGTCGATGACGGTGCTGGCGATGCTGGACGCCTGCGTGCTGACCACGTCGGTAGTGAAATTCGGCTGGCCGAGGACGGCGACTGCGGCCGCGCCGTTCGTGGTCGGGATCGGACTGAATATCAGGATGCGGTCATCCCCGCCATCGGCGACAAAGAGTTGATTCGAAACCGGGTCGGCCAGCGCAAAACGAGGGAAATTCAGGTTGGTCTGGCATATGCCGTTCAGACCGGCGCCATTCGGGCAGAAGCTGTAGGTGTGGCCATTGAGCGTACCGGTGTTGTTGGGCGCGGTGCTGGTCATGTCAGGCTGCCCCACCACAACGTCGGCCGGCTGGCCGTTTGTGGTCGGAATGCTGTTCCAGATAAGCACACGGTTGAAGCCAAGATCGGCGACGTAGACGCGAGTACCGTCGGAGGTCACGGAGGCAGGGTTGCAAAGCTCACTTGCGGTCGCAGTGTAGTTCGTCCCTTTGATTTGGGGATTGCAGGCCTGCTGCGTGCCGGTGGTAAAGTTCGCCTGGCCCAGGACAACGTCAGCCGGCTGGTTGTTGCTGGTGGGGAAGTGATTCCAGATCAGGACGCGATAGTTCTGGGAATCGGCAACGAACACGTGCCCATCCGGGTTGATCCAGACGGCTTGCGGGCCGCGAAACGAACTGGCGCTAGGAGGCGAGAGCGTGGCGCCCGAGGTGAAGTTGCTTTGACCGAGGACGATGTTGGGAGGGGCGTTATTTGAGGTAGGGATGCTGTTCCAGAGAAGGACGCGGTTGTTATTGGTGTCGGCAACGGCTAAGCGAGTGCCGTCCGTAGCCACGTCGGTCGGCTCGTTCATGCTCCCGCCGGCCGAAGTCCCCACCTGGGCGAGCCCCGCCTTAAAGCTATTGAAATCGACTTGTCCCAAGACCAGGTCCGCGGGGAAAGTGCATAGGTTGCAGGCAGGGTTGGTGAGGCCGGTCAAATCCGCAGTGGGGGAAGGAATGCTGGATGTGGGGAAGCCCAGCACGCGATTATCCTGGGGAGTCAGACCTGAACCCGCAGTGTTGGCTGCATTGAACGTATTCGAATCAGCCACCCACAGCGTGCCATTGGCGTAAGCCACACCGCCGGCAGCGCCCAATACATATTGATTCGGCCCCTGCAGATTCGAGAAACTGGTCTGGCCGATCATGGCTCGTGCCGCCTGCCCATTCACCCACGGAGTGGTCTGCGCCCCTAGAGCGAACGCGCACACAAATAGAAGAGAGATAACTCGGTACTTGCTCAAACGATGACCCCGGAAACAGCTAAGTATAACAGCGGTTGGGACGTGGAGTGCCCGTGCCAGGTTACGCAAAGTATGTATGTTTCAGAACGGTTGAAACTGCGACCTCAATGCGTACAATGATGGGCGATGTCCCTTCTGGATAGAGTGCAAAAAGACATGGTGGAAGCCATGAGAGCGAAGGACGAGAGCCGACTGGGGGCGCTCCGGATGGCGAAGGCGGCGCTGAAGAAGCAGGAAGTCGACTCCATGCAGCCGCTGAATGAAGCCACGGAGATGCAGGTCATGAACACCCTGCTGAAGCAGCGGCAGGAATCGGCGGATCTGTTCCGGAAAGGCGGCCGGGCCGAGCTGGCGGAAAAGGAAGAAGCGGAAATCAAGATTCTGGAGAGCTATTTGCCGGCAGCGCCTTCACAGGGGGAAATAGAGGAGGCTGTTTCAGCAGCAATTGCTGAAACGGGCGCGACGTCGGCAAAGCAGATGGGCGCGGTAATGAAGGCCGCACAGGCCCGGCTTGCCGGCAAGCGCGTCGATGGAAAGGCGCTCAGTGAACTCGTCAAGAGCCGCCTGGGCTAGTGTCCTTCCGGACCCCTTCTTCGCCAGTGCGGCTGAGCCATGCGGGTGATCCCTTACCGAACGTACAATAGCAGCACCCGATCCCAAGGTTAGAGGCATATATATGAGCACACAGGCGAAGCCCTTCAAGCCGTTCGTCCCCGAACATCTCGAAATGCGGGAACTCACCCTGCGGGCCGTACTGCTGGGTCTGTGCATGACGGTGATTCTGGGTGCGGCGAATGCTTATCTGGGTTTGCGCGCCGGGGTAACGGTGGCGGCAACCTATCCGGCAGCCGTGATCAGCATGGCGGTGCTCAGAACGTGGAAGGGATCGCTGCTGGAGGAGAATATTGCCCGCACCAGCGGATCAATCGGCGAGGGAGTGGCGTCAGGAGCGATTTTCACAATACCGGCGTTTTTGATTGCGCGCGCCTGGCCTTCGTTCGGCTTTCGCGCTGCCTACTGGAAGACCTCGGTACTGATTTTGGTGGGCAGCGTACTGGGCGTGCTGTTCATATCGCTGGTGCGGCGCGTGATGGTGGAAGACGCGGAGCTTCCCTTTCCGGAATCCGTCGCCGCGTCCGAAATACACAAGGCGGGACAACGCGGAGCACAAGCAGCCAAGTATCTGTTCTGGAACATAGGACTGGGCGGGCTCGTGTTCCTGCTGGGCAGGTTTGGGTTCTTCGCATCCGATAAGGAGTTTTCCGCGCCAGTGGGCGCGCTGGGCGCCAGCCGCGTGCGGCTGGGCGGACCGGAATCCAGCAATATTCTTCATACGGGTGGAAGGACGGTGTTCTCCGCGCCGAGTGTGAGTCCGGCATACCTGGGCGTGGGATACATCATCGGACCGAAGCTGGCGGCCCTTCAGTTTGCAGGCGGCGTGCTGGCGTGGGGATTGATGGTTCCGCTGTTGATCTATTTTCTTGGCCCGCAACTGCATGCGTTTCTGCCTCCGGGCGCACCCGACGGTTCATGGGGCGACATTGCAGGCGGCGTTTGGCGCTATATCGTCCGGCCGATTGCGGTGGGCGGGATGCTGGTAGGCGCGGCGTACACGTTATTCCGCATGAGAAACAACCTGGCGTCAGGCCTGAGGCGTGCAGTGCGCGACGTCAAGCAGACTGCCGAGGAAAGCGCGGCATTGAGCCGCACCGAGCGATACATGAGCTCGAAGGTGGTGTTTTCGCTGATTGCCGTGGTGTTCATGGCGATGATCGGGCTCTACATTTATTTCTCCGGCCAGGTGACGGGCGGAGTGACGGCTGCTGTCATCATGCTGGTTCTCGGTTTCTTCTTTGCGACGGTCTCGGGGAGTTTGTGCGGCCTGATCGGCTCCTCGAATAACCCGGTCTCGGGACTGACGCTTTCGACACTGATTGTGGCGGCGCTGCTGATGGTGATGCTCGGCGTTTCAGGGGGCGCCGGAGTAGCGGCGGTGCTTGGCGTAGCCGCGGTGGTGTGCGTTTCCTCAGCGGTCGCCGGTGAGCTACTGCAGGATTTCAAGGTCGGCTACATCCTGGGCGGGACGCCACGCAATATTCAGGTGGCTGAACTGATTGCTGTGGTGGTGGCAAGTCTCATCATGTATTTTCCATTGGTGCTGCTAAACGAGGGGAATATTCGCGCCGGCGGAACGGGATTCGGAGACCGGCAGCTTCCTGCTCCGCAAGCCGGCCTGATGGCGCTGCTCGCACAGGGCATTGTCGGGGGGGACATGCCATGGCCGCTGGTGCTCGTGGGCATTCTGATGGGCTTCGCGTTTATCGCCATGAACGTGAAAAGCCCGATGCTGGTAGCAGTGGGAATGTATCTGCCGTTCGAGACGACGTTCGCTATCTTCGTGGGCGGCGTAATCCGCTGGATCGGAGACAAGATTGCAGAGCGACGTGGATATAACGAAGCGCAGCGGGCACGAGTGGAAAACGCCGGTGTGCTGACCGCATCGGGTTTGATCGCGGGGGAGGCGATCCTCGGCCTTGTCTGGGCCGGTTTACAGTTCGCGCCACCGAATGTCCGGGAGCACCTGCAAATATTCCGTCATCCTTCTTATTTCATCGGTCTAGCGGTGCTGGTCCAGCTGGCGTTCGTCATGATTCGAGGACCTCTGGGCAGCGCTGGAAGTCCGGATGAGCCGGCTCCCCCGGTCGCGATGATGTAAGCGGCCGGAGATCATACGATCACAATCTTCGAGGAAATATTCGCGCGCCGGCATGGCGCGGGCCAACTCTTTCAGAATCAATTGCGTTTGGCTGATAATTCGAACGGCGAAATACAGTCCGCGAGCGCCAGTCGAAACCGATGATGCTGCTGCTGTGGCTAGACTTCAGGCGAGTCAAGGGTTCGGAATCCGGCAGCGGTAGGCGTTAGCGCCTTCTCATCGGGCGCGGCCAAACACACCATACTCAGCCGGTACTTCACCAAGAGGTACGGATGCGCACTTACACATTGAGCGGGCGCGGCAGGCGTCCCAGATTGGCGGAAGATCCGGATGGACTGGCTGTCCGGCTGGGTGAGTTGCTGGTCGGCCAATCCGAAGCGATTGACACGATCATCCCGTACATTCAGATGCAACAGGCCGGCCTTGCGCCCGAAGGAAGGCCAGTTGGGGTGATTCTACTGCTAGGACCGACCGGAACAGGCAAAACCCGCACCGTAGAGGCGCTCGCCGAAGTGCTGCACGGCAGCGGCAAGAACCTGCTGCGAGTGGACTGCGGGGAGTTCCAGATGGAGCATGAAGTGGCGAAGCTCATCGGCGCGCCGCCGGGTTACCTGGGGCATCGCGAAACGCAACCGATGCTTACGCAGGCGAAGATCAACGGCGTGGCTAGCGACAGCAGCGACATCTCGCTGATCCTGTTCGACGAAATTGAGAAGGCGGCGGCTTCGATGGCGCGGCTGCTGCTCGGGATTCTGGACAAGGCCACCCTGCGGCTCGGCGACAACAGTAATGTGAACTTCGAGCGCACGCTGATTTTCCTCACCAGCAACCTGGGCGCGAAGGCAATGCAGCGAGTCAGCCGGCCCGATTTCGGTTTTGAAGCCATGCTTCCGCCGAAGGAGACGAAGGATACGGGACGCCTGCAGGGAATCGGCATGGCGGCGGTGCGCCAGAAGTTTTCACCCGAGTTCGTGAACAGGATCGATTCGGTGATTACGTACCGGCCGTTGGACCGCGCGGCGTGCGAGGTGATACTGGACCAGATTCTGGCAAATTTCGCCCGTTTGATTCACAATCGGCTCGGGCTGCGCGCCTTCCGGTTACAGTGCACACCGGCGGGGCGCGACCAGTTGCTGGAACTGGGAATCAGCGCAGACTATGGGGCGCGTGAATTGAAGCGGACAGTACAGCGGAATTTTATACAGCCCGTGGCCGCACTGGTGGCGCAGGGGCAGATTCCCCCGCACAGCACAGTGATTCTCGACGCACGGGGCGGCGAGTTCAGCATCCTGCTGCGGCAATGAGGTTCCGCTGTCTTGTGACGCTATTTGGCGGGCCAACTCGCCGATTGCGCCGGCAGGGTCAGGCCCGGTGCATCGAGTGTCATGGAGACGCTCACCTGCGGCGATGTGTTCTGGTATGCGACAGATCCGAGTTTCAGGTCAGCCGAGCCAAGCGTCATCTGAACGCGACGGGAACCATCCGTAATGTTGAGTGTGGCGCCGCGCGCCCGAGAAATCGCCCGGCTGGCGTGGTTCCAACTGATGCGCAGCAATCCTCCGGCAGGGCTCAGTGCAAGGCCGATCTGATTCGATGGCAGGCTGGAGGTGGCGGTTACCGGTTGACGAAGAAACTGCCAGATAAAGGAGGCAGCTACGAGAATGGCCAGCCCAAGAAGCCAAACCAGGCTTCTGCGTGAGGCAGGCGTCTGACGGCGCAGTGGCCTGGTGGGCGCCACGGGCTCCTCGGCCGGAACTTCCGGGAGCGCCTTGAATGCCGCCTCGTCGAAGCGGAACTCCGCGACGGCAGGTTGCGGCGGAAGCTGCCCGTCCATTGCGACGAAGAATGTGGAGAGGTGCGGCGGCAGGCCCTGGATAAGCAGTAGAGCATGTGGACCATGGCCAAATTGCTGTGAAAGCAGGCTGCGATCGGCAATAGACGGCTGCACCGGGCCTTGGCGCAGATGTGTTCGGAACAAACCCAGTACTGCGTGCTGGCGGATTCTCGCGGATTGGCAGAGCTGCTGAAAATGCTGCACCTGTGCAGGATCGAGAAGAAAGACCGGGCCCTCCTCCGGCCGGCGCGGCAACAGCTCCAGCCCTTCGATCCGCATAGTGGGGGAGGGTGAATTGAGCAAGAACCCGAGTAGAACGCCGCCAATCTCAGTTCCCTGCTGCGCCGCTTTGGCAAGCTCGGCCGAAAGCCTCGGTACGAGATCGAGCCGCAATTCCACGGCATAGCGGGAACGTTCAGGCGGCCAGCGGACATATAGAGGCGCTTCCTGCGCGCGAGGCTCGAAGCTGCGGGGCATCCCCTTCTAAGGTACAGGTTGAAGGTGCAGCTTGGACGGTACACTTCAATACTTGAGCGGCACACTTTATCTTGTTGCGACACCGATCGGCAACCTGGAGGATCTCACGCTGCGCGCGCTGCGAGTTTTGCGCGACGATGCGGCGGTGATTGCCTGCGAGGACACGCGGCAGACGCAAAAGCTGCTGGAACACTACGAAATCAGGAAGCCGCTCCTCAGCTATCACGAGCACAACGAGGCAAGCCGCACTGCGGAGATTCTAAAGCGACTGGCGGAAGGCGAATCGGTCGCGCTCGTCAGCGATGCGGGAACCCCATTGATCTCGGATCCCGGCTACCGCGTCGTGACCGAGGCAGCCGCGCGTGGTGTGAAGGTTGTGCCGATTCCGGGACCCTCGGCGGCCATGACAGCACTGGTCGCATCGGGACTACCGACGGACGAGTTCCGGTTTATTGGTTTTCTGCCCCCGAAAAGCGCCGCGCGGCGGCGCAGGCTGGAGACGTTGAAAGACGAGACTGCGACGGTGGTGCTCTACGAGAGTCCGCACCGCATCGTGGACGCGCTGGCCGATATGGCAGAGATACTCGGCGAGCGGCCCATGGTGTTGGCGCGGGAGCTTACGAAAATATACGAAGAGTTTCTGCGCGGAACGCCGGACGAGATTCGGAAAGCGCTCGCAGGGCGCGGCACGGTGAAGGGCGAGATCACACTCGTGATCGGAGGCGCCGGGGAAGTGGTGCAGAGCGGCGACCCGGCCGCCGAAGTGGCGCGACTGAAGGGCGAAGGGGTAGATCCAATGGAAGCAATCAAGCGCGTGGCGAAGCAGATGGGGCTTCCGAAGCGGGAGGTCTACCGGCTCGCGATGGCGGAGGGCAGCAATCCGCCGGACACACGTCAGGATACGGCCCGAAAAGACCGATAGCCAGTTTGGGTTCGGCGGGAGAGAGGCGTTCTGCGATGAGCTGGCGAATCGTCCGGATGAATGCAGGGTGCACGCCGACAGTCGCGGCTCGAACCATTTTCATGCCCAGTTCGTTTGCCAGATGCCGGGCTTCGCTATCGAGGTCATACAAGACTTCAAGATGATCTGAGAGGAAGCCGAGCGGAGCGATGAGAACGTTGCGCACGTCTTGGGAATGAAGCGTGCGCAGATGATCGAGAATATCGGGCTCGAGCCAGGGCTGCAAAGGCGGACCACTGCGGCTCTGGAACACCAGTTCCCAATCGGGAACTCCGACAGACTCGGAGACCAGGCGGGCGGTCTCGCGCAGTTGTTTTTCGTAATCGCTGGTCTGGGCCATCGAGCACGGGATGCTGTGGGCGGTAACAACGAACCGGAGATCGCCACGCTCCTCCGGCGAGAACCGTGCGAGCGCTTCGCGGACGCGCTCGGCCGAAGCTTCGATGAAGCCGGGATGGTTGTAGAAGACGCGCAGCTTATCGACTTGCGGCGCGCCCTCCCCCACTTCTTTTTGGGCGGCAGCGATATTTTCGCGATATTGCCGGCAACCGGAGTATGAACTGTAGGCGGAAGTAACGAATGCCAGCGCGTGCCGGACACCAGCGGCGCGCATCTCACGAAGTGTGTCCGTAAGGAACGGATGCCAGTTGCGGTTGCCCCAATAGATGGGCAGGTGGATGGCGAACTGGTCAAGTTCGCGGCGAAGGGCAGCCATCAGTTCACGGCACTGGTCGTTGATAGGGCTTTTGCCGCCGAAATGATAGTAGTGCTCGGCCACTTCGAGCAGCCGCTCACGCGGGATGTTGCGGCCTCGAGTGACGTTTTCGAGAAACGGCAAAACGTCTTCGCGAGTTTCCGGTCCGCCAAAGGAGACCAGCAGGATCGCATCGTACATCGTTTCCTAACGGATGCCGCCAACCTTATACAGCTTCAGCATATTTGTAGAACCGCGGAGGTTCACCGGCTGGCCTGCGACGAAGACAATGTTGTCTCCCGGGTGGACCCGATTGCTTTCGACTAAAAGCTGCTCCATCTGTTGCAGCATCTGATCGGTCGATTGCATGGCTGGGCAGATGATGGCATTCACGCCGTAGGCAACCGAGAGCTGGCGCGCAACGTTAGCGTGGGAAGTGAAGGCGTAGATCGGCACCGGCGGGCGGTATCGGGCCAGAAGGCGCGCGGATGCGCCGGACATAGTTCCCACCGCAAGTGCCGCGACTCCGGCTGTGCGGGCGCAATGATAGGCGGCGCCGCTGATAATCTCCGGAATGGTGTGTTCCTCGTCTCTTGGTCTGTCAGAGAAGCCCTTAGTCTTCAGCGACGATTCCGTTTCGCAGGCAATACGGTGCATGACGCGGACTGCTTCCACGGGGTTTTTTCCGGCTGACGTTTCGGCCGAAAGCATCACGGCGCTGGTGCCGTCATAGATGGCATTGGCCACGTCGCTGACCTCAGCGCGGGTGGGCATGGCGTTCTCGATCATCGATTCGAGCATCTGCGTGGCGGTGATGACGAACCGATTGCGTTCGCGTGCTTTCTCGATGATGGTTTTTTGAATGGCCGGAACCTTCTCCACCGCCATTTCGACCCCAAGGTCGCCGCGGGCAATCATTACGCCATCGCACTCATCGAGAATGGCCTCAAGGTTCTGCCAGGCCTCCGGCTTCTCAATCTTCGCGATGATGGGCTGCTTCGCATCGACTTCTTCCAAAAGGTGACGAAGACGGAGCACGTCGCGCGCCTGGCGGACAAACGAAAGTGCAAAGAAATCTACGGCGTGCTGGACCCCGAAGTGCGCATCGGCTATGTCTTTTTTCGAAAGCGAAGGAACGCTGATGTTCACACCGGGCAGATTGATGCCTTTGCGATCGCTTATGTAGCCACCGTGCACGACGCGGCAGCGTGCAGCGACACCGTCGGTTTCGAGCACTTCCAGGCGAACCGCGCCATCGGCAAGCAGTACGGGGTCGCCCGGTTTGACATCACGCGCGAACTCGGCGTAGGACGTGAAAGCAATTTCCGCGGTACCTTCAACCGCTTCTGTCGTGATGGTGAAGGTGGATTCCTCAGGGAGATAGTGTGGCCCGCTGCGAAACGTACCGAGACGTATCTTCGGGCCCTGCAAATCGAGGAGGATTCCAACGTTTCTTTTGAACTCCTCGTCGAGCTCGCGAACCGCATGAATACGGCGCGCGTGATCATCGTGCGTGCCGTGAGAAGCGTTCAGCCGGAAAACATCGACACCTGCTTCAAAAAGTTTGCGGAGAACAGATTCTGAGTCGGTAGATGGTCCGAGAGTGGCTACTATTTTGGTGGCTCGCATCAATTGGTAAATGAACGCCGGTACGCTACGATAGCGAAGGCTTCCACGCGAAGGACAAGGTCACTACACAGTCATTATGCCGCTTTATCAAGCGATCCTACTTGGGATTATTCAAGGATTCACTGAGTTTTTACCAATTAGCAGTACGGCGCATCTCACCATCATTCCGCGTCTGCTCAAATGGCAGGATCCGGGCCTCGGATTTGATATTGCCCTACATGTTGGCACACTGGCGGCAATTTTTGTTTTCTTCTTTCAGGATTGGGTGCAGATCATTGCAAACGGGTTGGGATTCTCTTATCGCGGGACGAGACCCGACGAGAACAGCCGCAAGCTTCTGTGGTTTCTGATTATCGGAACGATACCAGCCGCGGTGGCCGGAGCGAAGTTGAACAAGTATGCCGAAGGACCGTGGCGGAATTTCTACGTTATCGGGACGGCAATGATTGTCGTCGGCATCGTGATGGCGATTGCCGACCGGTTCGGCAGGCAGAAGAAGGGCCTGGATGCAATGAGCTGGTGGGATGCGATGACGGTGGGGATTCTGCAGGCCGCCGCGTTGATTCCCGGCGTCTCGCGGAGCGGCATTACGATTTCCGCGGCACGGTTCCGGCACATGGACCGGGAGGCCGCGGCCCGATTTTCGTTCCTGCTGTCGGCGCCAGTCATTGCCGGTGCTGCGGCAAAGGATGCGCTTGACCTGCACAAGAACGGCGGGTTGCCGGCCGATATGCGGCTGCCCTGGATTGTGGGAATCCTGGTGAGCGCGGTGGTGGGAATCGTGGTTATTGCGTTCTTCCTGCGCTTCCTGCGGCGCAACAGCCTGGCACTATTCGTGTGGTACCGCATAGTCTTTGGCATAATAATAGTCGCTCTGGCAGTGTTCTTCCGCGTTGGAGGATGAGGTTCCTCGCGCCGTCTCGCTATACCCGGCTGAATGAAGCCGTCGGTATTTTATTGCTTCTTCTGGGCCTGGCAGTTTCTTTAAGCCTGGTCTCCTATTCGCCTACCGACCCGTCGTGGAATACGGCAACGGGCGCCGTACGCACCCACAACCTACTGGGCGTGTCCGGCGCGAAATGGGCCGACCTGCTGCTGCAGGTCTTCGGCATCAGTGTTTTCCTGCTTCCGATTCACATTTGGGCGCTGGGCTGGAAGTGGGTGCGATCCTCGGCAATCGAGAGCGTATGGTTCCGGGTCTTCGGAAGCCTGGCGCTGTGGTTCTGCCTTTCGACGGCGGGCGGCCTCCTACCACGCAGCTGGCACATTTTCCGCGTCATCCATCCCAGCGGCATGCTGGGAATGGTCTTGGCCGATGCACTACTTGCGAGATTTGATTTCGCGGGTGCAGCCATTATCACGGTGGGTGCGGGTGTCCTGGCTCTGTACTTCGCATCCACTTTTGAAGTCGCCACCTTAATGCGGTGGCTGAGTGGGCCCATTGCCTGGTGGCAGAAGGTGATGGCGCGATGGAAGGCAGCGCACGAGGCACGACGGCAGCGCGCCCTAGAGAATGCAAAGGCTAAGGCGGCCGAGCGGGCGGCTCGCCGACAGGCTCGGCAGGTGCAAGCCGACCCGGTGGAAGCGGCGCAAACCACAAGAGCACGACGCCGAAAGGCCGTGCTAGAGGACGAGCAGGCAGCCGAGGGCGAGATTCCGATCACGCCCCTTAACGCTCCTTCCGGAACAGACGACAACGAACCACCCTTCGACTTAGGGCCGGAAGCGGAAGGGGAGGGCGAAGACGAGATCCCGATTCGAACGCTCGAATACCAGCCAAGCATGCGCGCGCAGGCAGCGGTGCCGGTGGAAGAGGAAAGCGAGCCGGAATTCGCGGAACCCTTTACCCAGGCGCCGAGTCCGAAGAAGCGGAAGCGGTTCTATAAGCTCCCCGGCACTCCGTTACTGAATGAAATACCGTCGGGAAACGGCTATGACGGACAGGAACTGAAAGAGATCGCGAGCCGCATCAAATCGAAGCTCGAGGAATTCAACGTACGAGGGTCGGTCACGCAGATCAACCCCGGACCGGTTGTCACGACGTTCGAGTACAAGCCCGAAGCAGGCGTGAAATACAGCCGGATTACTACGCTGACGGAGGATCTTTGCCTCGGATTGCAGGCCGAATCGGTGCTGATTGAAAGGCTGCCGGGCAAGCCTACCGTGGGCATCGAAGTTCCGAATACGCGGCGCGAACTGATCAGCTTGCGGGAGATCCTCGAGTCGGATGAATTTCATGATTCGGCCTCGAAGATGACTATAGCGCTCGGCAAGGACATCAACGGACGGATCAAGGTTGCATCGCTCGAGACGATGCCGCACCTGTTGATAGCGGGCTCTACCGGAGCAGGTAAGAGCGTAATGTTGAACGCGATGATCATGTCGTTCCTCTACAAGGCGACGCCGGACGAAGTCCGCATGATCATGGTGGACCCGAAGCGGGTGGAACTCGGAATCTATGAAGGCATACCGCACCTGTTGACGCCCGTCATCACCGAGCCGAAAAAGGCGACCAATGCGCTGCGGAACGCGGTGCTCGAAATGGAACGGCGTCTGAAACTGCTGGCCTCTCACGGCGTTCGCAATATCGACCAGTACAACCGCAAAATGGCGGACCTGAGAAAAGAGCCGCGCGGGTTATTCGAAGAACAGCAGGAAGAGGACGAAAGCCTACAGCCGCTGCCGTACGTACTGATTCTCATCGACGAGTTGGCAGATCTGATGATGCTGGAGCGCGCCAATGTCGAAGAGTGCATCACGCGGCTGGCCCAGATGGCGCGGGCGGTTGGCATGCACCTCGTGCTCGCAACGCAACGCCCGAGCGTGGATGTAATTACCGGCCTAATCAAGGCGAACTTCCCTTCCCGCATCAGTTTCCGGGTGGCAACGCGCGTAGACTCGCGAACCGTGCTCGACAGCATGGGCGCGGAGCATCTGCTGGGCAAGGGCGACATGCTGTTCCTGCCGCCGGGATCCTCCAGACTCACGCGCGTTCATGGAGCGTTTGTTACGGAGGCGGAAACGAACCGTGTCGTCGATTTTTGGAAGGAGCAGGCTGCGCCGGAGTACGACGAAAGCTTCCTCCTGACGCCGCCTTCCGAGGAAGATGCCGGCGACGATGCCGAGGAATTCGACGGCGCGCAGGACCCTATGTACGAAGATGCCGTGCGGGTGGTGGTGGAGATGGGAAAGGCTTCTACCTCGACACTGCAGCGCCGGCTGCGGCTGGGTTACGGGCGGGCCGCCCGGATCCTGGATATGATGCAGCGAGACGGGATCATTGGTCCGCCGGACGGCAGTAAGCCGCGTGAAGTTCTGAAGCGGCCTGACTGGCTGCGCGAAGTCGAAGGCCAGATGCGATAAGCGACGACCGCACCGGGAGCAACGTGCGTGCCATACTCGGAGTGATTTCCATTCCAAGAGGTGACAACTCCCGATGCGTGCAATTTGTTGCGGTGTATTTTTGTGCCTGCTCGGGTTTTGCGGGATAGCAGCGGCAGAACAGCCGCAGAATGTGGTTTCCGTTCATTGCGGGTCCTTGCTTGATCCTGAAACCGATACCGTCGCGCATGACGTGTTCGTGGTTGCCGAGGCAGGCACGGTAAAGCAGGTGCTGCCGGCCAGCCAGGCGGGCGAAGTCCCGGCGAACGCAACCCGGGTGGATGCCGCACAAGGCTTCTGCCTGCCGGGCTTGATTGACGTACACGACCACCTGACATCGAATCCAACGGACTCCGGGTATGAATCCTTAGGCGTTTCCGTCCCGCGGCAAGCCGTTACGGGCGCGAAGAATGCGCGGATTACTCTGCTCGCCGGATTCACGACGGTACGGAATGTAGGCGCAGAAGGTTGGAGCGATGTGGCGCTGCGCGACGGCATCAATGCGGGGGAGATCCCGGGGCCCAGGCTGTTCGTTTCGGGACCGCCGCTAGGAATTACCGGCGGTCACTGCGATAACAACCTGCTGGCGCCCGAGTTCAACTACACGGAACCCGGTGTAGCGGACGGGCCGTGGGCCGCCCGAAGAAGAGTGAGAGAGACAATTAAGTACGGCGCGGATGTCATCAAGATCTGTGCGTCAGGCGGAGTTCTTTCCAAGGGCGATGCGGCCGGGGCCGAGCAATACACGCTCGAAGAAATGCTGGCGATCGCCGAGGAAGCGCACAAGCTGGGACGGAAAGTGGCAGCGCACGCGCACGGAACGCAGGCAATCAAAGATGCCATTAACGCCGGCATCGACTCCATCGAACACTCAAGCCTGATTGATGACGAAGGCATCGCGCTCGCAAAGCAGCATCACACCTATCTTGTCTTCGATATCTACAACGACACTTACATCCTGAAGGAAGGCGCGAAAGTGGGTATGTTGCCGGAATCGATTGAAAAAGAGAAGGCGATTGGAAAATTGCAGCGCGCGAATTTCCGCACGGCCTACCTGGCCGGCGCACCGCTCGCTTTCGGAACCGATGGCGGAGTCTATCCGCATGGCGACAATGCGAAGCAGTTCGCAACGATGGTGGAATTCGGCGCGAAACCGATTGACGCCATCCGCATGTCCACCGTGAATGCAGCGGATCTGCTCAACCTGAAGGGCAAGGCCGGTGTGGTAAAAGCCGGATCTTTCGCCGACCTCATTGCGGTGGAATCC
This sequence comes from Acidobacteriaceae bacterium, assembly GCA_019233755.1. Classification (GTDB taxonomy): domain Bacteria; phylum Acidobacteriota; class Terriglobia; order Bryobacterales; family Bryobacteraceae; genus Bog-105. Next base: position 12,727 of record JAFAMD010000015.1, on the reverse strand, counting down.
GATCCGCGGGTCAACGTCGAGCAGTTGCAGCACGTACGATTCGTGATGAAGAACGGGATGGTCTATAAGAACGAGTGGCACCCGGTGGTCGCGTTCGAAGGGCGCTAGCGAATACCATCATGTCTGAGAAGCGAGTAATTATTGCAATTGACGGGCCGGCAGGCTCGGGGAAGAGTACACTCGCCAAGCGCGTTGCCGAGAGGCTTGGCTTTATCTACATCAACACAGGCGCGATGTACCGGGCGGTTGCGCTCTGGGCCTTGCAACTCGGCGTGGGCTTGACGGACATGCACCGCCTGGAGCAACTCGCGAAAGAAGCCGGAATTGAGCTGACCCGCGACGGGCGTGTGCTGCTGAATGGCGAAGACGTAACGGATGCTATCCGTGAGCCGCACGTCTCGGACGCCGCTTCGCAGGTGTCGGCGGTTCCGGGTGTGCGGCGCGCGCTGTTGGGCGTTCAGCGGGGCTTGGCCGAGCAGAACAGCGTAGTGATGGAGGGCCGTGATATCGGGTCGGTCGTGTTCCCGGACGCGCAAGTGAAGATATTTCTCGATGCCGATCCGGCGGAGCGCGCGCGGCGGCGAGCTTTGGAGTTGCAAGATGACGCCATTGCGGTTGAGGGTGATCTCCGGCAGAGAGATGAGCGGGACCGCGGGCGAGCAGAGGCGCCTCTTGTCCAGGCGCCCGATGCTGAACTGGTGGACACGACCGGGCTGTCACCGGAGGAAGTGGAAGAAGTCATCCTGCGAATTGTGAGGGCACGCACGTCGAACGGCAAGGGAGCCAAGAGGCATGATGAGCAAGGTGCAGTGAGAGCTGACTAGCCGGTGCATTGTCCCATAAGCTCTTGCATTTCTGGCCGATAGAGCGGATCGAAAACCCAAATACAAGCCAAGATACAGTTTTCAGATCTTAGATGACAAGATCAAGAACTTGTTTGTTCTACGAGTACTAATCCTCGTAGTTATTACAGTTATCGACAAAAAGTGTTACCCGGAAGGAAAAACTCCAGTAGAGTGGTTCCATCAAGCCACTCGCACCTTGAACCTTGGAGGTCTAGTACTAGTGAATCCTGAAGTACTACTGAGTAACTCTCCGTTCCCACCTGAGAAAACGTATACGCTCTCGCGAAACGTGTCCGCCATCCAGATTCTTCCCGCGGAAGATGGGATACGGTCACGACTTGGTTTGCTTACTCAACTGCCGGAAGGGGCTGAAGTATACCTGGGAGGGCCGGGGTTCGACGATCGGACGGTTCGAGTCCGTTCAGGCGGATCCTCTTACTTCATCTTTCTGGAGGATCTGGAGCTTCAGAAGAAGCCCGCGGCATCGGCCGTTGCAGCCGGTTGAGATAAGCGGTCGCTCGCCGAGCGACGCATAGCACAATTCGATTAAATCTTTGCACTTCACGCAACAGCGAGGATAGCCGGAGCTCCGCTATACTGGCAAGAAGGCGAGTGGCATAGCGTCCCGGCTATCCGTAATCGCTAAACGAAGTTCTCTGCAGGAGTTTCCACTCTACATTTATGTTCGATTTGTTCCGCAGCCGTGAGAAGAGTGTGCGCCTTTTGCTGGGCGCCATGCTGGTCCTCGTGGCGGCCTCCATGCTGGTTTATCTGATTCCAGGCGGCCTCGGAGGGCCGAACGTATCCGGCCAAAACGTGGTGGCGGCAGTGGGATCAGAAAAGATCACGGCGCTTGACGTGCAGCGCGCAGTTGAGCGCATTACCCGCAGCCAGAGTAATCTGCCGAAAGGCCTCGTGGCAATGTATGTACCTTCGCTGGTAAACCAGATGATCGAAGCGAAGGCGATGGCGTACAAGGCGCAGGAGATGGGTCTGTCGATCTCCGACCAGGAATTAGCCAACGCCATCCAGGCCGATGTAGCGCCGGTAATGGGCGGCAAATTCAACATGCAGACGTACCAGGCGCTGCTGGCGCAGCAAGGCCTGACCCCGGCAGACTATGAAAAGGAACGCCGGCAGAGCATGCTTGCAGGGCGGCTCGAGAGCGTGGCAATGCAGTCGCTGATCGTGTCCGATCAGGACGCGCGAGCGGAATACCAGCGGAAGAACCTGAAAGTCGGCCTGCAGTACCTCGATTTCGATCCGAAGGACTTCGCGTCGAAGGTCAACAAGGATCCGGCAGCCGTGAAGGCCTATTTCGACAAGAATCGGGCACTCTTCCGTACCCCTGAAAAGCGGGAAGTGAATCTGATTGTCGGGACGACGGCGGACTTCTTGCAGAACGCACAAGTCTCAGACCAGCAACTCCAGCAGCAGTATCAAGACAACATCGATAGCTATCGGACACCGGAACGCGTGAGAGTGCGCCACATCCTCATAAAGACACAAGGAAAGCCGAAGGATGAGGCTCCCAAGCTGAAGGCGAAGGCAGAAGACATATTGAAGCAGCTCCAACATGGGGGTGACTTTGCAGAGCTGGCGAAGAAGAATTCAGAGGACCCCGGATCAGCGGAGAAGGGCGGCGAACTGGGTTGGATCGTTAAGGGCCAAACGGTGCCTAATTTCGAGAAGGCCGCTTTCTCTCTAACTCCCGGGCAATTGAGCGGGGTGATTGAGACCGAATACGGGTATCACATCATCCAGGTCGAAGAGAAGCAGGCCGCTCACACGCAAAGCTTCGATGAGGTTAAGGCCCAGTTGCTGGCGGACGCCAAGAAGCAGATAGCGACAGAGAATTTGACCAGGGCTGTGGATGCCGCGCGAGCCGAAATTGCCCGGAACCCGAGCCAAGCGGAAGCGATTGCGAAAAAATACGCTCTGCAGTTCTACAAGCTGAACGACGTAACCACCAGCTCGGCGTTGCCCAGCGTGAACACGCAGCCGGAGCTCACAAACGCGATATTCGCTGCGCCGAAGGGCGGGGTGACGGATGTCACGGCGATGAGCAATCAGGGGAAGGCGGCGTTCGCAGTGGTAACCAATGTGATTCCGGCGCACAACGCCGATTACGCCGAGGTACAAAACGACGTTCTGCAGCGCTACACGACTGCCGAATCTCAGCGGCTCGCCCAGGAGGCGGCGAAGACGGCAGCCGATCGCGCGCGCAAGGGCGAGAGCCTGGAGGCAATCGCCAAGAGCGACGGTCTGACGGTGAAGACGGCCGCGCCGTTCACTGTCGACGGCGCAGCGGAAGGAATTGGATCCGCCTCCACGCTGGCGGCGGCCTTCAAGGCAAATGTCGGCGATATCGTCGGCCCGCTAGCTACCGGGACAGGACAGTTCGTCTGCCGCGTAGCGGAAAAGATCCCGGCCGACATGAATCAGTTTGCGCAGAACAAACAAGCTATCGTGGAGAGCCTGGCGCAGCGCCGGCAGCAGATCGAAGATCCGTTGTTCCGCGATAGTGTAGTGACGGACTTGAAGCGCCGCGGCAAGATCAAGCTGAACGAAGCCAATCTGCAGCGCATCATTCAGTCGTACCAGGGATAGGAGTCCTTTTGCTGGCTGAAGCACTGCACTTTATCCGCAGCCTGACAGATCCGAATCAGCTCATTCAGTTGCTCTCGACGGTGCTTACCGGATGGCTCGGGTACGTCGTCCTTTTCGCCGTCGTGTTCGCCGAGAGCGGGCTGCTGATCGGCTTTTTCCTACCGGGCGATTCCCTGCTCTTCACGGTCGGGGTGGTCGCCGGAGCGGGCAAACTGCCGATTGGCGGCATGATCGCGATGCTGGCGGCCGCATCCATTCTTGGCGATGGCATCGGCTTCTATCTCGGCAGTACGCTCGGCTATTCGCTGTTTAAGCGAACGAACTCCCGCATCTTCCGCCGCGAGTATCTCGATCGGACACATGCATTCTATGAGAGGCACGGCGGCAAGACGATCCTATATGCCAAGTTCGTGCCGATCATCCGTACGTTCGCGGCGTTCATCGCGGGCGTAGGGCGGATGCGCTACACGCGATTTCTGGCATTCAACGTCTTCGGAGCCATTGGCTGGGTGACGTCTATGCTCACCGCCGGCTACGTGTTAGGCAATGTGCCACTGATCCGATCGAACTTCGAAAAGGTGGTATTGGGCATCATCGTGATCTCGCTGATTCCGGCCGCGCTGCAGGTGTTAAAGAGCCGCAAGACCTCCGAGCCCGCCGTCCTCCGATAAATGGCCGGGCGGTATTGGCTCAGAAGTGAATGCCGCCGCTGCAGACCAACACTTCTCCGGTGATGTAGTCCGATAGGGGCGAGCAGAAAAAGAAAACGGCGTTGGCAGCATCGTCAGGCGTTCCCAAACGTCCCAGAGGAATCATGCGGACCGCCTCGTCGCGTACCTGCGCCTGCATTCCCACGCGTACACGGCGCTCGCCGATGGCAATACTCGTTTCCGCATCTTCCATCGGCTTGATCAACCGGGTATCGATCAAACCGAAACCCACGGCGTTTACCGTCACGTTATAGCGGCCCCACTCTTTGGCAAGCGTCTTCGTGAGACCGACGATACCGGCTTTGCCTGAAGCATAGCCGATCTGGCCGGCGTTGCCGTCGAGACCCGAAATCGACGTGATGTTGACCACCTTGCGCATCACGAGCTTTCCTGCCTCTTTTTCTTTTTTTGCCGCGTCGCGGAGCCAGTGCGCGGCAGCGCGCAAGAGCCGGAATGGCGCAACCAGATGAATATCGAGCATGGCCTGGAACTGCTCATCCGAGGTTTTCTGGATGACGTTATCCCAGGTATAGCCGGCGTTGTTCACGACTATATCGACGGATCCGGCCCAGAGCGCCAATTGCGAGATGGCCTTTTGTGGAAAATCGGGCTCGGTGAGATCGCCAGCCATGGTGCAGACCCGGGCGCCTGATTTTTCAAGCACTTCCCGGCTCTCCTGCAGCGCTCCTTCATCCACATCGACGAGGAGCACGGATGCTCCGGCGTCGGCCAGTTTCTTTGCTATGGCGCGCCCGATTCCGCGGCCTGCGCCTGTTATCAGAGCCGATCTGTTTGCCAGTGAGATGTTCATTCAGCAAGACCGGCAGCACCTGCTCCGGCCCCCTCCGCCGTACCGGGCCAGAATAGCAGAGCAGTTTTCTAGAACAGCATCATTTGGGAGCCGCTCAGTTCCCATCCGGGCGGGCGCGGGAGAGCCGTACGCTCCATATCGCGCGACGGTATGCCGATGCGCGAACGGATGTCATTCACCATTTCACGAATGCGCTCAGGGTAGGAGCCCGTCAGAAAAGCACCCTGCCCGTAGCTGCGGCGATAGCGGGCAAGATGGCGCGGGAAGTTCCCAGCCAGAAATGCAAAGAAGACCCTCTGTGCAGCCGGTTGGAGAAACAGAACATTGGCCCCGAACTGATCCGCCCCAGCAGTCTTGGCTGCCCGCGCGACGCGTTCGAGATTGTCCTCTGAATCTGTAATCAGCGGCAAAACAGGACTGGCGATAACGCCCACCCGCACTCCCGCAGAGGCTAACTCGGCGACTGCATGCAAGCGAAGATCCGGCCTGGGCGCAAAAGGTTCGGTCAGCCTGGCGAGATCCCGGTTCATGGTGGTGACCGTGAGGGTCACGCGAACTTCGTTGTACCCGGCGAGGGTTTTGAGCAGCGACGCATCTCTCGATACGAGGTCCGACTTGGTGGTTATAAAGATTGAGACGCCACGCAATGCCTGCAACGCCTCGAGTACTTTCCGGGTTCTGCCAAAGCGCCGCTCGGCCGGCTGATAAGGGTCGGTGGCGGTGCCGATTCCCAGAATGTGCCCGGGACGAACGGTTTTGAGTTCGTTCAGAAAGCCCGCTTCGTTCCAGTCCTTGGCGTAAATTTCGGTTTCGAAAAGGTCAGGATCGCGCCGTTCCAGAAACTCGTGGGTAAACCGGGCGTAGCAGTATTTACAACCGTACTCGCATCCCCGGTAGGGATTGATCGACCAGTCGAACGGAACGCGCTTGGGATGGCACCGGTTTAGCCATTTGCGGGTGGGTAGCGTACGGTAATCGACCCGGCGCTTTTCGGCGACGAGTGTTCCTTCTGCCGCAGCGCGCGCAATCCCCACCAGCTTGACGAACTCGTCCACGAGAGCGATCTCCTCTCGTTACCATATTCTCCTTTTGTTCGCCTATTGTCAACGGTCGTTTCAGGATGCGAGGAGCGAGATCACGCCCTTCTGGCGCAAGCCGTTCAACGCGAGACCGTGCCTGCCCCGAACGCCGGTTTTTTCGAAGATGTGCTTCAGATGAATCTTCACCGTCCCGGGCCGAATTCCGAGTTGCTCTGCAATTTCCCGATTCTTGAATCCCTGCTCGACCAACTCCATGATCTGATATTCCCGCGGCGTGAGATCACATCGCAGTTGTTCCTCGACGGGTGCTGAATCGCGAAAGACAGAATCCTGCATCCAGCTCCGTCCTTGTGCAACCACCCTCAGGCAGGCAAGTACGGTTGTGGTTTCGGCAGATTTCCGGAGAATGCCTTTCGCGCCCGCCTGAAGAAATCGAAGAGCTTCCACCTCGGTGAGCGAAATACCCCAGATAACAACGGCAGGAACGTGGGAATTCATGGAAGCAGGCTCGCCAGGCAGGCGGCTAAGGGTTTCGAGCACGGCATGCGCCCCTAGTGCCTTATCGACAATGAGGATGTCCGTCTGATCTGACTGTGGGCTGACCATCCATTCCGCGGGTGTATTATGCGCTCTTCCGAATTGCAGATCCTGCGTGGACGCCAGCAGGTGACTGAGACCGTAAACAGTGAGGGGCTGAGTCTCACAGATAGAAACGAGCTTCTTACTCTTACCTAGTTCCTGATCCATATGCTGCCTAAGCCCTTATCGACAGCATTCGGCATTAAGTTGAGCAGGAAATGGAAAAGGCGGGTCTTTTTTTTGCGGGGGAAATGACAGACAGGGACGCGGAGAACGCCACCTAATCAAGAACGTTAATGGTTCCGCGGCACTTCGCTGCACCGCAACTGCAGGGAACGCGCTCGACCTTCTTGTCGAAGTGGTAGTCGACGGTCAGTTCTTCACCAGGCCGGATATCGCGCGCGCTCATATAGAGGATATGCCCCTTCAGAATCCGGGCAACCAGGTTCGGCTCGCACGAGTGATTAATGTATTCGGCGCCCGAGCCGCCCACCGAGCCGTCAATCGTCCAATATGCGTCGAGGGTAAAGAGATAAATGAGGTTACTCGCGTCAGCGCGGCGCTTTGTTTCGCGGCGGCTGATCTTCTCACCCGTGTATTCGATCACCTTGCGACCGGCCGGAATAAATTGCGTCGAGTAAACGCCCCAGCGATGAATTTTAGAAGGAGCCAGCTTTATCCCGAAGCGGGCGTATCTCGGGTCGATGCTGGGACTGTCGCTGTCTGCCTTCGCACCGTTGGCAGATTTCATAAGCGCCATGCTCGTCAGATTAGCCGATCTCTGAAATATGTGCTACGCCGCAGGCGTTCTTTATTGAACTTTCTTTTTGAGGACAGAAACGAGTTCCTCAACCGCGTCCGCGCTCTTCTTCAAGGCAGCCTTCTCGGATTCTTCCAGCCTGATCTCGTAGACCCTCTCGACACCGGACCTGCCTAGCTTCACGGGCACACCTACGAAGAGTCCGTTAATGCCGTATTCGCCCTCGAGATAAACGGCGCAAGGCAGAACCTTCTTCTTATCCTTGAGAATCGATTCGACCATCTCCGCCGTGGATGCCGCCGGAGCGTAGTAAGCGCTGCCCGTCTTGAGATACTTCACGATCTCGGCGCCGCCATCGCGTGTGCGCTGTACAAGACGATCGATGGTGGCCTGGTCGGTCAGCTCCGAGAGCGGGATGCCGCTGACGTTCGTGCAACGCACCAGCGGCACCATGGTGTCGCCATGCCCGCCGAGCACCATCGCGGTGACGTTTTCGAAGGAGACGTTCAGCTCTTCGGCAATGAAGGTGCGGAAGCGGGCTGTGTCGAGAACACCGGCCATACCGATGACCCGTTCGCGTGGAAAACCGGACACCTTCAGCGCGGTCCAGCACATCGCATCCAGAGGATTGGTGACGAGAATGAGGATAGCGTTCGGCGAGTGCCTGGCAGCTTGTTCCGTCGCGCTCTTCACCACCTCGTAATTGGCGAGAAGAAGATCGTCGCGGCTCATGCCGGGCTTGCGCGGAAAACCGGCAGTGATCACGACTACATCCGAGCCGGCGGTTTCTTCATAACCGTTCGTGCCAACGATGCGCACATCATAGCCTTCCACGGGGGCGGACTCGAGCATGTCAAGGCCCTTGCCTTGCGGAACACCATCCACAACGTCCACGAGAACAACGTCGGCCAGCTCCTTCAAAGCAATCTTCTGGGCGGTGTTAGCTCCCACGTTCCCCGCCCCGACAACGGTGACTTTTCTGCGCATTTTGCTCCTGAGTTCTCGAGCTTCTGCCTGGACCGAACGGGCGTACGCGCTAATCGCAGGCCGCGTGCGTTCGGTGCTGGCAAGCCAGATTGAAACCGCAGTATAACAAGGACCCTAAGACGGCCCATTAAACCCAGCTAATCATGCATCCCGAGGCTCGAAGATTTACTGTGTTGAAACGATTCATCGCTATTCTGGTGGCCGGGTTTTTCCATGTACAAAACAATTACACGACTAGGGTGTCTAGCCGCAGTGTGTTGTTTCTCGCTGCCGGCACAGAACGCTTCCGGCACCGGGGGCATCTCCGGTATTGTGACTGACGCAAGCGGCGCGGTTGTTCCAGGCGCCCGCGTATCCGTAGACAACGCAGCCAAGGGTATTCACCGCGAGCTCAGCACCACCGATGCCGGTATTTTCGCGGCACCCTCTCTGGTTCCGGCATCTGGTTACAGCGCGAAGGTCACCAGGGACGGCTTCTCCGCGTATGAGGCAACCAATATCACCGTACAAGTCGGCGAGACCGTCAGCTTGACGCCTCGGCTTCAGATCTCTTCTTCTACCACGAAGGTAGAGGTTACTGCAGCCGCACCGGTAATTAACACAACACAGACAGACGTCTCCCAGGTAGTCAGCTCGCGGCAACTTATGGATTTGCCAATCAACGGAAGACGTGTTGACAGCTTCGTACTGCTGACACCCGGTGTCACTTCAGACCAGGCATTCGGGCTCCTGACGTTCCGCGGCAACCCTGGCGGGAACTCCTTCCTTACAGACGGTATAGATACCACGAACCAGTTCTACGACGAGAACGCCGGCCGGACGCGCACCTACAACATTTCGCAGGATGCGGTTCAGGAGTTCCAGGTGATCGCGAGCAACTTCCTGGCCGAGTACGGCAATGCCTCGGGAGGCGTAGTAAACACGATCACCCGCAGCGGCAGCAACGATCTGCACGGAACAGCCTACTGGTTTTTCCGAAATCGCACCTTGAACGCCACCGATCCTGAAGCGCAAGGCATTAACCCTCAGGACTGGCGGCATCAGGCCGGCGTAAGCGTTGGCGGACCGATCAAGAAAGAGAAGCTGTTCTACTTCTTCAACGGCGAAGTACAGCGCAGAGACTTCCCGATTGTTTCAACAAACACCGGCAACCTGACCCTGTTTAACGCGCAAGGCCAGTACTTACCCACATCCCCCCAGGGCAAGCCGAATTGCGGTGCACCCGCAACCGCGGCACAATGCGCAGCAGCAATCGCCTACATTGAAAGCCGCGTTGCGCCGCAACTGGTCCCGCGCACGTCAGACGTCAACCTGCTGTTTGGAAAGATCGACTATCAGATCAACGACAACAACCGTTGGACAACCGAGATGAGTTATCTCGACTTCGACTCGCCGAACGGAATTCAAACCCAGGCGGCACTCTCGAACGGCGCTGGTATCGGCAACAACGCCGACACAACGGTTTTCGACCGCACAGTGAAATCGAACCTGACCTCGGTGCTTTCGCCGAACGCCGTGAATGAATTGCGATTCGGCATGTTCAAGGACCGCCAATATGATCCGGCAAGCGCCAGCCTGTTGCCTTCCGTCGGCCCGATCGCCTTGTCGGTCGGCACTCCGGCTATCAGCAATCTCGGCTACGCGACCAGCTATCCGCGCCTGCTGCCGAGCGAACTGCACTTCCAGGGTTCGGATACCTTTTCCTACACCGCCGGCAAGCACAGCCTGAAGTTCGGCTACGACTATGAGCACGTGGAAGATTACGTCTACAGCATTCCGAACGTAGATGGCACTTACAGTTACAACAGCCTGACGGCTTTCGCGGAGGATTTCAGCGGGAACAGCGGAGCAAAGAACTGGTCGAGGTTCTCGCAAACCTTCGGGAATCCGAATATCGATCTCAACTTCAATGAATTCGGCCTCTTCGCGCAAGACGAGTGGCATATCACCCCGAAGCTGACCATCAGCCCCGGCTTGCGGTATGAAAAGACATTCCTGCCTGAGCCGACCGAGACGAATGCGGCGTGGCCGCTGACCGGGCATATTCCGCAAACCGATCTGAACCTGGCCCCGCGTTTGGGACTCGCCTATCAGATCGACAGTAAGACCGTGTTCCGCACAGGCTACGGCATCTTCTATAACCGCTACGTCTCCGCGGGCATCGAGAGCCTGTTCCTGAACAACGGTTTAAACCAGATGAGCTATACGCTGCAGAACACCGTAGCAGCTCAGGTACAGGCGGGTCCGGTTTTTCCCAACCCGCTCGCAGCACCCCCGAACGTAAAGAATTTGCAGGGCGCTGCAACGGTTGACTTCGCGGACCCTTCGTGGCGCAACGCGTACTCCGAACAGGCCACGGCTGCGATTCAGCGCGAGATTGCTCCCGGCACGAGCCTGACGGTTTCGGGTATCTGGAGCCGCTCTCTCCACATCACTTCAGCGAGCGATGCCAACGCTGCCGCCCCGACCTCAAATTACACGTATTACATTCTGAACTCCGCGGGACAGCAGGTCGGCACATACACGACTCCGATTTATACCAAGCGCATTAACCCGGCGTACGGATCGATTATTGAAATGCAATCGAACGCCAACAGCTACTACAACGCGCTCGTAGTTCAATTGCAAAAGCGTTACACCAACTGGTTCCAGGCTGATGCCGCTTACACGTGGTCGCACGCCATCGATGACAATATCGGCGGTGCGGCGGGCGGACCTGGCGGTTCCAGCGGAATTCTCTACGCGCCGTATTACCCGACTTCGGTGTTTAATGGCAACGAGCAGTTTGAGAAGGGATCGAGCTCGAATGACCAAAGACACCGTCTCGTGCTGAACGGAGTGTTCAATCCGACTTTCACGCACGGCAACGGCTGGTCTGACCGGTACCTGATCAACGGCTGGCAACTCTCGGTCATTTCCACCTTCGGCTCCTCCTTCGCCCTGCCTACGACCGTATCGGTGAATTCAAGCGTTCTGCCAAAGGGCCTCGGCCTTCTCCAAACCGGCACTCTCGACGGTTTGGGTGGATCTACTCGTGTACCGTTTGAATCGATTTCGGTGCTGAACATCGCCCCGATTTTCCGCACGGACGCACGCTTGAGCAAGATCTTCCCAATTGGCGAGCGGCTTCGCCTGCAGCTTATGTTCGAGGCGACAAATCTGTTCAATCATTTCATCCTGGAGGGATCAGCGCCACGCATCGCGCAGCAGTACACGACGGTAGCTTACAACGGCGGGGTGGGCCTGATGCCGTATCAGTACTACGGTGCGGCCACCCAGACGCAGGCACCCCCTGATGGCACCACCGCCCGGCGCGCGCAAGCTGCGCTTCGCATTACCTGGTAGTTCCCAAACAATTCAAAACGAAAAGAGGGGCCGGCGAAGGCTGGCGCCCCTCTTTTTTGCGTGATGACAAGCTTTAGTGCAAAGACGTCAGCTCGATTTTTCGTTCTCCAGATCCTGCGCGTCCTTCAGGTGCTTTTCCAGCACGGGTAGCGCCTGAGCGATATAGGCTTTCAGGTCGGCATTCTGGGTTTTCGCGTCCTCTCGCTTATAGGCCGCGATGGCCTTCGTGTGCCCCGCAATCATCTCGTGAATGAAATGCTTGTCGAACGCGGCACCCTTGAGCTTCGCGAAGGGAGCAATCATGTGGTTTTCGGCGGCACCCAGGCCGTTCGGGGCCGTTGCGCCGATCTTTGCGGCAACGGCCCCAATCTGCTTGTAGTCCGCCGTGTGATCCGAAACGAGCATCTGCGCGTAATCTTTAACCTTCTGGCTGGACGCCTGATCCTGCGCCATCTGGCCCAGGTGCGCTTCCAGCATGTCGGTTTGCGCGACCATGTCGATAAACTCTTGGTCTGTCTTGCTTGTCGGGGCAGTTTGAGTGAGACCAACTACACTCAGGAGAGCACCACAGCCCAAAGCAGCCAGGATTTTTTTCATCTTCGTTCACCTCCAGAGATCTGCAGCTACTCTTTAGAAACCGTTCGTGAGGCTAAACGATCACCAGAACTTTTACACGGATACAGTATTGAGAGTGCCGGGCAGATGGCTAAATTCTTGGCCAGCTTGTCTGAGAACTTCTCCCTCAGATTTGGGCCAGAGCTCGGGTGATAGCTGTCAGTTTTTAGCTTTCAGCTATCAGCTTTAGCTTTCAGCTATCAGCTTTCAGCTATCAGTGTGTGTGGGCTGACTGCTCTCCTGAAAGCTCTCCTCGGCAAGCGCACAGCGCGTTTGTTGCCCGTTATGCGCGCTCAAGAATAGATTTCAAGTTATCCTTGGCTAGATTTTGTGTTCACCCATCAGTCCGCGGACATGGGCCTCGGCAGCCATAGCCAGGCCTTCCAGGTTATAGCCGCCTTCCAGAACGGAAATGAGGCGATTGC
>JAFAMD010000018.1 GCA_019233755.1 Acidobacteriaceae bacterium | reverse complement strand
TCAAGGTGATGAGCCCGCGCCTTGTCAGCGAGGCGAAGATTCAAGGTGATGAGCCCGCGCCTTGTCAGCGAAGCGAAGATTCAAGGTGATGAGCCCGCGCCTTGTCAGCGAGGCGAAGACTCAAGGTGATGGTCGAACCACGCGAGTGTGCGCCGCATTCGGTCGAGGCGGTTCTTCGGGTCACCGAATGCATGTCCCTCGCCTGCATATACCACCAGTTCGGTCGGCACTCCCAGGGTTTTTAGCGCATGCCAGAACTCAAAAGACTGGGGAGCAGGGCACTCTGCGTCGCGCTCACCTACCAGAACCAGCGTAGGGGTCTTCGCTTGCTTTATAAAGGTAATCGGCGAGCTCTTCGCATAAATTGCGGGATCGTCATACACCGATGCGCCAAAGAACGGAATCATCCACTCGTCGATGCCGTTCTCGCCGTAATAACTCAGCCAGTCCGCGATGCCCGCCCCCGCCACTGCCGCTCGAAAGCGGTTGGTCTGCGTTACCGCCCACATCGTCATGTAACCGCCATAGCTCCAGCCTGTTATCCCGATCCGATTCGCATCTACCGGCACGCGTTTCAGCACGACATCCACACCGGCGAGCACGTCTCGCAGGTCGCCACCGCCGAAGTCCTTGACATTCGCCCTCGTAAACGTCTCGCCTTCGCCATAGCTGCCCCGCAGGTTTGGAAAGAATACGAAATAACCGAGGGCGGCCATCGCCGACATATCGTATTGCGTGCTGGGCCACGACGCCGATTTCAGATTCGACGGGCCGCCGTGAATCTCCACCACCATGGGATAGCGCTTACTCGCATCGTAGTGATCCGGATAGAGGAGCCAGCCTTGCACGCGAAAACCTTCGTTCTCCCAAACGATGCTTTCTGCGTTCTGCCACTGCTGCCGCTGTTGAGCGTTCTCGCTCGTCAGCGGACGCCAGTCGCCAATCGGCCCTGCCGCTACTTCCGGTGCTTGCTCCCATGTGCCCCGGACGGCTACGCTCGTTCGGCAATCCTTCGCAACGGCGAAGTTCGGAAAGTTGCCGTCTCCATGTAAATCCTGGCTGCCTTTCCAGAGCAGTTGCTGCTGTCCGGAAGCGACATCCAGGGTAGAAATTGCGCCGCCGCCTTCCATAGTCGCGGTGAACAGGATTTTGTCCCCGCTCTCCCATTGCAGTCCGTTCGGCGATTGTTTAATGCCAGGCGTCGCATTTCGCGCCTCGCCTCCCTCGGCCGCGATTAAGAAAATGTCTCCGCCGTTGAATCCCTGATCACTCATCAATCCGCCGATGAATGCGATCTGTTTTCCATCCGGTGACCACCGCGGTATGGCAATTTGCTGCTCCGCGGGCGGATGATATAAAACCTTCATCTCTCCGGAAGCGGCATCCAGCGAGTAGAGTTGAGCGATCCACCAGTTGTTATCCGCCGGCCCCGGTGCTGCAATCATTGCAAAACGCCGCCCATCCGGACTCCAGTCATACTCGTAAACGTTCAATTGAGCCGGCGAAAGCTGCCGCACCTCGCCTCCCGCCGCGTTCACCACCGCAACTCGCTGATTGTGGATCTGCCCCTGAATGACGCCGGTCCGCGCCGGTTCCGCTTCCAGTGGACCGCCCCCACCGCCGCCTTCTGCATACAAGAACGCGATTCTTTGCCCATCCGGCGACCAGCGAATGTCCGTGACATACCCGTTCACTTCTGTCAGGCGTCGTGCCTTGCCGCTTGCAACCGTCAGCACGAACACCTGTTTCTGTGAAGACTCGGCATTTGAAAATAAGGCAACGCGCGTGCCGTCCGGCGACCAAGCCAGCCCGCTCTCCTCGAACGTTCTTTTCCCGTCGCCGGCTGAAATTCTCCGCGGCTTCGCCCCCGCTTCCTTCCATCGCAGCAGGAAGATTTCTGTTCCCCCGTCTTCGCGCGCCGGCTCTACCCAGCTCACCCATTGTCCGTCTGGCGAAATTCCCACGCCGGAAAAACTGTGCACCTGCTCGAGCTGCTGCAGCACCTGATCAATCTTGTTCTCTTGCCCGGAAACCGATGCGGCGAAGAACAGGACACCCAGCGCCGCGGTCAGAGCTTGACTGGCAGGTTTCGACATAATTCTTAACTTAATGAATACCAACCGCGCCGCGAACCGAATCGATCAACTTAGCTGGGTCATATGCAAGCCCGTCCTTCATGACGAACTTTACTTTCTCTACGTCTGCGATATGCGTCGATGGGTCGCCAGCTACCACCACCAGGTCGGCGGCCTTGCTCTCAGCGATGGTGCCGATATGATCTGCCTGCCCTTCGTATAGCGCGCCATTGTAAGTGTAAATTTTGATCGCCTGTTCAGGGGTGAAGCCGGCCTCCACCAGCAGTTCCAGATTGCGTTGATCCCCAAAGCCTGGCAGCGCGCCGCCATTCCCGGTTGGATCGCAACCCGCAATCAGCAAGCCTCCAGTACGTGCAAACTCGCGCTCAAACTCCATCTCCTTTTTGAGGAACGAAGCGTTGCGGAATCGCGGATTATCCACTGCGCGGTCCTTCGCTGCGAGATAGCTCTCAGCCGCTTGCGGCGACATCGTATCCAGCACGCGCTGCTCGAGCGGCGGGCGCCCCGGCAGCATCGCCTCAAACACCGCGAGCGTCGAAGTAATCGCTACTATCCTCTCCACCAGCGTGTGGATCATCCGCTGCACTTCAGCGCTCGTTAAGTCCAGCTTTTCGATGACGCCAATGGTCTTCCACTGATCGGGGCACACGTCGCGCTGCTTACCCGGTGTAAATTCGCTGTCCACGAGCAGCCCGTGCTCCAGGTCATCGATGCCCAACTCTGCGGCTTCCGTGAAGCCGACCGAGCACAAATGTCCTGTAATCCTGATTCCATGCCGGTGCGCTTCTTGAATCGCAGCGAGCGCATCATGCGAAAGGTTCATATACGCCTTGAACGATGTTGCGCCCTCCTGCACCCAGTAATCCACCAGCCGCCGCGCATCGTCGGGCGAGTTCACAATCGGCATCTGAATGGCGAAACCGTTCGGACCTTCAATATAGGGTCCGGTCACATCCATCTTCGGTCCGGGCATCTGCCCCGCGTTGACCTGCTTCTTGACATTCAGGTCGGTATACGGTTCGAGCGACCCTGCCGTGCGTATCGATGTCACGCCGGAGGCCAGATAGAGCCGCGTTGCGCTGAATGCCTGCTCGTTATACATTGCGATCCCGCTGCCTGACGGATAAAACAGGTGTTCGTGCATTCCCACCAGCCCTGGGTAAACCGTATCGCCGGTGAGATCCATCTCCTTGACGCCCGCCGGAATGCTTACCGACGAAGCGCTACCGAATGCCGAGATCTTGCCGTGATCGACAAGAATCGTCTGATCTGTCCGCGCCGGTGCGCCAGTGCCGTCAATGACGCGCACATGCGTGAGCGCAACCATCGGTTCGTCAAAAGCAATGAAAGGTTTGGTGCCCGGCGTAAGTCCCTCTTGTGCCAAAGCAGGAGCGCACGACACAATGGCGGCGGCGGTAAGAAGAGGAAGGATAATCCGCATGAAGGCCGTCCGATTGTATTACAGGTGTTGAACTGGTGGTATCGCTTAACATCAGGTGCTGAAGCTTGCCGCATTTCGACCAGAGACTGCTCACCGTCACGTGCAGGCTGCTGTTGCTGCTTCCCATATCCAGCCCCCTCCTGGCACAGCTCACAACCGGCATCGTGCAGGGTACCGTCAACGATTCCTCAGGCACCCCTCAGAGCGGAGTGGAAATCATCGCGACAGGCCCCGCGCGAGCATCACGCTGGTCCGTAAGCTCAGATTCCGATGGAAATTTCCGACTCATTCTGCCGCACGGCGTTTATCAGATCCACGCCGGTTCCGGAATCGATGCGACTCCTGCCGTCGAGATGCATGTTTCTCCGTCGAAAGTAAGCCGGATCTTGATGACGGTCGGGGCTAACCCGACAACGCGCTTTGTAATAACGCCGAACACTGCCGACTTACACAGTTTCCCCGAATCCCTTACTCTTGCGGGCACTCTGCTCCGCGAAGATACAGGTACCGTCGTCCAGCCGCTCGATTTCACAGGCCTCCAAAATACACGCATTCCGCTTATCTCGCATCGGTCATTCTCCTGGACAGGAACAGGATTCAGCGTGGAAGGCGTCGACGCTACGGATTCCTATCAGCCCGGATATCCTCTCGTGTTCCCGGATGTGCAGGCCCTCGACGCAGTCACCGTAAAAAATACGCCTAATTCAAATAATGCCAATGCCTTTGCTTCCGAAATCGGCCTGTTCTCCCGAACAGCAGGCGAGCGCTGGCACGGCCTGCTCGAATCGTCCGAAACCGGTGCGGCGCTGTCATCCGGCAACCTTCCGGCCCCCGCTAACCGTGGAATCCTGAAGCAACCATCGCAGTACAACTGGTTTACCAGAGATCGCGTCGAACTCAGCGGACCCATAGGTAGCCGCGCCGACGTGTTCCTCTCCGCCGCCGGCCAATGGGCATCGCAAACCGTTCCCATTGGGGCGCCCGGTAACAATCTGCATACCCGCTTGCTTTTCGGTAACTTCAACAGCCGCGTCCAACTGACCTCGAAAGACCAGGTAAGTTTTCTTTTCACCGGTTCGCGCATCAACCTTTCCAATTGGGGCGAACCTCTTGGCCTTGAAGCTCTCATAGGCTGGCGCATCATGCCGGCTTATGAAAGTCCCTACGGCTTCAGCGGGCTTTCCGAAGTGGACCATCTCGACCTCTTCCAGGCCGGCTGGACACACCAGTTCCCCGCGAGTCTGCATTCCGGCTTGTTGGAAGTGAAGTACGGCGCCTCGATCGCACACCTCGATACTGGAGCAGGAGCCGGCGCGCAGAACCAGCAGAGCAGCACAGACCTGCTGGGCGCTGTCGTCACCGGTCCGGCGCCGCTATCCAACCTGGCGGTCCGGCAGAGCCAGTCGCTGCGCGCCATGCTGCAGCTCGGGGATGTTCGGCTTGGGCCTCAAACGCACCGCCTCATACTCGGAGGCGATTGGCAAAGGTCGAATGCTCAAAACCGCTTCAACGCGCCGTCGGATTTGGATCTGATCACCGCAGCGGGCGTTCCTGCTTATGTCGTGGAGCTGAACACGCCGCTTGACAGTCGGACACGCGTGCAGTCTTTCACGGCCTACATTCGCGACCAGATCGAAATGGCCCGTTGGTTCAGAATTGACCTCGGCGTGTTGGGCGATTTTTCGCGAGGCTCCCTGCCCGCCCAAGGCAGTCCTCCGGGAGTATTCGTGCCGGCAAGGCAGTTCCCCGGGAGAGCAGATCTCATTGACTGGAACACCGCCTCGCCGCATGCCGGTCTTGCGTTTTCTCTGCCGGGCCTCGAGCGCTTGACCTTTCAGGGTTCGTACAGCAGAACCTATGCGCCTTTGGCCGGTCACTATCTTGATTTCGCAAACCCCAATAGCCTGAGCGGTCTCGTGTACCAATGGAATGACCGAAACGGCGATAGGGTCTTTCAGCCGGACGAAGAGGGTCAATTTCTGCGCCGTTTCGGCGGTGCTTATGCGACGATCTCACCCTCTCTGAGCCGTCCTTACGCGGACGAGTTTGACATCGGTGCAGCCGCTTCGGTCGGCTCCCGGACATCGCTGCGCATCCAGTTATTCCGCCGCGATGAAAAAGGCCGGATCGCCGCGACTGACGTTGGTGTGCCGGCTCAGGCTTACCAGCCTGTTACGATTCTCGATCCCGGGCCCGATGGCATCTTTGGCACCTTCGACGACCGCCGGCTTACCGTATATCAGCAAAACCCCGCGACCTTCGGCCAGGACGAATTTCTGCTAACCAATCCGTCTGATCTTCGCATGCTCTACGAGGGTTTCACCGCCGAAGTATTTACAAGCCATAAGTATCTCGATCTCCACGTTTCCTTCACAACCGAAAAATCATTTGGTCCTACAAACCCCGGCAACGGTTCTCTCGAAAATGATTCAGGCGTGATCGGCGCGCTTTACCAGGATCCGAATACCTTGATCAACGCCACCGGTCATGACTTCTTCGACCGCTCTTTTCTGGGAAAAATTGAAACGATCTCTCGGCTTCCACCCAAACTGGGTGGCCTCGAAATCGTCAATGTAGCGGACTACCTCGACGGACTTCCCTTCGCGCGAGAATTACTCGTCACCGGACTCGCCCAGGGCCCGATGGTTGTTGCCACTACGCTCCGCGGCAGCCCGGAAGGCGGCAATCGCGCCGAGTATGTCTTGAACTGGAATCTGCGTCTTGCACGAACCTTCGCACTACCCAAAGGACGGATAGGCTTCTCCGTTGACGTATTGAACGTCACAAACTCCGGGAATCGAATTCAGGAAAATGACCTCACAGGAACCAACTTCAACGCCCGCCTGCCGGTCGAGATCCAGGCGCCAAGATCTGTAAGATTCGGGGTACAGTACAGCTTCTGATTCTTCAGCAACGGCTCTCAGTCGTGCCGCACCGCCGCGGATCTCGAAAAGCGTAAGCCGTCAATGACTCTTTCGTCAAGGCGATCGAACTCGCCGGCAAACTGAACGTACCATATATGGAGACTCAGTCCGGTAAGAACCCCAACTTGTCCTTCCAGGATCAGGTGGACGAGATTGTTCGCATTTACAACGAAAAATAATTCCCGGCCTGCGAACGCAATCATGTCCGCCTTCTATGGGAGCCCTATCCCCAACGAAAACATCGCGACCAGCGGCGTCGGGTTCGAAGCGTTATTCAGACGCTTCGGCGATTCCCGTATGTCGGCCTGCAGTTCGATCCGTCGCACTTCGTCCGTCAGTTTACGGACCCGATCGCCACTGCCCGGCCGGCTCAATACAAACCACCCGCCCTGTAACCGGTTGTGATCAATTTGTCACCCAAAATTCGCCCTAAACGGGTTGAATCTGGGAACATTCACCACGTATACTTACTCAACAGTAGGGTTGCTCCTAGCTTCATGGGGTACAGGCTTCATCGCCTGTAGTCTGCCATCTTTCAAAAAATATCTGGGGGATCTATGCAAAAAGGTCTGCTGGCCAGGACCTTGTCGCGTCTTGGCCTGACAATCGCTCTGTGTCTGGCGATGACGATACCGGCTTTGGCCCAATCGGACGTTGGAACCGTCTCAGGATTTATCAGAGATCAAACTGGCGCCGTGGTTCCGGGTGCAAAAATAACGATTCGCAATGAGGGCACCGGCGAAGAACACGTTGTCAATTCCGACTCGCAAGGGCACTACACCATTCCAAATCTTCAACCCGGCTATTATGGCTTGGCTGCTGAATCTCAGGGTTTCAAGAAATTCGAAAGTACTCACAACAAACTCGATCCCAGCTCTGCTCTGGCGCTGGATGCCAATCTTTCGGTAGGACAAGCCACCGAGACAGTGGAAGTTTCAGCCACTGCGTCTGCGCTGCAAACCGAATCCGCTGCGGTACAGACCAACGTGACTTCGCGCCAGATTCAGGCGCAGGAGTTGAATGGCCGCAACCCGCTGTACATGGCATCGTTGGTGCCCGGCATCCGCAGCGGTTCCACGCTCGGCGACTTCAACTTTAGTCTCACGAATGGCGGCTATTCCATCAACGGCGCCCGCTCGCAGGATACGCTCATCACCATGGACGGCGCGCCGGCGGTCCGCACGCGCGCGAACGGCACCGGCATCGCCGTGCCGAACGTCGACGCAACCCAGGAAATTGAGGTTCTCACCGCCGACTACGACGCCGAGTACGGCCGTGCCGCCGGCGGTCAGATCCGCATCGTGACCAAGAGCGGCACCACGGACTTCCATGGCGCGCTCTTCGAATACTTCCGCAATTCCGACCTGAATGCCAACACCTGGCAGCGCAATCTCAGCAAGAGCACCAACTTTGCATCGCCGTTCCGTTATAACGATTTCGGGTTCGACATCGGTGGCCCCATGTGGTCTCCCGGCCTGCCTAAGTCGATGCGCCAGAAACTGTTCTTCTTCGTGGCCGAAGAGTGGACCCGCTACCGTTTCACTGATACTCAGACTCAGGCCGTGCCCACTGCGTTGATGCGCGAAGGCAACTTCAGCGAATTACTAAGTCCCAATCCTTTCTACAAGGGCATAACGCAGCTCTACTATCCGGGCACGTGCCCCAAGTTAGGTGCTCCCACCTGTCAACCGATCCCAGGCAACGTCATTCCGGCGAATTTCCTCAGCCCGAACGGTATGGCGATTCTGAACGCCTATCCCATGCCGACTCCCGGCTTCCAGCAGGGCACCCAGAACTGGATTGCGCAGGCGGCACACCCCATCAATCAGCGTAAAGGCACTCTCAACGGTGACTTCCTGCTGAACGATAACAACCACATCGCCTTCCGCCGCACCGATTTCGGTTATTTCGAATACCAGCCATTCGATCAAGGATCGGGATTGACCGGCAAGTACTTCAAACGGCCAAACCAGACCAATACTCTTTCCTGGACCTCGACGATAAGTCCGACTATGGTCAATGAGGCAAGGGTGACGGTGAGTCTGGATGATGTGTATATACCCGTCAACACGTCTTTGCTCGGCTTCAACCGGCAGAATATGAATCCGCCGATTACCTATCCCTATATCTTCGGCGGGAAAGACATTACCGGCAAGATTCCAACCGTCAACGTTCCCACGTTTTACGGCCTTGCCGGCGGTCCCTATCCGTCGCACTCTTCCGGGCCTATCTACACGGCATCCGATAGCTTGACCAAGGTCGCCGGCAACCATACATTTAAGTTCGGTTTTTCTTTCGAATACTCGGGTGAGAATGACGAGGACCAGATCAACGTAAATACCGTTCCGGGTGGCAGCAACAACCAGAACGGAACATTCACCTTCACAGATACTGGCACCGGTGCGACGTCGGGCGTCGGTCTCGCGAACCTGGCTACCGGATACGCTGACAGCTACACCGAAATCGGCCCTCGCGCGTACACCGCGTGGCGCGGTCAGATGTACGAAGCCTTTGCACAGGATTCCTGGCAGGTCACTCCAAAGCTGCACATCAACTATGGCGTCCGTGAAACCACCATCGTGCCGTTCTACGCCCTATGGGGGAACGCGGATTACTTCAACGGCAGCCTGTATAATCCCGCTCAAGCCGTACAGGTCGATCCGAAGACTGGCAACGTAATTCTCGGAACCGGCAACCCTTACAACGGCGTTGTGATTCCGGGATTCAGTCAGTTCCCCAGTTCCGCGCAAGGACGCGTGCTGGCCGCTTCTCAGCCGGTCTGTGACGGAGCATCCTGTACCAGCCTTTTCGATCCGAGCATCTCGAAGTCGTATGTGCACGTCACGAATCAGTTCCAGCCGCGTCTGGGTATCGCCTACCAGATGGACAGCAAAACGGTCATCCGGGCCGGCGGCGGCCGCTTCCTTACCCGCATGGGCCTGCTAGATAATATTTTCCCGGGCGGCAACTCTCCGTTCCAGCCGTTCGTCACCGTTACCAACGTCAAAGTGGACAATCCTGGAGCTTCGCTGAAGCCGGGAATAGCCGCTCCGTTGACGATGACTACGCTGAATCCGAATCTGAATCCGCCGGAGTCCTGGAACTGGAACTTCACTGTCGAACGTGAGCTGTTCTGGAAGACGCTGCTCTCGGTCGCCTATGTCGGTCACCGCGGCCTGCACGCTTGGGATGTCTACGACATCAATCAGCCTCAGGTTGGATCCGTCCAGGCGAACCCCGGCGTCGCAACCAACGCACTCCGCCCCTATAGGGGCTTTGCCGCCATCCAGGAAGAAGAAAGCGGTGTTAACTCCACTTACAACGCTCTGCAAATCTCCTGGAGCAGGCGTTTCGCGCAAGGCTCCACTTTCAGCTTTGCCTATACACTCTCGAAGAGCATGGACAACAGCTCTAACTACCGCGATATCGTGCCCGATACTTACAACACTAGTAACCTGTGGGGGCCGTCTGAATATGACTCTCGTCAAATGGCTGTCATCACCTACACCTACGTTCTGCCGTTCTTCAAAAACCAGAGCAACCTGAGTGGCAAGCTCTTGGGCGGCTGGTCCATCACCGGAATCGCACAATTCCAGACGGGCACGCCTTGCGGCATAGGCACGAACAACGACTACGCTGGCGTTGGCGAATTCGGTAGCTTTGGCTGCGGTTCGCAGGGACAATACTGGGTCTTGAATGGCACTCCGACTGTAACCGGCGGTTTTGCCGGACCTACCGGAAACGCTTCTTCCGCCAAGTACTTCACCGCGAATGTCACACCGCCTCCTGCAGGTAGCTTCAATCTGCAGCAGGGAGTTCGTGACTCAGTGTATGGTCCCGGATTCCAGAATTGGAACCTCGGTCTGTTTAAGACATTCCAGGTAAATGAACGCAGCGGCTTTGAGTTCCGTGCCGAAGCGTTTGATTTCATCAATCACCCGAACTGGAACACTCCCAACTTTAATCCCACTTCGTCCCAGTTCGGCGAAGTGACCAGCAAGACGAATCTCGCGCGCAATCTGCAGCTTTCGCTGCGGTACAACTTCTGAGCGCGATCTAGTAAAAACAACCATCCCGCACAGCCCTCCTGGGTTGTGCGGGTTTTTTCTTTGACCAGTTCCCTGCCTGAAGCCTCTTCCTCCGGGCTGAGATCATGTCGGAATGAAGTTGCTCGTCTTTTCAGATATCCACGGCGATGTTGCGGCACTGGAAAAACTAATTGATACGGAGGCCGATCGGTATTTCGCTGCAGGAGATCTCGTTAACTGGGGCCGCGGCCTGGAGCGTATGGGGCCCATCCTCTCACGCAAAGCAGACCGCATGTACGTCTTACCGGGCAACCATGAATCCGAAGCGGACATCGCTCGCCTTTGCGATCAATTTCACCTGCACAATTTTCACGGAAACACCCTTGAACTAGGCGGCTATCATATCGCCGGGCTTGGATATTCCAATCCGACTCCGTTCGATACCCCAGGCGAATACAGCGAGGCGGAACTATCTCAGCGTCTTTCGAAATTCGCCGGCCTGAGCCCGCTCATTCTGATCTGCCATTGCCCCCCCAAAGATACCCCCCTCGATCGCATTCGCGATCACATCCATGCCGGAAGCACGGCCGTGCGCGACTTCATCGAAAAGGAACAGCCCCGGTATTTCTTCTGTGGCCATGTGCACGAAGCGGCCGGCGCGGAAGGCGCCCTCGGATCGACTCGCTGCCGAAACGTCGGCAAGAAAGGCTATCTCCTCGAAATTTAGCTCACTTTGTCCCTTGAAATACGCCGTGGCGAAACTGCATCCCTTGAGCAAACGGTTCGCGGTGTCGCGGGAAAATTATTCTTGTAATCGACGGATACGTATGTAAACATTTACTTGCATCGATATCTGCTTTGGTCGATCCGGCATTCTTGCGGCGGCTATATCACCTTACTTTGTGAGCTAAATTCCAGTGAGGTTCTCCTGGGAGGCAGACAGTGAGACGATTCTCTTTGGTTCTCGTCGGCGCGGCGATGTGCCTGCTACCTGCCGTATCAACTCCGAGTACTATCCTCAGCGAGAATTTCGATGAATTGACCCCGGCGATCGCGGTTACCTCTGCAGGCGTATTCACTGCGCTGAACGGTACTAACGTGGATATCGTCGGCAACCTCAACGGCAACTACTTTTCTAATTTAGCGGTTCTACCTGAGTCCGGAAACGCTCTTGACCTCGATGGCACTCTGGGAAATTCCCAGGGCGTCATCAGCACTGGCGCCATAACATTGAATCCCGGCGTCGCTTATACGCTCAGCTTCGACCTCATCGGCTCGCAGCGCGGCACCACCACGTCGACCACGGTCTCGTTCGGATCTTACTCACAAACTTTTATTCTTCAGGGCGACGACGCCAATGGCATGGTGACCGTCCCGGTCACGGTATCCTCGACTACTGTTACTCACTTGGTATTCGCGAGCAACACGCCAGGCGACATCGGCGCCCTTCTGGACAACGTACTCATACTTGCCGCCGCGGATCCCATTTCCGGGGATCCCGCCTCTGCGGACCCGCCACCGGTTCCAGAGCCGCGCGCCTTCACACTTTCCGCCATTGGCCTTGGTGCGCTGCTCCTGATGCGCCGTCGGCTGAATGTAAGTCCCGCTAAACAGCTCTGAATACTGACCGCCTGACGAATACCAACAAAGCCGCCATCGCCACAACAGTGGCGCTGGCTGCCGCCGTTAACGGCGCACCCCAAAGGCTGATGAATGCCCCCGCCGGAAAATCACCAAGCGGTCGTATCCCCATAATCAGCAGAGTGTTCAAACTCATCACGCGGCCCCGCTGCTCGTGAGGCACACGCGTCTGCAGAAGCGTTGACGTCATGGCGCCGATTACACTCTGCGACATGCCTAGGCAAATCAGCGCCGCGGCCGTGATCGCGACGGTTTTGCTCAAACCCGCCACGATGAGGCTGGCCGTCCAGACCGCAAAGGCCATGGGGAGGATCGCGCCGGCGCGAATTGTGCTTGAAAAAGAAGCCAGAAAGAGAGCGCCTGAAACGGCCCCGATGCCCGCGGCTGAGAAGAGTATGCCCAGCGTGGCCGCATCGATGTGAAGAACTCGGATCGCGAGGACGGGCAGAAGCAGCTGTAGTGATGGCCCAAAGAACAGCAGGGTTCCGTAGCTTAGCAATAGTTGGGGAAGCACCTTGTCGCGCTTGACGGTGTTCAGCGCCTCGCTGACCTGCACGAGCAATTTAGGCCGGCCGTTAACCCTCGGCAACCCCGCTGTGCTGACAAAGAGAAGGCCGATAAGAACAGCCAGAAAACTAGCCGCGTTGAGAAAGAAGTTTGCAGACAGCCCGATCACGTCAACAGTGATCCCGGCTAGGGCCGGTCCGAGTGTAGATGCTCCGTTAAAGACGGCCGATTGCAGCGATACCGCATTGAGCAGGTCTTCTTTCGGCACCAGGGAAGCAACTAGGGCCGCGCGCGTCGGCTGATCGAAACTCAAAACTGCGCCGGAAACAAATGCGATAACAACGATCATCCAGACCCTGATCGTTCCCGTGCTAGTGAGGATGCCGAGCATCAGTGCAAGGCACATCAATGTGCTCTGCGTCACCAGCAGCAGTCGCTTGCGGTCCAGCCGGTCCGCGAATCCGCCCCCAATCAGTGCAAAAACGAAGAAGGCTAGGGCCTGCGCCAGGGAGACAAGTCCCAGAGCAAAGGCCGAGCCACGAGTAAGCTGAAGCACCAAAAGGCTTTGCGCGATGATTTGCATCCATGTGCCGACCGCGGAAACGATCAGGCCGCTCCAAAGTATCCGGAATTCGCGGTGCCGGAGCGAACGGAATGCATCCAGCCACCTGCGATGGAGCAGGGTTTGCATTAAAATGGCCTTAGGAGAAAACGCATGGAATGGTCAACACCTACATTTCAAGAAGTTTGCCTTAGCTGTGAGATTTCCTGCTACAGCAATCCTGAAATATAACTAGAGCACGGATGCACGTAAGGGTTCTTGGTGCAGCCGCAGGGGGCGGTTTCCCGCAATGGAACTGCTCATGCTCAAACTGCCGGCGGTTGCGCCAGGGAAGCCTTCACGGCGCGCCTCGTTCCCAGGCTCAGTTGGCCATAAGCGCTGATGGAGAAGACTGGTTTCTACTGAACGCAAGCCCCGACCTGCGTTATCAAATTGAGTCCTTTCCCTCCCTTCATCCGCGTCCTGCAACGGTCCGGCACTCGCCTATCAACGGAGTTGTACTAACTTCCGCTGAGTTGGATGCTGCGCTTGGGCTGCTGCTGCTCCGCGAATCACAACCACTCATCGTCTACGCAACTGACGCCGTACGGCAGCTTCTGGTGGACGATAACAATTTCTTTGGTGTCCTGCGGCGCCGGCCGGACCAGGTGGAGTGGCGAAGCATAACGCCCGGGGTGCCGTTCGAACTAAAATCGATCCGGGGAACGGCGACGAGTATTCGATGTACTGCGGTATCAACCGGTGGAACATTTCCAGGACACGTCCCTCCCCAAAGAGCACGCGGCCTCGACCCGTCCGGTGCAGTCATCGGGCTTTTTATCGAGCACGCTGCCAGGCGAATTGCCTTTTTCCCTGGAGCCCGGACAGTGGAGCCCGAATGGCTCAAGCAGATGAGCGATTGCGATGCGATTTTCTTCGACGGTACGTTTTGGTCGGACGATGAGCTCATTCGCTTGCAGGATCATGGCTCAGAGAGTCAGGCAAAAACTGCCCGCCAAATGGGGCACTCTCCCGTTTTTGGTCCCAGGGGCACGTTGGAAAAATTCTCCACTCTCAACGGACACCGCAAGATCTTCATTCACATCAACAATACGAATCCGATGCTGGATGAGGACAGCCCAGAATACCGGTACGCCCGCTCTTCCGGCTGGGAGCTGGCCTTCGATGGCATGGAGTTGTCGTTGTGACCCCGCCGCCAAATGATGCTCTGCTCTCCCCGCAGGAGTTGAAGGAGCGTCTGATGGCCCTCGGTCACGAACGATATCATCACCGGCATCCGTTCCACCTGCTCATGCATCGGGGAGAGTTGACCTGCGGGCAGTTACAGGCATGGGCTCTGAACCGCTACTATTACCAGAGCAAGATTCCCATGAAGGATGCGATTATCCTCTCCCGTAGCGACGATCCTGCGTTTCGGCGCGCGTGGCGTAAGCGTATCCTCGATCACGATGGAGGCGATGGGCAATCGGGCGGAATTGAAAAGTGGATCAGGCTCGCTGAGGCCACCGGATTGCCGGCAGAAAGGGTCATTTCAGGACGCGAAGTTCTGCCGGGCGTTCGGTACGCCGTGGACGCCTACCTGAACCTGGTGAGTCAGCGAAGCCATCTGGAGGCCGTGGCCTCTTCGCTGACGGAAATGTTTTCGCGCGACCTGATCTCCCTCCGACTCGACGCCTTGCGTGAGCATTATCCCTGGCTGGAACCCGGACTGGCTTATTTCACCGCTCGGCTTACCCAGGCGCCCGAGGATGCAGCGTTTGCGCTCGACTGGGTGACGAGGCATGCGCAGACACGCGAACAGCAGGAACTGGTTATCGACGCGCTTCGTACGAAATGCGACATCCTTTGGGCCCAGTTGGACGCGATCTATTTTTCCTACGTCAACCCTGGCTGGCCGTCGCCAGGAGCCTTCCAACCGTAAGAATCGTAATGGAACCGCAGTTGACTCAACGCCCGGCTCTGAAGCGAGGCTGCAGGCTCTCCACCATCGAGCCACTTTTGCTGATACCGGAGGGAGCGCTACGGCTGCAGGGGCCTGGCAGACGCATTCTCGAATTGTGCGACGGAGAACGTAGCCTGGCGGATGTGATCGACGAATTGCAAGCGGAATACGCTTCGGCCGAACCATCGAAAATGTCCGGCGAGGTCGTCGCTTTCCTCAAAGCGTTAGCGGAGAGAGGCGCAATCGAATTTCTATGATTTCTCCTCCCCAGGCGTTGATTGCAGAGGTAACCCATCGGTGCCCGATGCATTGCGTGTATTGCTCCAATCCGCTAATCATGCAGAGCCGTGAAAACGAGATGCCTACCGGCGCCTGGGAAAAAATCATTTCTGATGCGGCGGCGCTGGGCTGCTGGCATCTTCATTTAACTGGTGGTGAGCCGCTTTCTCGCAATGATCTTCCGGCACTGGTTCAAGCCGGTCGCGCGGCCGGATTGTATGTCAACCTGATCACTTCGGGGTTGGGCCTGAGCCGCGAACGTTTGGAGCAAATGGTCGAAGCCGGGCTCGATCATGTTCAGTTGAGTTTCCAGGACAGCATCGAGGAATCGGCCAATTTGTTCGGCGGCACCCGCGCCCACGCTCAGAAATTAAAGGTGGCCGCGATGATTCGCGAGCACCGCGTTGCCTTCACCATCAACATCGTGGTTCACCGGGGCAACCTCGATCGGCTGGAGAGCATGATTGCGCTTGCCGAGGAGTTGAAGGCGGATAAGCTCGAGATTGCCAACGTGCAGTATTACGGGTGGGCTGTAAGAAACCGCGCGAATCTGCTGCCTACCAGGGCGCAGCTCGATAAATCGCTGCCGATTGTCGCGCAGGCCCGCGAACGGTTGGCCGGCCGGATCCGGATTGATTTCGTGCTGCCGGATTACTATGCAAAGTACCCGAAGCCATGCATGGGCGGTTGGGGCCGCGGCGTCATGCTGGTAGATCCGGCGGGGCGTGTCATGCCGTGTCACGCCGCGAGTGTAATTCCGGGACTAACATTTGAGAACGCCCGCGAGAAGCCGCTGCGCTGGATTTGGGAAGAGTCCCCTTCATTCCAGCGTTTTCGAGGCAGTGATTGGATGCCGGAACCCTGCCGATCGTGCGATCGGAAGGAAATTGATTTCGGAGGATGCCGCTGCCAGGCGTTTTTGTTGGCCAGCAATGCCGAAGCGACAGACCCCACGTGTTCGAAGGCACCACTGCGGCAGAGGTTGGAGCAAATCGTTACCGAAGCCAATTCGCCGCTCGCGGATGTTCCGCCCTCCGGGGCATGGGTTTATCGAATCGATCCACCCGTACTTTCGAGTTAATCTCCCAGCCAGCCTGGCTTGAATTATTCCATTGTGGGGCAGCCAATCCTGGCTGCAGCCGCCTTTCAGGCGGCCCGCTCCATACTCTTCGTAACCTTCTTCGTGGCGAGCTTGGGGCGTGTGGCCGACGTGGCTGGCCGGAAATCCGATACGGCGCTTCGTTTCCTCGGGCGGCGCTTCGATCAACTGCTGGACGGTTTCAAAGACATACTGCACCCGGCTTTCCTGCTCAGCTTGGCGCCACTCCAACTGCCCCAGGCGCCAAGTCCGGTCCTCGTGTGTGGCCAGCAGATGGCGCAGGCGTACAAAAACCTGCGCATCATCGCGATATTGACCTCGATGGTGCGCGGGCTGGTCAACAACGTCGGATAGCGCACGATACGGCCTATCGGCAGGTCCGGCCAGTTCCACCTCGGTGTGCGAGAGAAGCAATCGAACCCGGCATTCCGGCCCCTCTCCCGCGATAGTCCCCGCTGACTGTGCCGCCGTCAGCGATACCCGAGTGCAGCCACACAGATTGCAGGCCGGCCGGTCCGCATAGTCCAAACCGTAAGTAGCCTCGAACGGCTACGGACAAGTACGTACGACAGAGTTACAGGACTGCTATGCCGCGTTGAGTTCCGAACCCACGAAGCATTTACGTGTGTGGCCTACTTGCTCGGGTAAACAGCATCAGCATGTCGACAGTGGCGCTCTTTGGAGCACGGCTCCGGGCCAGAGTCCGCGAGCGAAAGTTCGCGAGTAAGGGTACTTACATCGCGCGCGTTCGGCTACGCATGGGTTTGTTCCGAGATCCTTCGTCCAAAAATCACTCTCGCTGCGATTGCGCGTCCAGCTGGTTCGAAGTTTCACTAAAACGCCTAAGAAGTAAGATTGAGACCACCCCAACAGGGAACCTCCTGGTAACCGATTTTCGTCAGCGCCAGCAACACCTCGCAACCTGAGCAGCCTTTATAAGTCAGACAGTAGCGTACAAGCCTGAGGTACCAACATTGCGCCATCGGGGTCCTCCAGTTCTCAGTCAGACGTCGTGTCTCCAGATGCAGGAAAACAGGGCTGCCCCAATCACCGCCGCGCGCCACGCCTCTGTCACTTCAGCAGCACGGGGACTGTCGGCATATCAATGCAGTCCAGGCAATTCTATGAATCTATTAAGTCGCCTTAGGCTCAGGTCTAGTCCAGTACGGACTCGGCCTCTTTGTGGTTATTTACATACAATTCTCGGCGGAGGAGCAATGCGCACGTATATATTGGTTGCGGAGCTCGCGCTCTGTGCGACCTCTGCGTTCTCGAATACCCTGAATTGTGGATCGCAATCCGTCGCTATATCGTCATCCGCATCATTACCGTCGACTATAACCTGCACAATCTCCGGTGGTAGTTCCGACGGCGGGCTCACCCAGGCCACGGTCTTCTCGTCTGTGTACGGTGTATTACCGTTCTTTTATGCCGCCTGGGGTGGTTTGACGTACTTGAACTTGAACCCAGAAGGGTATACCGGCCCGAAGGTAACTTTGTCTGCCAACTGGGGCGACACATTTCATTTGCCCAGTTCTCCAGCTGGCGATTATTTTGATGTCACCCGCTTCATCAGCTATTCGGTCGCCGGGGACATCAACATTAATGGCAATGACTACACACGCCAAGACGACATCCACTATAGCCCGAGCGTGTATCCAGATCCGAACTTGCCCAACACGACCGGGCGGCTTTTTACCATTCAGGAGAGCATCGCCGGCCCTATTTCTATTCACACGAAGGGCTCTTGGCAGGTCACGCTTGATCCATCTGATTGCTGCCTCCAGAATGGACCAAACGTGTACTTGTTTGAACAGGTATTGCAGATCGAGCGCTTCCATCCGGACGGCACGCTTGATCCGCTTTCGACGCCCGAACCTACAAGCTGTGCTCTGATGGGCAGTGGATTGCTATGCGGGTTCGGCTTTCTCAGACTTCGGAAAGCAAGACGGAACTAGTCCTGTCCCATTGATCCACGAAATAAGTCATGAGCGCTGGCCGGTGGCGCGGATCCGCTGAGCGAAACGCGCGATGCTGGCCAGAATCTGGTCGGCGTCCGTGCCCAGACAAATGGTTTGGCGCTCTCGTCGTGGGGTAAAGGTATTCGCGGATAGCTGCCTCCAGTTCTTTGACGCTGCAGAAGATGCCAGAGCGAATCCGCTTGTTGGTGATCTCGGCAAACCACCGCTCCAGCAAGTTCATCCAGGAGCCGTAGGTCGGGGTGAAGTGAACATGAAAGCGCCGGCGTTTGGCAAACCACATGAAATCCTCAGGGAAGCGCTCGCGATTGCGTTTGACGGCGCGGTTGAGCCCCGTCTCGATTTGGTACAAGGCGGCCAGGTCGGAATCGAGCAGGACTTATATGATTCAGCTCAAACAATCGAACAGGGAAGCTCTCTCGAGCACGCCCACCCAGACGACGTAGGCTCCCTTGATGTCAAGGCGGTTCTACAGCCTTTCATAGAACAACCCGAATTCTGAAAGCGCCGGAGAAACCGGTGAGTCCGTAATCAACAAGCGTACTCGTGCGGTAGTTACTAGCGTTTGCGAACGAACAATCCGGCCGGATCCGACGCTGGTTCCTTTGCCGAAGTCGGACCAGCGATTATCTCTCCACACCTGCACCGCGAATCCCGCGACGCGCTGGCCAAGGGCGATATGTTCCCTTAAGCGAACCAGGTTGAATGTCGCCGGATGTTCGAGATCGAAGGTAACAGTGGGCGTCGTAATCGAATCGTCTGTCGCCCAGTAAGTGGCGCGATCGCCGTCCAGCAGGTTATGCGGGCCGTATGCCCGATCATTCCCTCGTACGTTCGATGCACTCACCCTGGCTCCGCCTGCGAGATTTGAGCCGAAGGTGGAACGAAGAGCTTGCCCGAAAGCGCGCAGCGACGCCGCATCGGTCTCGCTGATCAAGCCTCGCCGATCCGGCGGAACATTGAGCAGGAAGCTTGCTCCGCGTCCGGCAGACTCGTAATAGAGATCCAAAAGCTCTCGCGGCGTCTTCACCTTCCCGTTTTCGCTCTCGTGCCAAAACCATCCTGGCCTGATGGAAACATCGCACTCCGCCGGCATCCAAAGCCTTCCGCTGCGCGTGCCAGTGGGCGCCTCTTTCTCATCCACATCGCCGGGCGCCGCTGGCCCGCCGCTCGCGGAACGCGGAGTATAAGTGGCCCAGCATGTTTCGCCGGCGATGCCCTTCTCATTTCCCACCCAACGGATATCCGGACCGACATCGCTGAAGATCGCGGCATCCGGCTGCAGCTCGCGCTCCATCTTCCACGTGTTCGGCCAATCGTAATAATGCTGCTTATCGATCGTGCGGGTTTCGTTTGCCCCTCCGTAGAACCCCCTGCCGCCGTTAGCGCCGTCATGCCAGACTTCAAACACCGGCCCGTAGCCGGTAAGCAGCTCGCGCAGTTGCTCGCGATAGATCGGTAGGTACTGGGGCGTCCCGTACGTTGCCTGGTTGCGGTCCCAGGGAGAGCAATACACGCCAAACTTCAGGCCATGTCGCCCGGCAGCTTCAGCGATTTCCCGTACAATGTCGCCCTTGCCATTCTTGTAAGGGCTATTCCGAATAGAATGATCCGTCGTTTTGGTCGGCCACAGGCAAAACCCGTCATGGTGCTTCGCCGTCAGGATCACGCCTCTGCTGCCTGCCGCTTTCAATACTTCGATGATCTCGGCTGCATCGAAAGCCGTTGGATTGAAAACCGCGGGGCTCTCATTTCCATCGCCCCATTCTTTATCGGTGAAAGTATTCACCGTGAAGTGCAGGAAATTATAGAATTCCAGTTCGCTCCACCGAATTTGCCGCTCGGAAGGCAACACTCCATAAGGCGCAGGCGGTGGTGTGCGAGCTAGCAGACGAGAGGCAGCCGAGACGCTAAGCGGTACGCTGAGCAGGAACGCTCGCCTGTCGCTCCTCATTTACGGCTCGACCGGAAAACCTTTCTCGGTCCAGTCCGTGTGCAGGTTAGTGGGAAGGTTTAACACGCGAAGGTTCGTGTAGCCGAGATCCTTCAACATTCGATAGGCCGGCCGTATATTAGGGCACTGCCCCATCGGACAGCAGCCGCAGTAAATAACAACGGCTGCATTTTGGGGTAGCCCGGCGACGGCTTGCTTGAGCGCCGCAATCCCCTCAGGCTTGCTTGTGGGCCCTGCCAGCTCGGCATGTGCGATATGCCTTTGCCGGTAGAGTGCGGGAAACGCGACGGCCAGTATCACCGGAGGCTTCTGTGGCGTGCGCAGAAGCTGTGCCAGAGCAGCCGGCTCCATCAGCTCGTCTTTGGACCACGGATCGGCAACGGGCGCATCGCCCGGCAAGGACCTTGCCACAACGCTCGAAGCTGCCGCCGCGAGCAGAGCCCGGCGTGTCATTTGATTGGCCAAAACGTTACTGCCCCTGCGTCTTCCTTGCCGCCTGGCGCTTCTGCTCTTCCTGTCGGTCGCGCGCTTCCTGTTCCCGTCCCTGCCGTTCATGCTCTGCCACGATTTGCTCGTATTCCTGCACCTGCGGTGGTGTGAGAATTGCCTTCACGCGGCTGGTCTGCTCTTTCTTAATTGCTAGCATTTGCGGATGGTATGAATCGCGGACCGCCTTGAACTTGGCTTTCGTGTCGTCGAGAATGGCTTCGAGCTGCCGCACCTGCACAGGCGTGAGTTTCAGCCGCGATTGCATCTCAGATATGTAGTGCTGCCTGAAATCTTCGGCCGTCGTCTTCGCGCTCACCGCCGTGCTTGTGTAGTAGCGGTGGCCTAGCGCGCCCACTGCGACGCCGCTGGCGAACAGCACTATGCTGAGGAGCACTGCAGTCCACTGATTCCGTCTCATAACGATCTCTGCTCAGTCACGCCCGAAAAGCTAGTGCCGCGGAGTCGCGTCCTGACCCTCCATGCTCGGCGGGGTATTTCGCAGCGCTTCCGTGTAGTAAGTCCTCTCGGCGGTGTGGTCTGCCATGAGCGCATCCGTGTAAGTGGGGCCTGTAGATTGAACCTTTGGCGCGGCCGCTAGGTTCAGAATCAGCAGCAGCAGGCAGACGGCGGCCGAGGCGGTTGCAACTGCGCGGGCCAGGCCCTGGAAAACGAACCAAAAATTATGCCGGCTCTCGATTTTATGCCACAAAAGCGGCATAAAGTTCGCGCTGGGTTCCACTTCTGGGCAGGCAGCGCGATACCTCTGGAACAATTCGTCCAGATGCGATTCGTCACTCATTTGCACCTCTCCACACCATTCCCTGCCCGGAAAATCCGGGCAAGCGTTCCCCAACGTCTACAACTTACCATCCGCTACTGCTGCATTGTACGCTTTCAGTACGCGTTGCCGTGCGCGAAAGAGCCGTACCTTTAACGCGTTCTCTTTCACGTGGTAAACCTCCTCCAACTCCTTAAGCGACAAGCCCTCCACTTCCTTCAACATCAACAGCAACCGGTCTTCTTCCGACACATGCCGGAAGAGCGCGTCCATGAATTCGCGTACCCGGCTCTTTTCCCGGTCTTCCGTCTCCCGGCGCCCGCCCGCTAGCGAATCGGCCATCGTGACCTGTTGATCGCTCAGGTCGGCCATCCTCGATTCCTTTCGCCGCTTGCTGCGCCGCAGGTAATCGTAGGCGGCGTTGATGGTCAAACGGTAGAGCCACGGCTCAAAAACCTCCGGTGCGCGCAGCTGATCCAGCGAATAGTAAAGCCGGACGAAAACCTCCTGAGCGACGTCCTCAACATCTTCCGGACGCCCGATCAGCCGCGAAATCGTTCCCAAAATCCGTTTCCTATACGCCAGCACAAGCTGATTGAACGCAGGCGCATCTCCCCCTCGCGCTTTCTCAATCAGTTCTGGCTCGACAAGCATTCCCGGCTTTCAACCGCCGGCTCCGCTCGCCCTCAAATCTTCTAGGCGCTCCGGCAATTTGTTAGGTTACAAGGCTTTGGCAAAAACTCCAAGTCGCGCGGATCCAACATCTTTCGCCTTTATTCTCCACTGCCCGGCGGCGGTTATCTACTACCGAATGAGCGGGTTTTCACCCATTCACACTATCGGAAGCGGTGAGGCGGCGCCGCTCAGCGGCGCCGCTCTAGGTGGTGTGGTCAAGCACAATCTGCCAGCGCGCGTCCTTCAACTGCCAAACCAGGCTGAACACGCCACCGGCCACGCCGCCCGCTGCTGGGCTCCTCTCCAGCCGCCACTCGCCTGTTACCACTGCCACGTTGCCGTCCAACGGACGTATGTTGAGGTTGCTGAACGTCAGTTTGCCCATTGCCGCACGGGATGAATACGCTTTCTCGTAACGATCACGTAGCGCGGCCTTGCCATGCAGCACTTGTTTGCCGACGAAGATGCAGTCTTCCGCGTAGCTGCGCATGAAGGCCGGAATATCGCCTGCGTTCCACGCCTGTGCCTGCGCCGTCAACTCGCCCTCGATAGCGTTTGCCGCCTCCGCGCTGCGCAGCGCCGCAGGCCTCAACAGCACAATCAAAAGAATCACGGCATTCAGCAGTTTCATCGGTCACATCGTACTGCAAGCAGCGATCTTTGCGTCTACGGAGCGTGAGTAAGGCCGGTGACAACCGCCGCGCCAGGGTGTGGATCGGTACCTCCGGCTGGCATTACAAGCATTGGATCGGCGCCTTTTATCCGGCGCGCACCACCGCCGCCCAAATGCTGCCGTATTACTGTGAGCGCTTCGATACCGTCGAGCTGAATAACAGCTTCTACCATTTGCCGCAAAAAGCCGCCCTCGATTCCTGGCGCGACGCCACTCCCGGCGGCTTCCGTTTCGCCGCCAAAGGCAGCCGCTTTCTGACACACATGAAAAAGCTGAAAGACCCCGAAGCTGGCCTTGCCCGATTCATGGATGCTATAGAAACTTTGGGCGAAAAGCTCGGTCCCATTCTGTTTCAATTGCCGCCCAACTGGGAGCTGGATCTGGAGCGCTTGCGTTGTTTCCTGCAGGCCTTGCCGCCGCACCAGTCCTACGCGTTTGAGTTTCGTAACCTCACTTGGGAGGTTCAGCCCGTTTACGACCTTCTGGCGCGCTATAACGCCGCCTGCTGCCTGTTCCACCTTGCCGGATATCAATCGCCGCTTCAGTTGACTGCCGATTTCGCCTATGTGCGCCTGCACGGTCCGGGTGGTAAGTATCAGGGAAGCTACAGCGAAGAGGCCCTCGGCGGCTGGGCCCGTCGCATTCGCAATTGGCGCCGCCAATTGGCCGAAATTTACTGCTATTTCGACAACGACGATTCGGGCTATGCCGCCTCGAACGCGCTCCGGCTCAAGGAGCTTATATCGAGTTCACAGCGATAGAGCCGTCGCCTGTCCGCACCCGCAGCAACGGCCCGCCGCCGTTCAGCTTCCCACGAAGTTCGTGCTCACTGCGCATTCCGTTTACCGTCACCGGAAGATCCAGGTGAATACTGCCGTCTCCGGTCTGCAATTCAACGTCGGCCGATAGGTCATGCGGCAAAGCCAGATGCACGCTTCCATCGCCTGTTTCCACTTTCCAGTCGGAGCTCATTCGCGAGCCACGGAATGCCTGAACCTCCACTGATCCATCCTGTGTATGCAGCTCCAGCGAATCGAAACGGCCGCGCATATGCACGCTGCCGTCCCCGCTGTGAGCTGTGAGACTGCCGTCAAGATCTTCGCCCTGAATGCTGCCGTCTCCCGTGTCCACCCGCAGGGCGCCATGCAACCCGTGTAGCACGATCGAACCGTCTCCCGTATGAATTTCGGCTGCCAGTTCCCGTGGTACCCGCACTTCGACACGAATAGAATGCATCCCGAAGCTGAAGTGCATGGAAGGCTCGCGTATCTCGAGATCCACTCGGTTTCCGCTCTGATGTTCCACAATTCGCACGCCACTGGGGCCGATGGAGTAACCGTGCGTCTTCACCGTTGCATCGATCGCATTTTCTTCGCCTGCTTCCACCTGCACGGAAGCATCGCCGGCCACGATGTGCAGCTCGGGCTTTGGCCCGACAGTCCAGTGCTTGTTCCATTCCTCGGCCCCTGCCTTCGCCTGAAAGAGGAGGAGTCCGGTGAACGCGATCGTCAATGCATTTCTCATAAGCGGGTTGCTTCCTGTCTCCCTGTACGAACAACTTCGAGCCGAAGTTCTGAGAAAATTATCTGGCTGTAAGTTATTGAAATTAAAGCTATTTTCTTTTTGAACGCATTCCAGGGAAAGTTCGTTTCGCAAAACCGGGCGACAGCTCGGGCCCCACCCCTAGGGTTGCGGATAGTTCCTCCTTCGATAATGAAGGGAATGATCGAATCCGAGACGAGAAATGGCCGCAGCTAGTGTGCAGGAGTGGCGTCCATCCGCCAATCCATGGCTGATCGCCGTTTCTGTGATGCTGGCCACGTTTATGGAAGTGCTCGATACTTCCATCGCGGCAGTGGCTCTTCCCTATATCGCCGGAAGCGTTTCCGCCACGAACGATGAAGCGACTTGGGTGCTCACCAGCTACCTGGTTTCAAACGCAATTGTTCTGCCCGCCAGTAGCTGGTTCGGTCTGCGTTTTGGCCGCAAGCGCTTTCTGCTCACGTGCATCGTCATCTTTACGGCCGCCTCGTTTCTGTGCGGCGCCGCGCCGACGCTCGGCATTCTGCTGCTGGCCCGCGCTATCCAGGGGGCCGGCGGGGGTGCGCTGCAGCCCATTTCTCAAGCGATCCTCCTCGAAAGCTTCCCGCCTCAGAAGCGGGGCCTCGCTATGGCCGTATATGGCCTCGGCGTGGTGGTGGCGCCCGTCCTCGGTCCCACCTTCGGCGGCTGGCTGACCGACCACTATTCCTGGCGCTGGAGCTTC
The DNA here is from genome assembly GCA_019233755.1 of Acidobacteriaceae bacterium. Taxonomy (GTDB): domain Bacteria; phylum Acidobacteriota; class Terriglobia; order Bryobacterales; family Bryobacteraceae; genus Bog-105. The sequence goes on along the minus strand of JAFAMD010000018.1, from coordinate 25,821 downwards.
TACATCAACATCCCGATCGGAATCCTGGCTATTTTCATGATCCTGCGCAATGTGGAAGATCCGCCTTATGTCAGGAACGCAAAACCGGGCCGGATCGATGGTTGGGGGCTCGGTCTCCTGGCCGTTTGGCTGGGCTGCTTCCAGATTGTCCTCGATAAGGGCCAGGAAGCCGATTGGCTGGGCTCTCCCTGGATCCTCTGGGCCATCTTCCTCGCGATTGCCAGCTTCATTGCCTTTCTAACGCGTGAACTACGCGCGCCAAAGCCGCTTGTTGATCTTCACATTTTCAAAAACCGCAACTTCGCTCTGGGTTGTCTGCTGATTACGCTCTTCGGCGCCGCCATTTACGGGCTGATCACCCTTCTGCCGCTCTTCTATCAGGAATTGATGGGCTACACCGCGTTGAATGCCGGCATTATCGTTAGTCCGCGGGGCATTGGGGCGATCTGCGCCATGGCTATCATCGGAGTCCTCACCGCCCGCATGGACACCCGCTGGCTGATCGCTTCCGGTTTCTTCCTCTTTGGGATCTGCAGTCTCTGGTTCGGCGAATTGACTCTCGCCGTGGGCCCGTGGTCTTATATTTGGGCTATTATTATCAGCGGTTTCGCATCAGGCATGGTCTTTGTCCCTCTTTCGACGACCGCCATGGGCACCTTGTCGCAGCAGCAGCTCGGTAATGCTGCTGGTCTGTACAACTTGCTCCGCAATGTCGGTGGCAGTATTGGCATCGCGGTGGTGAACACGATCGTCGCGCGGCACGAACAAATCCACCGCAACGAACTCGTCCATTCGCTAGCGCCCGAAAATCCCCTCCTGCAGCGCAGAATCGCGACTCTCGAAGGGGTTGTTTCGCACACGAACGCCTCCGGTCCGGTTATCTCGCACAACAGCGCAATCGCGCTGATTGACCATTCACTCTCTGCGCAGGCGCGGCTGTGGTCCTACATCGACGATTTTCGCTACCTGGCGCTCATCTGCTTTGGCTCCCTGCCGCTCGTATTGCTTCTTAAGAAAGCGAAGGCTCGGCGCGGCGTTGTTCACGCGGACTAGCGCAGGCGCAGGCTTCACAATCGAAGACTACCCGAAGACATTTTTAAATTTGTTTCTGAGCGCGTACAGGGGGCAATAAGCTTGCTGTGCGCTTACCGACGAGAGCGTTCAGTCATCAGCTTGGCCCCCGGCTGGTGGCCGGATTGAATAGTCTGTGACTGGCGGGAAGGATCAAGGTATCGTTCGAGAAACCGGGTCAGTCACAGGCCAGCCCTCAGCGGGGGCTTGCTGATAGCTGAACGCTGAAGCCTGAAGGCTATCTGAGAGAGAACTTCTCAGACAAGCTGGCCAAGAATCTAGCGCAGGCGCAGGCTTCACAATAAGAGACATGACCGGTTCGAAACGCACGGAATCAGACAGCATGGGCACGATGGAAGTGCCCCGTGACAAATATTGGGGTGCCCAGACCGAGCGCTCGCTGATTCATTTTGATATTGGCGAAGACAGGATGCCACCGGAGCTCATTCAGGCGTTTGGTGTGTTGAAAAAGGCGGCGGCGCTGGTGAATCACGATCTCGGCAAACTGGATGCGGAGAAGACGAAGTTAATCTGCCAGGCCGCCGATGAAGTGATTTCCGGCCGTTTGCGCGAACATTTCCCGCTGCGCATCTGGCAAACCGGAAGCGGCACGCAGACGAACATGAACGCGAATGAGGTGATCTCAAACCGGGCCATTGAGCTAGCAGGCGGAACCATGGGCAGCAAGAAGCCCATACATCCGAACGATCACGTGAACATGTCGCAGTCTTCGAACGACACGTTTCCTACGGCCATGAGCATTGCCGCCGCCGAACAGATCGAGCGCACCCTTATCCCCGCTGTCGAAGAGCTGCGCGACACTCTTACTCAGAAAGCAAAAGCGTTCGAAGACATCGTGAAAATCGGGCGAACGCATCTGCAGGATGCCACGCCGCTCACCGTCGGCCAGGAGTTTTCCGGTTGGGCCTCTCTTCTCGATCGCGATATCGACAGGCTCCGGCTGGCGCTCGACGGGCTGTACGATCTGGCCATCGGCGGCACGGCGGTCGGCACCGGGCTGAATGCTCATCCTGAATTCGCAACCCGGACGGCAGCCAAGATCGCAGAACTCACCGGCCTGCCGTTCCGCTCTCATCCGAATAAGTTCGCGGCGCTGTCAGCCCACGATGAGCTCGTATTCGCCAGCGGCGCTCTGAAGACACTTGCAGCGTCGCTGATGAAGATTGCAAATGATGTCCGCTGGCTGGCTTCGGGGCCGCGTTGCGGGCTGGGCGAGCTGATGATTCCGGAGAACGAGCCAGGCTCCTCTATCATGCCTGGAAAAGTTAATCCCACTCAGTCAGAAGCCCTGACCATGGTTGCGGTTCAGGTGATGGGCAATGATGCCGCGATCGGGATCGCCGGATCGCTGGGCAACTTCGAGCTGAACGTGTTTAAGCCCGTGATCATCTACAACTTCCTGCATTCGGTCAGGCTTTTGGCCCATGCATGCCGCAGTTTCAACGGGCATTGCGCTGCAGGCATCGAAGTGAACCGGGAACGGCTTGCCGAGTATGTGCGCAACTCGCTGATGTTGGTGACTGCGCTGAATCCGGTCATTGGTTACGATAAAGCTGCGAAAATTGCGCATACTGCGCACGTCGACGGCTCGACCCTGCGCGAAGCGGCGCTTAAGCTGGGCTTTCTTTCCGGGGAAGAATTCGATAAGTGGGTGAAGCCGGAAGAGATGACTCACCCGGCTTAACGGGGAAGTTACCAACTCAGATAAACATTTCTTCGTCGGCAGTCGCGTGATCTACGGTCGCGCGGCTGCCCCGGCCGATGTATTGCAGAGCCGTTTTGACGCCGGCCAGGAGTCCGTGAACCTCTCGGATGGGACGTAGCACACCGCGCTGCATGAGCCCCACGGTCTCCTGAACCCGCGTCATCGTGTCGTCGATCACCATTTCCGCGCGTTCCATCTGCACTTTGGCTCGTACACTGGCATCGGTCAGCAGCTCATCGACTTTGACGAGCTGCTGCTTGCTGATGTCCAGGATTTCGATGCTGGTGGACGCGATCCTGTCCAGATGCTTCTCGCTACGTTCTGTCATCTGGTGCACTCTGCCGATGATGTCCTCGATCTGCGGCAACAACGGCATGAGCTTTTTCCGAAAGTCGCGCGCCACCACAAGCAGCCCGAACAGCGAGACAGCCTGAATGAGAAGTGCGCACGCCGCAGTCGCGACAAAGATGATAAGAACTATGAGAAGAGTGTTCTGGTCCATTTCAGCGTTCCATCCTGATTAAATCAAGATAGCTAAACGCTTTCTCCCGGAGTTCCTGTCGCGGGTTTGCTTCCACCGGAGCCGGCGGTCGCCGCCTTTACGTCGCTGATCGCATCCCGGTACGCCTGCTTGCCCGCTTCCACCGCCGCGCTAAACGTCTCTTTCTGGCGTGTAACTGTGGATCTGCCTCTGTCGTACAGATCTGAGGCGCTTTGCCGGACATCCCCGGCGCGCTGGCGTACAAATTCTCCGCCCTCCTGCGCCCGGTTCTTCAGGTAGTCCGCCCCTTCCCCAGCTTTGTCTGCGAGAAACTGGCGTGTCTCTTCTCCCGTCTTGGGCGCCCAAAGAATACCGGCCGCGACGCCGATGCCCAGTCCCAGCAAGAAATATCCGAAGCCGCTTCTTTCCTCCATGGCTTTTTCTCCTTTAAGGCCTTCCTAAGGCCTTTCAATTGCAGTTTACATAATTGTAGAGCGTGGTACATTAGCAAACGTTTCGAGATGCCCGGCACCCGAATTCCCAAAAAACTGAATGCAGATGCGCTCTGGGAGTACGCGCTGCGCGCTCTCGGTGCACGATCTTATTCAATGAATGAGCTCCGCCAGAAACTGGCGCGGCGGGCCGAATCGAGCACCGATGTCGCCGACACCATCGCCAGACTGCGCGAGTATGGTCTCGCGGACGACGCGAAGTTCTCCGAGGTTTTTGCCTCCTCGCGCCTGCAGAATCAAGGATTCGGCCGCATGCGGGTGCTTCGGGAGCTGCGCGGTAAGCGAGTAGCGCCGGCCGTGGCGGAACAAGCCGTCGAGCGAGCTTTTGACGGAACGGACGAGCACGAACTCGCGGCGAAGTTCCTGGAACGAAAGTACCGTGGAAAGGACCTCAATTTGTTCTTGTCCGAGGAGAAGAATCTCGCTTCGGCTTACCGCCGCTTACGTACGGCGGGTTTCAGCTCCAGCGCTACCATAGCCGTCCTGAAACGCCACAGTAAGCGGGCCGAAATGGACGAGCCGTTTGAAGAGAGTCAGGAAGAATAGCGGTCCCTTCAACGGCATTCATACGGCTGGCCAATCGCAATCCACTGTCCCCATCCTGACCCGTGATCCTGCACGGACACGCGCACCTTCTGTACGTTGGAGCCGGCGTGGAACCGCCAGTACGACCACCATTTCACGTAATCCTGCATTGGCGCCGCAGCCACGGTTTGAGCCGTTTCTGCGTTAATGATCTCCACGGAAAGTCCATCGGTCGAGGGCCCGTGCAGAACGGGAAGGATAAAGCAGCCGCTCGCGGGCACGGCAAAATCGGACGAGTCGATCTGTCCTTGATTACCGTCGTCCCCATTCCAGGTCGAATAAATCGGTCCCGGAGGCGTATTGTGGACCAGCAGTTGCGGAAGCTCCGATGAAATTCGTATGGACTCTGCCCGCCATGTGATGCCAGGTATCGGCGAACCGGTCGCATACATATTCACTGCGTCCAGGGCCGGAACAGCAACCGATCCAGCCATGGGAAGCAAACCTGCAGGCGTGATCGCATAAACAAAGATCTGCTTCGACGGATACGCCAGGTTGGCAAAACCGACCCAGCCCGAAGAAGGCGGTGCGCTGTAAGCGGGAAGCGAGGGCGGGAATCCGGCGGGCAATCGCCTGCCAAAGCCTACAATCTGCTTCGCCTCGTTTGCCAGAGCGAACCAGCCGCCGCTGTTTTCCGACGACTCGTCCGTCCAGCCTGCAATCTCCAGGCCCGATGCCACCGGATAACTGTAGGTGATCTGCCCGGACGCTGTCTGGTTCACAACCTGCGCAAATGCGGTTATGGGCCTGCCCAGCCACTTGCTGCGGTCCCGCGCGTAAATGGAGAGATGCCCGGCGCGCAACGCCGGCAGCAACGCTTCGACAAAAGCCGGTTCGGGGAAGATTCTGCCGAGCAGGCTGGGATCCGTCAAACCATCCTGGATGCTCAGCGTTGCGAGTTGATATTCTGCAACGTAGCCCTGATTGTCTCGAAGCCACCAGCGCAGTTTGGGAAGACCCAGCAGGAGAAGCGTCGAGATCATCACAGCGATCGTAACTGGTGTGAAGACCTTCCACTTGCGGCGTGCCGAGACCCAGATAGCGGCCGAAATAAACACGGCCCAGTTGGCAAGCGGAACCGTCAGATAGCGCCTGGACTCTGCCATCGAATAGTGCGTGTCCGTCGGGTCCATTCGCCCGGCGGCCGTCAGGATGGCCGTGAGCAACGTGAAGCTATAGCATCCAAACAGCGCAATTGCCGTCGACGACCGCAGCAAGCCTCTCCGGGCGGCGGCCGTAAAGAGCCCAGCCGTCAATGCAATCGAAATCAGGCCGACGTACGCGCCGAACGACGGCGCCTTCATGCCGCCGAACGGCATTCCTACATAGGCGCCAATGAACTCGAGGGAGTACAGCGGATGCAAAAAGAAGTTGGCAAGGTTCAGTTTGCTGGGCGCTCCGTAGCCGACGAAATATAGAGCGGTCGCGATGGCCCCGGTGGATGCTAGTGTTGCCAACTGGCGTCGGCTAATTTCCAAGATTGCGCCAGCGGCGAGCAGAATCGGCCACAGCAGCATGCCGTTTCCGGAGCTGTATGTCGCCACCACTGCGGCCGCAATCGTTCCCGCAAGGTAGCTGTTCCTGCCGGTCGCACTGACTCTCGTCAAGAGAGCGAGCGACAGAAAGGCACCCAGTTGGGTTAGCGTCCATTGCAATAGGAACGGGTCGGCCAGCACAAAGGCGCTGCCCTGCCATCCCATAATGCCCGCGCTAAGCAAAACGGCGGCCAACCGGACCGGGGGGGCGATCCGCTTGTCTTCGAGAACCGCCGCCGCGAGTATGTAGAACACTCCCAGGTAGCAGAGAAAGCTGGCCGCCAGCGGAAGGAATTCGCGGCCGTGGGCCATCAGCACGTCGGCCGCAAACACGATTTCCGGGAACACGATCCGGTGCTCGTTGTGGGGGATCCAGAGGACGCGAAGATCGAAATTTCTATAGCGGCTCAGGTTCTCCGGAATGCGCCAATAATCCTGCACCGGCAGCGGATTGTAGTTGTGAACGACGCGTTCAACTGTCTGATACCAATTGCGTGCGGCCCACAGCAGCAGAAAGAACAGCGGAAAGAAAATCGCTGCAGAAGAGAAAAATCCGCTGGCAGGCGTTGCGTCCCGAGTGGAGGTGGGTTCGGATTCAGAACGGGTGCTGCGGGGGATAACCTTGGGCAAAGCGGTGCCAGTCTAGCAGAAGCAGACGCTGTCGTATGCGATGCGCCTAGAACTTGACCTGCGGGACTTTCTTTTCCTCTTCGGTTGTCTTGAAATAGGCATCTTCCCGTTGGAAGCCAAAGATAGAGGCAGCCACGTTCTTCGGGAAAAGCTCCACATTCGTGTTGTACCGCTTCACCGCTTCGTTGTAGTCGCGCCGGTCTACCGCGATGCGGTTTTCGGTTCCCGCCAATTCATCCTGCAGCCGAAGAAAGTTTTCGTCCGACTTCAATTGCGGATAGTTCTCCGTCAGCACCAGCAGCCGGCCCAAGGCGCCGCTCAACTGGCTGTTGGCATTGATCTCGTCCTGTTTGGAATGGGCGCCGAGAAGAGCGGAGCGTGCGTTGGCAATTTCACCAATGACTGTCTGTTCCTGCTTCGCGTATCCTTTGACGGTCTCCACGAGGTTCGGGATCAGGTCCGCACGGCGCTTCATGTCGTTATCCACCTGCGCCCAGCGCGCGTCGATCTCGTTCTTTTGCGTGACGAACTGATTCCGTGCTCCCATCAGTTGAGCTCCGAAAATCAGAACCCCCAGAATGACGATGGCGACAACAGCAAGTAGACCCTTCACAGAATTCCTCGCTCCTCTCTAGCTGCCGAACGTGCGGCTGTTCTTAACGCTCGAGTGCATCCACAAACCGGACTAGCGCCTCGGTTTCAGATAGATAAGCCGCAAACAGCGAAACTGCGGCTGCTGCTGCCGGCTTGCCTTTTTCTGATGCTCGAAGGCTCAGTATCTCATTTACTGCGCTGAATGATCTACCAGTGGTTCTCTCCAGTGCCGCGACGATTTCTTTTTTTGTCCACTGAGGCGGATTGCCGCTCAGCACAAGCGCATGCCGCGCGAGCACGCAGAATGTGGAAATTGAATCCGTCAAGAGCGTCAGCAGCCGCTCCGGATTGTGAAGCAATTCCGCGCCCTTCTGTCGCAGCCTGATCTGCTTGGCGCGAAGTTCGTGCTCCACCTCTGCGCGATAGAAGCAGTTATCAACAGTCAGATCCTTGATTACGTCCGTTCCGTACAAGATGCGCCGGTGTTCCTGCATATCGCGGAACTCCATGGGGAAGCAATCGGTCGAGTTCTGCACCTCCTCGGCCGTCAAAAGCAGCGGCGGAGGGTTGCCCTGCTCGCGCCACCAGCGAAACACCGCTTCCGAGTGCGCCAGTTCCTCGGGCGTAAGCCGGTCAAGCACGCAGAGAACATTCAGGTCAGAGCGTTTCTCGTGCCAGTCGCCCATGGCGGCCGAACCATACAACACCGCCGACACCAGCCGCTCTCCGAAGGCTGCGTTCAAACGCTCGACCAACTGCGACAGTTTTTGCTCCAAGCGTCCTCCTGGTCCATTTACCAATCACTGCTGGCGCCGCCGCCGCCGAAATCGCCTCCACCGAAGCCTCCGAAGCCACCGCCGCCACCGGAACCGCCGCCGAAGCCACCACCCGAACCCCAGCGGTCATCATCCCGGCGCCCGCTGTTGAGAAGACTTCCCAGGAGCAGGCCTGAAAGAAAGCCGCCACCACCACCGCCTCGATAGCCTCCTCCTCCGCTGCGTCCGGCACGGCTCAGCAGCCAGAATAGTAAAAAAATGCCAAGAACGATAAGGAAGCCCGGGATTCCCGACCGCCGATGAGTCGCTGTGGCGGGCGGTGGGCGCTGCGCCTGTACTGTAGCGGAAAACGGGATGCCTTTGCCTTGCGCGATTTGCTCCGCCATGGTCTGGGCCGCCGCGAGCAGCGCGGCTCCGTACTGGCCCTGCCGCAGCGGGGGGCGCATCGCGCGCAGCGTGCTTCCGGAAAATCCGTCCGTCAGGTAAGGTTCGATGCCCCGGCCGGTTTCAATGTCGCTCTTCCGGTCTTGGATGGCCAATAGCAGAAGTACGCCCTGGTTGTCTTTCTTGCTCCCCACGCCCCACTCGCGGGCGAGGTCAAGCGCGAAATCGCGGGTGGGCCGGTCGCCAATCGAATCGATTGTCACAAGCGCGAATTGCACGCCCAACTGCTGCTCTACCTGCGTGCAGAACTCTTCCAGTTGCTCCTTTTCAGCGGGGCTTACAGCGTGCGCCAGATCGCTGACGTAACCGGTGGGCTTCGGTAAAGAATGAACGTCAACGTCCGGATACGCATTGGCTGCGATTCCGAGCAATAGTGCGACAAGAGTGACGCGCGATAAGAGCGCCGGGAAACGAAGATGCATGAAAAGACGAGCTTATCAGCAGATCTGCGGCAAGACCTCTCCCGCCGGACCGTTCAGTGCGTACGCCACGGCGTCTGAGTACGCTGTCGGTTCAATATTCACTTCGACGATCCTGGCGCCCGCCGACCTGGCGAGTGGCACCAATCCGGCTGCCGGATACACCACGGCTGACGTGCCCACCACCAGGAAAACGTCGCACGACTTGACGGCGCCTTGCGCTTCCTCCCACACTCGCGCGGGAAGAGTTTCGCCGAACCAAACCACGGCAGGGCGAGCTATTCCGCCGCACTCGCACCGCTGTAAGGGCAGCGGCACCCGCATCTCCGTCCATTCGCGCCTACACCTGGTGCAGCGGAGATTCCAGATCGTGCCATGTATTTCCAGGACGTGTTTGCTGCCGGCCCGTCGATGCAGGCCGTCTACGTTCTGCGTGATGAGCGTGAATTTCGAGACGCGGCGCTCCAATTCAACCAGCGCATAATGTCCGGCGTTGGGTTCGGCCCGGGCGATCAGGCTGCGCCGCCAGTCATACCATTCCCAAACAAGTTCAGGCTGCCCGGCGAAGGCCTCGGCTGTCGCGAGCTCCTCCGGCCGGAACTGTTTCCACAGCCCCGCGGCTCCGCGAAATGTGGGGATGCCGCTCTCTGCTGAAATGCCCGCTCCCGTCAGCACCGCAACAGAGCGGGCGCTGCGAAGAGCGTCGCGTGCACCTTCCAGAATTCTTTGGTCCATTTGCTCTTTCATTCATTGTCGGGACCGCCATGTGCCGTAGTTGCTTCTGCTATGACCGGTTCAGCCGGTCGTGGAACCAGGCGGTCTATCTTTCGCAGGCCCGGGAATAACCGGCTCCAGATCACCACGATGAGAATGGTTCCCATTCCGCCAATCACCACGGCAGGCACGGTTCCGAACCACTGGGCCGTAAGGCCGGACTCGAACTGGCCCACTTCATTCGAGGCCCCGACGAACACCGTATTCACGGCACTGACACGGCCACGCATTTCGTCGGGCGTTCCCAACTGGATCATGGTCGACCGTACAATGACGCTGACGGTATCCGTAGCGCCGACGAGGAACAACATGGCGAGCGAAAGCCAGATATTGCGGGACAGGCCGAACGCCACGGTTGCCAGGCCGAAGCCGAACACGCACCAGAGCATGGCCGCACCCGCGTGTCTTTTGAGAGGCCAATGGGCCAGCACGAGGCTCATGGACACCGCACCGATGCCCGGCGCACAACGCAGAAGGCCGAGGCCGGTCGCGCCTATTCTGAGAATTTCGCGAGCGTACACAGGCAACAACGCGACCGCGCCTCCTAAAAGCACCGCAAAGAGATCGAGCGAGATGGCGCCGAGGATCATCTTGTTCCGCCAGATGTAATGCAGACCCTCTAATACGATTCCGAACGAGCGCGCGGCTTGAACGCGGACGACGGCCATGAGTTTCACCTGGCTTACGGAAAGAAACGCCAGTGAATAAGCGGCAGCGGCGCAGCAATAAACGACAATCGGGCTGCCGGTCAGGCCGTACAAGATCCCACCCAGCATCGGTCCGGTAATGGTGGCGGTCTGAAAAATGGACGAACTCCAGGCGATTGCGTTCGGGAATTCTTCCTTTGAAACAAGTAGTGGCACGAACGCCTGGCTCGCCGGAGCGTTGAACGCTCGGACTATACCGTTCACCAGCAGCACTAAATAGATCGGATAAGCGTTGGGCAAGCCATGCAATGTCAGCGAGAGCAGCGCCAGCGAACAGAGCGAGAATGCGGCATAGCAGGTCTTGATGATGGTTTGCCGCGCAATGCGATCTGCCGTGTGGCCGGCTACCAGAAACAGGCAGATACCCGGGAGAAACTGCGCGAGGCCCACCAGGCCAAGATCGAGCGGCCGGTGCGTCAGGTTGTAGATCTGCCAACCGACGGCGACCGATTGCATTTCCGATGCGGCCGTCGTCAGGAAGCGGGCCAGCATGTAAAAACGAAAATTCGGATATCGGAACGGGGCGCGGGAGGGCGAATCGGATAAGTTTTCGTTCATTCGCCTCAAGCGTCAGTGTCCCATAGGGTTCGCCGCCGGTAACCTTCGGCAGCGCTTGGGCGTTACACTCTCATAGAGCGCAGAAACCGGTTCGCGCACGCACGTCTCGTATGCAGGTCAGCCGGTGTTGCCACTCATTCAAAGAAGATCGAAAGGAAGACCTAGATGTCTGCAGATCAGTTCGACCGCCGCGACTTTTTGAAGCGCGCGAGCAGTCTTGGTGCCGGCGTTGCCCTCGCGTCCCATGCCATTGCCAAAACGGGACATAAAATGAACCCCTCGCGCGTGATCGGCGCCAATGACCGGATCAACGTAGGCCTGGTCGGCTGTGGCGGCCGCGGCCGGGCCGATGCTCATGCGTTCGCGAAATACGGTGAAGAGAACAACAATGCGTGCGAGATTGTTGCCGTCTGCGATGTCTATGAGAAACGCAAGCGCTCACAGGTTGAGCGTTACAAGGCGAAGGGCTTTTCAGATTATCGCGAACTGCTCGCGCTCTCCGAAGTCGATGCGGTGATTGTGGCTACGCCGGATCACTGGCATGCACGCATCGCTCTCGATGCGATGGACCAGGGCAAAGATGTCTACTGCGAAAAACCGATGTGCCACACCATCAAAGAAGTAAGGGAACTGGTGGACACGGCTCGCGAGACAAAGCGCGTTATGCAGGTCGGTTCTCAGACGACTTCAGCAGACCAATGGTGGAAGGCGAAGAAAGCAATCGCGGACGGCATGATTGGCAAGATGATCATGAGCCAGGGTTCGTATCATCGCAATTCCATCGAAGGAGAGTGGAACTGGCCGATTGATCCGAACGCCGGTCCGAATGGTAAGGGTGACGACTACATTGATTGGGAGACGTGGCTCGGGCCGGCGCCCAAGCGTCCCTTCGATGCAGACCGCTTCTTCCGCTTCCGCAAATATTGGGACTATTCGGGCGGCATCGCCACCGATCTCTTCTTCCACGTAGTGGCGCCGTTGAACATCTGCTGGGACAAGCCGCAGTTTCCGACGAAAGTGATGGCTTCCGGCGGAAAGTACGCCTTCACGGAAGATCGCGAAGTGCCTGACACATTCCATCTGCTGGCCGAGTATCAGGAAGGCCACTCGCTGGTGCTGAGCTCTTCGATGGCAAATTCGCAGCACATTCCGGGATTGATCCGCGGTCACGAAGGCACCATCATCATGGTGGAGCACGGGAAATTTGAGGAGCCGACCGACAACATCATCGTGCGGCCGGAAATCGTGCGCACTCCATTCGATCCCGCTCATCCGGATGCGGAGCGCAAAGAAGGGCCGTTCCCGGATTACAAGTTCGGCGCCGACGAAATCAAGATTCCGGTCGAGCAGTACGACATGATGCAAGCGCATGTAGGTAACTTTCTGAAGTGCATGCGGACACGCGAGAAGCCGCACCTGGATGTCGAAACGGCAGCTCATGCGCAGATTCTCATCAGCCTGGCGGTGGATTCCTATCGGGAGGGCCGCGTGAAGTATTGGGACGAGAAGAATTGGAAGGCCGTCGATAAGCCTGTGAAGGCTTAGCGACGTTTCCATGCGATAAGCCTGTGAAGGCTTAGCGACGTCGAAACAAAGAGCGGGAGCCGAACTTACTATTTCGGCTCCCACAACTCGATCCGGTTTCCATCCGGATCGGTGATCCAGCCAAACTTACCGTAATCGTAGTCTTCCACCCGTTCGTCTATCTCCACACCTTCTTCTCGTAACTGCCGAAGAGTCGCTGTCAGATCGTCAACGATGTAATTCAACATGCAGGTCGAGTGGCCGTTACCGAAATATTTCGTTGACGAAGGGAAGATAGCCCACGCTGTTATTTCCTCTTTTGCCGGATCGTCGGGATGGCGCCAGCGAAAAGTGACTCCCTCATTCCCACTGCGGCTGATGCCAAGGTGCTTCTCGTACCAGCCGTACAGGTTCTCAGGGCTATCCGACTTGAAGAAAATACCGCCGATTCCGCGAACGCGTGCCATACCGTCTCCTGTAGGAGACAGTATGGCACCGCCACGGCTACTCGTGACCGAGGATCTTGATGCCGAGTTCGCGCAATTGCCGATCAGGCACTGCCGATGGAGCTTCGCACATCAGGTCCGTTCCCTTAGCGGTCTTAGGGAAGGGGATGACTTCGCGAATTGAATTCTCACCCGCCAGAATCATGACGAGGCGGTCGAGCCCAAGCGCGATGCCGCCATGCGGCGGGGCGCCGTACTCGAGCGCTTCGAGCAGAAAGCCAAACCGCCGCCTGGCCTCTTCTTCGCTGAAGCCGAGCGCCGCGAATACTTTCGTCTGTACGTCACGGCGATGAATACGGATGGATCCTGATCCCAACTCAATGCCGTTCAGAACCAGGTCATATGATCTCGCGCGGCAGTGCGCCGGATCACTGGTGAGCTTCTCCAAGTCTCCATCGAGGACGGAGGTGAAAGGATGGTGAGCCGCATTCCACCGCTTTTCGTCCTCGTCCCACTCGAACATCGGAAAATCGATCACCCAGAGGAACTTGAACGTATTGGCATCGAGCAGTTTGTGGCGGTCGTTGTATTTCTGCGCGATGTAAAGACGGAGCTGTCCGCAGGCTTGAAGAACGGTGTATTCGGGCAGCGCACCTTTCTTTTCGCCGGCCCATCCGGCCAGCATTAACAGATCGTCCTCAGCCGGTTTCACGCGTTCGCGAACCTTCGCCAGCGCTTCGGCATGGTCGCGCTCCAGGCGCTTCATATCATCAAAGACGCGCAGCCCCCGCTCCTGGCCGAACGCCTTGATCTCATCTCGTTCTTTCCGGCTCAGTTGTCCAGTCTTGGGTACGTGGATGGCCACCAGCGGCAATCCTTCGGTAGTGAGACCCGTTCCCGCGAACAGATCTTCCACGCAGTAGAAAGGCGGGATGCGCATATCCGGCTTGTCGCTGCCGTAAGAACGCATCGCCTGCTCATAGGTGATGCGCGGGATGTTCTTCTCCACTTCGGCTCCCGCGGCTTCACACACACCCCAGATCAGCCGTTCTATTACTTCGAAGATCTGTTCTTCCTGCGGGAACGACATCTCGAGGTCGATCTGCGTAAACTCGGGCTGCCGGTCGGCGCGCAGGTCTTCATCGCGGAAGCAGCGCACAATCTGGAAATAGCGCTCGTATCCGCTAACCATCAGGAGCTGCTTAAAGATCTGCGGCGATTGCGGCAGGGCATAAAAGCTACCCGGCTGCACCCGGCTCGGCACCAGATAATCACGCGCCCCTTCGGGTGTGGAGCGCGTCATGAAGGGTGTTTCGATCTCGAGAAAGCCCTGCGCGTACAGCGCCTGCCGCACGGCGAACGCAATGTTCGAACGCATGATGATGTTCCGCTGCATGCGCGGGCGGCGCAAGTCCACGTAGCGGTACTTCAGGCGAATGTCTTCCTTTACGTCCACGCTGTCTTCGAGCGGGAACGGCGGTGTGCGCGATTCGTTCAGAATCCAAAGCTTCGCAACCGCCGCTTCGATCTCGCCCGTGGCGATGGCGGGATTCACGGTGTCCGGGCTGCGCAACTCCACCTGACCTTCGACCGCGATCACAAACTCGGAGCTGAGCTCCTGGGCTCGTTTGTGCGCCGCGGGGTTCTTGCTTTCGTCGAAAACGAGCTGCGTGATGCCATCGCGGTCGCGGAGGTGGATGAAAATCAAGCCGCCCAGGTCTCGCCGCCGGTGCACCCAGCCCATCAATAGAGTTCGATTACCGGCATCGGTTGCGCGCAACTGCCCGCAGGTGTGAGTCCGGCGCAGGTCGCCGAGGAAATCGAGTTCCACTTCAGCCATCTCTTGTCTTTCTATGGTGTCCTTTAGCGTGATTTTGCCAGATGCTCCAGAAGAGCTTGCCGGTTGAGCGTTTCCTGTTCGCCGGTGGCCATATCTTTCAGTGAATACGACTGCGAAACGATTTCGTTGTCACCGACGATCAGGGTGTACCGGGCTGCCAGCTTGTTTGCCAGTTCCAGCATGCGCTTCAGCTTACGGTCCGTGCCGACCTCTACCGAAACATCCAGCTTGCGGATGTCTCCGGCGAGAACCGCACAGTGGCGGAGCGCCGCGTCGCCCATCGGAGCGATGTAGAGGTCAAGCGAAGCAGCAGCGAGCGTCTTGCCTTCTTCGACGGCCATCACCAGCCGGTCTTCACCGATGGAGAAACCGATGCCGGGCGCCGGCACTCTCGAACCGAGGAGTTCCGCGAGGCCGTCATAGCGCCCGCCGCCCAGAATGGCGTTCTGCGCGCCCAGCGCGCCATGCGTAATTTCGAAGGTGGTGCGCGCGTAATAATCGAGGCCGCGGACCAGCCGCGGCTTTACGGTGTATGCGATGTCGCGGTCGTCGAGGAACTCTCGAACACGCTCAAAGTGCTCGCGATCCTCGTCGTTCAGGAATTCCAGAATAGACGGCAGTTGCTCGATGATGGGCTGGTCTTCCGGCACTTTGCAATCGAGCACCCGCAGGGGGTTGGTTTCGGCACGGCGCCGGCAATCAACGCACATGCGCGGGGCCACATCTTTTAACTGAGCACGCAACGCTTCGTTGTACTTGGCACGTGATTCTTTTGAGCCGACCGAATTAATCAGCAACTGAAAATCATGGATGCCGACCTCATGCAGAAGCGCAACGACGAGCTCGATCACCTCCGCGTCGACGGCGGGGGAGTCAGATCCGATCGCTTCGGCGCCGATCTGGTAGAACTGCCGGTAGCGGCCCTTTTGCGGACGTTCGCGCCGGAACATCGGCCCAAGGTAGTAGAGCTTCTGCAGCCCCGGTTGCTGATCGAGCCGGTGCTCTATGTACGCGCGAAGCACAGACGCCGTGTTTTCCGGCCGGAGGGTGAGCGAGGAGCCGTCGCGGTCCTCAAACGTGTACATCTCTTTGCTCACGATGTCGGTTTCTTCGCCGACGCCGCGCGCAAATAGCGCCGTTTCTTCCAGAACGGGCGTACGGATTTCGCGATAGTTGAAGCGGGCAAAAACTCTGCGGGCGGCCGCTTCCACCTCGTTCCAGATCGTGCTGGACGGGGGCAGGATGTCCCGCATGCCTTTCACGCTGTAGATCAAGCTTGCTCTTCCTTATAAATTGCAGCGATTTCGATGTAGTTGTTGCAGTTCTTGCGAAAGCGGTCCTGCTCTTCGGGCGTAACGTCCCGGCGTATGCGTGCAGGCATTCCCATGGCGAGCGTATTCGGCGGAATGTCCATGCCTTCGGGTACCAGCGCTCCCGCTGCGATCACCGCTCCCGCGCCGATTCGCGCTCCGTTCAGGACAACCGCTCCAATGCCGATCAGCGCGCCGTCTTCCACTACGCACCCGTGCAGCACGACGCGATGCCCCACCGTCACGCGATTGCCGATCACGCAGGGATGCACGTCGCGCTCTACGTGCAGCACGCTATTATCCTGGATGCTCGTTTCGCTGCCGATGCGAATGTAATTCACGTCGCCGCGAATGGAGACGTTCGCCCACACGCTCGATCGCTCGCCGATGACGACGTCGCCGATAACTTGTGCGCTCGAATCGATATAAGCGGAATGTGCGATGCGCGGCATCACCCCGCGATAGGGTCGGATCATGCAGGTTTCTGAAGGGCGTAAGCCCGCGTCAATAGCACGGGCATTCGAGGAGCAGATCTAATTTGCTCTTTCTAGTCATGCTAGCAAGGCAAACCGCCAAAACCCGCTTTGTCTACTGCCGAAACTCTCGATGAAACTCTGCCTGGACGGCTGCTTCGGTCCGGGCTCGCACGATTTCGGCCACTCGCATCGCGATATCCGGGGAACCAGCATGCAGTGCCAGGGCCCGGAGCGCCTCGATGGCATGCGTCTCGCATCCGGTGCGAACGAGTTCGAGCAGAAAATCGATGGCCGCTTCTGTACGCGATGAACTGATGGCCCGCAGGATCACCGGGTCGGCCTGCGTGGGGCTGCTCTGGGTCCATGCCTTCATCAAAGCCTGCACCGCACTCCCGAGCCGCGAAGCTCCCAACGCGAGCGCCGCTTCCTCGCGGACTTCGTCTTCGCTTTCCAAAAAGGAGAGGACGAACTCGACCGAGCGCGTGCCCTCCAGCCGCAGCAGCGACTCGAAGGCCTGCCCGGTAACTGCGGGATCGACATCCCCCAGCTTCGCTTTCAACCGTAAAAGCAGAATGACTTCTTCGCCCTCCATCTGCTCCAGCGCGCGGATGGCATCGATTCGGACAGGAGCGGATCTCTCGGGTTTTTCAGACAGCTCGTCGGTCAGAGCATCCAGGAGAACGCGCAGCGTGGCCTCGCGCGGCATGTCCCGGCATTGCATCAGCGCCAGCGCGCAGGTGCCGCGTAACGTGACTGCGGTGTCGGCCTCGCCGCCCCAAACCGGCTCCATCTGAACATGCCGCATGCCGCGCAGGAACAGTTCAGATTCTGCGTAGCCGAGATCTTTGAGCGATTTGGCGAGGGCGTCCTTGCCCCAGCACTGCGGGTCGGCCTTCCGCGGGTTCTCGAAAAGACGTTCGAAGGCTTTCGCCAAATCCGGCAGCAGGTTCCTGCAATTCATCCCGGCCGCAATTTGAGCCGCCTTCGCTACCACGAGATTCGCCCGTTCGTTTAGTGCCTTCCTGAGCGCCAGTAGAACGTCCGCGGTCGGTCCGGCGCATCGCAAAGTATTCAGGGCCTCTATTTCCTTTTCGATCTTCCGGCTGGGCATCGTGAAAGGCTCCTCCGCAGTAGACCACGTCACGCCGATAGAATGTAGAGATGCGAAGCGGCGCGCTGTGCGCTTTCCTTGCAGGCGCGGTATGGTTATCCGCGGCGCCTGTCAAGGCTCCTTTCACCTTCGACGCGATGATGCGGATTGCCCGCATCGACGACCCGCAGCTTTCGCCCGATGGCAAGACCGTGGCGTTCACCGTGCAGACCGTCGACATGCCGAACAACACCAAGCCCGCTCAGATCTACGTTGTTCCGGTAGACGGCGGTGCGCCGGCGAAGCAGATCACCAGCGAAGGCATGACGAACGTCCGTCCTCGCTGGATGCCTGATTCGAAGCGCATCCTGTTCGTTTCCGATCGCGTGAACGGCTCGCAAATCTGGTCGATGAACCCCGATGGAACCGATGCGAAGGAACTGACAAACCTGCCCACGGGAGCCGACGGGGTAACGGTTTCGCCGGACGGCAAGTTGATTCTGTTTACCAGCGACGTGTATCCCGGTTGCTCAGCGGCGAATGCCGCTCCCGGCGTCGGGTACGATGCCGCGTGCAACAAATCAAAGTTCGATGCGGATTCCGCCTCGAAGATGCACGCGCGGGTCTTTCACGCGCTGTTTTACCGGCACTGGACACAGTATCAGGGCAACCGTCGCCAACATCTGTTGATTCAATCGATTGACGGCGCTGCTGGAGTTCGCGATCTCACGCCCGGCGATCTCAACACACCTCCGTTCTCCCTTGGCAGCCTTGAGGCTTATGCCTTTTCGCCGGACAGTACGCAGGTTACGTACGTTGCGAACACCGATCCCGATCTTGCCACCAGCACCAATTCCGATCTGTTTACGGTGCCGGCCGCGGGCGGACCAGCGAAGCGCATCACCACGAATCCCGGGGCGGACGAGGGGCCTGTTTATTCTCCGGACGGCAAGTACCTGGCCTATAGGACTCAGCAGCGCGGAGGTTATGAGAGCGATCAATGGCGGCTCGCCATCATGGATCTCGAGAGCGGCCAGGTGAATACGCTCGCGGACTCGCTGGATCGCTGGGTGGAATCCTATACCTGGTCGCACGATTCCAAGCGGATTTTCTTCACGACCGACGACCACGGCACGAACCCGCTGTTAATGATTCCCGTGACGGGCGGGTCGATCAGGACGATCGCACAGGGTCCCACTTCCGTCGGTTCGGTTCAGTTCACCAGCGACGACAAGACCATGATTTTCAGCGAGCAAAGCGGTTCGAGGCCCGCTGAGATCATGAAGGCCGAGTCGAAGGGCGGAAACGGCGTTGCCTTGACGCATCTGAATGATGCGCTTCTGGATAGTTACGCGTTGACGCCGCTCGAGAGGATTTCAGTGGATGGAGCAGACGGCGCCAAGATCGAGAGCGTCGTCGTCAAGCCGCCCGGCTTCAATCCGGCGAACAAGTATCCGGTACTTTTCGCGATCCATGGCGGACCGGAGGGCGACTGGGGCGAATCCTGGAGCTACCGCTGGAACGCCCAGGTGTTCGCGGGTTCCGGCTACGTGGTTGTCCTGCCGAATCCGCATGGCTCAACCGGCTACGGCCAGAACTTTACGGATGCGGTGAATGGAGACTGGGGCGGCCGGGCGTATGACGACATCATGGCGACTGTCGACTACGTCAGCAACCTGCCGTACGTCGACAAGGACCGCATGGCAGCCGCGGGGGCTTCCTATGGCGGATACATGATCGACTGGATTCTCGGGCATACGGACCGTTTCCGGGCGCTGGTGTCGCACGCCGGGGTTTTCGACCTGCGCAGCGAGATGGGCACGACCGAGGAACTCTGGTTCCCGAAGTGGGAGTTCCAGGGCTTCTATTGGGAGAACTCGGAGCAGTACGAAAAATGGTCGCCGAGCAGTTACGTGAAAAATTTTAAGACCCCGACCCTGGTTACGCATGGGGAAATCGACTTCCGCGTTCCCATCGGACAAGGGCAGCAGCT
Source organism: Acidobacteriaceae bacterium (assembly GCA_019233755.1). Taxonomy (GTDB): domain Bacteria; phylum Acidobacteriota; class Terriglobia; order Bryobacterales; family Bryobacteraceae; genus Bog-105. The sequence goes on along the minus strand of JAFAMD010000018.1, from coordinate 6,330 downwards.
TTTCACTGCGCTTCAGGAGAACAAGGTTCCGTCAAAGATGGTCCAATTCCCGGATGAAGGGCACTGGATCTTGAAGCCTCAAAACAGCCAGTTCTGGTATGCGACGGTGATCGACTGGTTGAACCAGTACACGAAGCCCATACCGGACGTGCCGAAGTCCTCGGCGGCTAATTAAGCCGGGCGATTCGAACAGGCTCAAAAGGCAAACGTCATCATCATCGGGCTGCACTGCAGATGCAACTCGCCGGTAGGTGGCAGGGCGGCCACGGGCAACCCGTTGTGATAGACCGCCAGGCTCACAAAAATCGGATCGCCAGGGCGAACGTGCAGGGCGCTCATCGAAATCCGCAGCTCGCAGATGTCCTCCATAGCGGCTGATGCCGCCCCCTCCGGCAGGTTTGAATCTATTTTTAGCGAATCTGGGGCTTCGGCTGAAATGTCCAGGTGAAAGCTTTCGTCGGCGCTGTTCCGGATTTTGAGCCGGAATTCAAATCCGGCGGCGCTTGCCGTCCGATCGGCTACGTCCAAACGGAAGAAAATGCTCTGGCCGTCTGAGCCGTAGTGTAGTTCGTGCGCTAACGGGCGCCGGCTGTGCATGGCGCCCGAGCGGACGTCGATCTTGTATCGCCCTGCGCCCTGCCACTCCTGTCGAAACGAGAGCTTGCCGTCGACGATGGGTTGAATCAGCGCGCTTGGCGGCTCATTCAACACTGTTTGCGCTTGTTTGAAGAGCGGTTGGCCTAATTCTGCAGGTACTTCCTCCTGAAGCAGGCGATAAACGTTTGCCAGATGATCGCGGTAAAGCTGATCGAAATCGGACCTGTTAACCGACCAGTGTTCCGGGCCATACCACCAGCACCAATCACTGCCTTCGGCAATCATGAGCTCCTCCCAGGCGGTTTGCTTGTCCGCTTTCGGAAGGGCTGAGGCTTTGGCCGACGACAGAACTTCGTCATATTTCCGGCGCGCCTGGAGCAGCACATCCCACGCGCAGTTATCTTCTTCTGCTCCAATCCAGAGGTCGAAGTTCGCATCGATCCACGATCCCGGAAACACACGCGCCAGCGGACGCGGAGGCATCGCGTTCAGCGCCTCTGAGATCGTCACCGCAATCAGTTTCGGGTCCTCGGAAATTCTCTTGTACAACTCGGTCAGGAATGGCCTGCCGTTTTCGGCATAGTTTTCCCAGGCGTTCTCGCCATCCAGGATGATCGGGACCACCGCATCCTTGCCGGCGCCGAGAATGGTAGCGCAGTTTTCCCTCACATAGGTTAAAAAGTGATCTACCGCCTGATCGAGCTCCATGCGCGAATAGATGAAGCCGATCAGATCACTCAAGATGTGGTCGCGGAACAGAATACTGATCTCGTCGGGATCTTGCCGCCAGCGATAGGGCCGGTACATCTCGTCCGGCTGGGCCCATTTGACCTCCTCCGGCGCGGCATCCGGGTGGATTGTCCGGGCAAGAACCGCGTCATCGGATGCCATCCACTTGAAGCCGGCGCGGGCGGCGATCCGAAGGGTTTCGTCCGACACCGATCCCTCGGACGGCCAAAATCCGGCCGGCGCCACCCCGAACTTTTCCTTGAAGAACAGCCGCGCTCGCTTCACCTGCTCCTCGGCATCGGCCGGGTAGGCGAATTGTGAGGGCAGCGCAATGTACGGGTGCGAAACGTATGCAATATTCGAATCGCAAACAAGCGGCAGGATGGGATGGTACAACGCGGATGCCGACAACTCAATCTGGTCGCGGTCTGCAAATTCTTTGTAAACCGCCAGCACGTTGCGCATGGCCTGCTTCTGCTTCGAACCGAGCAGAGCCTGGTCATCGAGATTGTAGTCCCGGCCTTTCTCGGCGAGAGCCCTGATATCGGGATCCTTGCGGAGGTACTCTTCGTCGAACCACGCGAGTTGTGACAGAACCTGCAGGTCGCGCAGCATTTGTGCATCAAACCTGGGCATTGCCCGCGCGGGGTTATGCTCGGTTTCCTTCATCACGCGGAAAAGCTCGGCGTAGCGGGGGTACCGGTTAATGTGATGCTGTTCGTTCGCTTGGAAAAAGTAACGGAGAACGAACTCCTTGTCATTCTCGCTCAATTCGTCCGCCGGCTTTAACGCCAGGCGGAGAAACGGGTCGGAAGCCTGGCCCGTAGCGTAGTCCTCAATTTGCATTACCAGCGAGGGAACCAGGTTGAAGGTTTGGCGAATCTCCGGGAAGTCCTCCAGAATCTTGACCATCCCGAAGTAGTCTTTCAGGGCGTGCAACCGCGCCCATGGCAGACGGTACTCTCCGGATACCAGGTCCTTATAGAACGGCTGGTGCATGTGCCAGAGAAAGCAAAGGCGAATACGCGGCATCTGGGATACACCGTAGATCCTGGATATTCCGTAAGCATTACAGCTCAATTAAGTTGTCTGAAATGTGCGTAATCAGCCGCGTGATCCACAATGGGAGTTCGACTTTCGCCGAGCATGATTCAAGCCGCCATTCGCAGAAGATCGCCATTCGCCCTCATCGGTGCCCGTCTTATTGCATTTCTGGCGGTCCTGGGCCCGGGATTCATAACCGCCAACGTCGATAATGACCCGGGCGGCATCCTCACCTATTCTCAGGCGGGAGCGCAGTTTGGCTACACCCTGCTTTGGACCCTGATTCCCACCACGATCGCGCTGATTGTCGTCCAGGAAATGGCAGCGCGCATGGGCGCAATCACCGGCAAGGGCCTTTCGGATCTCATCCGCGAGGAATTCGGCCTGCGCGCGACGTTTTTCACCATGGTTGTCCTCGGTCTGGCCGATTTCGGCAACATCGTGGCCGAATTTGCCGGCCTCGCGTCGGGCATGGCTATCTTTGGCGTGACGAAATACATCGTGGTTCCGCTGGGAGCGGCGCTTGTTTGGGGTGTCGTCGTGCGCGGCCGCTACAAACCGGTAGAGCGAATTCTGATTATTGCGTCCCTCATCTACTTCGCCTACCCGATTTCCGCTTTTCTCGCCAAACCGAACTGGGATCGTGCTATCAAACAAACCTTCATCCCGACGTTCAGCAGCAATCCCGCTTACCTGGCTGTAATCGTCGGGCTGATTGGGACCACCATTACTCCCTGGATGCAGTTTTATCTGCAGGCGTCGGTGGTGGAAAAGGGTGTGGATGCCCGTCACTACGGGCTTTGCCGCCTCGACGTCATCCTGGGCTGTATCTTCACCGATGTGATCGCATTTTTTATTGTCATCGCTTGCGGTGCAACGATTTACAAAGCCGGCGGCCATACGGAACTGACGCAGGCCGCTGATGCGGCGGTCGCTCTAAGGCCGTTTGCAGGCAAGTTCGCGTACCTATTGTTCGCTGTCGGTCTGATCAACGCCTCGCTGCTTTCCGCCGCGATCCTTCCGCTTGCAACGTCCTACAACATCTGCGAAGGACTGGGCTTCGAATCAGGTATAGACAAGCGGTTCTCGGAAGCGCCCATCTTCTACTGGCTGTATAGCCTGCTGATCGGCGGAGGAGCCGCATCCGTTTTGCTCATTCCGAACCGCCTGCAGATCAAACTCATCCTTTACTCGCAGGTTGTGAATGGAATGCTGCTGCCATTCGTGCTGGTTTATATGCTTCTGCTGGTCAACCGGCCCCGGCTCATGGGCGCGTTCAAAAACAAACGCTGGCAGAACGCAATCGCCTGGGCGACTGCGGCCATCATGATCGTTCTCTCCTGCATGTTTGTCTACAACCAGGTCATGGGATAAACCCGACCCCGAGAAAAGGCTCCGCGCGCGCACATGCATTTAGCAGCTATGTGCCCCCATTGCCTTTCGACCCGCCTCCGCGAATCTACCCGGCGCTGGTACGACGCGTTCTTTGTTCGTTTCCACGTAAAGCCCTGCCGCTGCTGCGTCTGTCACCGGCGTTTCCATCTATGGCCTTGGCTGAAGCTCGACGCCCAAAGCGTGAAGCAGCTTTAATATCCAGTTAAGCGTTGACGCTAGTGGCGGTGCTACGATCGGTTAGAGCAGACCGGCAGCCCGGTTTTCTCGATCGATGAACCTGCCGACCGCTACGCCTCCGCACGAGACACTGCCTCGGCTCACGCTCCCCTTCGAGCCGCTGCCGCAGTTTCGCCAGAGTGCGCTAGAGGAGTCTCCGGAGCGTGCCGACAATTGCGGCAAGCGCATTGGCATCTTCATCGTGGCGTATAACGCCATCACAACGTTGGACAGGGTATTGAAGCGCATTACGCCGGACGTTTGGCGGAATGTGGAACAGGTTGTCGTCTTTGACGACGCGAGTTCCGACGCGACGTATGAGCTGGCGGTCGGCATCCAGGCGATGACGCGCCTTCCGAAACTGCGTGTCCTAAAGAATCCGCGGAATCTCGGGTACGGCGGGAACCAGAAGGCCGGCTACCGGTACTTCATTGAGCAGGGTTTCGACATCGTCGTACTTCTGCATGGCGATGGACAATACGCACCCGAACTCCTTTCGCATATGTATGCGCCGCTGGTTCGCGGAGAAGCGGATGCAGTCTTCGGCTCGCGCATGATGAAGGATTTCGGCGGCCCGCTCAAGGGCGGCATGCCGCTATACAAGTACGCCGGCAACCGTCTGCTGACCGTGTTTGAAAACCGCGCTCTGGGGCTCAACCTCACCGAATTTCACAGCGGCTACCGCGCGTATAACGTCCACGCGCTGGCGCAAATCAGGCTCGACAAGCTAACCAACGATTTCCACTTCGATACGGAAATCATCATCAAGCTGCACCATCAGAACTTCCGTATCAAGGAAGTGCCCATACCGACCTTCTACGGCGACGAAATCTGCCGGGTCAACGGCATGAAGTACGCCCGGGCGATCGTGCACGCCGTCCGCCGTTATACGGAAACCTCGCGCGCCGTCCGCAGCTATCCCGAGTACGAAGAGTACTTCGTTCCCTACGCCATTAAACGCAGCCGCTATTCTTCGCACTACTACGCATCCAGACTGATTGGAACCGGCCAGCGCGTGCTCGAGGTCGGGTGCGGAGACGGCGCGTTCGGCGCCCATCTCGCCCGTGCGAGGAACCAGGTAACCGGCGTCGACAGCGATCCCAAGGCTTGCGCGGACGGCGCCTATGAAAATGTGGTCCGTACGGATCTCGAAAAAGGTCTTGCCCCCATCTCACCCAAATCCGACGGCGCCTTTGACCGCATCCTCGTGCTGGACCGGCTGGAGCACCTGCGCGAGCCCGCCGCGCTCCTCGAAGATTGCCGCCGCCTGATCGGTCCTCGCGGCAAACTGATTCTTTCCGTGCCGAACGGCGTCAATTTCACCGTGCGGCTGATGGTTCTCTTCGGAATGTTCCAATACAGCGATCGCGGAATACTGGACTGGTCGCACCTGCGCTTCTTCACCGCCAAGACCATCCGGAAGCTGGTTGAAAAATACGGCTACCGTGTTACCGCGACGCACTTCACCATCATTCCCGTCGAACGCGTTATCCCCATGCGGCCCGAAAGCGGCCTTCTGCGCCTGGCGAGCCACTTCCTGCGCGCCCTGAACGTCATTGCCCCCGGCCTCTTCGCCTACGAAATCATCCTGGTGGCCGAACGATAGAGAGCAGCGGGTTTGAGGGCGATGGCAGGCTCGAAAAAAACGGGCAGACCACAAAAGGCGATGGTCTGCCCCACTCACTCTTACACGCGCACTTGATTTCCCTGAACCTTCGCCGACGGCAGCATCAACGGATCGTTCGGCATCACAAACCAGCAAACGACATAGAAAATCAACCCCACGCCCGGCGGCCAGATCGTGAACACCACGACCAAAACCCGCACGAGCGTGACATCAATCCCCAAATACCTCGCGATCCCCGAGCAGACGCCGGCCACTTTCCGGTCATCGCGCGGCCTGCTCAGCCGCTTCGCCGCTTCCGCGTGACCCGCGATCGCTGCCCCGCACTGCGGGCAATACCGGAATCCGTCCGGCATCTCCGTTCCACAAGACGTGCAAAACATTGCGAACCTCCCGCTACAACCAGGACAACGCAATCCGACCCCGCGCAGTTCCTCAATAATCGCGTGCGGGATAAGGTCCCCGCATCAACCCTTCCCAGACAATCCGGTTGAATAAATCCGCATCTACCCGGTCTTCTCCGCTGAAATCGAATCCCGCCGTCTTCTTCGCCCAATACTGCGCATCGTGCGAAATCGGAACCGAACGCCCCTTTTGCGCCGCCTCGCGAGCCGCCGCCGGAAGCGGCAGGTCTGTCTTCAGCAGGACTGCCGACGGCTTCGCTTCGAAGGTCCACTCTTTCTGGTTCAGATCGAACACATCGGTCATCGTTGGCGTCGTAGCCG
>JAFAMD010000071.1 GCA_019233755.1 Acidobacteriaceae bacterium | reverse complement strand
AACGCCCACAACAACGTAAGAAAGGCGGCCGCGCACAACGTTCGGAACCAAACGGTCTGATAGTACGCCGGATCGACTGAAAAGATGAAGGATGCACCGGCCTCATTCCACACGCCGCTGTTATTTGAGGCTTTGACGCGAAACGTGTAACCGCGTGGCGGAAGCTTGGTGTAGAAGGCTTGACGGCGGTTACCGGCATCGATCCAGTCGCGATCGTAGCCTTCCAGCTTGTATTGGAAACGGTTCTTCTCGGGCGCGACGTAGCTGAGAGCGGTGTAGTCGATCTCGAGATCGTGAGTTAGCGCCGGCAGATGCCGCGCGGTGGTCGCATCGTAGCTCTTGCGGTCGGCCATGATCTGCTGAATATGCACGGGCGGCGGAAGTTTGTTGAACGGCAGATTCCGCGGATCGATGACGCTGACACCGTCGCCAGGTACGAACCAGATTCTTCCATCCGGGGATTTCGTCACATGTGGTCCATAGCCCCCAAAACGCCCGCTGCTTCTGACGCCGTCGGAGCTGTCGAAGACCGTGGTTTCGACAACCCGCCTGGGGTCACGGACCCACAGCGCCAATTCGGAACGGGCAATCCGAACCAGGCCGCATTGCATATACAACCAGAACCAATGATCGTCTTCCATTACCCAATCAAGGGCATTGCAGGGCATCCCGTTCTTGCTGGTCAGCGCTGTGATGCGGCCGTCTTTCAATCTGCTAAGGCCGCTTTCTGTAGCAACCCAAACGGCACCATCCGAGCCAAGTCGAAGGTCGCTGACATAGCCATGGCCCAGCCCATCGGCTTGGTCGTAGGCGGCAAGCACCCGCCCGTCTTTGAGATATGCGATCCCACCGTCGGTAAATCCAAGCCAAAGGCCCCCGTTCAACCGATCCGGCAGCAGAACTCCCCAGTACCTGTCTCTAGCGTGAGGCCATGGAATGTGCTGAACATCGCCGTCCGGGTCTAAATGAAGCAGGTCTGCGCCGCCGTCGAGGATCCAAGCGCCGCCGTGGCCGTCCGCGGCGATTGAAAATATGTTCCCGCCCGCGACGCCACGGACACGCGTAAATCGGCCATTTTCGAAAAAGAACACGCCGTCACTCGTAGTAACCCGAAGTCGCCCGCGGTCATCCTGCCCGAGCGACCTAACCTCGCCCTCAAGCCCGCTATCCGCGATCTTAGGTGTGGACCGCGCCGACGCTGAACTGTCGTTAATCGGCTCGCCCACCTTACCTTGGCGCGCGCCTGATCCGACGTAAAGGGTCATCTGCCCGTTTTGCCATCGGTTCAGTCCCTCCAATGAGCCAATCCAAATACTGCCATCCGGGGTAGCTTGCACAGAATAGGGTGCGGAACTAGATAGGCCTTCGTTTCGCGAAATGGTCGGGACTGCGAACTCGCCGAACCGGTCGAGTCCATCTAGCGTGGTGACCCAAACATTACCTTCGTGATCTTCGAAGATATGTTCCACGTAATTACCAGAGAGACCGTCGGTTGCTCCGAATCGGTCGATCCTCCCCTGATGCAAGTGCAATAGCCCTTGGTTGCTACCGATCCACAGACTGCCATCGCTGCTCCGAAGCAAGCGATCAGGCCTGAATTTCCCGGTCGTACCGGGAAGCACATAGCTCTGAATCCTTCCTTCGGCAAGCTGCTGCAGCCCGTCGCTCGAAGCCAACAATAGCGTGCCGCTGTCGGCTTCGATCACCGAATTAACCTCGGCCACCCTGGGATACGGGTAGCGCTCCGGAGGACCAGGCGCCCACCTCCAGACGCCCGTTTGAGCCGACAGCCAAAGATTGCCTGTGCGGTCCTGGTACAGAGCCCCCACCCAATTGCCAAAACTTCCGGCCCCGTAGCAGTGGACTTTCCCTTCCTGGATCGCGCACACCCTGCCCGGTTGGGCAGCCCCAAACCAAACCGTTCCCTCGCGATCCTCCATGAGCGGAAGAATATGCTGCCCGGCAATCTCTGGATACTGCGTCAGCCTGCCATCCTTCCAACTGGCAAGCCCCATCCACGTCGAAATCCATAGAGTGCCGTCACGCGTAACCAATAGAGCCCGAATGTAATTACTGGGCAGTTGTTCACCCGCTGCGGGCTGCCACGGAACAGCGCGCACGCCATCGAACCGAAGCAAGCCGAATTCGGTACCCAGCCAGAGATACCCGTCTGGTGTCTGAGCAATCGAGTTGATCACGCCTTTGGTGAACCCGTTGCGGATCTTCCACGTTGTGTGCGCGTATTGGCTGGTATCCAACGATGGATTCAAGCCGTCCGCACAAGGGCAGACAAAAAACAGAGCTGCAACCGCCAGCGAGCGGACTTTCATGCCTTGAAAGCGCACGTGTGAACGATTATCTCGCTCCGCCTGCGCCTACAATAAGCCATGCTGTTGCGGTCAACCCGCAAGGTTCGCCGCCTAGGTCACCGCCTAGTAGTCCTATCGCTATTTTCGAGCACGGGACTGTTCGCTCAAAGCGCCGACCTCTCCGGCATCGTCGTTGATCCGTCAAAACTCGCTGTCCCGAATGCACAGGTGCGCGTCGAGAGCGCGTCTACCGCCGCAAACCGCGTCGTCCTCTCAAATCGGGAAGGTTTGTACAGCATTCCGGCACTGCCGCCCGGTCGCTACAACATTACAGTCGAGGCCAACGGGTTCAAAACGATTCGCCAGAATGACATCGTTCTCGACGTGGATCAGGAGGCACGACTGGATTTCACGTTAGAGATCGGCAACAAACAGGAGAGCATTGTTGTCGAAGGCAGCGCGCCTCTGCTCAACGTCTCCGACGGCACGGTGAGCACGGTTGTCGATCGTCATTTTGCCGATAACCTGCCCCTCAATGGCAGGAGCTTCCAAACCCTGATCATGCTGACGCCGGGCGTGGTCGTCACGGCCACGGCTTTCGACGATCAGGGCCAATTCAGCGTGAACGGCCAACGCGCCGACGCCAACTACTTCATGGTGGACGGCGTCAGTGCCAACTTCGGTGTGACCGGCTACCCCCCGTTGGTGCAGTCCGGGGGAGGAGCGCTGCCCGCCCTCGCGGTTTCCGGCGGCACAAACAGCCTCGTCTCGGTGGATGCGATGCAGGAATTTCGCGTGCAGACCTCCTCATTTGCTCCGGAGTTTGGACGAACTCCCGGTGGGCAGATCTCAATTCTGACCCGCTCTGGAACCAACGATTTTCATGGCACGCTGTTTGAGTATTTCCGGAATAACGTACTCGACGCCCGGGACTGGTTCGTGAACTTCGATAACCTGCCAAAACCGGAGGAACGTCAGAATGATTTCGGCGGAGTCTTCGGCGGACCGATTATCAAAGATAAGACATTCTTCTTCTTCTCCTACGAAGGCCTGCGATTGCGCCAGCCGGCAACGCAGGAAACCGTGGTTCCAGACAGCGCATCCCGGCAGCAGGCTCCCACGACGATGCAGCCGTTCCTGAACGCATATCCTGTTCAGAACGGTCCGGAACTTGGATCGGGCTTCGCCCAATTCAACGGCAGCTATTCGAGCCCATCGAGCCTCGATGCGTATAGCATCCGCATCGACCAAGTGATCAATTCCAAAATCAGTTTATTCGGCCGATACAATTACTCGCCATCCAGCTTGGATCAGCGCGGCGCTTTCGGTGTCCCATACATCGTCCTCAGCACGACCGAGCCGGTCTCCTCCTCGGTACAAACATTCACGCTCGGCCTCAACGAACTCATCACGCCTCGAATCAGCAACGAAATCCGGGCGAATTACAGTAATGACAGAGTCGGGACCAAATTCGCTCTGGATAACTTCGGCGGGGCCGTGCCGCTGGCCGATTCGCTACTGTTTCCGTCGGGATATTCGTCTGCAAACAGTGAATTCGAATTTCTCATCCTGGGAGCCGGAGAAATCGCACAGGGCAGACAAGCCGTAGATGAACAGCGGCAGATCAATCTGCTCGACAATTTGTCATGGGTGAAGGGAAGCCATCAATTGAAATTCGGTGTGGACTATCGCTGGCTTTCGCCATTCACCAGTATCTTCACGTACGCGCAGTTCGCGGAGTTTACGAGCATGTCGACGAGCGTCGGAGGGGCACTCTCCGGCAAGGCTGCGCTCGCGATTGTCGATGCGTATCAAAGCGACACCCTCGTTTCGCAAAACTTCTCACTCTATGGCCAGGACACCTGGAGAATCACACCACGATTGACCGCTACGTACGGGTTGCGGTGGGACATTAATTACCCACTCAAGGGCATCAATCTGGCAAACCAGCCGTTCACCGTCACAGGACTGAATAATCCGGCAACCTTAGCCTTGGCCCCTCGCGGCACTCCGCTGTACCAGACACGGTACGGCAATGTTGCCCCTCGCTTGGGAATCGCTTATCAACTTAGCCAGAAACCGAATTTGGCTTCCGTCCTCCGCGGGGGCTTCGGAATCTTTTACGATTTGGGATATGGCTCCGTAGGAGGAGCGTCCAGCTACTTCCCGTTTGAAGCCACCAGGTTCATGCCGGGTGCGGCGTTCCCATTGACCGCACAGAATGCTGCTCCTCCAGCGTTCAGAACAAATCCCCCGGTTCCGACTATCAACGTCGCCGACCCACATTTGAAGGTTCCGCGAACGTATGAGTGGAATGTCGCGCTGGAGCAATCGCTTGGTAATAGCCAGACTTTGTCCTTAACCTATGTTGGCGCAGCAGGCCGCAATCTGCTGCGGACCACTAATTTCGCTAATCCGAATCCGAATTTTGAGTTTGTAGGCGTGACGAGCAATACGGCGACATCGAACTATCAAGCGCTGCAAACGAAATTTGAGCGCAGGTTATCACGAGGTTTGCAAGTGCTCGCCTCCTATACGTGGTCGCACTCCATTGATAACGCTTCCACGGATGCATTTGCCAACTACCTGAACACGCCGGGATTCATCGGCAACCCGAACATCGATCGGGGCAGTTCCGATTTTGACATCCGGCACGCATTTACCGCAGGCGTGACGTACAGTCTGCCCTCGCCATCAGGGAACCAGTTGGCTCATGCCGTATTGGGCGGTTGGTCGGTAGATAGCTTCATTTTCGCGAGGACGGCTCCGCCGGTGGACCTGGTAGGTGCGATTACCTTTGCCACAGGCACATACCTCAGATACCGGCCCAATTTAAACCCGGGAATTCCGCTCGTGCTCTACGGCTCCGGCTATCCGGGCGGCAAGATTTTCAATAGCGCTGCCTTTACCCCACCACCCACCGGGCAACAGGGCGATCTCGGGCGCAATGTGCTGCGCGGCTTCGGAGCCTCGCAAGCGGACATCGCTATTCAGCGGCAATTTCGGCTAACCGAAAAGGTAGCCCTCCGCTTCCGGTCCGAGTTCTTCAATATCTTCAACCACCCCAACTTCGGCCCTCCCGACAACACTTTGACGGACGCTCTCTTCGGCCAGTCGACGCAAACCCTGGCGAGCAGTCTCGGCTCCGGCGGCGCGAATGGCGGCTTCAACCCGCTGTACCAGATCGGCGGTCCGCGATCCATCCAATTGGCGCTGAAGCTGGTGTTCTAATGGATTTCCATTGGCGAAATTCCTCTTTTCCTGAAGATTGCCCCGGGTTCTGGGCTACGATGGCAGTGTTGTGCGACGCCGACTGCTCCTGGCCGCTACTGCGCTGATTTTTCTGTGCCTGCTGGGCCTCATGGTCTGGCAAGGCTCGTTCAGCTTCTCATTCGGCCCTTCCAACGCTCGCGAAACCTTCGTCCTGTGGGCGGTCTCCACCGTCATCTTTCTTCTCACCGTGACGCTGGCGTTCATGCTGTTCCGCGCCGGCGTGAAGCTGTATATCGACCGCCAGCGCGACCGGCAGGGCTCGCGGATCCGGTCGAAGCTGCTGTTTGGCGCCCTCGCTCTCACGTTTGCGCCTACGCTCTTCTCCGCGCTGTTCAACTACATGGTTCTGAACCGCACGCTTGACAAGTGGTTCACCCAACCGGCGCGCGGCATTCAAGTGAACCTGCAGGAACTGGACACGTCGTACCGGCGCGCGGCGCAATCGCGCGTACAGGCCCAGGCGGATTGGATTAGCCTGCTGCCTGAGATCCGGGGCGCAGAGGACGGGCATATCGATACCGGGTTCTTCCGCAACATCTGTGAAAAGCGTGGCATTCGCCAGCTCATCCTGAACCGTCCGGCCGGCGTGCCCATCCTTCTTTACCAGAACTTCAAAGCGCCCGCGGCTCCTTTGATCCAGGCAAGCGCTCCAATTGTGGACCACGGTGCAAACCTGGGTCGTGTCGACGTGGCCTCCGTGCTGGGCGATGACGATCCGGCGCAGAAGGAAACTCTCATCCAGCGCTATCTGGACGAGCAGAAACAGCTCAGCGGCCGTAAAAAGTTTTACCAGGATACCTATTTCCTGATGATTTGCCTGCTGACTCTTTTCGTGCTCTTCTTCGCGGCGTGGTCGGCGCAGATTCTCTCGAGACAGATCAGTGTGCCGATTGTTGCTTTGCTTGGCGCCGCGAAAGAAGTGCGCCGCGGCGATCTTTCGACTCGTGTTCATGTGGCGGCTATTGATGAACTCGCCACCCTGGTGCGCGCATTCAACGACATGACGAGCGATCTCGAAAGCAACGCGCGGGAGTTGGAAGCCCGGCGCCGGTTCACCGAGGCCATTCTGCAGAGTATTCCAACCGGCGTCATCTCGGTGTCCACCGACGAGCGCATCGAGCGTGTAAATCGCGCACTCGCCGGTATTTTCCCGGAAGAGACCGTGCGCTCGGCACGCCGCCTTGAGGACCTTTTCACCGGAGACGACCTGACGGAGGTCCGCTACCTGCTCAAACGTGCGCGGCGCACAGGTGCCGCTGCCTGCCAGCTCGACCTCCAACGCGGATCTGTCATCTTTCACCTCGCCCTGACGGTTGCGTCCCTCGAACAAAAGCGCGGCTTCGTCATGGTGCTGGAGGACACCAGTGATCTTCTGCGCGCGGAAAAAGCAATTGCCTGGCAGGAGGTGGCCCGCCGTGTCGCTCACGAGATCAAAAACCCGCTTACTCCTATCTCGCTCTGTGCCGACCGCATCGCGAGACAGTTGACTCGCCTGCCGCTTGAACCGGATACCCGGGCCATTCTCGAAGAGTGCGCCGCAACCATCCAGCAGGAAGTACAGACCGTCAAATCGCTGGTCGACGAATTCTCGCAATTGTCGCGCTTCCCTACGGCTCAACCGGTTCCGGCCGACCTCAACGAAATCGTCGAAAGTGCGATGGCGGTATTTGCCGGCCGGTTGGAAGGCATCTCTGTTTCGGTGGATCTCGACCGCCGCATACCATTGGTCATGGCCGATCGGGAACAGATCAAACGGGTTATCGTGAACCTGATTGATAATGCGGCCGAGGCGATGAATGACGCCCCGGTTCGGAAACTGCTCGTCGCAACCGCCTACACGCCCTCTGATTCGGTGGAATTGTCGGTCACAGATACCGGGTGCGGCGTGTCTGTCAGGGACAAGGAGAAACTATTCCTTCCTTACTTCTCGACGAAGGCGCGTGGCACTGGTTTAGGGCTCGCGATTGTCAGCCGCATCGTGACGGAGCACCATGGACGTGTTCGCGTGGAAGATAACCGGCCGCGCGGCACGCGCTTCGTCGTCGAGTTGAACGTGTTGCCGAATGCTGAGCCTCAGCCCGCGTTTGAGGCAGAAGAACAAAGTTCCGCTACTTTGAAGGGATAGCCTCAGCATGCCCGTACGCGGACCAAAAGTTCTTATTGTCGACGATGAAGCCGGCATCCGGCAGTCTCTCCGCGGTGTGCTGAGCGATGAAAGTTATGACTGCACCACGGTCGCGAGCGGTGAAGAGTGTCTCGAGGCGCTCAGGCGCGAGACCTTCGAGGCTGTGCTGCTCGATATCTGGCTTCCAGGTATAGATGGCCTTGCCACACTTTCGCGTATTCAAGGCCTGCCCGCGGACGAACGCCCTGCCGTAATCATGATCTCCGGACACGGCAACATCGAAACCGCGGTCAAAGCGACCAAGCTCGGTGCCTTCGATTTCGTGGAGAAACCGCTGACTATAGAGAAGGTCAGTGTTGCTTTGAAAAACGCCGTCCAGCAGCGTCGCACCGACCTTGAACTACAGCGGCTGCGTGAGGAGACGAGTTCGCCTGAGCTGATCGGTGAAAGCGTTCCCATCAAGGCGCTCCGCCAGCAGTTGAAACTCATGGCTGGCACAAACGGACGCGTTCTGATTTATGGCGAAAGCGGTACCGGTAAAGAACTGGTCGCCCGTGCCATTCACCGCTCCAGCCCGCGCGCCAACGGACCGTTCATCGAGGTGAATTGCGCCGCGATTCCGGAAGACCTCATTGAGAGCGAACTCTTCGGCCACCGCCGGACGAATCTTGACGGTACGGCCGACTACAAAATCGGCAAGCTGCAGAAGGCGCACGGCGGAACGTTTTTTCTCGACGAAGTCGGCGATATGAGCCTCAAAACGCAGGCCAAAGTTCTGCGTGCTCTCGACGAACATCGTTTTGAGCCAATTGGCGCTCCTCAATTCATCCAGGTCGATGCCCGCGTGATTGCCGCGACCAACAAGAATCTCGAAAAGGAAATCGAGCGCGGCAACTTCCGCGAAGATCTTTTCTATCGCTTAAACGTCATTCCGTTCACCGTGCCGCCGTTGCGCGACCGGGCGGAAGATGTTCCGCTGCTCGCCGCGCATTTTCTGTCCGAATTTACCCTGGCCTACGGTCGAAAAGCCAAAGAGCTGAGCGACGAAGCCATTGATGCGTTGATGAAGTATCCCTGGCCCGGCAACGTTCGTGAGTTGCGTAATCTGATGGAGCGTATCGTTATTCTTCACCCGCAGCGTCGGATCGAAGCGCGCCATCTTCCGCTCGATGCTTCGCGCAGCCGCCCGAACACCAAGCCGGCCGACGGTTTTGGCAGCTTGCACGAAGTGAAGGAAGCCGCCGAGCGCGATTACATCCTCCGCAAACTGGAAGAAACGGGTGGCAATGTGAGCCGGGCATCGGAGTTGCTTGGTCTGGAGCGCAGCAACTTGTACCGCAAAATGAAAGCGCTCGGCATCGCCCCGAAGGAATAACATCCGCATCCCATGCATCGAAACTGCGATGCCCGTTGAGCCCGAACGAATTCAAAAACTCAACTCTGCGCCCGAGCGGCCGGACCGTGATTACATCCTGTATTGGTCTCAGATGAATCGTCGCGTGGAGGCCAACCACGCGTTGCTCTATGCCGCCGCACTGGCCAACCGGCATCACCTCTCCGTGCTGTTCTATGAAGGATTAACCTGCACTTACCAGTACGCGAATGATCGCCTGCACACGTTTCTTCTGGAAGGTGTGCCGGAAACCGAGCGGCGCTTAAGGAGCGCTGGTATTGGCTATGTGTTCTATCTGCGCCGTACGAAGGCATTCCGCAACGATGTCCTTTATGAGCTGGCGCAGCGCGCCGCCGCCGTGGTAACGGACGATTACCCGACCTTCATCGCCCGGGAGCATAACCAACGCGTCCCCCGGAAGCTGGATGTCGCTTACTATGTGGTCGATTCCAGTTGCGTGGTGCCGATGTCGCAGATCGAAGAGCGGCAGTACGCCGCGTACACCATACGGCCCAAGCTTGCCCGGCTGCTGCCGAAGTACTTGAAGCAGCCCGATCCTTTGCGCGTGAAGCGGCGGTTTGATGGCGTCCTCCCTGACTTTCACACCCGCGTCACGGAAAGAAATATCCGGGAACTCGTCGCTGCGTGCGACATCGATCATTCCGTGTGCCCCTCAGTCGACTTCCACGGCGGCCGTATCGCGGCCGTGAAGCGGCTCGATTTCTTTCTCGAAAACAATCTCGCTTGGTATGCTCGCGGGCGGAACGAACCCTCCGCGCATGCGACGTCGGACATGAGCCCCTATCTGCACTTCGGGCAAATCTCCGCGCTCGAAATCGCTCTTGCGGTCCGGGAGCATGCGCAACGGCATAAGCTCCTTGTGAACGAGTATTTGGAGGAGTTGATTGTCCGTCGCGAGCTCGCCTTCAATTACACACGATTTGTCGACGATCCAGGCAGTCTGAACAACCTTCCCGAATGGTGCCTGCAGAACATGAAGAAACACGCCTCCGACACACGCGACCCGGTCTATTCGCGAAAGCAACTCGAATCCGCGCGAACCTATGACGATCTCTGGAACGCCGCCCAGAAGGAGATGTTGGTTCGCGGCAAAATTCACGGGTACTATCGCATGTATTGGGGTAAGAAGATCATTGAGTGGTCTCGTAATTACCAGGAAGCCGCTGACACGATGATCGATATTCATGGCCGCTACGCACTCGACGGCAGAGATCCCAACACGTATGCGAACATTCTTTGGTGCTTTGGGCTGCACGACCGCCCCTGGCCTGAGCGGCCCATATTCGGCACGATGCGCTACATGTCTTACGAAGGAATGAGGCGCAAGACGAATGTCGAGGCTTACATAACCGGGATCGAAGAGCTGTGCGGGCACCGGGCCGATCAGCGGAAGCTCTTCTCGTGAATTACCTGGTAACCGGCGCAACCGGGTTCATCGGCCGGAAATTGGTCGGCTACTTACTGGCGGGAGGCCACAGCGTCAATTACCTCGCCCGGCAGCGCAGCCGCACCATGGATTCGCGTGCCGCTTTTTTCTGCTGGGAGCCAGGAGAATCGCCGCCGCTGAACGCCGTCCCTCGGCTCGATGCCATCATTCACCTGGCGGGAGAGCCCGTCGCGCAACGCTGGACGGCTGAAGTGAAGGAGCGTATCCGTTCGAGCCGTGTGGAAGGCACCCGCAACCTGGTGGCAGCCATCGCCGGGCTGAAGCACAAACCCTCCGTGCTCGTCTCAGCGTCCGCAGTCGGCTACTACGGCGATCGAGGAGATGAAATTCTTGCGGAATCCAGCCAGGCGGGAAACGACTTTTTGGCGACTGTTTGCGTCCACTGGGAGCAGGAAGCCCTCAAAGCCAGGGAAGCCGGCCTGCGGACTGTCCCCGTCCGAATCGCGACCGTTCTGGGCAGGGAAGGAGGCGCTCTGCCGCGAATGATTCGGCCATTTCAATTAGGTCTGGGCGGAAAATTCGGCACCGGCCGGCAGTGGATGTCCTGGGTCCATGTCGACGACCTCGTAAACCTGCTGATGTTCGCGGCCGTCACCCCTCAGCTCGATGGCCCTTTGAACGGCAGCAGCCCTAACCCGGTAACCAATGCCGATTTCACCAATACGCTCGCTCGTGCCCTGCACCGTCCTGCGTTTTTTGTCGCTCCGAGGTTCGCCCTGCGCCTCGCCCTTGGCGAAATGAGTGATTTTTTGTTCACGAGCTCACGGGTTTTGCCGGCAGCGGCCCAACAAGCCGGATTCCGCTTTGCCCATCCTGTCCTGGAAGAGGCCCTGGCATCCGTCCTTCATTAACGCCTTAACTAAATCCGTGCTATGCTTGGCTTGATATGGCAATCCCGAATGTAAAGCGTTTTCGGCCATTTTGCCCGACTTGCAACGAGAATTTCACAGTGATGGCTGTCCTTCCGAGCGACGCTGACGTGGACGCATATCTAAAAGATGCGGTCGCCCGTCACGACCATAAGGCTTACCAGGAAGCCAAGCAGCAGCATTTCAAGATTCGTGTCGGTCAGCAGAAGCAAAAGAAGGCCAAGTAGTCCGTTCGATCCGCTTTTTCACAATATGCCGTCGGTGCCTTCAAGTGCCGGCGGCATATTCGTTTTAGATTCTATGATAGCTTTCAGCAGTCAGCGCTCAGCCGTCAGCTTTTTTCAATCTGTGTGGGCTGAAGGCTGATGGCTCTCCCTTGACAGCTTTTGTGTCGCGGTGTTTTCAAGGGGATGCGCTGGAGGGCCGGGAAGTAGAAACCGAGCCGGGAGCATAAGCGGCGTTGACTGGAAAGGTGTCACTACCCACCCACAACGCGCCCAAGCGCGCCCGTTGCTGATGGCTGAAAGCTATCCTCCGTCTGCTACGATCTTCCGGCCTGGACGATTCTTAGCGCCTTCGACGCTGCAAAAGACACGTCCGGGTCAATATCCCTCGAAAGTGTGTTCAGCAACGGTATTACGTCCGGCTCCTGTGTCGACGCCAAAATCGAGCACAGCGCCAGCTTTTGGTCTTTCGTCGATTCAGGGACCAGCTTCGCAATCGCATTCCGCACGTCCGCTCTTCGGGTAAGTTCCACCAGGTAAGCCGTCGCCACGTTCGCCCGTCCTTTTGTATTCAGGTTTTCGAGCAGGTAGGTCAAAGGGCTGAACTCGCTGGTGTCCACCTTCCCCTCATCCACCAGCGCGAACGCCGCAGCCAGATGTACGCGCCAGTCTCCGCCCTCCTCGTCGTAGGCCTGCTGCAGAAGCGGTGTATCGCCCGGTTCGCGAATCCGCCCCAATCCTTCGAGCGCCGCTGCGCGCAGTTCTGGATCCTTATCCGTCGCATACTGCTGGAACGTCGCACGATCGCCGGGAATGCCCATCATCGCCAACGCTTCCAGAGCGGCGCGTTGGACCTTTATGGGCGCATTTTTCAGGGCCGTCCTCACATCGGGCGCCGAGGGGAGGCTGCGGAGCACTCCAATTGTTTCGAGCGCCAGCGCCTGGATGCGCGGATCAAGGTCGTGGGTCAGGAACGCAACTCCCGGTCCCGCGCTCAGATCACGGATCTTCTGCAAAGCAACCAGGCACTCCACGATCGTCTGGTCGTCGCGGGAATGCAGCCCCTGTATCAGTGAGGGCACTGCGGTTTTGTCTCGCAGAATGCCCGCTGCGCGTGCGGCATTCGCCCGGACTTCCATATTCGCGCCGCCCTTGACCAGGTCGCCGAGTGCTTGCCCAACCTGCGGCCGGATAATCACGTCCGCATCGACCACCTGATCGTTCCGCGATGAGAAGT
>JAFAMD010000066.1 GCA_019233755.1 Acidobacteriaceae bacterium | reverse complement strand
AGAGTGGAGGCGTACCAATCGACTATGGAGCCAACGTAGTTCTCATAGAAAACCCTCTGTAGCCGTTCACCATATACGTCCAAGGGTTCCTTCTGTCTGGGGAGTAGGTAGTGACCAGCACGATGTTTGAAGTCCTCGCCACCCGCGTACAAGTCGCGGTACATGCATAACATCAATCGCTTTCGCTTGAATTCCGGGTGCTCTCGCTCAATATCAACCATAATTTGCATCCCTGCGTTCTCAAAAAAGGCGCTTGTCCACCTCACCTACACGGACCTTGTCGCCAAATAACGTCCAGATGGCGTAGCCGAGTGCATCCGATACGTGAGTGCGCCTGGGATCGCGTACCTTGTCCACTACGCCCGAATCGGGCTTGAACAGCACTTCCTCGAAATCCTTAATAAGTTCCACGCAATGCGGATCGATTTCAAGTCTCACTTCCCCAAGGGCGTTCGTCAGAAGCGCATTTACTTTCTGAACCCTGCTCAGCACAGGTGGATTCCCCGGCGCAACACGTAATTTTAGGTTTCGGAAGCCGGCCTTATACAGATATGCCTGCACGGTTTTGTAATCCGTCGTGCCGGTAGTGTGCATGTTGCGGCCACTGGCGTCGCCAAATATCTCGAGCGCCCCGGCATGACGGCGGTATCTATTCTCAAACTCCATGCATGCCTCTTCTGTCGTAGCGCGATCGAGCACAATCTCATCGATAACCACGAGGCAGCCTTCATGACGCTGAAGCAGCACAGAGCTCATGGGCGCAACGTTGAAATCGAGGCTCCATATGAGCAGTTTGGCGGGATCATATCTATGGACAACCAGATGGACCTTTCTATCGAAGCAGTAATATACGCGGTCCGCTCTGCTGTTCAGATACTCGCCGAGTACTTCCTGTCGATAGAATTTGGGATCGTAACTGCTTTCGAGGCGCTCGTAATAATCGGGCGTCCTCTCCAAGAGAAAACGGTTCTCGAACGCCTTGGCCTTTACACACCCATAGCCGCCAACTGGCTCGTGAATGAACTTTTTGTATACCCAATCGTGGCCCTGAGGAGTCCAGACACCGAAACCGCATAGCCTTTCAGCCCTCGGGTCGCGCAATCGAGCTTCCAGCCGAAGCCATGCCTCTTGACGCGCGTACGAAAGTTCGTCGATACCAAACCACGCGAGGTTAGTTCCCCGCAACCTTTCCGGTTCCTCCAGCGAACGGAGCAGGATGACGCTCTCCGGACCCTTAATCGTCAGTTCGCCATCTGCCTTGCGATGTTCGAAGTCAATGTCCTGATCATCCGTTGCGCGGAAAAGTGTGGCCAGTGTTGCATCGCGCAGCATCGGAAAGGTGGGTGCCGCCAACAAACCTTGGCGGTCTCTGTTGACGAACGTTTGTCGCAGCGCTTCGAACGCAAGTGCCGCGCTCTTGCCCGACCCAACCGGCCCGGAAAAGCCCTTAATACGCGTACTCAGACTCAGAAAATGAGCTTGCGATGGAAGAGGAGTGTATACCCAGCACAGACGCTCGAGCAAGTCGCCCTGAACATTGCTCTGAAGATGCGAAGCCGACCTCATCCGCACACGAAGATACTTTTTCGGGCGGCGAGTTAGGCCGAAATGTTCAAGCTAAGCCGTTAAAAGCAGGGAAGATACGTTTTTGTCGAGAATTGTGATCGGGAACTGGCGGCTCTGACGGCCATTGAGGCGCGTCTTAATCGAAGATGTTTTTCGACGGCGCAGAACGGATCATGCGCAGACTACGTGAGCTACAGCTCTGTGCTCTCGATCAAGCTTCTGGAGCGCGAGCAGAAGATCTTCACAAGAAAACGGGCGCGCAACAACTCGAGTTCTCAGATCGCCGGCATCCGGACCAGCCGTATCCCAATCTCCGAGTATGATGGCGGAGACGTGAGGAGAACGGTGGCGAATCCGCGAGAGGAGCGTGTGGCGCTCTTTCCCGGATTCTCTGGAGGTTACGACGAGGGATATCTCAGAACTCCAGCACTCGAAAAGCTCGAGTGCAGCCGCAGGTGTCGAGACCTCGAGAATTCTATACCCCGCTTGCCTCACCGTCCTGGATATGAGGTCCCGTACGGGATCTACCTTTTCACAGACTAGCGCGAGACGGCTGGCCTTCAATGACGGCTTGTGCCAGGCCTCTCTTCCTTGTGTGGGCACAAGTTCCGGAGACCGATCCTCCAACGTTTTCATCTTTGCGAGCAGCGTTGTCCGCTTAATGTTCAGCAGACTCGCGGCGCGAGCCTTATTCCCGCCAGCGACAGCCAAAGCTTGCCTAAGCAGTGATAGCTCAAATTCGCTGACCACTTCGTCAAAATCAAGGCCGTCGCGCGGAACCGTTAAGAGGGGGCGCGATTCGCAGCACCGCATTTGGGATTGAGGACCTCGACGAAACCGGAAGTCTTCAGAACGCAGAATCTGCCGGTCGCCGCTCAAAGCTATAGCCATCCTAAGCGCGTGCTCCAGTTGCCGAATATTACCGGGCCAATCCGCCTGGCGAAGAAACTCGAACGCCTCTTCACTCACCTGTTTGGGTGGCTGATGTTCGTCGGCGCTGATCTTTTCCATGAAGTGTTCAATAAGGAGCGGAATGTCGTCGCGCCGCTCGCGCAACGGTGGCAGATGAATCGGAACGACATTCAGGCGGTAGTACAGATCCTCACGAAAGCGGCGTTGGCGGATCGCTTCGGCAAGGTCTACATTTGATGCGGCGATCACCCGAACATCGACGGACACGGTCTCCGAACTCCCGACACGTTCGAATTCCTGCTGCTGTAGGACCCGCAAAAGTTTTGCTTGCGCATCGAGCGGAAGATCTCCTATCTCGTCCAGGAAAATCGTGCCGCGGTGTGCCTGCTCAAACCTTCCGACACGGCTGGCGTGGGCACCGGTAAACGCACCCTTGGCGTGTCCGAACAGTTCGGTCTCGATGAGATTGTTCGGGAGAGCTGCGCAATTTACGGCCACCATCGGGAGCTGTGACCTTTGACTGGCTGCGTGAATGGCGCGCGCGATGACCTCCTTGCCCGTGCCGCTTTCGCCGGTAATCAGGACAGTGCACCGTTTCGAGGCGATCAATCCGATGATCTCGCAAACCTGGAGAATCTCCGGGCTGATACCGATTAGGCTTCTGCGCCAGGCAAGGTGCGTTTGTGCGGAGCTTGTCACAGACTCAATCCTGATTCAGAGTGCCCGAACGGGAGTTCACACGCTAGGGCACTATTTCCTTTTATCGTGGCCTCAGGGCGGTGGCTAGAAGAATAGTAATTTCGTGCTCAAAAAAGAATAACCCAAGGTAAGGCCAAACGTAGGTCGGATCTTTCCGGTGCTTTAACCTGCATGAGCACTCCCGAGGATCTTGTCGGCTGAACTTACACAGTACTTTGGTACCGACGAGAAATTCCGATTATTTATAACTCGCCCTCCGCCGAGATTGCCGGGCTACTTCCTCGAATTCCTGGTCGATCTGATGCTCCCATTCGGCCTTCTTTTTGTCACGAAGCTCAGTGAGCAGTCTTTCCTCTCGTTGCAATGCCAAGACCCGATTCCGCTGCTCACGAATGAGTTGGAGCGTTTGTTCAACATCCCGCTCTAGGCCGGCCGCACGAGTGTGCAGACTGCGAACGTAGACAGAAAGAGCGCTCAGCTCCCGATAGCCGATTTCATCCTCATCCTGCAGGTTCCGTAACGCCGCAATGCGATCATCGAGAGTCCCTGCCAACAGGTTTCGAAAACCCCGCTCATTTCCAAGATGCTGCTGAAGCATCACCTGAGCCGCCTGGAGTTGTGCGCGGCGGACACGCAGAGCCCGCTCCAGTCGAAATTCAAATCTTTTCACTCGCTACTCCAGAAGAGCGGCGATTTCTGCCAACGCATTGAGTGTGTCGGCCTGCATCACCTTTTCCTGTGGCTCCTGACGGAGAAATCCGAGAATGCGGTCTCGAGCGCGAATGCTCAGATCTAATTTTGGATCTGAGCCGGAAACGTACGCCCCCAGTTGAATCAGATCCTCTGACTGCTGATAACACGCGAGCGCCTCCCGTACCTTCTGTGCTGAATGCAAGTGTTCTGGACCGGCTACTTGCCCGGCAACACGCGAGATGGAAGAGAGAATGTCGATAGCCGGATAGTGTCCGGCAGCGCCCAACCGGCGCGAGAGGACCAGGTGTCCGTCCAAGATACTGCGTGCAGCATCCGCGATAGGCTCGTTCAGATCATCGCCCTCGACCAGGACAGTGAAAAACCCGGTGATCGAACCGCTGCGGAAGGAGCCTGCACGCTCGAAAACCTTCGGCAGCATTGCGAATACGGAGGGAGTATAACCCTTTTGGCTTGGTGGCTCTCCGGATGCAAGACCAATTTCTCGTTGCGCCATTGCGAGTCTCGTCACTGAATCCATCACGAGCAGCACGCTCTTGCCCTGATCTCGAAAGTATTCGGCAACTGTAGCGGCCACAAAGCAGGCCCGCACTCGCAGGGGAGCCGGGCGATCAGACGTAGCCACGATCACGACGGACTTCTTGCGCCCTTCCGGGCCGAGTTCACGATCCAGGAATTCGCGGACTTCGCGATTGCGCTCGCCTATAAGGGCGATGATGGTGACATCGGCAGAATTGTCGCGCGACATGCACCCGAGCAACGTACTCTTCCCCACCCCGCTTCCACCAAAAATTCCGATTCTCTGCCCTAACCCGCACGGCAACAGACCATCGATCGCCCGAATACCCGTAAGTAATGGGCGATTTACATGCTCACGATCCAAAGGGCCAGGTGGGTCCGCAAAAAGGTCGTAAGCCGCCGTCGCTTGTATGGGCAGGCCTTCGTCTATTGGATTTCCGAAGCCGTCGAGCACCCGGCCAAGGAGGCCAGGCCCCACGCGTATTTGTGCGTCTTCGGACCGCGCGTATATCGGATTGCCCGGCTCTAGGCCGCTGATCTCTTCAAGCGGTATGGACAAGATTCGGCCGCTTCTAA
Organism: Acidobacteriaceae bacterium; assembly: GCA_019233755.1. Lineage (GTDB taxonomy): Bacteria > Acidobacteriota > Terriglobia > Bryobacterales > Bryobacteraceae > Bog-105. The sequence continues at coordinate 78,898 of JAFAMD010000066.1, read as the reverse complement.
AACCTACAACCTGGCAACGGATGCTCCGGCCGCGCGTCGTGTGTATTTCGCAGAAGCTGCCCACCGCCGATGCGGGTCCTTGTGACTCGATCACGAGCCCTGTTACCTCCGTTACTGCTCCCCGCCAGCGGAGCAGATCGGCAGCCTCAAGGGCTCGCCGGTAATCGGAAAGCTTGATCACTTCTGTGCTATTCATCTGGAAGACATCCGATCCGCGAAGCCACGCTGGATCTCTTGCAACTGAGTGTCAACGGAGGCATCCAGTTCTCCGAAGCCTGTTTCGAAAACGATGCTGCCCGGTGTCAGATTCGGGTCAGAAACGACAACCATAGCAGAGGATCGGCCTGCTAGCTGCAGGCTCGATCGCACTGCATCGGCAATTGCATGGTGCACCCGTATCCGAAGGACATCGCGCTGGTTGAGTTTTTCTAAGGCCGCGCGAATAATACCTTGGATCGATTCGGGATCGGTATTGAGCTCGCGGTGAAGAATACGGCGTGCAACCGCGAGGGAGAGTTGAACGAGCTCGCTCTCCGCTTCCGTACGAATCTTCCGTTTAAGCGCTGCCAGTTCCCTCAAGACTTGAGCCAGTCTGGCTGACGCCGCCTTCACATCCGCAGCGCTTTCCTCTCTTCCTTGACGCAAACCATCTTGAAACGCGGTTTGGCGGCATTGGTTCAGATCGAATTGTCTGGCATTTTCCCACTCGGTTATTCGCCGGCCAAGTTCGTTCTGGATCGTCTCTTCGTGTCGTGCGGGAAGAGACATTTGACTGCACGGGTTCAAACCGGGATTGGAGCACCAGCCGACTGGCTCTGCACATTTCGCCGGATCTGCGATTTTACAGGACATGTGGATGCGCTACGTCGTTACCCCGCGTCTTCCGCGAGCCAATCTCGGATAACGGTCGCCGCAACCAAAGGATCTTTGTTGACCGTCTCGCGTAACTGCTTCCGGTAAGCTTCCATATCATTCGCAATTGGCGGAAGCTGAATCTTGTTTAGCACCTGCTCGATTCCAGGGTTCGCATCAGACAGTTCTTCGATGTCGTTTCCCGCCGGGAGGCTTGCACTTGAATCGGTGAGCGCCACAGATTCTCTCCGTCCTCGACCTGCGACCGAGCCATATCGGCGGCGAACAGTGAAGGCAATGACGGAAATGCCCACAACAGCTGAGATGCCCACCCCCAACAGAATGGGCCGGCATTCCATGAGCGTTTGCCTCCACGTTGCTGTGGCTCCAGGGCGTTGCGGACCATCCGGAACTGGCCCGGTATCCAGGTCTTCTTCGAAAGGCAGGCTCTCGATCACTAATTGATCGCCCCGCTGCGGATCAAGCCCGATCACTCCGGCCACGATGTCATGGATCGCCTTCAGTTTGTCGGCTGAGGCCGGAATTGCAATCCGTTTTACTTGACCTGCCTGACGTTCCCACCTAACCTCTTGCGCTACCAGCAAGGAAGCCGAAATCCGCTTGATAGTGCCGCGTGGAATCTTGGTTTGCCGCACCGTCCGGGATGTCTCGTAGGCAGCGTTCTCGGTTCGTCGCGAGACAGCGGACCCTGGCAGGACGGGGCGAGCCAACGGACGCGGCAAATTTGATGCCGTACCTGGAACTCCCGCAGATTGCGCGCTGCCGGCAACATCCTCCGATTTCTGCGATGTCACCATGACCGAGCGGGATGGATCGAATATCTCGTCGGTCTGCTCACTCGTCGCCAGATCGCAATCGACGGAGAGTCCAACGCGGAACTTTCCATCGCCTAGCAGCGGTTCCAGAGTGGATTCGACTTTCGCCATCAGGTCCTTTTCGACTCGCTGCCGGTACTCGAGAGAAGCGTCTGAATTCTCGGCTGCGTCCGGCCCAGCGCGTTTCGGCCGGCTGAGCAGATTCCCTTTCATATCTACAACCGAGACAAATTCGGGGCTCAGCCCTTCCGCGGCACTTGCGACGAGATTCGTGATCGCCAGTATGTTCTGGTCACTCAAGCGGGCTTCCGGCTTCAGGGTCAAAAGTACACTTGCTTTCGCAGGCTCGCGAGCATCGAGGAACACGGAATCTTTCGGGAAGGTAATGTGAACGCGGGCTCGTTCAACTTCGGTTAACACCTTTATCGATCGCTCCAATTCGCCTTCCAGTGCTCTGCGATAATTGACACGCTCCGCAAAATCGCTGATGCCGATATTGCTCTTATCAAAGATTTCGAATCCGATCCGTCCCGTCCGCGGTAGTCCCGCAGCTGCCATCTCCAATCGAAGTTCATCGACTTTTGCGGCGGGAACGAGCACCGTCGATCCGTTCTCTGCCAGCCGATGCTCCATTCCTGCTTCTTTTAGCTTTTGCACGATAGCCGCCGCATCATCTGCCGACATGCCCGTAAAAAGCGGACGAAAATCACTCTCGTGCCGCCAATGTACAAATGAGGCAACGCTGCCGATCACCAAAAGCGCGGTAACAATGATGCCTATCCGCTGCCTTACCGAAAGCGCGGCGATCAATTTACGAAGTTGGTCCATAGCTCAAACTTCGGTCAGACTTGCATCTTCATGATTTCTTCGTACGCGGAAACCACCTTGTTTCGAACCTGAAGGAACATGTCCAAATCGAGTTGAGCATTCTGAGCAGCCAGAATAGCCGAATGCAGTTCCCCGGGTCCGCCGGACACGAAGTTCTGAACTGCGCTGTTGGCGACGGCGCTTGATTGCTCCACTCCACGTAATGCATCCCGCAGAACGTGGTCGAAGCCCCCCGCGGCCGGACCCGTCGCCTCAGTTTGTACAGCTTCAACGGCACGTACCGGTGCAATGGAAGAGAGCGTGACGGCCATAATTATGACTTGAACAAATCAATCGACCGCTGAATCATGTCCTTTACAGCGGAAATAGCCGATACGTTTGCTTGATATGAGCGCGCGGCGCCGAGCAGATCCACCATATCCTCTGCTGGATTCACGCGAGGAAAAGCTACGTAACCATCCGCATCGGCATCAGGGTGCCCAGGCATGTAGCGGCGATCGGGCGCGCTGCTATCGACAACGATCTGGCTCACTTCCACACCGGTGGCCTGCAATTGCAATTCGGAATCAAGAAGAACGGAAAACGGCGACGAAACCTCGTGGCTCTCAAAAACCACGTCGCGCCGGCGATAAGGGCCTCCTTCGGCAGTTCGTGTCGTATCGGCATTGGCGATATTCTCAACGAGAATCTCGGCCCTGGTGCGCTGCACCGACATGCCGGATACGCTCACAGACAAGCTCGAAAACAAGCTCATGAGCCCGTGCTCCCGCCTTCAATGGCCATCTTGACCGCCTTGAGCTGCGTTCGTAGCAGATTCGAAGCGATGCCGAACCTCAATGCGTTTTCTGCCAGTAGCCGTGCTTCTCGATCCAAATCCACATTGTTTCCGTCGTTTTTCTGCGTTAAGCCTGGTACTACGTCAACGACGGGCTGCAAACCCGTGGCAGCATTCTGAAGTTCCGACTCGAAATCGATATCCTTCGTCTTGTAACCAGGAGTATCTGCATTAGCAATATTCGACGCCACCAATTGCTGGCGCAGACTAAGCAGACTCATATACTGGTTTAACCTGTCGGAGAGTGGATCCAGCATTGCAACTTCCGCGAGGACACATGCACGCATACAGCCAACTCCAAACAGCAGCTTTCAGCCCTTGTCGAAAGCAACGTCGTCAATTTTTTGACGGTGGATTCGCCGCAGCGCCAGCTTTGTGACGATCAGCTAGCCCTGGGCTAGGCCTCGATACCCCAGATACTCGGGGCGTCCCGTTTGGCCGCATAGAGACAGACGGAGCGGTTCGTGTGCAGTTTCTTCGCTATGTGTGCGCGCATCACCTGTGCCAAATACAGGCACTCCTGTAGAACCTCCAGGGAATCCCGTGCAATCTTTTGAGCAGCTTCTTGGGAGCCAGCAACGCGCAACTGGTCGGTCACCGATTTGGAGTATTGAGTACTCAGCACACCCGCCATTCCGAAATCACCAGACCGAATGGCGTCGCGCAATTGAGCGGGTAATAGTTCATCCATTAGATTGCTTATAAGCCTGCTGCATATCCGTGAATAAGGTGGTCACCTCGGTCACCTGGTTTTGCAGTGATGCGATTGTGGCATCGGCACTGGCCATCTGCGTCGTCAGACTTTGTTGCAATTCGGTCACCTTGGCTTGGTCATTGTTGATCTGCGTTGCAATATTCGATATCTCGTCATTGATGGATTGAGTTCCTTCAGCGAGCATTCCGCTTGTCGAATCATTGACACTAGCTAGAAGATTCGCCGCTGACTGCAGAAATCCCCCTCCGGTTTCCGAACCAAGAAAATTCAAAATATCCGAAGGAGCAGTGGCGGCCACACTGGCAAACACAGAAGAGTCAAATTGAATATTTCCGCTCTGATCGAACGTAAGTCCCAGATCGGAAAGCGAGCCTAGCGCGCCAGTTCCCGTCGTATAAGATGCCAAGGTTTCGAGCGCGCCCTGCAACTCATACACGATACTCTCGCCGCTCAGTGCGCCTCCGTTTTGTCCACGATTTTTTTCCAGCTCGGCGGCTGCCGCGTTGTACGCCGAGACAAATGAACTCAATGCCCCCGAAATAGTTCCAGCATTTTCCGCGACGGAGATCGAGGCTGTGCCCCTCTGCAGAAGATTGGCGGTCAGGCCCGGGGAAACAGTAATCGTACGGGACGTCGAGTTTATCGGCGTAGCGGGCTGGCCGTTTACCTGGTAGGTAACGTACGATCCCGAGCTCAACGTATTCATCAGACTGTTACTGCCATCACTGAGCTGAATACTGTCAGGCGCGTACTGCGTACTCTGGACCGAAAGGCGATAGTCGGGTGTGGAAGAACCGCCCACGTTCACAACAGTCGCCTGAACGCTGGCTCCGCTCGCGTTGATCGCTTGGGCCAAACCATTTAGCGAACCGCTCGGGTCTGAGATCGCGTACTGCTGTCCCTTAACCGAGAGCGTATAGGTTGCGCTGGCATCAATGTTACCGGACGACGGATCCGTCACAATCGTCAGTCCATTGTCGCTGATGGTACTCGTCTGAGTGCCAATATTCGATACCGTGATCGTGTAGTTACCCGCCATTGCTCCGGAGCTGGTCGCCGCTGCCAAAATAGAGCTATCACTGACGCTGGCAGAGAGTGTGCCCACTCCAGTCAAATTATTGATCGAATCAAGCGCCGTCTGCAGGCTCTGAAATCTGCTGGACAGAGTTTGCAGTTCGTTTTCCTGGGTTGCGAGTGTAGATTGGTGTGTCTGGAGTTGTTGGATAGGTGCAGACGCCCGGCCCACGGCCGTTGTGATCACCCGTTGGAGCTGGGCAGCGTACGTACTGTTCCCATTAAAAACTGTCGTAGACGAACTAGTTCCCATACAATCTCAAACAAGAGGAGGCCGGCCTTATTAAAAGGTCAACCCCCAGGAGTCGTTCCTCTGTACTTACAAGTTCTGCAGCAGCTTCAAGACGTTCTGCGGTTCCGCATTTGCCTGGGCAAGAGCCGCGATGGAAGTTTGGACCAATACTTGTGATTTCGTCAGGTCCGCTGCATCCTGCGCAACGTTTGCGTCGCGTATATTACTTTCTGTCGTGGAGAAGTTGGCGACTTGAGAATTGGCCAGGTTGACCGCATAGTTCAGTGTGTTTTCTCCAGCGCCGACGCGCCCCTGAACCAAACCCAACTGCTGAATGGCGTTATTGATGGCCGCGATTGCTGCGTCCGGATTTGCCGTGGTGGTAGTCGCCGAGGGAGCGGCAGAACTCTGGTTGCTGGTTCCGGTAGTGCCGAATACGCCCGTTGCCGCTGCTCCGCTATTGTTATCGCTGATCGAAAAGCTGCTGCCACTCATGAAGGAGATTCCGGTGCCCGCGCCGTTTGCAACCGCGTAAACACCAATACCTGCTGTTTGTTGATTGATTGCAGCAACGGCCTGAGCGACGGTGCCGTCACTGTTCCCGATCCCTACCGTGACAGTCTGTCCTCCCGCCGTTATGGTTAGGGTATCCGTTTTGCCGACCGCTGGTGCCGCATAGGTTGCTGCACCGTCCAACGTGTACAGGCTGCTGTTGTCGGTTGTTGTGTTGGCCGCGTCATTCGTAAGCGGATTACTTGGGGCGCCCGCCGTCCCATTATCTTTAACTGTAAAGGCGGTGTCGCTAAAGAACTGTAGCGTGCCGTTATTACCAATGCTCGCCGTGATTCCGTACTGATTGAGCTGGTTGTTAAGGCTCAACAGCGCTGCGCTTTGCGTGATTCCGGTCGCGCTCCCGTTTACCGTCGCGGTAATCGCATTGGCCTGCCCGTAGATGTTGAAAGTGAAGGTTTGACTACTGCCCGCGCCAACCAGGAATGTCGCCCCTGCTCCGTTGAGGCTCTGCGTATTGCCGCTGAATCCCACACCCGCCCCCAATACGTTCGTATTGACGAGCCCAAGACTTGTTGCATCAACAGCATTCTGCGTCCCGCTAAGATCCACGGAAACCGTGGCATTCGCGGCACTATTAGCACCGCCAATATAAGTAGACAGACTCGTGTTGAACGATCCGCCGGAGTTTAAGTTAACATTGCTTGCCTGACGTGTGATTTCGCCGATCAGGCTTTGATACTCCTGGTTCAGAGTTGCCCTGTTTCCTGTAAAGGTGCTCGACGCCGATTCCGTTGCCAACGTCTTCATGCGATCCAGGATCGTTGAGATATTGCTCAGGCCCCCGTCAATAATTTGCAACTGACTGATAGCGGCGTGCGCATTATTGACACCCTGCGTTAGCTCGGCTATATCGTCACGATAGCCGTTTGCAACTGCCAGGCCGGCTGCATCGTCAGCACTACTGTTGATTCGGTAGCCGGAGGTGAGCTGTTGAATTGTCTTGCTCTGGAGTTGATTGTTAATATTCAGATTGTTCTGAGCATTAATTGAGTCAACGTTTGTTTGGAGTGAAATCATATCGTTTCCTAATTCCTTCTTGGCCTCGCCTCACGGCTTTTCCTGGCCTCTGCCATTCTTTTCGGCACGTTTGCCGCCGAATTTTATTTTCTTGACGAAGAGGCATACAGATTGTCTGCCTGCTCCCTCATTCCAAAGCAATCAGGACAGGTTCTGCGGACTCGGAGTGGTTGCTGCGCTGTTGGTCCCGATATGCTGCAGTAGTAAGAATACGGCACTTAAAGCCATATCAGGCCGGCTCGATCGATATCCCATCTCTCGAAGCCGTTGGGCAATGCTGTGCAGAACCTCGTGCTGCTCGTATTCCAATTCGGAACGAGGAATGACTGTCTGGCATCTTAAGAGCGCGCGCCCCACTTCTACTTCAAGACGGCCATAGTCGGCCGTATGCCAGGCGGACAAAATATTTTCCGCGTGTTGTCCAATACTCATGATCTGCCGTTTCCTCCCGGTTTCTGTATCGCGAAATGCCGTAGATTTTCGAAGGAAAGTGGCAGAAGAAATTGCTATCCAAGAAAATTAAACAGAGACCGGTTATCCAGATTGCCGTGGGCCGAAAGCGCCGCACTCAATGCCGTCTGGTCCAGACTGAGCTGAGTGGCTGCAGCAGCAACATCTGTATCCCGCAGACCCCCCAGCGCTGCCTGAAGATTCGTCAGTTGAGAGCTGGCTTCATTGCCGGCCTGTTCTATCCAGTTTTCAACGTTCCCGTAAAACATCGATGAAAGTCCCAATTGCGTAACGCCCGTTTTGAGTTCCGTCAAGGCAGTCTCAACACCAGCCTGATTTGCACCCTGTAAGGCCTGACCGAGGTCCGAGACGGCTTGAAAAATGTTGCCCGAGGAGGACGCGAATATCTGTTCCGCGGTCATCCTCGGCACGATCTGCGAACCGTTCGCATTGGTCAGTAGAGCTGTATTGGATGGTGGCATTGCACCGCTTGGCACAAACCAGCCCGGAGTCGTGGCATCGAACGTGTACGGCACTGTGTTCACTGCGTCGCCTCCGAAGATGTAACGGCCCTGCACCGTTGTATTTGCTATTGAAGCTAGTTGCTGACCAATAGCTTGCACCTGCACAGCCAGTGAGGTACGTGTGACCGGCGATGCACTGCTGCTCGCACCCTGGCTTGCAATAGAAACGAGCTGATCCAAGAGCGTAGATGCGCTTTGGAGAGCCCGGTCGGCGGTTTGTGCCTCCGTCTTCGCCGCGTCCAGATTACTCTGCACTTGTGTGATCTGGTCTATCGAGTTTTCGTAGTCCAAAATCGAGGCGATAGCCGAGGGATCGTCGGAAGCCTGGTTCACCCTCGAGCCGGATGAGATCTGATTTGCTTCCTGCGCAATTTTATTTTGCAGATTGGTCAGATCAGCTAAGAAAATTCCGTTCGAAGCGTTTATGCCAGCAATCATTTTCTGCCGCTTATCCCACTTGCTGCATGGAGGTGAAGAAGTATTGCATTGTGCTTCTAATGGTCGCGATCGCCTGTGCAGCGGCCTGGTAAGCCTGCTGAAACTGTAAGAGGTTCGTCGCCTGGTCATTCAAGGAGACACCCGATAGCTGTGCGCGCAAATTTTGCGCTTGGGTCAAAACATCCGTCTCGGTCTGTTTCGCCGTCGAAGCGCTGGACGCCTGGGTGCCGATATCGGAAGCAATACGGCTATAAAAATTAGTGGGATTCAAACCGCCAAGCGCAGCTATGGACGTGTCCCCCATCTGCGCTAGCTGGTTTGCGGTGCCGTTTGCGGCAGTACCATTGCTCGCCACTAGTTGTGCTGTCGTGAAACTTGCATTCACAGCAAGCGAACCAGCAACTGCCGTGGGCGATCCGGGATCATAAACAAAGAGATCGATTCCCGTGCCACCGGCCGAGACCTGCGCGCTCGTAAGCAAACCGTTCACCGTGTCCGCAACACCCTGAGCAAGTTGATTCAACCCTCCTGGCTGAGCCCCATCGCCCACTACTGTCGGTAGAACCGCGTTTCTGAACTGCAGCAGTCCTCCAAGCTGTCCTTGGTTCGAAGCCAGCCTCGTAACGTCCTGTCCATCCGACGTAAGAATCGTAGCGTCCGGAACTGTGCCTCCGCCCGACTGTACGCTGATTGCTTCCTGGCTGCTGCCGATCACCAGCGGAACCTGCCCTCCCATGAGAACCGTGACAGTGCCATCGCTCTGTGTCTCGACATTGATTGAAACCAGATTTGATAGCTGCTCCAGATCGCTATAGAGCTGTGCATTTAAGCCGGCATCCTGCTGTGCGCCGTTCCGGATCTGGCCATTGAGCTTCGCAATACTCGTGGAAAGCTGATTAATCTGGTTGATAGTGCTCTGTAATTGCTGGTCCGTTTGCGACTGAATCTGGCCCGCGTTAGAAGCCGCTTCGTTGAATGCCTGCGCGACTCCTTGTGCTGCATTGATTACCTGCTGCTGCGCCGTTGCGTCGGATGTCGTCGACCATGCGGAGAACGCCGAAGAAAGGCTGCTCAGCGCTGCCGGAATACCGGATGTTCCCGAAATATTAAATATCGATTGAAGATTTTGCAAGCTCGACGCCTGCTGGGTTGCAGCCCCTACCTGTTCATTTGCACTCCAGACAGCCTCTTCTGCGTAGGCGTTCCGGGCGCTCTGGGTTCCCGAATCCTGCACGCCGCCCCACACCCCCCGTGTCGGGTCGAAGGCGCCCGCGGTCAAAATGGGCGTCTGAGTCACGTACCCCGGCGTGGAAGCGTTCGCAACATTGTTTTGCACAACGCCCATCGCCTGTTCGAGCACGGTTAGCGCGTTGCCGGCAGTTCCTAGTGCCGCGGAGAGAGTCCCCATAATCGAACCGTTACGCTTCAATCCGAAGCGCGCCCGCTTCCAACGTATGCTCCGGTCCACCGCTATGGCTGTAGTTCCCTGTCTGGCTGCCCGAAGCGGACACCCACCCGCAATAAAACATCGCAGCGGCGTCCAGCAGTCTTTGCGCGGCTGCAGCCTGTTGAACAATCTGCCGGACCACCGCCGCGAGGATCGCGACGTCGCCGCAGCTCTCGCCGCTCTTCTTTAGGTCCTGCACGACCTGCGCGGTTTCCTCCAGCAACAGAGAGCAAGAACAAAACCCTGGTCCCATTACGACTAGCAGTCTAATTGCTCGGCTCAAGCTCTGCTGTGCCAACAATAGTTCCTCTTTCGCCGTGCCTTTTCCCGCTCTAACCATCAATGAGGCTCCGCACAATCGCGTGGCTGACATCGTCTGCATTGACCTCGTACCGACCGGAGCGAATTTGATCCGCCAAACTTGCCAACCTGGCCTGCCGATCTGTCGACGTCATGTTTTTCGCCAGCGCCACCAGATCGCTCGCGCCAGACAGATGCACCGTATCCGTCGCAGATAGGTCTGCCGCGTCCGCACCACCTGCCGGTTTCGTCGCCGACACGTGCCGAACTGAGGTAGACGAAGTTTGCTCGCTTGCCCCATCGATGGCCGATGTATTTACCTGTATGCCCATCCCCCGAGGTGCCCTTCCAGCTATATCGGCTGCGCTTCGTTGAACTTAGAGAGCTTTTCTGTACCGTCATTAGCAGAAATATTTGTGTTAAGTTCGTAAACCTTAATCATGAGCTTTACCTCACCCGCAGGCAGCCGTAATGCGGATGCTATATCGGCTATGGACTCCCCTCGTCTATGCAGGCGCAGTACCTGGCCTTGCCTGGTCAGGTTCACGCCGCCGCTTTCGCAAACCAAATCTGCATAGAAACGCCTCTGTTCTAGTTGCGCCACAAGAGCGCGTGCTTCTCCGGCGTCCGTTGTCGCGCGACTTAGCGCCGCTGCAAACTCCTCTTTGCTGGCAAATCGGATTTCGAACCGTCGTATTTCACGTTTAAGCGAGAAAAAGAGGAACATACACGCGCTCATGACAAAGCTCGCCAGTAAACAGTTCAGGAGCGGCACAAACCAAAATGCGTCCATAACATTCATTGCTCTAATAGATTCCTCGCGTGCTGGGCCACTTGCGTTGCATATACGCTCGCAGCCGCAGAACGCCCTGCACACGAAGCTGCGATATCCGTGTAATGTGCAGATCCATGATCGAAGCAATCTCTCGCAGATTCAGCTCTTCTTTGTAATAGAGACTGAGAACCGTCCGCTCATTCTCAGGCATTTTCTTGATCCCTTCGGCGATAACTCGTTCTAATTCCGCGCGCTCCAGTTTACGAGCCGGCCCCTCATCGCTTTGATCTCCAAGAAAATCCAGAACATTCAACTCCTGCGCGTCCTCTGATACGCGAAGACCTGCCAGTATGACCCCCTGAAGGTGAATCATCCATTCGTCATACTCTTCCGGAGTGATGCCTAGCTCTGCCGCTATTTCGTCCTGAGTCGGCGTGCGCTGAAGTCTTTGCTCCGCATTTGCAATTGCCTCTTGCACCTGCTTGAGGTGCTTGCGCTTATGAGTTGGAATTCCATCCAGACCTCGGATGCTATCAAGGATGGCTCCCCGGATCTTGTATTCCGCGTACGTTCTTAGAGATGCATTCCGGTTTGAGTCAAATTTATCAACCGCCGCGAGTAACCCCACAATACCCGCCGAAATTAAATCATCCAATTCTACGCTGGGCGGCAGCTTCTCATGAATTCTCGATGCGATCCATGTCACCTGGGGTAAATGCTCGAGGATAAGTTCCTCCCGTTCCTCGGTCGATCTGTCCGCGAGCGCGTAGGCGTACATATCGGATCAGCCTGGCATCAGGCGGCCGTCGTAGCAGCGGCTTTGCAGTTCGGCAGTAGGTCCGAAAGCAGTTCCGCTTTGCATGCCACCCGAAGATCCTCAGGGATCTGCTGCCCGCATCCGACGAAAGACAACGCCAAGTCTGCTTTCATTGCCAATTCGACCGCGCTCCCCGACGCCTCCAGTTCATCCCAGCGTGTGAGTATCAGCTTCGTGGGTCCGAAGACCGCAAACCGGTCCGAAATCTGCTTCGCCACCGTCCCGCGCGTGGTTGCCGGCAACACGAGATGGACATCCATCTCACTTCGCCGCACGAACGCCGCCCAATGGAATGCCTCCTGCATATCAGCGGGCCCGTATCCGGGAGTGTCGATCAACACCAGCCTTCCCTCTCCGACTCGATCGAGTCCTGTCCCGAGCGCGGCCACCGTCCCTACAGTCTCGAAGGAAGTATTCGCGATCCTGGCATATTTGCTCAACTGTTCCCATGCGCCGACCCGGAAGGCATCGGTTGTCCAGATATCGACGGGTGTACGTGTTCCTAATCCGAATCGCACCGCAAGCTTCACGAGAGTCGCGGTCTTCCCGGCGCCCGGTGGCCCAACCAGCATCACGACACGTGACTTGGCGCCGCGTTTTCCCAACTCCGGACAAACGGTCAGCCGATCTCCAATCCTCGCCTCAAGGGCCTTATCAATTACCTGCCGCGGGAAGCATTCTTTGACATCGTGCAATTGACGTGACAATCGATCGCGTTCTGAGCGCAACCTGGACTCCACGCATTCAACCAGGTCTTCAGCCGTTTCCCGCGAAAATCCAATAGCGGCCAATCGTATGACAGCGTCTTCCAGTTCTGGTGCAAACTTGGGGTCCTTGACGCTGTACCGCGCCATTGATCGGCTGATTGTCTCGAGCTGCTTCCGCAGCTCGGCCAGTTCCTGGACCAGGAAATCGCTACCAGTACCTAAGTTCAGCGATGCCATCACAGGCACGTTAGCTTCGCCGTTTGAGTGGAGTCTGCCGTTGTTATCCACAACTCCGAAGACCACTTCAAACGCACCCAAATCTCGAAGTTCACGCTCGGTCTCCGTCGAGTTCATCAGCATAGCATCGGAGCCCAATTCCTCACGCGCCTTTTCAATCGCTTCCTCGATCGACCCCGCGAAATAAGATTTGATCCTCATCGCTGTCTTAAATCACCCCCAGTGACAAGATCTTGACGCCCGGCGGCACTTCATTGTGAGCAATCGGAAAAACGTTCGGCAGCGAGGACTCGAGCATCTGCCGGAGAAAGAACCGTGCTCCGGAACTGGTAAGAACGACGGTCGCGATTTCCCGCCGATCCAATTTCCGTTCTATACGCGTAACTATCTCGCGCACTACCTGCGGTGCGAGAACGAGCACGCTGCCCTGCTCCGAATGCTGAACTCCCGATTCAATCGTCTGCTCCACCGAGCCGTCCAGAAAATAGGCCGGGATCTCCCCGTTTCCGGTCACGTAGGGCTTGACCAGGCTTCTCCGCATCGACTGCCTTGTGTATTCCGTTAGCAGCACCGCATTTTTCGTAGTCACTGCTGCCTCACTTAAGCTCTCGAGAATCGAAACGCCGTCGCGTATGGAGACTCCCTCTTTCAACAAGTTCTGCAGGACCTTTTGCACGCCAGAAAGTGACAGCAGTTTGGGAACCAAATCTTCCATCAACTTTGCATTCTCACGACTGACGCGATCGCAGAACATTTTTGTATCCTGGCGTGAAAACATCTCACTCGCGTGCTGCCGGACCAGTTCAGACAAGTGCGTCCCGATGACGTTAACGGCGTCCACCACGGTGTAACCCGCGAACCGTGCCGCATCAACCCGGCTCGTTGGAATCCAGAGAGCCGGCAGCCCGAACGCCGGTTCTTTTGTCTGCTGTCCCGCGAGGCTCTTGTCCGCCTTTGCCGTCGGAATGGCCAACTCACAACCGGACAGCAGTTCATACCTTCCTATCTCGGCGCCCTTCAACAGAACCACATACTCTCGCGATCGGAGGGAGAGATTATCCGTTACCCGCACCGGCGGAAGCAAAAATCCAAGGTTCGTGACAAACTGCCGCCGTATGCCTGCAATTCGCTTCAATAAAGGCGACGTCTTCCCGCCGGCGACCATGCTAGCGAGCCCCAGTCCCACCTCAATGGCAACTGGTTCCACCTTGAGCAGGCTTTCGAGATCTTCCTTCGGTGTGGTCGCAACGGCAGTTACTTCTTTGGCGGCACCGTCAGATTTTCGACGCTTCAGCCAACCCGCGGCTCCTAAAGCGCCGCCGAGTAAGAGAAACGGAATCGTCGGCAACCCTGGAATTCCCGCTAAAACCAGCAACACACCACCGGAAAGGAGTAACGGCTCGTGGCGTCCGAAGAGTTGCTTTTGGAATTCTTCACCGACTCGATTCTCAGAAGTGGCTCGTGTAACAATCAGACCGCCCGATACGGAGATCATCAAAGCCGGAATGACCGTCACGAGCCCGTCTCCAATCGTCAGTACTGTATAGGTCTCGAGCGCTCTCTTTAGCTCCATCCCGTGCTGCAGAACTCCGATGAGAAAGCCCGCAATAATATTGATGCTCGTAATCAGAATGCTTGCGACCGCATCCCGCTGCGTGAAGCGCGAGGCGCCATCCATCGCGCCGTAGAATTCCGCTTCGGCCGAGAGCTGTTTCCTGCGCCGCCGCGCCTCTGCTTCGTCGATCACTCCGGCGTTCATCTCCGCGTCAATCGACATCTGCTTCCCCGGCAATGCGTCGAGAGTGAACCGCGCAGCAACCTCCGAGATGCGCACCGCGCCGTGGTTGATCACGACATATTGGATCGCGATCAGAATCAGGAAGATCACGCAGCCGATCACATAGTTCCCGCCAACCACAAAGTTGCCGAAAGCCTCGATGACGTAGCCTGCAGCCGCCGTCCCACTGTTGCCATTTAGCAGAATGAGCCTTGCCGAGCTTACGTTCAGTGACAGCCGAAAAAGCGTCAGCAGCAACAGAGCCGTCGGAAACACGCTGAAGTCGACCGGTTTCAGAATGTACATCGTGACCATGAGCACGATAACCGACATGGCCATATCAAGCACAATCAGGAGATCCAGCATTACCGGCGGCATCGGCATGATTAACGCCACCACGATCGCGAGCACCGCGATCGGCACCGCCAGCTCGCCGGCCGTCAGCAGCTTCAGTGCCGGCCAGCCATGCTTCGTTCGTGCGACTGGGATCGCTTGGGAGGGAGAAGTCATCGGCAAAGTATTTCTCAGCCCCGCAATTTACGACCCATCAAGCGGTACACATAAGCCAGAATCTCCGCGATTGCCTTGTAAAACTCAGGCGAAATCGCACGGCCCACTTCAATCGCGTCGTACAACGCTCGGGCAAGCGGAGCATTCTCGATTACCGGCACCTCTCTCATTACTGCAATCTGCCGGATCCGCAACGCCAGCCAATTCTTGCCTTTCGCCACCACCACCGGGCACGCCATCGTTTCACTGTCGTAGCGAATGGCCACCGCAAAGTGCGTCGGATTCACAATCACGGCCGTCGCTTTCGGCACCTCGCGCATCATTTGCCTGCGCAGCAGATCGCGCCGCAATCGCCGGATGCGAGCCTTCATCTGCGGATCGCCTTCGTTCCGCTTGTTCTCTTCCTTCACCTCCTCTTTCGTCATTCGGAGGCTCTCGTTGTATTTACGCTGCTGCTGCAGGAAATCTGCCGCTCCGAAGACAACGAACACGGCCGCTGCCTTCCATAACATCGCGCGCATCTCTTGCGCCATTTCCATCGAAGCTGCGGTTAAGTTTTCGAGCGGCAGCCGCAACAGGTCGGCGGCGTGTGTCTGCATAAGGGCGTTGATAACCAGCGCCATCGCCGTTAACAGGCACAAAGCCTGTACCACCGACGCGGCGTTCTGCCGGGGAAGTTCCTTCAGCCGCACAAATGGATTGAGTCGATCGAATTTCGGTGTTACGCGCTGAAGACTGAAGCCTCCACGGGTCACAACTAAATGCGCCGCAGCCGACGCCGCAAACGGGATGATCGTTACCCCTAGAATCGGCGTCAGATTTTCCATTGCGACGCTAACGATCAGGGCCGGGACCTCTGCCAGGTTGAATTGCGCGCCGATCGCCCGGTCCAAACTTCTCTGCAGCGATATCCGCCAGTGGTTGGGCCAATCGCCAAGCATGCTCAACGTTGCAACGAAGCCAAGAAACTGTACGGCTCCGATCAGCCCCCGCGACGCTACAAACTGCCCCTGCTCGCGCGCTCTTCTCAGCCTTTGGGGTGTCGGCTTCTCGGTTTTGCTGCCGCCTGACGCTGCCATCTCGGGCTACCGCAGAATAGATTCCTGAATGACCTGAAACACCTGCTCTGCGTACGAACGGTAGAGTTCAGGAGCAACCGCCAGCACGGACACGAGCACCAGCAGGCTGATCATAATCTTCATCGGAAAAGCGTGCATACTTAGATGCAGCTGCGAATTGATTCGTCCAACCAGCGCGAGTGCGATCTCGGCCATGAGTAGGAGACCGATCACGGGGAACGCCAGGCGCAGACCAACGCTAAAGAGTGTGCCCCCTAGCCGGACAACCGTCTGAGCCATCGCCCGATTCTCCACAAACACGCCCGGGGGGAATTTTGCCAGGCTATGCGCGAATGTCGCGATCACTGCCCGGTGCAGCCCGGTAGTAAAGAACAGCAGCCCCGCCAGTAACTGCGCCATGACCGGCAACACATCCGACTCGGCCTGCGTCGTGGGATCGACAATCGAGACATACCCGTATCCGGCCTGGAGGCCCACCACCTGCGCCCCGAACGTCAGCGCTTCCGCCAGAAAACTCACCGTAAGTCCAACTGCCAGCCCTAACGCCCCTTCGGACGCCACCCAGCCGGCGAGCACTCCGGCACTCACGTTGTTTGCGTCTACATACGGCCATGCCGGAAAGAGTGCGATCGTCGTGGCCAGCGACAAGACAACGCGCGCCGCAGAAGGCCCTGCATCTTTAACCGGCAGAGGAACGAAGGCAAACGCGCCGCTGATGCGCGCCAGCACGAGCGCAAACGCCAGCAGCGTAGAGAGCGGCACCGTCAGGTTAGCGTGCATACTGGGCAAGATTTCCCAGGATGGCCGTTGCATATGCTGTTGCGTGCTGCAACATCCACGGCATCAGCAGCAGAAATCCAAGCAGACAGCACGCCAGCCTGGGCACCGTGCTGAATACCGGGTCTTGCATCGACGTCGCGATCTGCACCAGGTTGATGACAATTCCCAGTGCGAACGAGATCACCAGCAAAGGCGCGGCAATCCAAAATGCTGCCATCATGGCCTGCTCAATCACGTGCACTGCGAACTGAGGAGTCATGCGATTCAATAAGGCAAAAAGCTCTTCATCAGTGATCCAATGACCAGATTCCAGCCGTCCACCAATACGAAGAGAAGTATCTTAAAGGGTGCCGACACCAATGCCGGCGGCAGTTGCATCATGCCGATCGACAACGTGACTGACGCAACCGCCATGTCAATCACCAGAAACGGCAGAAACAATACGGCGCCTATCTGGAAACCCGCCTTTAGCTCCGAAAGAATGTACGCCGGAATCAAGACTTTTAGGCTGAGGTCTGCCGGCGTACGCGGGGAAGGTTCCTTTGAAATCTCGAGAAACAGACGTATATCTTTCTCCCGCGCAAATCGAATCAGAAAAGTCCGAAGCGGGGCCGATCCCTGCTCGACCGCCTGCTCGGCGGTGATCTCGCCTTTTTCCAACGGTTGCCACGCGTGAGTGTATATATCCGAAAAGACCGGCTCGACAATCAGCAGCGATAGAAAGAGCGACATCCCTATCAGCACTTGATTCGAAGGCGCAGTCTGTGTTCCGAGGGCCTGCCGCAAAAAGTGCAGTACCACTGCAATCCGCAGAAAGGGCGTGATGCACATGATCACAGCCGGAAGCAGAGTCAGCAGCGTTAAACCGACTGCGATCTGCATAGGCAGGCTTAACGTGAGACCCTGCCCGGTCCGTGCAGCGGCAATTCCGAATGAGCTCAATCCGCTATTAGGAGCCTGCCGTGCCAGCGCGTTTATCGGTCCGGCGAACAAGAGCAGCACTTCATGAGCACTACTCATGCCTCTCTCCGTCAAGCGCCTCTGTTCCCGCCCCCGCAGGAAAACTCCCAACACGATGACAAGCCGACGGGGAAATCCCCACCAGAATCAGTTCATTCCGAACATGCACTAAGAAGAGCGAATGCTGTGGACTCAGTGAGATCCGATCCATGACCTGAATGTCCCCGGTGCGGCCACCCCTTCCCCCTCTCATCGGAGGAAAATGCGCCAGGCCCTTCTTCCGAAGGACGGCGAGCGTTCCTACTAACAGAATGAGAACGATAAATAAAGCGGCAATCTGCTGCAACATGGGCCAAAGCGGACTCGAGCTCGCTCTCGAACGTAGTCCGGTCGGCGCCAGGATAATCTCTCCCGGAATGGAGCGCTTTACTAGCTGTGGATCAAGCTCAGCAGATCCTGATCCATCTGGTTCGCGGTAGTAATGACGCGCGATGCGGCCTGATATGCGCTCTGGTACGTGATCAGATGGGTAAACTCGGTCGCCAGATCAACATTGGACGCTTCCACCGCCCCTCCCAGGATTGCGCCTCGTCCGCCCGTCTGCGGCTGCCCGATCGCCGGCGCTGCCGTGTTACTTGTGGCTGCGAAATTGTTGTTCCCGGCATTCTGCAGCGAATTCGGATTTTGAATGGCCGCAAGCGCGAGCTGCGCCTCCACTTTCTGCTGACCACTCGAGAACGTCGCAACTACCTGTCCCCCGTTCTCAATCGATACATTTGTCAATTGGGCCGCTTGCGTTCCATCCTGATTCGTAGACCCCACGCTGGACGTCTGCGCGTATTGCGTCAGCATCCCCTTGCCATTGGGATCGAACAGACTCCAGTTAATACTCATATTGGCTGCGCCGTCGCTGAGCCCGTTGATATTGATGACGATGGGCGACGACGTGCTTGCGCTCATTGTTCCATCGGAATTGAAGGATACGGTTCCGGGAGCAGTCAAAAGATTGTAGGGAGTACCGGACGTGCCAGCGCTCATATCGGAGCCAGGGATGCTCACTTGATACGTCCAGGTGTTTGGAGTGCTTTGAGTGAACATGATCGTTAGTGTGTGGTTGTTTCCCAACGAATCAACCACCTCAACGGGTGTCGAAAACGTGTTCGTGCCGTTCGCAGCACTTGCGTCGGCGTTGAGGTTACCGCTTGTGGACATGTTCTTGGTTGCCACCGGTGGCAGCACCGCACCGGTCGGCAGCACGATGTTCGCCGGTATCGTGTTCGGATTGATCACTCCGTTCGCGTCTGCCATCCAACCCTGCACAGTTTCGCCCGTCTGTGTTTGCAAAACACCGGTCGGACTGACGGTGAAATTGCCATCCCGTGTGAAGAGCTGCTGACCCGAGGATTCGTTCACTATAAAAAACCCGTTCCCCTGGATCGCTGCCGCCAGCGGAGACGTGCTCGTCTGGATTGCACCCTGGCTGAAAACCGTGTTGCTGATCGGAACCCCGACTCCGAGCCCAACCGGAAACCCCGCATCGACGCCCAGATACTCACTAAAAAGGGACTTGAAGTCGGTGATGCTGCCCTTGAAACCGTCCGTGTTGACGTTCGCCAGGTTGTTTCCGGTCGCGTTAATAGCTTCGGATTGCGCTTGCAGGGCGGACAACGCTATCGAAAAAGTGCTGGACATCTCTCTTCCCCTTCCTTCTTGGAAAACTTGACTACCGGCTAAGCCGCGCCACCTATTGCGGAGTTACTATTCGTGCCGGAAGTACCGTTCGGCTCATCCTGTGTACTGCCGCCTGACTGTGTTGCCGTTGAACCCGAAGTAAGGCTGGATGTGCCGTCATATTTCCGGCTGATGGCATCCAGATCCTGTCGCATCGCGAGGTTTTGCTCCACATCGCTGAATTCTGCGAGCTGCGTCACGAATGTCGTGCCATCGACGGGCTGCGTAGGGTCCTGATTCTTGAGCTGCGCTACCAGCAACTGCAGAAACGTCGATTGGTTCGCCAGCGCATCTGTGCCATTGCCGCCGGCTTGGGCCGAGTTACTGCCCGAGGAAGTCCCGCTGCTTTCGGCCGCCAATCGCTGATACAACGCGTTTGAACTACTCACTGCTGCCATACAAAATCTCCTTGGTGATTGAACTGCCTTTCGTCTGCGCCATCTCGTCGATCCACTTTGGTCGGTTCCCTTCCCGTTCACCTTGGTCCTGGGGGCCGTTACCGCCGTGTCGGGTGCCGCCATCTCCCGATGACCTGCCATCTCTGTCGCCGGCGGCGGTATCGGTGCCCGAGGGCGGCGCCCATGCCTCGGCATGATACTGCTGGGATTCAAGTCGCGTTGTCAGCTCAGGCATGTGATCCTGCAGCGCCCGCGTCAGAGTTAAATCCGAACTTCTGACGCTGACCGACAGATCGCCCCCATGCTGCAGAAGCCGTACGTCCACCCGCTGATTGTCCGCACCGACAACCTGAACATGCGCGCTTTGCACGGGTGTGGTCGGCTGCTTGACCCGTTCATTCACCTCCGTTCGCACCGGAGGGCTTGCGCCCTGTACTAAAAAGGGCTGCTGTGAAGGTGCTGCCTGCCCTCCATCGACAACAAATCCCTGCGGCATCCCTTGCGAAACATCTGCGACCCGCACCTGCGTGGCCCCTGCCGCAGCCTGAACCGCCGCACCCTGATGAGAGCTGCCTGCTGCTCCCAGCGCGTCCGTAGCCGCTGCCGCCGTCTCAACAGATGCCGTCGGCGAATGAAACCCATCGCCCGCCTTGCGTGTGATTCGCATCGCGAAGGCTAAGTCGGCCCCGGCCCCAGCGGCTTCCGGTGCACTCGAACCAACTTGTGCCTGCGCCGTCCACGGCTCATCCTTGCCCTTGCCTTCCGGCCCCGCACTCTGCGGCCGCGCATCAGTTACGTTAGGATCAACAGTTGGCGCGAGACCGCCGCCGGGTATTATTACTCCCGAATTCTTTATTACTTCGGTATCCTTTCCCAATTCGCTCTTGCGCGCCGCTTCCATCCGCAGAAACTTTGAACTATGTGCCTGCGGGAGTACGAATGCCATCTGCCTGTTCTGCATGAGCAAACTGGCCCTGCCAGGCACAACTTGATGGACCGTATCGTTGGCGCCGCCGCCATCCGGCACAATGGCGGAACGAACCGATGTCTTGCTCGAGCCCGCTGCAAGCGGTTCCCCGAATCCGCCGAGATCATCCAACAACGCGCCGAACCGAGACCCCTCGAGACTCGAGCTTCTTGCCGCCTGCATCTCTCCGGTAGGTGAGATTGCTGCAGCGCCGGAAGAAACATCCACTCTAAGGGCCACCCGCATAATCGCGCTCCTGTCGAGAGCACTCCGCAGGCCAATCTTGAAAGGCCCTCCTGAAAGCCTTTCCACCCGGAATGCCTGGCTCTTATGCGTCAAAGATTTGAGCAAAACTGAATCGCACAGTCGAGATATTGACGCTGCTCCCGAACCTGAGGCGGTTCGTCTTGGCATTTACCTTCCTAATTAAAACCATTCGCTGATATTCGTACCGCTTCGCACGCTGGTTACTCGCTTGCAAACGGAGAAAGCCGTATGGACCCACTTACAGCAGCAGCCGCCAGTGGACTCCAGTCGCGCATGGATGCCATGGACCTGCTCGCCAATAACCTGGCAAACACGTCTACGAGCGGCTTCAAAGCGGACCGCGAATTCTACAGCACCTATTTGTCATCCGAGATTGCAAGCACCACCGACCCGGCAGTCGGCCCCTCCCCTGTCGTCGAGCGTCAATGGACCGACTTCACTCAAGGCACACTCATGAACACCGGCAACGCAACAGATCTTGCTCTCTCCGGCTCGGGCTTCTTCACGGCCAACGGACCGAACGGAATCCTGTACACACGCAACGGGAACTTCCGCATCTCCCCGCAGGGCGTTCTCGTTACGGCCGAGGGCTATCCTGTCCGCCTCGCTCGCGGTCAGACTCTCCAAACCCAGTCGACAGATCCCCTGCAGGTTGCCCCTGACGGCGAGATCATGCAGGGCGGCAACGCCCTGGGCCAGCTCGAACTCGTCGACTTTAGTGATCCGTCGCAGCTCAGCAAGGCCGCGCCGGCTTACTTCCAGGCGCCGGCGAGCGCCACCACTAAACCCGCGTCGAACGCGCAAGTCTCTCAAGGCAAGCTGGAGACCTCCAACGCCGCGCCCGCCGAGGCTGCCGCTCGTATGGTCTCGCTCCTGCGTAACTTCGAAATGTTGCAGAAAGCAGTAAAGATCGGAACGGATATGAACCGGCAGGCGATTGAGGAAGTCGCGCGCGTCGGTTCCTGATTCCCCATCAAAACTGGAGAAAAATGATTCGCGCACTCTATACCGCCGCTAGCGGCATGACCGCCCAGCAACTGAATGTCGACAACATAGCCAACAATCTCGCAAACGCCAACACCGCCGGATTCAAGATGCGTCGTGCGCAGTTCGAGGATCTGATCTACCAAAGCCTGATTCAGCCTGGCGCGGCTTCCGGCCAGCAAACAACGGTTCCCGCAGGCCTGCAGCTCGGGCTCGGCACGCGCGCCGCGTCGAATGAAGTCATCTTTACGCAAGGCGCGTTCACTCAGACGAACAACCCGCTCGATCTCGTGATTCAGGGCAGCGGATTCTTCCAGATCCGCCAGCCGAACGGAGAGCTCGCCTACAGCCGCAACGGCAGCTTTCAATTGGATCGCAACGGCAACATTGTGGACTCAAACGGCAATCCGCTCGAACCGCAGATCACGCTTCCGGTTAACGCTCAGAACGTCACCATCGCACAAGACGGCACGGTCAGTTTTACTCTCCCCAATCAAACCGCAACCCAGAAGGCCGGCCAGATCCAGCTTGCGAACTTCGCCAATCCGGCCGGCCTCAATAGCATCGGAAACACGCTCTTTACCCCCACGGACGCATCCGGCGACCCGCAAGTCGGGACTCCCGGCAGCTCCGAAGGCCTCGGCACTCTGATGCAGGGCTACACCGAACAATCAAATGTGGACGTTGTTCAAGAGTTCGTAAACCTGATTCAAAGCCAGCGTGCCTACGAAGCGAATTCGCGCGTAGTGAAGGCGGCCGATGAAATGTATCAGCAGATGAACCAAGTGGCGCAATGAACATCTTCCTGGTAGTTGCGTTGCTGCAGCCGCTGGCTTGCCGTCCGCTTCATTCTGATTGGATCTATGGCCGTGATCTCGCGGCAGCCGCCCCCGAGCTTGCCCAATTACCGCCCGATCTGCCCATCAGCTTGTCGCCCGTTCCGGGCCAGCCGCGTGTCTTCCACGCCGGAGATTTACTCCGCCTTGCGACTGCAAACCACCTTCCCGCCTCGGTATTCACTAACATTTGCTTCGCCTGGGCCGTCAGCATCCCCACGCGCGAAAATCTCGCGGCCGCCATGGACAAAACCCTCGAAGGCCGGAAACCGCGCATCGAAATCATCGACCAGAGCCGGATACCGGCACCTGAAGGCGAGATCGTTTTTCCACTATCCGGCCTCAGCGCCGTTTCCGACAGACCCGTCATCTGGCGCGGCTACGTGCAATACGCTGGCAAACGCTCCTTTCCGATTTGGGTCCGCGCTCGCATCACCGTCGAAGAGCCGCGCGTGATCGCCGCGGCCGATCTGGCGCCTGGCGAGCCCATCCGCGCAGGTCAGTTGAAAGGCCAGGCCTACTCTGGCCCGCTGTCTCCTGAAACATTCCTCTCCGATCTCTCAAAAGCGGTCGGATACGTACCTCGCCGCTTCATCGCTGCGGGCGCGTCCCTGACCGCGAGCATGATCGAACCGCCGCACGAGGTGGAACGCGGGGACTTGATTGAGGTCATCGTGCAAGACGGGGCCGCCCGGGTCGAAACGCAAGGCGTTGCGGAACAGTCCGGACAATCCGGCGACATCATCCTGGTCAAGAATGCAAAGACGGGGCGGACGTACCGCGCCCGGGTCCAACAGAAGGACATCGTTGTCGTAATGCCAGGAAATGCGATGCAGCTCGTACCAGAGGATACAAAGTCGTGATCCGCGCCGCGTCGATTCTGCTGTTCGCCGCGCTGGCCGCGCACTCCGCTGGCGGCCAGAACTCAGGCAAGAGAAAAGAAGCACAACCATCCGCGCTCGATCAATATGTCGACGAGGCTCACAAACGCGCGGCTTCTGTTACCGAGAGCCCGGGTTCGCTTTGGTCCGCTCCGGCTACGCTCGCTGATTTGGCTGCCGACGTTCGAGCTAGGAGCGTGGACGACATGGTTACGATCGTCGTGAATGAACAGGCCTCAGCGGTTTCCGTCGGGCAGACCAAGACATCCCGCACTTCCAGCGCAAAAGCGGCAATCACCGGTGCCGCCGGACAACTGCCAGCCGCCAGCAGGTTCGCCAATCTGCTGAACACCAATACGGCAACGTCACTCGACGGCGAAGGCACCACTTCGCGACAGACTACACTGACCGCCATGATCACTGCCCGCGTCGTAGACGTGCTGCCGAATGGCTATCTCGTCATCGAAGGCTCAAAGACCGTTCTCGTGAACTCGGAAAACCAGGTCATCACGCTGCGTGGCGTGGTCCGCCCTGCCGACCTCTCCAATGCCAACACCGTCCAGTCGGGCAGCGTCGCCCAACTCGAGCTGAAAATCAACGGGAAAGGGGTCGTGAACGATGCCATACATCGTCCCAACTTCCTGTACCGCCTACTCCTGGGGCTTCTTCCCTTCTGACACTCGCCATGAAATGGTGCACGTTCTTTCTCCTGTCTGCATTCGGGATCCGCTGCCTTGGCGCCGACGAGAACCGCGGTGTACGTCTAAAAGATCTAATCACCATCGAGGGCGTACGCACAAATTCGCTCGTCGGCTACGGCCTGGTTGTCGGTCTCAACGGCACCGGCGATCGCCAGCAAACGCTGTTCTCCGCTCAGAGCCTTACCAATCTGCTTCTGCGGATGGGCGTAAGCGTGTCTCCAACCCTGATAACGGTCAAGAACACCGCGGCAGTCATCGTCACCGCCATGCTGCCCCCGTTTGCCCAGCCAGGCGAAACCATCGACGCGACCGTTGCTGCCATCGGTGACGCCTCGAACCTGCAAGGTGGGCTGCTCGTCCTTACAAGTCTCCGAGGCGTGAACGGACAGGTTTACGCTACCGTGCAAGGCCCTGTTATAACCGGAGGATTCCTCGCGGGTCGCGGCGCTGCCAATTCGCAAACTGTCAATCACCCGACCGTGGGCAGAATTCCCAACGGCGTGTCCGTAGAGCGCCTTGCTCCCTCTCTCCCGCTCGGCAATGTAATCAAGCTGCAGCTAAAAGATCCGGATTTCACAACGTCGGCAAGAATTTCCGCCGCTCTGAACCACCGCTTCGGTCCCGCGGTGCCGGTTGCACACGCTGATAATGCCAGCCTGGTAACTGTCAGCGTGCCGCCGGATTACGCCAATCACCCGACCGAGTTCGTCGCCGCGCTCGAGGCCATCAATGTCGAACCCGATCGCACGGCGCGTGTAGTTATCAATGAACGAACCGGCACGGTCGTGCTCGGCAATGAAGTTCACATCCGGCCCGTTGCGATCATGCACGGCAACCTCACGGTCGAAATTCAGACGCATCTCACACCCGTACCTGCAGGGCCCTATTCCTCCGCGCCCGGACAGGTCATACCTGATACCGCCGTTACCGCCAAAGACGAAAAACCCCGCAATGTCATTCTCCAGGACGGAGCCACCGTCGAAGAACTTGTGAAAGCGCTCGCTACTATCGGTTCCACCACGCGCGACGTGATTGCAATTCTCGAGAGTCTCCGAGCCGCCGGAGCTCTCGACGCCGAACTGGAGGTCATCTAACAATGAATCCGCTCGCGTCACCGAGCCTGCCGCCCCTATCCGGATCGGATCTTTCGTCCGCAGACAAAACCGTCAGGCTCCATACAGCGGCGCAACAGTTTGAGGCATTAATGATAGGCGAGATGCTGAAAGCTGCGCGCGAAGGCGAGGGCGATGGCTGGCTGGGTGATGATCAGGATAGCGGCTCCGAGTCTGCCATGGACATGGCGCAGTCTCAGTTCGCCTCCGCGCTCGCTGGCCGCGGTGGCCTCGGACTTGCCAACATGATCGAAAAAGCGATGTCACCGCACCTCGCTGCCGTTCAGAATTCGGCGGAAAAGCTCGAAACCCGCTCCGCTGCTTCATCCCAATAGCCTGCAGCGCGTTCACTCGCAACCACGGGCGCCTCCGCCGCAGCGTTCTCTGCCTTCACCGGCTCTTCCGCCACTTTCCGCCAGGCTTGCAATAACTTCACAAGAAGACCCTTTACTTCCTCCATCGGCTCCCGGCTCTCGCGGGCATGCGCTTCGAGCAAGCGCTTGTGCATATAAACGTACATCTGCTGCAGATTCTTGCTCAAGGTGCCCCCTTTTTCGTGATTCAGGGAGACAAGCAGTTCTGTAATGGCACTCATCGCATTTGTAATCGCCTTCCCCCGGCCCCGGATATCTCCCTTTTCCAGGCACTCCTCTCCCCGCCCAATGGCCGCGATCGCTGTTTCATAGAGCACCACGATTAGCGCTGCTGGCGTTGCGTTCAAAATACTTCCCTCTGCATAGGCTTGGTACGGATCGGGGTATGCCAAGGCTGCCTCCGGGTTTCATATCGACATCCCTGGCCTGGATTTAGAAGCAATCACGCAGCGGCCCGTCTCAATCCTCCTAAGACTTCACCTTCCCTTCACCGATAACTTCCCTGAGGGTTCGCACTCAGGAATGTTTTCCATCATCGGCGTCATTGTCGTCATCGGAGCCATCTTGGGCGGCTATCTCCTTGAACACGGGAATGTAAAGGTCCTTCTTCAGCCCGCCGAACTGATCATCATCGGCGGAGCGGCGCTCGGTACCTTGCTGATCGCCAATCCGCTTCCGGTAATCCTGAGCATCGCCAAGGGCATACTGGCCGCATTCAAACCGTCCAAGTACAACAAGGAACGCTATCTCATGACATTGCGCATGCTGAATGAGTTGTTCAAGCGTGGACGAAAAGGAGGCCTCACCGGCATCGAGTCAGACGTCGAGGAGCCCGAAAAAAGCGACATCTTCAGCAACTATCCTGCTATCGCCGCTGAACATCATGTGCTGGCCTTCATCTGCGACACGCTGCGAACAGCCATGTCCGGTACGGTGTCGCACTTCGATCTCGACCAGATGATCGAACTCGACCTGGAGGTCCACCACAAGGAGGTCACTCAGCCTGTGACAGCACTCACCACGGTAGCCGATGCTCTTCCCGGCCTGGGAATCGTCGCCGCCGTCCTCGGCGTCGTCATCACTATGGGTTCTCTCGGAGGGCCCCCTGCCGAGATCGGCAAGAAGGTGGCTGCGGCTCTCGTCGGCACTTTTCTCGGAATCCTGCTCTGCTACGGCTTTCTGTCGCCGCTGGCCGCCAGCATGGCTCGATCTAACGAAGCCGAGCTGGATTATTATCATTCCCTTCGCACTGGGTTAATCGCGTTTGTGCGGGGAGCCGCTCCTATCCTTGCCGTCGAGTTTTCCCGTCGCTCGATACCCGCAGCCGTGAGGCCCACTTTCAAGGAAATGGAAGAATCCTTCCGCGCAAAAGCCGAAGCAGCCGCAGCTTAGCCTTCCATCCGTGCAACCAATCATTGTCGTCAAGAAAAGGAAAAAACACGGCTCCCACCCGCACGGCGGCGCTTGGAAGGTGGCTTATGCCGATTTCGTCACCGCCCTCATGGCCCTCTTCATCGTGCTCTGGCTTATGACGACCAGCCAGGAAGTCCAGGAGTCCATCGCAGGTTATTTTCGCGATCCGAAGGGGATTGGAACGCAAACAGGCAGTTCCATGGGGGGAAACGGCGAAAGCCTAACCATCACCAAGAGCAACATGAACTTACTCAAGGGCCAATTGGAGCAGGCTCTGCGCAAGAACCCGGAGTTCGCAAAACTCAAGGATCATGTCTTGATGACCGTGACCGGCGAGGGTTTACGAATCGAACTTATCGAAACAGACAAGGGAATGTTCTTCGAAAACGGTCATTCATCGCCAACACCGCAGGGGAAAGATCTCCTCTGCGAGCTTGCGCGCCAGTTAGGTAAGCTGAAAAACCCTATAGTGATCGAAGGCCACACGGATTCGAACCCGTTCGAGAGCGTCGTCTACTCTAATTGGGAACTCTCGGCTGATCGCGCCAACGCCGCCCGGCGCATCATGGAGTCCGGCGGTCTGAAGTCGCATCAGGTAACCGAAGTCCGCGGCTTCGCCGATGAACGCCTGCGCGTTTCCAATCGCCCGACGGATCCGTCCAATCGTCGCGTTTCTATCGTGGTCGGGTATACGCAGGTTATCCCGCCTGCGGTCACAACACTGGCGGCAGTCAAACCTGTCCGTTCCCGACAATAGTTCCTTGACACATGCCCAATCCGATCCGCCGGAACCCCTCACGCATACAATACCCGGTCAGGATCACTTCATCGCCGTCTTCCAAGAATGTTCGCACCTCGCCGTTAGGCAACCGTACCGGCTCGGTCCCCTTCCAGGTCAACTCCAGCAGGCACCCGCGATTCTCTTTATCCGGCCCTGACACCGTTCCGCTCGCGACCAGGTCACCCCCTCGCATCGGACATCCATTTGAAGTATGATGCGCCAGCATCTGGCCGAACGTCCAATACATATCTTTAAAGGATGCTTGGCTCACCCGAACTGCGTGCCCCATGTCCCTGGTCCGTAACCAGGCCTCCACGGTGATATCGAACCCACCTGGCTCAACCGCCCGCAGATACGGCAGTATCGGGACATCGTGTCCTTTCGTCTCCACCCGGAAGGGCGCCAGCGCCTCTATCGTCACCAGCCAGGGCGATATCGAAGTGGCGAAATTCTTGGCAAGAAACGGACCCAGCGGCTGATACTCCCATCGCTGGATATCGCGTGCCGACCAGTCGTTGACCAGGCAGACGCCCGCGATGTGCTCCTCCGCCCGATTCACCGGAATCGGCTGGCCTGGCGTGTTCCCAGGCCCGATAAAGGCACCCACCTCCAATTCGTAGTCAAGTTCACGCGATGTACCGAAACGACCCTCACCGAGTTGGCCGCACGGGCGGCGCACCGGGCTGCCGCTGACCACCAGCGAAGAAGCCCGCCCGTGATACGCAATCGGCAAGTGTTTGTAGTTCGGCAGCAGCGGGTTGTCGGGCCGGAACATCCGCCCCACGTTCGTCGCGTGGTGAATGGACGCATAGAAGTCGGTGTAGTCTCCGACAACTGCAGGCAGCAGCATCTGGCAATCAGCCTGCGCAAACAACGGTTTTTCCGGCGCCCCCGCCGCCAGTACCCGGCTTACCTCCCGCCGCAGGTCTTTCCGCTGCGTCCGCGGCAGTTCCAGGTAGCCGTTCAGAGTTTCTCCGGAAAGCCAGGCTCCCGCGTCAAGAACAAAATCGCCGATCGCTACGCCCAGCCGCCGCCGCTCCTCGCCACGCACTTGAAAAACGCCGAGCGGCAGATTCTGTATTGGAAAATCGCAGCCCTCGCTGTTCGCCGATTCCACCCAACTCCGCAGTTGCGGATCGTGCGTTTCGTCAATCATAGAAATCGCAGGGCCCGCAGCTCGTCCACCGGCTCCTCAAACGAACACGATCCAAAGGAGTGTACGAACTCGCTCCGCGCAATTGCCACTTCTTCCGCAGTCAGGGACCAATCGCGCCACCTCGCCGCATCTCCAAAACGAAATGCACTCGGGTCCGTCTCGCCCAAAATAGCTTCGACGTTCTGCTTTCCATGCCACGCGAACGCCGCCGCTAGAAAAACATTCAGAAAACCATGCATGAAAGCCTGCGGGGCGTTGCTTTCATAAGTCAACGCATGAACCGCCCGAATCGGATGGTGCAGGCCGGCTGTCGCTTTGAAAGCAATCCGGCGTTCTGCGCACGCAACAAGAAAGCTCGCCACGCTCTCAACCGACGGAATCGCTTCCTCCGTCACTCCCCCAGTCCGTATCTTGGCGAAGCCCTCAGCCCGCTTCACCTCGTCCAACCCCTCCACCGGGACTTCACAGTAAGTAGGTTTCGACGTCCGCAGCGCCCGGCTCGTCTCCATGGCACCCGCCCGTTCTATATCCGTTTCGCTCAAGACCGACAGCAAACCGTCGAACTCGCCCGGCACATCCTTCAGCTCGCTGGCCCTGACCACCAGCCTTCCCAGCATCCAGGCGTTCTCCCCGGTCCGATAAGCTCGGTAATTCGAAAGCGCCCTTTCGCGAGACAATGACGCGGGCGGAAACATGCCGGCATAATCAATCGATCGCGCAAGCAGAGCCTGAAAGGCGGGCGCTACAATTCCAGCCACGAGAGATAGTAGTCCTTGTCTTCCACGCCGGCGGCCTGGCGGCTAACCTGCAAGCCGCGAAATGTATCCATCATCACCGCCAGTTCGTTCGTCTGCTTTTGACCGATCGACGCTTCCGTGCGTCCCGGTTGCGGTCCATGCGCCAGGCCGTCAGGATGAAGCGTGATGGATCCGTACTCGATACCTTTCCGGCTCATGAATTCGGAGTTCGCATAGTACAGCAGCTCGTCCGACATGACGTTGGAGTGCGCGTACGGTGCGGGCACCGCCTCCGAATCGAAATCATATGGCCGCGGGCAGAACGAACACACCACGAACCCGTCGCTTTCGAAGGTCTGATGCGTGGGCGGCGGAAGATGGAAGCGTCCCACGCGCGGCTCGAAGTCGCGAATGTTCAGCGCCCACGGATAGTAGTAGCCGTCCCAACCTACGACATCGAACGGATGATAGGCCAGCGTCATCTCGGTGAGCGTATCCTCCTTTTTGACCAGCAGCTTGAAATCGCCCTTTTCATCGTGAGTCTCCAGATACTGCGGGCACCGGATGTCTCGCTCCGAATACGGGCTCGATTCCATCAACTGGCCATATTCATTCCGATACCGCTTCGGCGTTCGCACATAGCCTGCGCTCTCGATAACCAGCAGCACTCGTTGAGGCGAGGTGAACCGATACCGGTGGAGGATGCCGCGCGGAATTACGACATAATCGCCCTCGATGAATGGCAGCACGCCGTAAGGTGATTCCAGCGCGCCCTCGCCTTCGCTGATATACACAATCTCATCGCCCTGAGCGTTCCGGTAAAAGTCGCTTATGTCCGCGGCCGGACTCACAATCGACAGCGAAACATCGCGGTTGAAGACGAGTGGAATGCGGTCGGCGAAAACATCGCCGGTCTGCTCCAGTTGCTTCGTGCGGAAATGCCGATGCCGCAGTGGCTCCGGGGGGGCGGCCTCTTGCTTCAGCGCCTTCACCGCGCGAATGGCACGCACCGCTGTCGGCCGGCGCACGTGATAGAGCAGCGACGACGGACCCACGAAACCCATATTGCCCATCAGTTCTTCCGCGTAAAGTTCACCATTGGGCTTCCGGTAGACCTTGTGCCTTTTCGAAGGTATCTCGCCAAGAGAGTGATATACCGGCATTCAAACCTCCTCTCGTCTTCTGCTCAGCATCTCATCATTCCGAACGCCCGCCGTCGTGGTCCATACATCTCTGCCCAGTGCATTGAGCTGCCCTTGCGCTATATCGGCCACCACGCCTTCGCGTGCGGCCGCCGCATTTTTCTTCCGGATTGCATTCACAATCGGCTTCAAGAGGCTCTCGATGTCGCGGGGCACTTCCTTTGAGCCGCTCGCCGCCAGGTAGACGAGCCGCGTCGAGCGTTCCAAGATCCCGCGTACCGCCGTCTCAACTTCGCGGTTGTGAGTCATGCGCGCAATCTGAAGATGGAACGCCTGATTCGCTTCGATGAACGCGTCCAGACCATTCGGCATGCGAGCGGCCTCCAGCGCGTCTTTGTAAAACCCCTCGAGAACATCTATTTCGTGCGGCTCCGCGCGCAGCGTCGCCAGTTCCGCTGCCACTCCCTCCAGCAAGATGCGCATTTCCAGAAGATCGCGCACTCCGCGAAAGCTCAGCTCCGGCACGAAATAGCCCCGGCGAGGCACTACCTCGAGTAACTGCTCGTTATGGAGCCGGTTGCATGCCTCTCGAAAAGGTGTTCTCCCGATCCCATGCCGCGACAGAATCTCGCTCTCTGAAAGAAAACTTCCCTCGGGAAATTCTCCATGCAGGATGCCGTGCTTCAGCAAACGGTACGCTCGGTCCACCAGCGTGCCAGTGGAGGGTATCTTCTTCTTGACAGTGGGCATGTTCTGGCAAATATACAATGAGTATACTTGTAATCGACGGAGCATATACCTTTGCAGTTGACTGATTTGCTCGTTCCGCCGCACATCCAGGCCTTGCGCGCCTATGAGCCCGGTCTCAGCCCGGAACAGATCCAGGAGCGGTTCGGCCTGACCGGTGTGGTGAAGCTCGGATCGAACGAAAATCCGCTCGGGGTCTCACCGCTCGCCATCGAATCCGCCCGGCGCAGTCTTGCCGACCTCGCGCGATACCCTGACGGCGGTCTCGTTCTTCGCCGTAAACTCGCCGAACGCTTCCATCTCAAACCAGAGAACGTGATCGCCGGCGCCGGCAGCGAAGGCATCATGGCCGATATTGTTCGTGCGTTTCTCAAGGACAACGACGAGGTGCTCACTACGGAGGCCGCTTTTCTCGGCTTCCAGGTCCTGGCCCACAGCAGGGGCGTCAAGTATCAGGCTGTGCCCTATTGCAATTGGCGTTACGATCTTCTACGCCTTGCCGACGCCATCACGGACAACACAAAACTGATTTATCTCGCGAATCCGAACAACCCGACCGGAACGTATTTCACGCGTGAGGAATTCGAAGAGTTCTATAGCCGCGTGCCGCAGCGAGTGCTGATCATCCTTGATGAAGCGTATTTCGAATTCGCGGCCGACCGGCCTGCCTATCCGGACTCCCTGCAGTACCGCTTCGACAACGTCATCACGCTGCGGACATTCTCGAAGCTGCACGGTTTGGCTGCTGCCCGCATCGGTTACGGCTTCGCACACGAAAATCTTATATCTGTGCTGCTGAAATTGAAGCTGCCGTTTGAACCGAGCGGAGTTGCTTCCGCTGCCGCACTTGGCGCCCTCGATGATTCCGAATTCGTGGCGAGAACGCTGGCGAACAATGCGCAAGGGCTTGCCTTTGTGAGCAGGTCTCTCCGCAAGCTCGGCTACGTCGTTGTACCGTCAGCGGCAAACTTCGTCATGCTTGTGCTCGATTCCGAAACGCAAGCCGTACAAACCTTCGACTCCCTTCTGCGCGAAGGCATCATCATTCGGCTGCTCGCGGCGACCGGCCTCCCGCACTGCCTTCGCGTATCCATCGGAACGGCGGAAGAGAACGAACTCTGCGTCGCCGCGTTTGAGCGTGTCCGAACAGAACTGGAGGATCGCTGTTATGCCGCAAGTTACTGAGCAAGCCCAAAAGAGCGCTGCTCCGCAGGCTGACTTTCTGCCTATCCATGGCACCGACCACGTCGAATTCTACGTCGGCAATGCCAAACAGGCGGCCTTTTTCTATCGCGCCGCCTTCGGCTTCAGTCTGGTCGCTTACCGGGGCCCGGAAACGGGCACGCGCGACCACGTCTCTTACGTTCTCGAGCAGAACAAAATTCGCCTTGTCCTGACCACTCCGCTCCAGGCTTCAGGCGAAATGGCGGACCACATCTACCGGCATGGCGATGGCGTGAAGTCGATCGCCCTCTGGGTGGACGACGCGCAGTCCGCGTGGCAGGAAACGACTCGCCGCGGTGCGCGCACCGTCGCCCCTCCGGTCACGCTTAGCGACGAGAACGGCACAGCGAAGCTATCATCGATCGCGATCTACGGCGACACAATTCACACGTTCGTCGAGCGAAGTCAGTACAGCGGGCCGTTCCTGCCCGGATTCATCGCGGTAGCCCGGCCGGATCCTGTCGCACGTCCAACCGGTCTGCTGCACATCGACCACGTTGTTGGAAACGTCGGCTGGGGCCAGATGAACACCTGGGTCAAGTTCTACGAAAACGTAATGGGTTTCCGTATGTTCAAACACTTCGACGAGCAGGACATCTCCACCGAATATTCGGCATTAATGTCGAAGGTCATGACCAACGGCAACGAGAAGATTCGGTTCCCGATCAATGAACCGGCGGAAGGCCGCAAAAAGTCGCAGATCGAGGAGTATCTCGATTTCTACGGCGGGCCGGGCGTGCAGCACATCGCGATGGCGACGAACAACATCATCGACACCGTCACCAGGCTGCGCGATCAGGGCACCGAGTTCCTGACCATCCCCACCACCTACTACGACGAACTCACTAGTCGCGTCGGCAAGATCGATGAACCGCTCAGCGAACTCGCGCAGCTCGGCATCCTGGTGGACCGTGACGATGAAGGCTACATGCTTCAGATCTTCACCAAGCCCGTAGAAGACCGTCCGACCCTTTTCTACGAGATCATCCAGCGGAAAGGCAGCCGGAGCTTCGGCAAGGGGAACTTCAAAGCTTTATTTGAGGCGATCGAACGCGAACAGGCCCGCCGCGGCAATCTTTAGCAAAGATCTCGTTTCTGCCAAACGAACTTCCTACGCGTTTCTGCCAAACGAACTATGTATGCGCTTCAGGAGGGCCTAGCTGCTGCTTCAACCAATGGATAAGCTCCTGCTTGTAAGCCATTGATACTGCAGGCTGTTCTTCCCACCATCGAATGCCGTGACCAGCACCCTCAACAGGATAAACTTGGCAGCTTGCACCGGCCGCACGCATGCGGCTGCACATATCAGTGGATTGCTGGAACGGGACGAGCGGGTCGTTGGTCCCGTGAATAAATAAGATGGGAGGCATGTCGCGACGGACGTTATTGATGGGCGACAGCCCGGCAAGGCCGGCCAGAATCAGGCGTTCCCAGGGCGTACCGACAACTGCGTCGCGTAGCTGTGCAGGCACATAGTTCGATGTCTTCAGGAGCGCGACGAGGTCCGTCGGAGCGTATAGCGCAACCATGGCCCTGGCGGAGGCGCCGGAATCGCCACGCAAAGCAGCCATCGCCGCAAGCTGACCGCCGGCGGACTCGCCAACCAGGGCGATGCGGTTAGGGTCCACATGGAACCCGGCGGCGTGCGACTTCACGAAACGGATTGCCGATTCCACGTCTTCAATTCCAACTGCGAAATCAGTCACATTCGTTGCCAGGCGATAATCGATGGAAAACCAGGCAAACCCGGCGTCGGTCAGCGGCTGGAATAGCGGTGCAACATCGAGTTTTCGATTACCCGTCACCCAAGCGCCGCCGTGCACCAGGATGACACCGGGTGCATTCTGAACAGCCGAGGGAATGCAAGCATCCATGCGCAGGCTGAGACCGTCGACGTTGGCGTATTCGATATCGGCTCTAAGAGCGGAGCCGTTACCGGCAGGACCGGGCGCTGAAGAAGTACTCACGACCACAAAAAGCGGTAGAAGGGCCCACGGTCGGGCAAACATGCTGCGTGTTCGACGAGCAACGGGCCCGATGGGTTGCAAATAGGCGGGATCAGTGGTCTGAGATACTACTCAGACGGACGACAATGGCGATCCGATTTCCATCTAACATTGCGATCTCCGTTCTGCTCCTATTCGGCGGAGCGCTGGGGGCATATAACGCCTCCAGTAACGATTTCCGCTTCGCGATCCTGGGTGATCGCACCGGCGAAGCGCAACCCGGAGTCTACGAAGAGGCCTGGCATGAGACCGATGCCGATCACCCCGACTTTGTCATTACAACCGGCGACACCATCCAGGGCGAGAACGATTTGACCATGGATAAGGAATGGCAGCGAGTGCTGCAACTGCTGGCGCCCTACCGGAAGTATCGAATCTTTTTCATTCCGGGCAACCATGATGTCTGGTCGATCGCATCTGCCCAGGCATTTGAAAAATACACGAAGCGCCCACTCCACTACGGCTTCAATTTCAAGCAGGCGCACTTTGTCGTGCTCGACGACAGCAGAAGCGATCAACTGCCTGCGGAAGAGCTTGCATTTCTGCGGAACGATCTTGAAGCGAACAAACGGCAATCGCTCAAATTCGTGTTTTCGCACAGACCAACTTGGCTGATTCAGGTGGTATTTTCAAATCCCAACTTCCCATTGCACCAGTTGGCCAAACGCTATGGCGTGAAATACGTGATTGCCGGCCACCTCCATCAGATGCAGCACTATGAGCTGGACGGAATCACCTACCTATTACTAGCCAGCTCGGGCGGACATCTACGCGACTCGAAGCAATATAAAGACGGGTGGTTCTTCCAGCACACGCTGGTCACCGTACACGATCAATCGGTGGACTTCAGAATTAAGGAACTGGCGCCGCCGTTTGGACAAGGGCGCATTACCAGGCCGGCGGATTGGGGACCCTCCGGCCTTGAAAACTCATCGAAGTAAGTCTTCGAGCTGGATCTTGGTTTCGGTGCCGGCGTCTCGATATTTCACAATTACCGGCGTATAAAGCGACAACCCCCAGTCCTTACCGGGACCGGACGTGATGTTGCGCGAGCCGGCAACAACGACGGCTTCTTCCGGTATGACCAGTGGAGTGTCATCGGTGGCACGATGGACCATTCCGCGGACAAGATCGTAAACCGGCGTCGAGCGATTCAGAATCGTGCCGCTGCCGAGCACGGCGCGGCGCTTCACAATCGTTCCTTCGTAGACGCCGCAGTTGCCGCCCACGAGCACGTCGTCTTCGATAATGACCGGCATGGCGCCCACGGGCTCCAGCACGCCACCGAGCTGCGATGCAGCGGAGATATGACAATTGCGGCCGACTTGAGCACAACTGCCAATCAAGGCATGCGAGTCGACCATCGTCCCATCGGCAACGTATGCGCCCACGTTAAGGTACATGGGCGGCATGCATGTGACGCCGCGGCCGACATAAGACCCTGTTCGAATGCTCGATCCGCCCGGCACGATGCGTACGCCGTCATTCACGGTGAATGGCTTGAGCGGATACGTCGATTTATCGAAGAACCGGGCTGGACTGCCCGCGCCCGTCATTTCGACGATGCCGCCGATCCGGAAGCCGAGCAGAATGCCTTTCTTGACCCAGCTATTTACGCGCCAGCCGGTCGGCTGAGAGGGATCCGGTTCTGCGGAACGAACTTCCCCTCGATTCAGCAGATCCAAAAAGTCGGCGAATAGCTGGCGCTCCGGGTCTGAATACGTTTCGGGCTTCTCTTCGAACAGCTCTTCGATGCTTTGTTGAAGGTTTTGAATGTTAACCGATACCGTCAAGCCCGAACTCCGGCAAGCAGGCCGAGGGATTCAAGGACGGCCTCAATTTTGTCTTGCGATGTTTTCTGCGGCGACACCATGGGCAGGCGCCATACGGGTTCGAGCAGCCCCATCCGGGCCATGGCGAACTTCACAGGGCCGGGGTTGGTTTCTACAAAATTGATTTCCATGAGCGACTGATACTTACGCTGGAGCTGCCGGGCGCGCGCAAAATCGCCGCCGAGCGCAGCTTGAGTCAAAGCTTTAAATTCCTCCGGAATCTCATTCGAAATAACGCAGATAGCGCCACGGCCACCAAGCGCAATAAGAGGAAGCGCAATGGCATCGTCGCCGGACAGAACGGTAAAGGACTCGGGGACACGCGCCAGGATGCTGGCGATTTGCGAGATACTGCCCGAGGCTTCCTTCACACCGACGATGTTGGGGATTTCTGCCAAACGAACTAAGGTCGGCGGTTCGACGTTCACCGCCGTGCGCGGCTGCACGCTGTAGACAATGATGGGCAGATCGGTCGATTCCGCGATGCTTTTGTAGTGCTGGTACAGGCCTTCCTGGGTGGGCTTGTTGTAGTAGGGCGTCACCGAGAGAATGCCCGAGACGCCGATCTTCTTCAGATCGGCCACCAACTCGATGACTTCGCGGGTGTTGTAGCCGCCCGCACCCGCAAGAACGGGAACGCGGCCACGCGCTTCCTGGACCGTAATTTCGACAACGCGACGATGCTCTTCGCGGGTGAGCGTCGGGCTTTCGCCTGTAGTGCCGCAAGGGCAGAGGAAGTCGATGCCCGCTTTGATCTGGCGGTTCACGAGCGCGCGAAGTGCGGGCTCATCCAGGGATAAATCAGAACGAAAAGGCGTGACCAATGCCGTGCCACAACCGGTAAACATAAACCCTCCTGCGGAAGCCACTGCCTATCCTCGAGCAGTCCCGAAAAGAACATCTTCAAAGGTGTAGACACCTTTGCGGTCCAGGACCCACCTGGCAGCCTTCAATGCGCCGCGCGCAAATCCTTCGCGATTGCGCGCCGCATGCCGCAACGTAATGGTATCAGCGGCGGAATCAAAGCCGATTTCATGAGTGCCGGGGTGCATCCCTGCCCGATTCGCACTGACATTGATATTTCGCGTGTAGCCATGCTGCCGCATCGTTTCCACCAGATGCAGCAACGTGCCGGAAGGCGCGTCTTTCTTGGCATCGTGGTGGATCTCCCAGGCCCAGGCACCATATTCCGGTTCGTCGCGCAGAAGCTCGGCAGCCAAACCGGCAAGTTTGCGGAAGATGGCAACCCCGACGGAAAAATTCGGGCTCCAGACGAGGCCGGTTCCCGCTTGTTTGACAGCGTCGGACACCTCATTTAGATGCTTGCTCCAGCCGGTTGTTCCGGTCACCGTCTGGATATTCGTCTGGGCGAGCCGCTTGAGGTTTTCTACAACCGTTTCGGGCGTAGAAAACTCGATGGCCACATCGATATTTGCAAACGCCTCGCGAGTAATGCCGGACGCGGCCGGATTGCTCTTCCCGGTAAGCCTGGCAGCCACCTGGAAGCCGTATTCAGGCGCAAGTTGCTCAATCAGCCGGCCCATTTTGCCGTAACCAACCAGCGCCAATTGTTTTGTCTCAGTCTCCACGTCTTCAGTCGAACACAACAGGGTCGAGTTCGCTGAAGAACTCATGGTGAAGCGCGGTGACGGCCTGTTTGAGGTCTGCGTCGGCGACAACAAACCCGAGATTCAGAAGAGACGCTCCCTGAGAAATCATGCGGATGTTGCGGTCATGAAGCACCTGGAAGGCGCGACCCGCAATGCCTGGGGTGTGGCGGATATTTTCGCCCACCAGGCAGACGATGGCCTGCCCGTTTTCTATGCTCACTTCGGAGAACTGCCGCAGTTCGGAGCAGATGGACTCCAGGTTTTCGACATTGTCGACCGTGAGCGAGACGCTGACCTCGGAGGTCGAGACCATGTCGACGCTGGTCCGATAGCGATCGAATATCTCGAAGATGCGCTGCAGAAAGCCGTGGGCCATCAGCATACGGGTGGAACGGATGTTGAGGATGGTGATGCTCGGCTTGCAGGAGATCGACTTGACTGCGTTCCTGCAGGGAACAGCTTCGGAGGTGATGCGCGTACCTTGGACCTCCGGCCGCCGCGAGTTGAGAATGACCACCGGGATATTCTTGTCAATCGCCGGCAAGACAGTAGCCGGATGAAGTACCTTGGCGCCGAAATACGCCAATTCGGCAGCTTCGGCGAAAGAAATGCTTTTTATCCGATGACCGCCGGGAAGAATCCGCGGGTCGGCGGTGAGCATACCATCGACGTCAGTCCAGATCTGGATCTCGTCTGCATCGACCCCGGCACCGACGATGGACGCGGAATAATCCGAACCGCCGCGGCCAAGTGTCGTGGTATGGCCATCCGCTGTAGAGCCGATAAAACCTCCCATGACGACGACAGCGCCGTTCGCAATGGGGCGCACGTTTTCGCGCAGCAGGGCGAAAGTCTCTTCGAGAAGCGGCTGCGCCTGCGTGAAACGATCATCGGTAAGGATGACACGACGTGAATCCACATGCTGGCTGGGCACTCCCGCTGCGCGGATGGCAAAGCTGACAATCAAACTGGAGAGCCGCTCGCCGACGCTGGCAATCGCGTCCGTAGATCGGGGAGAGAGTTCGCCAACCACCGACAAACCCTTAACGAGCTCGTCGAGCCAATCGAAATGGGCGCGGATGTAGCGATCGAGTTCGGCAGCAGCAGCGCCGGCTACAGCGAGACCGTGAGTAAGGTGATGTGCCCGCAGCTCATCGACGAGCCCGAGGGCCTGTTCACGACGTCCGGCGGCAGCTTCACGGCCGATTTCGAGCAGCTTGTTCGTCGTTTTGCCCATGGCAGAAACGACCACGATGGGATGCTGCGATTCGTAGCGCCGGACGATTTCAGTGATCCGAGTGATTGCTTCCTGCGATTCGACGGACGTACCGCCGAATTTCATCACGATCATTTACGTGTTAATCCAGCAGCCCTTCTGAAACCATGAGCTCTGCATTCAGAACGGCCGCTCCGGCGGCCCCGCGGATGGTGTTGTGGCCGCAGGCAACGAATTTGATGTCGAGCACGGGGCATTCGCGAACGCGGCCGACAAACACCGCCATGCCCTTCTCTCGAGCCGCATCGCGGCGCGGCTGCGGACGGTCCTTCTGCGACATGTAGACGACTGGCCGGCACGGTGCGCTTGGCAGCTTGCGCTCCTGCGGGACAGCACGGAATGTTTCGATGGCGTGGCGGACGTCACCCGGCGACGGTTTCGAAGCGAACTCCACGGAGGTGGTGACAGTGTGGCCATCCACAACCGGAACCCGATTGCAATGCGCGCTGACTCTTGCCTGGAGCGGAGCAAACCCGCCGTTCGCCAGGCCACCGAGAATTTTCTGCGTTTCCTGCTGCATCTTTTCTTCTTCGGAACCGATGAAGGGGATAACGTTCGCAACGATGTCCATCGAGGCGACGCCGGGATAGCCCGCGCCCGATACGGCCTGCATGGTGGCGGCAATGACACGTTCAATGCCGAACTGCTTCAGGGGCGCAAGCGCCATGGTCAGCACAATGGTAGAGCAGTTAGGGTTGGTGACAATAACGCCCTTCCAACCGCGATTCTGCTGGTTGCGCGCCACCGAGAGATGATCCGGGTTGACTTCCGGAACAATCAATGGAACATCGGGTTCCATGCGGTGATTGCGCGAATTGGAGAGGATGACGTGACCCGCCTGGGCGAACTCGCGCTCGATCTCTGTAGCAACGGAGGCGTCCATCGCCGAAAAAACCAGACGCGGTGCGCTGCCCGGCTTCGAATCCGAGACGGTGATGTCCGCGGCAGAAGCCGGCATGTCGCCATCCAGCCGCCAGTCGGTGGCATCGCGCAGCTTCTTGCCTGCGGAACGGTCGCTCGCGCCGAGCCAGGTCAGCTTGAACCAGGGATGCCCCTGCAGGAAGCGGATAAAATGCTGGCCAACCATGCCAGTACCGCCGAGGATGCCTACTTCAATCGTTCTCATGTTGGTGTTCCGGTTATCGAGTCAGCCGCTCGACGAGCAGCTTATACAGATCTATCGCTTCAATGAGCTGCGGCTTCGGGATGCGTTCTTCGGTTGTGTGCGCGACGAGGATGCTTCCCGGTCCTATCAGAAACGGCTGCCCCCAGGCGCCGTTGAATGCGGGAATATCAGTGGTGAACGCAACGACAGTGGTCGCAAACCCATCGAGCGAACCGAGTTGAACTGCGGGAATCAGGAGCACTTCCTGTGCTTCGGCATCGGGTGCAGCCGCGGCTGTAATTTGGCCACGCAAATCCGTAACATCCCCGACCACGCGGATGAAAATTTCGGCCTTTGCATAATCCGGGATGACATTGGGAGCACGGCCGCCTGAGATGGTCCCGATATTGAGCGTGCTCGGGCCCAGAACCGGGTCGACCGGCAGCGGAACACGACGAATGCGCTCAAGAGCGTCAAGCAACTTCTCGATAGCGGAATCGCCGAGTTCCGGATAGGCAGAGTGAGCCATGCGGCCCTGGGCGACGACTTCGTAGCGGAGCGCGCCTTTAGATCCGAGAGCGAGTTTGTTCTCGGTGGGCTCGCCATTGATCAGGAACCTGCTGCCGCGCGGGTTCTGTGCTGCGGCGAGAGCTCCGGCACTGTTGCGTTCTTCGCCTACGACAAATAGTAGTCCGAAGTTTCGCTTGCCGGCTTCGAGCAAACGGCCGGCCGCGGTAATCATAGCGGCGATGATGCCCTTTGTGTCGCAGGCGCCGCGTCCCCAGATGTGGTGGTCATCCTCCCGTGAAGGAATGAAGGGCGGGACCGT
Source organism: Acidobacteriaceae bacterium (assembly GCA_019233755.1). Classification (GTDB taxonomy): domain Bacteria; phylum Acidobacteriota; class Terriglobia; order Bryobacterales; family Bryobacteraceae; genus Bog-105. The sequence continues at coordinate 37,026 of JAFAMD010000066.1, read as the reverse complement.
GTCCATGTGGGTGGACAAAACCGCGACCGGCTCATCGAAGCGGACGAAGATGTTGTCGCGTCCGTCCTCGACGGGCATGCGCTCGATTGTGCCGCTATGGCGGTGCGCGAGCTGGCTGAGATGCTGGAAGAGGAAGTCGCCAACTTCTCGCTCATTCGGCGTTATCGACTCAATGTCAATAAGTTTCCGGGTTAGTTCGAAGACTTCCATCATTGTCTGTATGGGCACCTCTCGCGCGATCTTATTGCTTTCAAGGGCGCGATGGGCGGGGAGAGGGCGCTGAAAGTGTCAGAATAGCAAAGCCGGCTTCCCGCGCCGATTACCGGGATGGTCGCCGATCATTTCTTTCCGCTATGATCGCAAGCAAGGAGCGATATTTGGCTGACAGCGTGCGCACAGTGGCGGGAACGGAGCCGACCGGCTCACAACCGGAAACGCTTGTCATCGAATCCCCCTTCTTTGCGCGGACCTTCTGGCTGCTTCGCCGGGCATTGATTGCGGCGTACGAAGATAACTGCTTCGGGATCGCCAAAGGCGCGGCGTACTCCTTTCTGCTCTCCCTGTTCCCGATTTTGACCACGCTCACCTCGATCCTGATCCACGTGAACGCGCAAGCCGTGGTGCGGGTGATCGCCAATTTTGTGAAAAATGTGGTGCCGCCGGGCGCTGAGGACCTGGTACTGTCCCGGCTGACGGGAGGCGCGAAACCGATTTCCGTGCCTGTAGCGGCGGTCCTGCTTTCGCTTTGGGCGGGATCGGGCGCGATGATGAGCCTGATGGAGGGGTTTCAGGCTGCTTTTCGCATCCCCTCGGGACGACCCTTCTTAAAGCAGCGCGGGATGGCAATCTTCCTGGTGCTGATCGTCGCGTTTCCGGCGGTGGGCGCGTCCGCGTTGATTCTCTTCGGAAAACGGATAGAGCGAGCAGTCATCCACGGCGCGGGGATCTATGAAATCAGCGCGTCCATCGAAATTCTGTGGCGTATCACAGAGGTTTTGCTTGCGTTTTGCGCCACCACGTTTGTAACCGGGCTTTTGTACTATTTCGGCCCAAATCACAGACCGGAGCCGCCGCGCCTGCGGGGAGTACGGCGGTCGCGATTTATGCGAGTCTGGCCAGGAGCGTTGGTGGCAACCATTCTTTGGTTGATCTCGACAGGCAGCTTCGCCTGGTACGTAGGACATCTGGCGAACTACAACTTCTTCTACGGCAGTATGGGAACGGTGATTGTCCTGCTGATCTGGCTCTATCTGATCGCCTGCATCGCACTGATCGGATGCGAGTACAACGCGGAACTCGAACGAATGGAGGCGATCGGCCAGCGGAAGGCCGGCGTCACCCGCAAGGCGGGCTAGCCCAAACCCAGAGCATGCAGGTAGCCGGCGTTCGCGCGGCAGTTCTCGAAACGGATATTTTCGAGCAGACTTTCGAGCGCTGCGCGCGATTGATCGGTTGAGGGCCGGGCAGCGATTCGCTTTTCGGCATTCCCCGTGCCGGAGGGCATGCTCGCAAACCGGGTGATTTCATCCCAGTACTGCGGCTTGGGGACCGATCGAACGCACGAACTCTTCTCCATCTTCTTGTACGGCCAGAAACACCATCCAATCTCGTTGACTTCGAGCACGTGCACGAACTGCGCGATCCAGTCGTCGTTGTTTTCGCCAGACTCGCCGAGCCAGATCGGAACGTTGTAGCGCTCTCTGAAATCCACGTACTGCTGGACGGCCTCCTGCTTCGGCGGCACCCAATACTTGTGAAAGGTGTACATGGAATTGGAGTCGAAGGGCGGACCGAAGACCTGAAAATTCGAGTCCCACTGCGCGCCGCCGAGAATCAGAACGTGATTCCCGTCGACCTCGCGGATAGCAGCGGCAATGCGGCGGTAGACCGGCTCAAGATCGCGGTTGTATTGCTGCAGGCGGGGATAATGCGGAATGGGCTCATTCAGCAGGTCGTAGCCAAGCACGGTTGGCTCGTCGCGATAATGCTGCGCGATGTGTTTCCAAACATCGCATGACAGTTGCTGATCCTGGGGACTGTCGTATAGCCAAGGATAGCCCCAGCTATCGTCAATGTTTGTTCCCGTCTGGCCTCCCGGAGCGCAATGCAGGTCCAGAATCACCCACAGCCTGGCGTCGCGGCAGGCAGCGATGATGGGGTCCAGAGTCTCGAATCCGGCACGGCTGCCAGGCAGAAAGGACCTGTAGTGGAGCGGAATGCGCACGGAGTTGAATCCGGAACGGGCAAGCGCATCGATATCCGCTTTGGTGATGTATTGCTGTCTATACCGGCTCCAAAATTCCTGCGCTGCGGCAGGGCCGACAAGCTCGTTGAAAAAAGCCTCAATTTCGCGCGGAGACTGCGGGCCTCCTTCGAAGAGGAACATATAACCTTCGGGCTCGAACCAGTTTCCGAGGTTAATGCCTCGCAGGCGCAATCTCTCTCCTACCGGATTGATCAGATCTTTGCCGCGTGTCCGGACAAATGCGGCCGGCGATTGCGCGCGCAGGCGGTTACCGAGTGATGCAGCCGCAACACCCGTTGCGGCCGCCAGAAAATCCCTTCGGGAGGAACTCATGGCTGCAGCTTATCAGCCGCCGGGTTTCTGCCTGACCGAGATGCATCATTTTCAGGAGTGCTGGCGCTCTGTGGGTAACTAAGCAGGTACGGGTTCCAATTGCAGCGGATAGGTGGTAGGAGAGGTCAATTCCGTGCCGGAACCTTGCACCACTATGATGCTTCGGCTCTTCGTAAGCTGGTCGAAGTTGACTTGCCATCTGTCGACGATATCTTTCCCGATCACGATGAGTCCCTCCGGCACAGCAGCAACGAGGTGGTCGGCAGCGGAGACAACAACCGACGAAGTTTCCAGGCTGCCCGCCAGTTCTTTCTGCCAGTTATCTTTCGCTGCCTGTACCGTTGGATCTGCCTCACCGTGATCGGCGGGGGTAATGAAACGCACCTGAACATTCTGCTGCCGGCTGCGGGCAATTTGCATGGCTAGCTCCAGCACCGAGGCACCATCCTTCGCTGCATCGACCAGGCAGGTGATTCGGGTGTTTGCCAGTGGCGGAGACGGGAGCACAACAGCAACCTTTACAGGCAGCCGCGCGGCGCGTTCCAGAACCTTACTAACTACACCGCGCTTTGTGTATCGGCCCAGCATGGACCTTCTTGATTCAAGTAGGAGCCATCTTACCTGTGATTGCTCCGCGGCTTCGACGATCTCTCTCACCGGATCTGTCGTAAATACGGCTTGCGGGATAATCACTGTTCCACGCGACCAAGCGGCATCGAGTGCCGCCGCCAGCACAGGTAAACGTGATGGGGGTAACTCCTCTACCTGCTTTACGCCGGAGCCCACACCTGTCACCTCGGTTCGGACCATCGCCAGAACGCGCGGCGGCGGGGCCTCGGCGGCGGTCAGACTCAAGGCGAGATCCAGCAAATTTTCAACCCCATTTCCATTTGAAACGGGGACCAAAGTGCCGGAACGGTCATTTGCAGCCGCAGCGAGTTGTGATGCTGCCTCGATTGCATTGGCCTCGTCTTCCAGCCGGTGCCGTGGAGTGATGAAATGCAAAACGGGGGTGGTGGCAAGGGTGGTAGCCAGGGCCATGAGCACCAGCATGGCGAACAAGGTCGGCGAGATGACGTGCAGTTCCAACCCGATGTTCAAAACGATAAGTTCCATCAGTCCGCGGGTGTTCATTAGAATCCCCAGCGCCGACGCATCGCGCCAGCCCAGGCCACTGAACTTAGCGGCCAAAGCGCTTCCACCGAACTTACCCAAAGATGCAACCAGAATAATGAGGCCGCAGAAGATCCACTGCTCCGCGCCATTTACCAGGCCGATTTGAGTTCGCAAACCTGTGAAAGCAAAAAAGGCTGGAAGAAGGAACACAATCACAAAATCCTCCAGTTTGCCGGTTAGATCGCGGGCAAGGGAGCTGCCATGGGGAATGATTGCGCCCAAGATGAAAGCTCCAAAAATGGAATGAATCCCTATGCATTCGGTCGCAATGGAGGAAAGGAGAATGGCAAGGAGAACAAAGGCAAGTACGCCCTGGGTAAGCCGGCCTCTCCGGTCAATCAGGCTAGTTAGTCGAATTACTGCGGGACGAACAACGACTAACATCACTGTAATGTAGCCAAAGGCCATGAGTAATGTCGGCCATCCGCTGCCTGCTTGTGCCTGCGTGATGCTTACAACGAATGCCAGCAGGCACCACGCACTCACGTCGTCGATGGCGGCACAGGCCAGTGTCAGTGTGCCCATTTTCGTTTTGTGGATGCCCCTGTCGGTTAATATTCTGGCCAGTACCGGAAAGGCCGTCACCGACATCGAGACCCCCAGAAACAGAGAAAAGGCTATGAAAGAGACACTCCTGTTGGAGAGCCGGGGATAGAGCACCAGTGCCACGCCGGCGCCGAGCAGGAAGGGAGTCACTATGCTTGCGTGAGAGATCAAGATGGTGGAGCGCGCCCTATTTCGGAGGCCAGAAACGTCCAGTTCCAAACCGACCAAGAACATGTACAAGATCACGCCGACCTGCGAGATGGCGTTGAGCAAGGGCGCTATGGAGTGGGGCAGAATGTAGGACGCAAAGCCCGGCGCGACACGTCCTAACAGGGAAGGACCCAGTAAGATACCGGCGATCATTTCACCCACAACCGGCGGCTGGTGAATAAAACGAAAAATTGCGCCTAGAGTTCGCGCCGCGGCAATAACAAGCAGCAGTGCGAGAAGCACATGAACAAAGTCATTGACGTGTATCTGCGACACGGCCCCGCCGTTGTCCATAGGAACTGACAGAACCGGCGCAGAAAGAGTACGGCCGTAAGCGCAAATCAATAAATAGATGCCAATAACGCCGCCTAGCAACAAGCTGTATCCGGCGAACGACCGAGCCTGTTGAAAAAATTTTCCAGAGAAGATGCTGGTCATAGAAAGCGTTCGAGTGAAGATGAAGAATTCCCAATCGTGGTTTCGGCCAGACTAGCAGGCGGTAATTTTAAAGCACTAGAACCTATCTCATGAGCTTCGCGGCCGCAGCCAGCCTGAGCCTACGGGTTAGCCGGATCCGGGCGCAATGCGGCAATTCGGTTTTGATCGATCAGCAATGCACTGGCGACTACTCGCGACCCATCGCGCAGACCGGCCCGCTTCAGGTCGACTTCCAGTTCGCCGACCATTTTTTCCTGTCTAGACCAGACGACGGCTGGGGCTTCGCGCGACATTCACTGCAATATGATCCCGATCGTTTGAAGCCAGGTTTGCATCAATTGGGGCCAGCGCGTTATTGGAAGCTTCGTGGGCCGCAGCCCAAATGCATGCTTGCCCTCGGCATACAAGTGCATCTCAACGAAAACACGGGCATTCTTTAGCGCGATGTAGTAAACCAACGAGTGATTGATACTATCAACGTCATCGTTCTCGGCTTGCAGCAAGAACGTAGGCGGCGTCTGTTTGGTGAAATGAAGCTCTGGATTCAACTGAAGTTTGTCATCGTCGTACGTCCAGATGTGTCCCGGATAAAGAGCCACCGCAAAATCCGGGCGGCAGCTTACTCTATCGGCCTCATCTATATCTGCATACAAGCGTTTTTCCAAGTGCGTGCTTACCGCTGCAACAAGATGCCCGCCTGCCGAGAATCCAAGCACTCCAATCTTGTGTGGATCGATATGCCACTATGCGGCACGGAGGCGCACCAACCCCAGCGTCCTCTGCGCATCTACCAGTGCCATTGATGATTTCGTATTGGTGTAACAACCACATCGCTGATTCCAATACGGTCCTGAATGCGGAACACGGTACTTCAGCAGGACACACGTGATACCGTTCGCTGTCAGCCAATCACATACCTCAGTACCTTCCAGATCAATAGCTAAAATCTGGTACCCGCCGCCAGGGAAGACAATCACGGCGGCCCCTGTATTCTTCCCCTTTGGCGAATAGACTGTCATGGTAGGGCGCGAGACGTTAGTCACTCCAATTGCCGGCCTGCCAGCGATTGAGCCACCCGTCTCTGTCGCTTCAGCCTTCGTGACGCGCTGCGAATCGGGTGCGGCTCCCGGCCATATGGGCACCTGTGTATGGCCCTGTGATGGCTGCCAGGCAGGGCCGCGCACTACGGCCTCTGACTCGTTTTTTGCGATTGGCTTTGAGACGCCACACGCCAGGACCATGCCCACGAGAACTCCCAACGGTTTCATGAAGGTCTAAACATTTCCTCTCTGAATCGTTCCTCAAATTAACATGGCCTGGATCATGGGCCATAGGGATATTGGCCGGCGTTTCGCCGATTTTTGGTCCAGTTTACGGGTTGCCGACCAACCAGCCACGTCCGTAAGTTCCTGATATTCGTGCTCGATACAGGTCGCGTGTTTCGCGTAGATCCCCACGCCAAATTGTTAGGTTGGACCTTCCACTTGCCTGACTAGGCGAAGCGTTGATATCTTCCTAGATAGACTAGGAAGAGTATAATGGAAAAATCCGAACTACTTCCAGGGACACTGGACATGCTGATCCTTAAGGCGGTGTCTCTAAATCCGTTGCACGGATATGGCGTCTTGTTGCGCATCAGGCAAATCTCAGGTGAGGCTCTAGAGATTCCGCAAGGCTCTTTGTACCCGGCTCTCTACCGTTTGGAGCACCAGGGCCTTATCGCTGCCGAGTGGGGCCAAAGCGAGAATAACCGCCGCGCGAAATATTACACACTAACTGCCGCTGGCCGCCGCCGCCTTCGAGAAGAAACTGCCGGCTGGAACCGTTTAGTATCTGCCATTAGCGCGGCCCTAAACACGACCTCCGAGGAGGTCTAGCATGCTCCGCCGCCTTCGTTCTCTGCTTCGTGTTCTCAAATCACGTTCCGAATTTGAAAACGGCATGACAGAGGAGTTGCACTCTCACATCGAACATTACGCGCAGGATCTCATCCGCTTTGGATTATCACGCGAAGAGGCGTATCGGCGCGCTCGCCTCGACATCGGAGGACTGAACAGCATAAAAGACGATTGCCGTGAGGCTCGCGGTCTACAGCCATTCGACGAACTTTCCCGCAATCTGCGCTATGCCGGGCGATGGCTGCGCAAGACGCCGGCGTTTACGGTAACTGCGCTTCTTACCCTTGCGCTCTGTCTCGGCGCGAATCTCACAATTTTCGCAGTCATCGACGCAATTCTCGTTCGTCCCTTGCCATTTCCCGAAGCCAGCCGGCTCGTCACCATCTTCAACACCTATCCAAAAGCGGGCGTCGAACGGGATGGCTCTTCGATAACCAACTACTACGAACGCCGGGGTGCCATTCCCGCTTTCAGCTCGTTGTCTATTTACGCTTTCGGAACCGCCATCGTCGGAGCGCCGGGTTCAACTGCGCGCGATCAGATTACGCGGATTTCTCCGGACTTCTTCACTACCGTTGGCGTCGGTCCTGCAATGGGACGCGGGTTCACGGATGCCGAGATGGAGGAACAAACTGATCGTGTCGTCATTCTCGCTGACGAATATTGGCGGCAACATTTCCACGCCGATCCGCATGTGATAGGACGGACGGTCTGGGTGGACAGTATTCCGAGGATTGTTGTCGGAGTATTGCCGAGGGATTTTCATTTCCTCTCCTCGAAAGCGCAGTTATATCTGCCGCTTTCCTCAAGCCCCGAAGAACGCCTGCCGGTACAGCGGCACTCAGGTGGCAACGTGATCCAGATGATCGCGCGACTACGCCCGGGTGCAACTCTCGCTCAGGCGCAATCGCAAATGGACGCCCAAAATACGTCATTGGAAAGGAATGATCCTCAGGCAAAAATGATCGCCGCCGCCGGGTTCCGTTCTCCCGTAATCTCGTTGCACGTCGATCAGGTGGCGGCGATCCGTCCAATTCTGCTGCTGCTGCAAGCAGGTGCATTCACCCTTCTCCTGATTGGCCTCGTCAACCTGGTCAACTTGCTTCTTGTCCGTGCAAGCAGCCGGTCGAAAGAGATAGCTGTACGCCGGGCCCTTGGCGCGAACGCAACCCGTATCCTTGCTGAAGCATTTGTCGAGACCATCCTGCTGGTCTTTTTGGGAGACTTGCTGTCGCTTGCGGTCGCCTCGGCCGGAATTCGGCTGGTTACTGCTTTGGGCGCAGACCGCCTGCCTTTTGGCAGTTATATTACCCTTGATGCGCGATTGGCGACGATTGCTCTGACTGCATCTATCGTGCTGGGCGTGATACTTGCACTGCCGATCGCCTGGTTCAATCTTCGGCCCCATCTGGCTGAGGCACTGCAAACTGAATCGCGTGCCGGAACCGCAGGTCGGGCCACCCTGATTCTGCATCATTCCTTCGTCGCTGCCCAAATCGCCTTGGGGTTTGTTCTCCTGGCGGGCGCCGGCCTGTTGGGTCTCAGTTTGAAGCGCACGATGGACGTCTCTCCGGGATTCCGGCCCGATCACACAATCGCCGGCCAGATCTCGTTGGTGGGGAATCGCTATTCCTCACCTTCAGCGGGCCTCGTGTACGCCGACAGGCTCGTCGATGAACTTCGTCGGCAGCCTGGAGTCTCAGCCATTGGTCTTGCCACCAATATTCCTTTCAGCGGCAACAACGGCATAAGCGCGGCTGTTGCCGAAGGCCATGTTCTTCGGCCTGGAGAATCACCGCGAGGCTCCTACGCTTATGGCGTCTCCGGCGATTACTTTCAAGCCATGGGATTCTCGCTGCGCGCTGGCCGATTTCTTACGTCCGAGGATTCCGAGAGGAACGTGCGAACGTGTGTCGTCGATGAGGACTTCGCCCGTTATAATTGGCCAAATGCAAATCCGCTAGGCCGGCGCATCTTTCAAGGTATTGAACCGGGCAAGAGTGCCGACGGGTTCACTGTGGTTGGCGTGGTTGGCAGCATCAAGCAGGCGGGCCTGACCGACGACACAGCGCAGGGCGCTGTCTACTATCCGTATATCTACCGCCCGGACTTCAATATCTTCGTCGTGCTTCGCGGAGGCGTCAGGCCGGAGTCCCTGAAAGCGGTATTGCAGCACGCGGTCCGGCAAATCGATCCCGATCTGGCCGTCAATGCGATCCAATCGATGAATGATCGCATCTCGGCGAGCTTGCTCGACCGCCGCGCTCCGGCATTGCTCAGCGGTATATTCTCCGCAATAGCTCTGCTTCTCATTACCGTAGGAACGTATGGCGTGTTGAGCTATGCCGTCGCTCAACGACGAAGGGAAATTGCGATTCGCATCGCTTTGGGAGCACGGCCCGAGAGAATCCAATGGCAATTCTTCTCGCTTGCTTTACGATTGCTGGCCTTTGGCATAGCGGTTGGCTTATGCGGAGCTTGGGCAACCGGGCGTGCCATCGAAGCGGTTCTGTTCCATGTGGCTGCTCATAGTCCCGCGATCCTCGCCATTTCTACCAGCATGGTCGCTGTCATCGCTCTTGCTGCGTGTCTAGTGCCGGCGCGTCGGGCCGCCCGCATACCGCCACTCAAGGCTCTCACCGATCAGTAACGGCCCGGTCGTAAGCGACGAGATAGTCCTGATAAAAATGCTTAATCCATTCGGCTCGGTGCAATACGAATCGCTGAGGCACGGTTCAAATCTAAACTCGTTGAGCCGCATCGGCATTGTTTCCAGATTGCGGTCGGATAACGAGCCACTCGGACTTAATGTCCGGTATGCCGACGATGCAGGAACTGTCTCGCGTGTCGGCTCGAGTTGCGCGGCCAAAATGGGTCACTTCTACGCATAGCGCATTATCAGGACTATAAAACGCGGACGGGCAAGACTCCGAGCTGTCGGCCTTTACTTCACTTTTGGGTTTTTTTCTTCTCGATCCCTGTAGATCACCTGCCTTTGGTGATCGCACTCTTTGTGTTCTTCTGGTGAGATAGGACGTGAGCGGTTCCTCTTTCGATCAAGTTCATCCTGTCCAAGGTGAGTCATCGTTGCTTATTTTTATTTATCCGTTCTGCTTTGTTTGGAATGAGGCCGGCAACACAGAGCAAGCAGCAGGGCGCCGGCGGCATCCGGAAATACCGAGTAGTTCAGCGGCGCCTTGATTCCAAGCGCAAATGTCATCGCAAGCGCGAACAGCGTTAACAAAATGGCACTACCGTAGGCGGCGATTCGCGTATAGAAGCCCGCAATCAGTGCCAGGCCGAAAACGGTCTCAGCAAGCGTGGATCCCCAGGCGACGGGATTTTGCAGTGAAGCTGGGAGAAACCAATTCAACTGTGCGGAGTACTTCAGGAAATGCGACCAGTCGCCCCAACTGGCATAACGCGATCCAGGCGGCCCCCAGAGGCCAAACCGGTCAGCAACCGCGGAGAGAAAGGTCGCACCAAGCGCCCACCGCATACACAGTTCGGCGATACGGAGTTGCTTTGGATTAGTCATAGGGGGATTGTGACCGGACTTCCTTTCTCTGAAAACACAATCGCGAGAAGTTTGGCAGGCTCGGCAGGACCGGCGTTCGAGGAGACCATATGCACGCTGCCGGGCGGCTCGTAAAACATTTGCCCGGCCCGATACGTGACTTCCTTTTCTCCCTTCAGTTGGAAGCGTACCTCGCCTTCGAGCACGTAGCCGAGAACAAACCCCGGGTGACGGTGCGGCTTTGATGCGCCCCCAGGCGGATAACTGACCTCAACCGCAGTCGCGTTCCAGCCGTCGAGGGAGACCGGCGGCAATGACTGCTGAAGGACCGGATGAACGTTCGGCGAGACAGCGTCGTTCGCCGAGGCAACCAGCGAAGAGATCATTGCCGCGGCTCCGGTTTTGATGAGAACTCGGCGATTTACCATACAGCCTCAGAATAAACGGACTTCAAGAAATCGATTCGGCCACTTTCGCGATGCGGCCGACCGAGACGATTGGCGGGCATAATGTTAGCGAATGCTGAAGCTTACCTGGCCACAGGCGGCGGCCTGGCGCATCCGGCGCCATCACCTCGATGAACGCGCGCCTGCAGGCAGCATGCTCGCGGTCGCCAGCCGACTGTGCGGCTTGCACGCCCAGGTGATGTCCTCGGCCGAGCTGACGGTATGGGCCAGGGTTGAAGACCTCGACCGGCGGGCCGTTCAGCTTGCGCTGTGGGAGGACCGCACGCTCGTGAAGACCTGGGCCATGCGGGGCACGCTGCATCTGCTGCCCTCAAGCGAGCTACCGCTGTGGCACGCCGCGCTCGGCACCAGCCCGCGGTATCTGAAGCCCGCATTGTGGTTGAAGTATTTCGGGATTACGCTCGAGGAGCTCGATCAGTTGACGGATGCCGTCGCAGCCGCACTTGACGGTCGCGTGATGACGCGCGAAGAGCTGGGGAAGGAAGTGGAACGGCTCACGGGATCGGCGGCATTCGGCGCCAAGATTACGCAGAGCAGTTGGGGCACGGTCCTGCGGCCGGCCGCATTCGCCGGCCGCCTGTGCTTCGGACCGAGCCTGGGCCAGCGGGTCCGCTTCACACGCCCGGACACCTGGCTGGCGGGAGCGGCATCGCCGCCGGCCAGTGATGCAAAAATCGGCCCGCACGCGGCGCCATCCGCCGTCGCGCGCCGCTTCCTCAAGGCGAATGGTCCGGCCACGTATCACGATCTCGCGCGCTGGTGGAACGGCGGTGGCGTGGCTAACGCCCGGCAATGGATTGCCTCGCTTGGCGACGAGGTGTCGCCGGTCGAGCTGGATGGTGCGCAGGCCTGGATGCTCACCGCCGACGCTCGCGAGGTGCGCGACCTTCCACCAAGCCGGTCCGTCCGCCTGCTACCCGGCTTCGATCAGTACGTGGTCGGCGCATCCTGCCACGCCGAGCACCTGCTGCCCGGTGATTTGCGGAGCCGCGTTTATAGGCCTCAGGGCTGGATTTCGCCGGTCCTGCTGGTGAACGGATTAATGCAGGGCACGTGGCGCCATGAAATCAAAGGCAGCCGCGTAGAAGTCGTCATCGAGCCGTTCGTCAAAACGCCAGTGTGGGTACGCCGCGCGGCCGGGCAGGAAGCGGAGCGCCTGGCCGCGTTTCTCGGCTGCACCCTACGTCTCGCCTGGAAGAGCTGAATTAACCTGCGCCTAAAAAGGCCGTACAAATGGCGTGCCGCACATAAAAACCGCAGCGGCGGCTCTTGACGGCGCTAGTACCTTCACCAGATACTCTGAGAAAAGTGCTTAAGGGATTTTTCTTGCTTTTTCTCGCGACAGCGCTTGTTCAAGCAGCCGATTTTTCAGGGCAGGTTGTCAGCTCCGTTACCGGAAAGCCAATCGCGGGGGCGATTGTCACGGCCGGATCGCAGGTGGTCGGAACGGACGCGGCGGGCGTTTTCCATATCCAGGCAGAGAGTACTGCTGTTGGGGCGCGGGCGTATGGCTACACGCGCGCGCAGGCCACAATCGGTGCTCACGAGCCGACACCGTTGAAACTCCAGCTCGCGCCGATAACGCCGCGCGCCGTCTATCTTTCGTTCTGGGGCGTGGGTACGGCGTCGGTTCGTGAGCCGATTCTGCGGCTGGCAGCGAATACGCCTGTGAACGCCGTGGTCATCGACATCAAGGGCGATCTGGGATATGTCTGTTACCGTACCGGCGTCAGTACCGCGACGGCAATCGGCGCTCAAAAAGTCATTACGGTTCCGGACATGCCGGCGTTGCTGGCACGCCTTCACAAACAGGGGATCTACACAATCGCGCGAATTGTCACGTTCAAAGACAATGCCCTCGGCACGGCGCGCCCGGAGCTCGCGGTGCATCAAAACGGAAAGGTGTTCAAGGACCGGGAAGGGCTGACCTGGTGCGATCCATTTCTGCCGGAGGTCCGGAAGTACAACATCGATCTGGCGGTGGATGCCGCCAAGGCCGGCTTTGATGAGATCCAGTTCGACTATGTCCGGTTCCCCGATGCGAAGGGCGTGGAGTTCTCCCAGCCCAGCACGGACGAATCGCGACCCAGAACGATTCTCTCGTTCCTGAAAGAAGCGCGCGAACGGCTTACACCGTACAACGTATTCCTGGCAGCCGACGTATTCGGCTACATCTGCTGGAACAGGGGCGATACAGGAATCGGCCAGCGCATCGAGGACGTTGCCCAGGTTCTCGATTACATTTCGCCCATGCTGTACCCGTCCGGTTTTATGTACGGCATACCGAACTTCCGCCAGCCCGTCAGTCACCCGTATGAAATTGTTCGCTTCTCGCTCGATCGAGCCAAGGAACGCACGCATCTTGACCCGGTGCGCTTCCGCCCATGGCTGCAGGGCTTCGCGGACTACGCGTTCGACAAACGCCAGTTTGGGCCGAGGGAGATCCAGGAACAGATTCACGCAGCAGAAAGTTTCGGTTCGGACGGCTGGCTCTTGTGGAACCCCCGAAACCTTTACTCCGCGGATGCGATACGAGAGCCGAAAACGGCCGCCAAGGCGCTATCGTCCGGCCAATGATGCGGAGGCGTCGCGTCCGGTCAGCTTTTTGAGAAGCGTGATCGCCTGCCGGATATCGCCGTCGCGCTGCGCTTCGTCGGAGGCCTCGCGCTCGATGCTCAGAATGCCGCGATAGCCAGACTCTTTAAGCTTCTTGATGAACGCCGGGAAGTCGACGCTGCCCTGCCCCAAAGGCCGCTCTATCCCTAGAGCCAGCGGCTGATCGAGCGAGGGCCAATCTCCGTCCTTGCAGTGGACCGAGATCACGTGCTTGCCCAGAACGTCGAATGCTTCGAGCGGATCGCCGGTTCCGTACAGGATCATGTTCGCCGGATCGAAGTTGATTTTGAGATTCGGCCTGTTCACATCTTCGATAAACCGGAGCAGCACCTTGGCGGGTTCCTGTCCGGTTTCGAGCGTAAACGACTGGCCATTGTTTGCGCAGTAATCGCAGATCTCGCGGGCAACGTCGCGCACTTCCTCATAACTCGCGGAGCCGAAATCGTGCGTGACAAAGCCGATATGGCACGCCACGCTATCGAGGCCGAGCTCGCGGGCAACATCGGAAACGGCCATGGTTCGCGCGACCCGCTCCGCCCTGGTATCGCTCGGCACGAGACCAACCGTTCTCTGCACAGACGGAATGTCGGAGTAATCCTCGCCAACGTAACTGCACACCGCCGTGACGACGATGAACTGCTCAGCCGTAAGCGCCTGATCCCATTTCTCCGCCGCGCCCTCGAGGGGTAACTCGCCGGGGAACCCCAACTGACCGGCACGTAAACCGAATTGTTTCACGTGCTGCAGCGTTTTCCTGGCATTGGGACCAGCCCAAAACATGAGTCCGATTTCGAGTTCTTCTAAACCGAGCATCAACAACCCTCGACCAAATCTTAGCCAATCGGGTCAACGAAAGGCGCGGACGGGTGTCGTTCGCATCCAGGCATGCGTCTCGGGTCGAGACAAAACGCCTGTGACGGCCCCGATATTTTGCACGCTCAGGGCGGCGACGGCATTCGCGAACTGTCCCGCTTCGGCTAGTGAGGCGCCATCCATCCAAGCAGCCAGGAAACCTGCCGCAAAGCAGTCTCCGGCGCCGGTGGTGTCCTTGGCCGGCACGTCAAACGCCGGGCAAAGGATCTCCTGATTTCCGGTGTAGATGGCGCAGCCGCGGACGCCCAGTTTCATGACCGCGATCTGTAATCCCCCGGCAAGCACCGCCTCCGCACCGGCTCGCGGATCAGAAGAGCCAGTAATCATGCGAGCTTCGGCTTCGTTCATGAAGAGGATGTCAAGAAAAGGCAGGCATGGCGCGAGCGTTTTCATCCAGCCGGCCTCCGGGTCCCAGTTCGTATCGAAGGACGTGGTGAGGCCGGCGGCGCGTGCCCGGACCAGCACGTCCGGACCCCGCGCGCGAAGACGCGGCAGCACAAAGAAACTGGCCAGATGGAAATGCGTCATGCCGCTGCACAGCCCGGCATGGAACTCGATGGGGTCAGGCAACGCTTCTTTGCTGGCGCCGAAACAATGAAAGAACTTGCGCTCGCCAGCCGAGTTCACGAATCCGACGGTGGCGGAAGTGGGAGCTTCAACGGTATTGACGTAGCGCGTATCCACACCCGAATGCGCGAGGGTGCGAAGCATCAAGCGACCCTGCTCGTCATCGCCAACTGCGCCGAGCAGCCGGACGGGCACCCCCAAGAGGCCCAGCGCCCGCGAGGTATTCGCGCCGTTACCGCCCACGTGATATTCAATGGATTCGACGAAGGTAGTGCCGCCGCCGTCCCAGCTCAGATTATCAACCGGCCTCAACAGCGTGTCGTAAACGAGATTCCCGCAGCACAGCACACCCCGGGCCGCAGCGTCCGAGCGAGATTCCATAGCACTAACCGGCGCTCCAAAACGAAACTGGCCGACTCTGGAACCACGCGTGCAACATCAGTCCGTGTATGGGATGCAAAAAGCTTTCTAGAGACAGCTCGCGGGCGCTAACGGGACTGATTTGGTTGTTTTTTACGACTACGACGGCAACCGCGATGTATATCATCGCTTCCACTCCAAGTCAGAACCTTCCTTCAGATACAGTAAAGCTAATCGACACTAACCAAAAGGATAGTGATTAGCCGGCGGGCGGGCGCTCCACGCTTCAACTGCCCTTCTCAAGCGGCGTCAAAGCCGCGAGAACATTCTCGCTGTGATGATTGGGATCGACGCCGGTCCAGACCTTGACGATTTTGCCTTGCGGATCGATCAGGAAGGTATTGCGCGCCGCAATCTTGAAGCCAACCATATTGCGCAAAGAGCCATACAGCGGTGCAACCTTCTTGTCAGTGTCGGCAAGCAGCTTGAATGTCAGCCCTTGCTTGGCGCAGAACGCCTTGTGGCTGTCGCTCGAGTCGACGCTAACCCCGAGGATGACGGTGTCCAATTGCCCATATTTCGGCAGATCGCGCTGGAAATTGTGGGCTTCGACAGTGCATCCCGGCGTGTTGTCCTTCGGGTAGAAGTAAAGCACTACCCACTTGCCGCGATATTGGCTGAGGCTGACCCGCGTGCCGTCCTGAGAAGGCAGCGTAAAATCGGGTGCTTGCTGACCCACCTGGGGGATCGCGTTTTGGGGAACGGCACAAGAGGCGAACAGCAAAGCCGAGCCGCAGGCCGCCAGCAGGCGGCGAAGTGACTTCAAGTAGAGCACTGCGTCGAAACCTCCAGTTTCCGTTCGAGCGTAGCACGCTCCCTCGCCAAGCCATTGTAAACGTATGGCAAAAGACCTGTGGCACAACACCGCGGAGGGCTCCGCTTAGCCGGATATACTAGTAGGGGAGATCCCTTCGTTGAACCTGCGCGGTTTGGTGCGCCTGTTTACGCACATTCAGATGCTTCCCGTTCTCGAGAACGGCGAAGAAACGACCCTGGTCGGCGGACAAGCCGTCATGGAGGGCGTGATGATGCGGACCCCGCACAGCTATTGCGTTGCTGTTCGCGGGGCGGATGGCCAGCTTGTCACGCAAGAGAGTCCGCTGCCAAAGATTTCTGACCGTTACCCGATCTTCAAGCTTCCGGTGTTCCGCGGTCTGGGGACGCTCGGGTCGGCCATGTGGCTCGGGATGCGGGCGCTCAAGTTCTCAGCGGACCGCGCGATGGAGGCAGCGACGGGAAAGCCGGCGGGAGGCGAGAAGAAGGAAGCCGGATCCGGGGCCATGGTGCTGCAGATCGTCTTTTCGCTGGCGTTCATGATCGCGCTCTATAAGTTTGTGCCGCTGTATCTGGCGACGCTGATCGGGAAGCATTTCACGGCGGTAAACGGGCGGTTCGCGATCAACATGATGGATGGAATCATTCGCATCGCGATCTTTCTCGGCTTCATGTTCCTGCTCTCCCGCATGAAGGAAATGCACAGGGTATTCGAGTATCACGGCGCGGAACACAAAGTGGTTTTCAACTTCGAATCCGGACAACCGGTGACGGTGGAAAATGCGCAGCGGTTCGTAACGTGGCACCCACGCTGCGGCACGAGTTTCCTGGTGGTGGTGTTCCTTATCGCGATGATCTGCTACGCCTTCGTGCCGGTCGACAACTTCTGGGCGAAGTTCGCTGCCAGAATCGCACTTCTTCCGGTGATTGTGGGCCTGAGCTATGAAGTGATCCGGTTTGCCGCGAAGCGGCGGGGCGGATTGATGGCCGCTCTGACCAAACCCGGGCTGTGGCTGCAACGTGTGACCACTCAGCCGCCATCTAATGCGCAGACGGAAGTAGCCATATTTGCGCTCGAGCGAGCTATGGAGCTCGAAAAGGCTCAGGGCGGCGTTCTGGTAATCGCCTAGACGAGAATTAGGAAAGAGCGCTCAGGGCGCACTCTATCTGCATGCAATATATCGATCGATTAGAACAGGCCGAGGCGCGGTATAACGAGCTGACGGCTAAGATGGCCGATCCGGCGGTAATCAATGACCCCGATGAGTACCGCAAAGTCTCCAAAGCCCACAGCGAATTGACTGAGCTGGTCACCAAATTCCTTGAATGGAAGAAGGTGGACCAGGAGCTGCGGGATGCGCGCGTCATGCTGGAGGAAACCGATCCGGATCTGCGGCAGATGGCGGAGCTGGAAGTGACGCGCCTGGAGCCGGAGTTGGCGGCGATCGAGCACGAACTGCAGATTCTGCTGCTGCCAAAGGATCCGAATGACGAGAAGAACGTCGTGCTCGAGATCCGCAAGGGCGCGGGCGGCGATGAAGCTTCATTGTTCGCGGCCGAGGTTTTCCGCATGTACACGCGGTATGCGGAAGAGCAGGGCTGGAAGGTAGAAATCACTTCGATGAGCGAGTCTTCGGTCGGAGGACTGAGCGAAGTGATCGCGATGGTGAGCGGGAAAAAGGTGTACAGCCGGATGAAATATGAGAGCGGCGTGCACCGGGTACAGCGCGTACCGGCAACCGAGACCCAGGGCCGCGTCCACACATCGACCATCACTGTTGTCGTCATGCCGGAGGCAGACGAAGTGGACGTACACATCGACGCGAAGGATCTGCGCATCGACACATTCTGTTCGTCGGGTCCGGGCGGCCAGTCAGTGAACACAACTTATTCGGCGGTACGCATCACGCATCTACCGACGAACACGGTGGTTTCCTGCCAGGACGAGAAGTCGCAGATCAAGAACCGCTCGAAGGCGATGCAAGTGCTTCGGTCGCGGCTTTACCAGATGGAACTGGAGAAACAGCTCGCGGCCATCGGTGCAGAACGGAAGAGCATGGTGGGAACCGGCGACCGCAGCGAGAAGATCCGGACCTATAACTTCCCGCAAAACCGCTTGACCGACCACCGTATCGGGTTGACGCTGCACCAGCTGGATCTCATCATGGAGGGCCGATTACAGGCGGTGATCGACGCACTGACCAGCTATTACACGGCGGAACGGTTGCGCGGTGCGGAAGGCCAGGCCGCTTAAACACGGCGTCACCGGAGCGTGACGATTCAAACCGCCCTGCTGCAGGGCACCGAAATTCTGGAGAAAGCCGGGGTGCCTGTTCCGCGGCTCACCGCAGAAGTGCTTTTAGCGCATGCCACGCAGCACGATCGCACCTACCTTTACGCGCATGCTCAGGATGAACTGATCGAGCTTTGGTGGATTCACTACGGCCGCTACCTGAACGAGCGGTTGAAGGGCAAGCCAACCCAATACATTACGCACAAGCAAGAGTTCTTCGGGCGGGATTTCTACGTCAACGAGAACGTGCTCATTCCCCGCCCCGAAACCGAGCACCTGGTGGAAGCTGCGCTCGAGTATTTGCGTGATCACACCGCGCCGCGCGTGCTGGACGTCGGCACGGGATCGGGAGCTATTGCAGTCAGCCTGGCGCTCGAGAGCGGGCGCGAGATGCTGGCATCCGACGTGTCGCTTGCGGCGCTCGGCGTGGCGGAGCGGAACCGCAAAAGGCTCGGAGCGGCGGTAAGCTTTTTTGCGGGAGACCTGCTTGAATCGGTTCGGCCGCAGAGTATCGACGTGCTGTTGTCGAATCCGCCATATGTCCCGGGTGGGGACGCGGCGAACATGCAAACCGAAGTGCGGGATTGGGAGCCTCACCTGGCGCTATTCGCCGGCAACAGCGGATTGGAGATTTATCAACGGCTGATTACGCAAGCGG
The DNA here is from genome assembly GCA_019233755.1 of Acidobacteriaceae bacterium. Lineage (GTDB taxonomy): Bacteria > Acidobacteriota > Terriglobia > Bryobacterales > Bryobacteraceae > Bog-105. Next base: position 17,995 of record JAFAMD010000066.1, on the reverse strand, counting down.
AGACGGCGGTTAAGCCCGGCGGACGGCTCATTATGGAGCTAGGCTATCAATCGCTGGGGGGCGTTCGCGATATGCTGGCAGCGCGCTGGCGGGACGTGTCCGTCATCTCAGACCTGGCGGGATGGCCGCGGGTGATCGGAGCGACGCTCGAGAGTTCTTGACCACGCGAGTGTGAGAAATGCAAAGGCTGATTTGCCACGTCGACATGGACGCGTTCTTCGTGTCGGTGGAGGAGTTGTTCGACCCCTCACTAAGGGGCAAACCGGTAATTGTGGGCGGCAAAGCGAATCAGCGCGGCGTGGTGGCCGCGGCTTCGTATGCGGCCCGGAAATTTGGCGTGCATTCGGCGATGCCGCTGCGAACAGCCGGCCAACTTTGCCCCCAGGCGATCTTCGTGGATGGGCATCCCGAGCGCTACCGACAATACTCCAAGAAAGTCTATGAAATCTTAGAGCAGTTCTCTCCGCTTGTGGAAATGGCTTCAATCGATGAGGCCTATCTCGACCTGACGGGCACCGAGAGGTTGCATGGACCGGCGTTGAAAGCGGCACATGCGCTGCACGAAATGATTCGCAGCCAGACGCACCTGCGCTCTTCGCTCGGTTTGGCGGCATCGCGGCTGGTGGCGAAGGTTTCGTCGGACCAGGCAAAGCCGAACGGCGCGCTCTACATTCTGCCGGGGCAAGAAGCGCGTTTTCTGGCGCCGCTGGAGGTTCGGAAGATACCGGGAGTCGGCAAGAAAACGGAAGCGGCCCTGCACAAACTCGGCATTCGGAAAGTGGGAGATCTGGCGGCACTGGACGAACACCTTCTGGCATCACATTTCGGGCGCTGGGGATTAGCGCTGGCGGGAAAGGCGCGCGGCGCAGATGCCGGCGGATGGTTCGATACGGAGATCGGCGCGGCAGAAGATCCGAAGTCGATCAGCCATGAGCACACTTTTGGAGAGGACACGGCAGAGCGCGAGCAGTTGGAGACGGTACTCCTGAAGCTGTCGGAGATGGTGGCCAAACGTCTGCGCGAACACCGGTTGTATGCGCGCACGATTCAGCTAAAGCTGCGCGACGAAGATTTCGTGACGATCACGCGGGCTTCGACGCTCGATCACGCAACCCAACTTGATAATGAGGTAGCCGGAGCGGTGATCCATCTGTTCCGGCAGGCGTGGGACGGCCGGACGCTGATTCGGCTTCTGGGTGTGCATGCGGGCGGGCTGCAGGAGACTGAGGGGCAGATGAGCTTACTCGAAGAGCCTCGGACGGCGCGCTTGCGGCAAGCGTTCCGGTCAGTGGATCATATTCGCGATCGGTTCGGCTCCCAAAGTATTTCGCTCGCGAAAACGCTGAAGGCAGGTATTCGCGAACGGGTGCACGATAACCCTTACGATCTGCCGGGAAAAGCGGCAGGGGATAAGCCGGAGCGCGATTCGTAGGGACTTCGGGCTCAGCTGCAGACGTGTGTTAGTTTGGGGACGGCCTTAACGCGAGTAATTTCTCACGGCTTGGCCGCATTCACAAACAGGAGTCCTTTCAGTTTCATGGCAACAGCCCCTACCTATTTCAGCAGGTACGGCGGACTTTGGATTGACCGCAGAGATTTTGAAGATGCTCTCGTTGAGCGCCAGAGAAAAGGCGAGATAAGCAAGGACGAAGCAGATCAGGTCCGGTTTTTCGAAAAGAACGGCTATCTGATTCTTCCTGGTGCGGTTCCCGCTTCGGCCTGTGACCGGTTCGAGTGTGACATCGCGGCCGCCTGGGAGCGCGGCGACGAGCGATTGCTGATCCAGAATCCGACTGAATATTATGGCAAGCCATTAGCAGCAGGCGCGCCACGCGTGCAAACACGAGTGGTAGATAGCTATGTCTACTATGAGTCCGCGCTCGACTTGCTGCTCAGCGACTCCATTGCGCGGTTCATGCGAATCATTTTCGATGACGCGCCGCTCCTGTTCCAGAGTCTCAGCTTCGAAATGGGGTCGGAAGGAGCGTTGCACCAAGACACGGGCTATGTAGTCGTCAACTCTCCTATGGAACTGGCCGCAACTTGGATTGCACTCGAGGATGTCCGGGAGGGTTCCGGGGAACTGATCTACATTCCGGGCAGCCATCGCATGCCGGAATTTCATTTTAGCGGCGAGTTTAAACACTGGTCAGAGCCCCGCGACGGTGCTGAACAGCAGCAGCAGTGGATCCGGCTGTTGGGAGAGAACGCGGAGCGGATGGGCTTGCGGACGGAGATATTCCGGCCCCAAAAGGGCGACGCGCTGATCTGGGCTGCCGATCTGGCGCATGGAGGCAGCCCGATACAGGATCGTTCGCTGACGCGCCGCAGCCTGGTGGGACATTTCTGCCCAAACCGCGCAGAACCAAATTACTTTGCTTTCCGGCCCGACCGGCGGACGAAGGGCTGGTATCGGAACGGATACTATTCGTCCTCGTACTACGAAATTCCGCAACCGAATCCACCGCAAACCGCAACTCCCGAGTCGCGGAAGCGAAAGACATCCTGGTTCAATAAACTCGGCTTCGGCTCGCGGAAGCAATAGGCTTCGCGAGCCTCTATCAGGACAACGGGCGCGAAGCCTGCACGATTTTGGCGAACGAGTCGGGGTCGAGGCTGGCGCCTCCTACGAGGGTTCCATCGATCTGCGGCTCGCGCATGAGTCCTTCGATGTTTTCGGGTTTCACGCTGCCGCCGTATAGGATGCGAACGTTCTCCGCAGCCTCCTCGCCGAAGCGCTTCGCCGCCTCGCCGCGGATCAACTTGTGTGCTTCGGAGGCAATCTGAGGTGTTGCCGTCTGGCCGGTTCCGATGGCCCAGACGGGTTCGTATGCGATTACGATTTTCGCGAACTGCTCCTCTGTGAGACCCGCGATTCCACCGGCAAACTGGCGAATCAGAACGTCATGCGCCTTCCCGGCTTTATGTTCTTCGTAGCGCTCGCCAACGCAGATGACGGGCGTGAGTCCCGCGGCAATGGCAGCCTGCGCTTTCTTGAGCACCTCCGCATCGGTTTCATGGCAGACCTGGTGGCGCCGCTCGCTATGGCCAACGAGAACCCAGGTGGCGCCCGCGGCACGCATCATATCGGCCGAGATTTCACCGGTGTACGCGCCTTCCTGCGCCCAAAAGATGTTTTGACCACCTATCTGGATGGGCGTCTCCAGCGTGGATTGCACGGCGGCAGGAATATCCAGGGCTGCAGGAAAGATGACGACTTCACAGTGATCCGTAGCATCCGGAAACTGCTTGAATTTATCGAAAAATCGGACCGTTTCCTGCGGAGTCTTGTACATCTTCCAATTCGCCGCTGCAATGCGCCGTCTCATAGGCTCTGAAATGCTCGGTTTATCCTTTCTGAATGTCCGGCAGGAAACTGGTACCGGCGCCAATGGCCGTTCTGAAATTCGCGGCGACAGTTTGACCGATATCCGCCAGGGTGCGGCGGGTCCCGAGGCTTACGCCAGGCTTTACTCCGCTGCCATAGACCAGAAGCGGTGTGTACTCGCGCGAGTGGTCTGTAGAAGGCGTTGTCGGATCGCAGCCGTGATCCGCGGTCAGAATGAGCACGTCGCCCTTCTGCATTTCCAGGGATGGCAACCAACGGTCGACCGCTTCGAGGGCCAAGGCATAGCCTTCGACATCATTGCGGTGCCCGTATTGCTGATCGAAGTCGACCAGGTTCGCGAAGATGAGTCCGTGCGGGAAGTTTTGCATGACTGCAAGAATCTGCTGCATGCCGTCCGCATTGTTCTTCGTCTTGACGGAGCTGGTGATACCGCGGCCAAGAAAGATGTCGGAGATCTTGCCGATGGCGGTCACGGGCACACCGTTTTCCGCCAGGCGATCAAGCAACATTCCCTGCGGTGGTGGAACAGCATAATCGTGGCGGTTCGCGGTGCGGACGAAATGGCCCGAGCTGCCTTCGAACGGCCGGGCAATGACGCGGCCGACCTCATGCGGCCCGCAAAGCAGCGCACGCGCGATCTCGCAAATGCGGTAGAGTTCCGGGACCGGAATGACCTGCTCGTGTGCGGCAATCTGAAACACACTGTCAGCCGATGTGTAAACAATCGGCGAGCCCGTACGCATGTGCTCTTCGCCGAGTTCCTGAATGATCTCCGTACCCGATGCCGCTTTGTTGCCGAGAGTTTTGCGGCCGATTTTGGACTCAAAGGCGGCGATCAGGTCGGCAGGAAAGCCGTGCGGATAGAGCGGGAACGGCTTTTCCAGAATGATGCCGGCCATCTCCCAATGTCCGGTGGTCGTATCTTTGCCCGGGGAGGCTAACGCGCATCTGCCGAATGCTCCGGCGGGAACGTCCAGAGGCGTCAGGCCAGGCAGTGGTTTAATGTTCGCCAGTCCTATACGGCGCAGATTTGGTAAATCGAAACAGCGCCGTTTTGCGATGTTGCCCAGAGTGTCGCTGCCCACATCGCCATAGGCGGCGGCGTCAGGCATAGCTCCAATGCCAACGCTATCGAGGACGATCCAGATAACCCGATCAAACGCCGGATGATTCATTTTTGTTTGGGATCCGTTGAAGCGGAGGGAGTGGCTCCCTGAAACTCATCTTTCAAGCGGGCGGCGCGTTCCCGTACGAGATGCATAAACGACTCGTGGGTAGAGATGCGAGTCAGCAAGGGAACAAACTGTTGAGGAGCGGTAAGTTGCTTGTGCAACCAGAGAGCCTCAATTGTGGCAAGAGCATCATTCACTCCCAACTTGTCGTAATGGACGGTGCGGTCGAGGTCGAGATATGCGTGCTCGGTTGCAGCAATATTTTCAAAGCGCTCGAGTAAATCGCGGGCAGACTCATTCGTCGAATAATTGAACGTCGTTTCCGAAGCGGTTCCATTCTCGTCTTCGTAACGGAACGTCTTCTTGCCGGTGTTCGCGACCTTCAGGCCGGATTCCAAAGGCGACTTAAAGTAGTTCAGCTTCTCGGCAGTCGAAAACAGCAGCGTGACCTCTGCCTCCTGGAGCTGAGCTTTGACCGGATGGTCGTCATTGGGCGACTCCTTATATTCAAGAGAGCCGTTTCGGTCCACCTGGACAAGGAAGTATTCGGGATCGCTGCCAGGAAAACTTCGTGAATAGCTGAGCTTCGGGGAGGCACAGAGGGCCGACGAAGCGAACAGAATGCCGGCTAGAAGGGTCTTCACCGCTGGGCTCCCACAGCGGACGGATAATTGAATCGCGTGCCATGGCAAATGGCGACCGCGAGCGCGTCGGTCGCATCAAAGGACTCGAACTGCTGACCGATGCCAAGAAGCGACAGGACCATCATCTGAACCTGCTGTTTCTCCGCGCGGCCGTACCCGACGACGCTGATCTTCACTTCGAGCGGTGAGTATTCGCTGACGGGAACATCGGCCTCGGCCGCGAGGAGCAGAGCGACTCCCCGCACATGTGCCAACTTCAGCGCGGATTTGGTGTTCACGGCGTGAAACACTTCCTCGACCGCCACCGCATCGGGGCGCCACTCAACGAACACCTTGCGAAGTCCGCCAGCGATTCGGTGCAGGCGAACTTCGAGCGGCTCTGAGGTTTTGGTGCGAATAACGCCGGCCGCCACGTATTGATGAGACCGCCCGTCGGTATCGATGACTCCGAAGCCGGTTCGTTCGCTACCGCAGTCTATTCCGACGATTCGCATTCCAGGAATTCAGCCGTGTGTTGACAGGTCGCGCCTTCGCGCGGTCCCTTAGGCCAGGGCCTCTACTTCCGCTTCGTCCACCTCGTAGTTGCCGTAGACGTTTTGCACATCGTCATGTTCCTCGAGCGCATCGTACAGCTTGAGCATGGCGGTCGCGTTTTTGCCTTCAAGTTTGACCGTGTTCTTCGGGATCATAGCGATTTCAGCCGATTCGTTCGGAATGCCCGCCTTCTCGAGAGCATGCAGAATGGCCTCATGCGACTCAGGAGCTGAGAGGACTTCCCAGGCGCCCCCCTGGTTACGGATATCGTCCGCGCCGGCATCGAGAACAATGTTCATCAACTGGTCTTCGGTCACCTTTTCGCCATCGACAATGATCTGGCTTTTGCGTTCGAACATCCAGGAAACACTGCCTTGCTCGCCGAGGTTTCCGCCGTTCTTGGAGAACAGGTGACGGATCTCGCTAACCGTTCGGTTGCGGTTATCGGTTGCGACGTTGACCAGAACCGCCGCACCACCGGGACCGTAGCCTTCGAAAAGAATCTCGTCGATCTGACCGCCTTCGAGCTCGCCGGTGCCGCGCATGATAGCGCGCTTTATGTTGTCCGCCGGCATACTGACGGCCTTTGCGGCGACAATCGCGGTGCGCAGACGAGGATTGGCGTCGGGATCTCCGCCATTGCGGGCAGCGATCGTGATTTCCTTGATGAGGCGCGTGAATGCCTTGCCGCGCTTCGCGTCGAGAGCCGCTTTTTTGTGTTTAATCGTGGCCCATTTACTATGTCCGGACATAGAAAACCTCTTCTGTTCCTTAACTTTCGAGAATAACAGAGACGCATGATCTGCGGCTTTCGTCAGCGACATCCAGAGGGGCTGGACGAACCCGCCCGGACGGTTATTCCGTTTGCCAGCAGATGAGCTTCAGTTCGGTCATCTCCTCGATGGCGTAGCGGGGGCCCTCGCGGCCGAGCCCGCTGTTTTTCATGCCGCCGTAGGGCATGTGGTCCATGCGAAATGTGGGTACGTCGTTGATAATCACGCCGGCGAACTGCAGTTCGCGTGCTGCCTGGAAGGCACGCTTCATGTCGCTTGTGAATATGCCGGCCTGGAGACCATAAGGCGTGTTATTGGCCTGGGCGAGCGCATCTTCGAGATTCCGGTATTTGTAAACAGAGACAACCGGACCGAAGACTTCTTCACAGGAGATACGCGCGGCGGCCGGAGCATCGGCCAGCACCGCTGGTTCAACGGTGGCGAAAGTGCGCTTTCCGCCGCAAGGCAACCGGGCGCCGGAGTCGACGGCCTGCCGGATCCAGGACTCTACCCGGATAGCAGCGGTCTCATCGATCAAGGAAGAAATGTCGGTTGTGGGTTCATAGGGATGACCGATCTTCAGGTTTCCGACGGCGGCGACCAGCCGATCGAGGTACTCGTTTGCGATCGATTCATGCACGAACACGCGCTGCAGCGAGATGCAGGACTGCCCATTATTGCTGAACGCGCCCGTAACAGAGCGAGACACGGCGGTGTTGAGGTCGGCATCCGGTTCGAGGATCACGGCGGAGTTGTTGCCGAGCTCGAGCGTGACCCGCTTCAGACCGGCTTTTGCGCGGAGCGACGCGCCTACCTGCATGCTTCCGGTAAACGTGATCATGGCAACACGGGGGTCTTCCAATAAGAGGCCGGCGATGGCAGGGCCATTCCCAGTAACCACGTTGTATGCACCCTTCGGGGCTCCGGCTCGGGTAACCAGCTCCGCGAGGCGAAGGGCACTGAGCGGAGTTCGTTCGGCAGGCTTGTCAACAATGGCGTTACCGGCTGCGAGTGCCGGCGCGAGCTTGTGCAGGGTCAAATTGAGAGGAAAATTGAAGGGCGTGATGGCACCGATGACACCTAGGGGTTCGCGCACTGTGATCGCCATGCGGCCTTTCGCGCCGGAGGCGAAATCCATCGGCACGACCTCGCCGTGCAATTGCCGGGCTTCGTGCGCGGCGGCAATCAGGGTATTCACGCTGCGGCCGGCTTCTATACGGGCTTCTTTGATGGGCTTGCCTGTTTCCGAGCAGATCAGTTTTGCGAGCTCAGGTTCGTCTTTACGGACTTGGTCAGCGATGCGAAGGAGCAGTTCGGCTCTCTCGTAGTTCGCCAGCGCAGCCATGGCACGCGCCCCCTCTTGTGCAGCACGTACCGCAGCATCAATGTGGGGCTCTTCAGCATGAGCAACCATCCCTACAACCGACCCGTCATAGGGTAGCCTGACTTCGTCTTTGCGGGCGGTTTGAACCCACTCGCCGCCAATGTAGAGACCGTAGTTCGTATGGACAAGCGGCTCAGACGTGGAGAAAACACTCGTCATACCCCTAATGTCGCACCAGTTGTGGCTATCCGGATCGGAAAGAATCGCTCTCATGTTACGATTGCAAAGAACCTGCGGTTGCCTGGAGAGGTGGCTGAGTGGTCGAAAGCAGCGGTTTGCTAAACCGTCGTAGTGTGTAAAGCGCTACCGGGGGTTCGAATCCCCCCCTCTCCGCCAGCAGCTTTATTTTCTTAAATTTACGTTGCTTGCTGTCCATAATGGGTGTCCAGGACAATGCATTATGGGCTCCGGATATCCGTTACGGCGCTACCAATCGGGTCAAGACGCCAATGGAAATCTGGATGCAATTGAGTTGTCTGCAAATCCTACACGCAAAGTCGATCGCGCGGCTTCTGTCGACAGTATCTGAACGTACGCGATCTTTGCCTGTGTGATCAGGACGAACTACGTACTGATTCACTTCCGGTGTTCTCATTGCTGCGTAACGTATTCTCTGCTCTGAATGGCAGGCCGCACTTGAAGCATTCCGCTTCTTTAGTGACCCAGCTCATTGTCTCCATCCCGCAGCGCGGGCAACGCCACCTGTACAGGATCACGAGATTTACAAGGAACAAGATGGGGGCCAGGAGGCAGCAGCTGATCAATACGGCTGAGACTAGGGCATTCGCACTTCTACCCCAACCGTGTCTATCCAACTGAAGAGCGAGGATTACCCCAGCAAATATCAGGAGTGATAGAGCTGCGATGCCACGATATAAGTAGAACTGATGGAACTTTTGCATGCGCGATAGCCGGAGCATGCTGCGCATGTATGCATGTTCTTCCTCGCCCATCTCTAAATATTATTGTCAGCCAAGGCAAATACAGTCCGCGCAGAATACCGCGCAAATCCACACGGTCAACACCGGACGCTTACGGAACAAGTGCTCAGCTCTTCAACTTCTTCTGGAACAGCGACAGGTTGTTCTTTCTTTTCGGTGCTCGAATGCCTCCAAGCCGCTTGCGCTCATCGCGACAAAATTAAGGGGTCAGGCCCTGGAGGTAATTCCTCCATAACGTCGCCAAGTAGGCCCAGTAACGCTCCGGAATGGTTTCGAAGGTCGTCTGCATCCGGCTCACTACATACAGCGAAGGGATCCCAATCGAGGGCTGGGCTTGCATGTAGTTCCACCATTCTTCGAGATCGGTCGAGGAAGCGTCATCACAATCCACCAAGGGCCAGCCGGCGATGTGAGCGATGCGCGCACGTCGGCGCATAGTCGCGGTCACATCGCGCGCGCCGTACCAAATGTCGTTCAAGCGCAGAACGTCCGAGGATTCACGAAAGAGGGGATTCGGTGTCTGCGTTTCAATCATCGCATCTGGTTTCCAACGATGCGCCTCATCATAAAGGATGGACTGAAAACGCCTCTCGAATTCGAGGCCGATCACCGGCTCAGTCAATTGAGCATCCGGCTTGACCGTGACACCTCTGACCCAGTCTTCCTTGAAACCATCCACGCCGAGATCGCGAACCAGGAATTCAATCCTGCCGCGGAGCATTTCTTGATAGCGGGCATTGGTCACATCTGCTGCGATGGCTCGCCCGTTTTCGAGGACGCACATAGATTTTTCCAGACCCTCGATGTGATAAGCCGGAACCCAAAGAAGCACGCGCCGATCCGCGGCGTGTTGCCGGGTTATGAATCCTTTCATATCCGGCCATTTCTTTTCGTCCACTTCGAAGGTGCCGTAATGGCTTTGCCATTTGTCGTCTATGACAACAGTGCCGACGGGAAGGGCGCGCGAATTCAGAGCTCTTATCCAACTTTCGTAGTTCTCCTGGGTGCAGAAGTCTCGCACGGCACCTGGATAACGACGTTTCTGGTTTTCCTGTTCGCCCCAGCCGCAGAAAATAGGTCGACGATGCCAAGCCGCGCCGGTGGACTTTCGGCCGGTAGAGAAGCCGCTCGAATCAAGCCAATCCACAAAGCGTTTGAGGGTCTCATACTCGTCGTAGCCGAAGTGAATCGCTAAGGTAGGTGAGGAAAAGCCGTCGGCGGCACTGCAATAGCCCAAGTAATCCACATAAAAAGACGCACCCGCGTAACGGGAACCGGTGTACTCGAGCGAGTTGAAGAGGTACGAACCGGGCCGCGCACCGATCCCTATGCTGGCCCATGCACTGCCTTTTCGGAAGCTTAAAAGCAGCGGAGGCGGTGCAAAATCACCCGTCCATTCAGCGGGGCGATAGCCGCTCCCCGTATTTACAGGCAAGATGCCTACAGACTGAGGCTGGGCGATTTTGAAATAGTACTCGTCTGCCAGGTTGACAGCGGGTGAAAAGTATTCGGACGCGAAGATCGTCGTGTTCGCATCGACGCCCGGGCTTGTGCCATCGTCCCACGGGGCCGATACCCCGTTGGACAGGAAATAGCAGCGGCCCAGCCGCGCAGAGCCTTGCGCCTGGTGTTGAAATTCAATGTGGTCCGGAAGAAAAATCCAGCGAAAGAGCCGCTCCTGCCAGAGTGAACTATTAGCGGTGATTTCGATTGCATACCGGTCCGCAGCAAACACCTTGAGCGGCCCAGGTTTCACGGCGGTGAGACGCTCGTCCGTATTCAGAGCGCCGAGGCCGGACACTAAGGGTAGCCGGAAGACGTTCAATCCTTCCTGGTAAATCTCGAAGGCCGGGATCGGTGTGGCCCGATAGCGAATCGAATAGGCAGGGCTGCTCAGCAGAAATCCATCAGGCCGTTCCGAGACCTCAATGGGATGGGAAAAGGCGGTGCAGTTCTTTGAAAACAGTCCAGAATACGCGGCAAGAGCTTTTAAGAATGCTCGCCGCGCCGTTTTAGTCGAGCTCCCACCTTCAGTAATGGTGTCGATGAAAAACGAGAGGTCCACGGTCGACAGTTTACCCCTCGAGCGACGGCCTCGCGGCCTGAACGCCCGTAATTAAACGGAGGCGTTCGATAGTCGTCCCGTATTGGAGTTGGCGAAACGCTATCTGAGGTCCAAATCAAATTCGTAAAAGCCTTCATTGTTCTTAAAACCAGCGCCGCTACGCCCATTCACCGAAAACCAGGTATGCCCTTCACGGGCCCTCACAATCAGAGCTCCGGCCGGAGCGTCAGGATCAAGGAACCCTGCGCCGGCGGGTGTACCGTTGCCGGAAGGCCCGCTGCATCCATCTGAGCCTCGCGCCTGGAAGTCCCAACAAACGATGCCGTGAGCGTTGGTTACGACGACTGTGCGCCCTTTGGGGCTAGGAATACTGGCGCCCCATTCGATATTGCCAGGCAGAATGACGTGGTAGCCCGCATCGCGGTGCTCGACAATCGTGGTCTCAGGCGTACACAGCTTTCGATCCGGCAGACAGGCCGACATCATAAACGTGATATGAGAAGAAACGAGGGACAAGCTGGAGGAAATGTCCGTCCCCGTGAAAGACCAGTTGAGAATGTCGTGATTCTCGTACCCACCGCCGGTCGAGGCGGTGAAGCCGACCCAAGCTTCGCCCTGCTGATCCATCACGATCGAAAGATCCACAACCGATTCCAGGACCGGTACCGGAGAGTCATCTAAGAAGGTTGACAGAACCGGCGGCTGAAACAGTATGCGCGCGGTGTGCACGTTCCTGTCTTTCAACCGAATTGACAAATTCTGCGTAAACGCCAGGCGTGGCGCCGGCCAGCGCAATTCGCTGGGTTTGCCGTATGTACAAAACGCGATGTAGTTGGCCGAAGGATCTCCCTCCTCCTCATTCCGATATGTGTCGAAGAAAATGGCAACGCTCCATGGGATGGCCTTTTCTCTGTGATGGTAGTCTGGATCGGAAACGGCAAAGCCGCCAGCCGACCCGCGTCCACCAAGAGCCTCCGGACCCGAATTCTGTAATACGAAAGCGAAGCCGTCTGCGCCGTGTCCGAGCCCGCCTTGATGTGTCAATTGGAATTGAAATGTGGTTTCAAAGCCCGATGCTACAGGCTGCTTTTCGACGAGCCATACAGCTCCCGATCGATCTCTCTTGGCCGGTGTAAGGCGTAAGACTTTGCCCGAGACCGCGGCATCGCCAACGAGGCTGAGTCCTCCGATAGAGGCAAAGTCCTCGTAAAGAATAGCTGCAGGTGCCCTGCCCGCGCCGCTCAAAACTAATGTGAGACACGCCAGGTTATACCGGGCTGCTCGCATATAGCTGAATACGACGAAGGCCTCGTTCGGGTTCCCAGATTCAGTCCACCAACCCACGCGGAGTCCATTGAAGAGGATACGTAGCGTTCACTTTTCCGCTCGTTTTCAGACATACTCTCACTAGGGTTGCAACCTGCCCCTAACGAGAGCTCAGTGATAGAAAAAAGCAATCGAGCCTTTCAATGGAAGGCGCTGATCGTTGATGATGAATTGAACGACCCAACTTCGTGGGGAAGAGCTTCCCGCGCGCTGGTAGGGGAGCTGCAGGCCCGGCATATCGAGGTTGTCACGGCCATTTCTCCGGAGGACGGAGAGGCAATTGTGGTCTCAGACGCGGGACTGAACGCGGTGATTATCGATTGGAGTTATGCGGCGGACGATGCGGGCACCCATTCAAAAGCAATATCACTGCTGAAGCGAGTACGCTCCCGCTTTCCGCGTATCCCGGTATTCCTCATGGCGGAGCGTGACGAAGCGAGTACCATACCTCTCGATGTCATGCAGATGGCCGACGAGTTCATTTGGACGTTGGAGGATACGGCATCCTTTATCGCGGGGCGAATTGTGGCGGCCATCGATCGCTACCGAGAACATATACTCGGCCCGATGGCCTCCGCTTTGTTTAAGTTTGCAGGCATTTCTGAATATTCCTGGCACACGCCGGGCCACAGCGGCGGAATCGCTTTCCTGAAGTCGCCGCCGGGAAGAGCCTTCTACGACTATTTCGGCGAGAATCTTTTACGATCGGACCTCTCCATAAGCGTTGCTGAACTCGGATCACTACTTGACCATACGGGGCCCATAGGAGAGGGTGAGAAATACGCTGCCCGCGTATTCGGCGCCCACAGAACATACTGCATAACAAACGGCAGTTCGACCTCCAATCGCATCATTCTGACGGCTTCAGTAGCGCGGGACCAGATTGTACTTTGCGATCGAAACTGCCACAAATCAATCGAACACGGGCTGACGATGTCCGGTGGAATTCCTGTGTACCTGATTCCCTCGCGGAACTGCTACGGCATCATAGGACCCATTCCGCCGGGACGGCTTGCGAGAGAGGCAGTTGAGTCATCAGTGAACGGTAATCCATTGACAACAAGCGCGTCAAACCCAAAACCCGTCCATTGTGTTATCACGAATTCCACTTATGACGGCCTGTGCTCGAAAGCGAAACACATTATAGAAATGTTGGATTCGGTGGTGGATCGGATTCACTTTGACGAAGCGTGGTACGCTTACGCCCGTTTTAATCCGCTGTACCGTGAACGATATGGAATGAGCGGAGATGCCTCCACTTACACCGGCCCCACGGTGTTCGCTACACACTCGACTCACAAGGTGCTGGCCGCACTCTCGCAGGCATCTTTCCTGCACGTGCGAGAAGGCCGCAATCCAATTGAACATGCGCGCCTAAACGAGGCCTTCATGATGCACAGTTCCACGTCGCCGCTCTACCCGATCATTGCTTCCAATGACATAACTACTGCCATGATGGACGGTTCGAGCGGCATCGCACTGACGACGGAAGCCATTCAGGAAGCGGTGGGATTTCGTCAGATGATGGGACGCATTCGGAAGCAGCTTGGCGATCGTTCCGAGTGGTTCTTCCAAACTTGGAATGCCGACCAAGTGAAAGATGGCAAGTCCGGGACCTTCATTCCCTTTGAGCATGCGCCGGAAGAACTGCTGGTAACAGAGCCGGACGCGTGGGTGCTCCACCCCGGCGATAGCTGGCATGGATTTTCCGGACTCGCCGAAGACTACGCGATGCTCGATCCAATCAAGGTCTCCGTAGTGACTCCAGGCATAACGCTGAATGGCGGTCTCGAGGAATGGGGCATTCCGGCACAGGTGGTCACTGCCTATCTGGATGCAGAGGGGATTCAGGTCGAGAAGACCACCGACTATACGATTCTGTTCCTGTTCACGATTGGAATCACCAAGGGCAAATGGGGCACTTTGGTAAATGCTTTACTCGATTTCAGGCGGGATTTTTGCGCAAACGTGCCACTGGAGCAAGCAATCCCAGCCCTGGTCGCTCAATGGCCGAAACGCTACGGCAAGCTTGGGCTGCGGGATCTCGCCCTGGAAATGCACGAGCAAATCCGGCAGTCGCAGCAAATGGAATGGCAAGCGAGAGCGGTATCAGAACTTCCAGCGGTTCGAACCACGCCAGCCGCGGCTTATCAACGACTGATTCAAGATGAAGTGGAATTGCTGCCGCTTGAACGCATGGATGAGCGCGTCGTGGCGACGGGAGTAGTTCCCTACCCTCCCGGGATTCCACTCCTGATGCCTGGAGAGAGTGCCGGCCCACTGGACGGGCCGCATCTGACCTATTTGCGAGCGCTCGAGACGTGGGACCAGCGGTTTCCGGGATTCGAACACGACACGCACGGGGTGGACCACATCGATGGCCGCTACTATGTGTCTTGCTGCAAGGGGATCTGCTGACAATCGTTGCTTCAAACCAACGCTTTCAGTTCGGCGTGCCGAGCGTGATTCTTATCGAATTCCAGATCTACTGAAGCTCACGCGACGCCAATTCCATCAATTCCCGATGGCTTCCGAGAGAATCACCAGCACCCGGATCTGTGGCGTCCAGGCGGGAATAGTTACCGTCGTTACTCAGAGTCCAAGCCTGCCGACGATCCTGCAGGCAAACGTCGAGAATCTCCCAAAGGCGCTGCTTCAGACAAGTCGCGACAACCGGAGTCGCCACTTCAATGCGCCTTGACAGATTACGGAACATCCAGTCAGCCGAGCCGATATAGAATTCGCCATCCAGCGGATTTGTGGCGCCCGCGCCAAAATAGAAGATTCGAGAGTGCTCAAGGAAGCGACCAATAATCGAGCGTACACGGATGTTGTCGGTGGAGCCTGGAACTCCCGGTTTCAAGCAACAAAAGCCGCGCACGATGAGATCGATAGAGACGCCAGTGCGTGAGGCTTCACAGAGCGCTTCGATTATGTCCGGATCTTCGAGCTGGTTCATTTTTGCGATGATGCGTGCCGGCCGGCCAAGACGTTTCGCTTCGATTTCTCGCCTGATGAGTTCAAGGAAGCGTGGGCGCATCGTAGCTGGAGCGACCAGCAGGGAGTTGCAATGCGGACTGTCGGAACGCCCGGTCAAATAATGAAACAGCCATACCACATCGTAAGTTAGCTTCGGATCGCAGGTTAGTAAGCCTATATCTGAATAAAGGCGCGCTGTGCGAACGTGATAGTTACCAGTACCAATGTGGACGTACGCGCGCAGGCCATCTGGCTCTTTCCTGACGACGAGGGCCGTTTTTGCGTGAATCTTCAGACCTCTTACGCCAAAATCAACGTGAGCACCGGCTTTCTCCAGCTCAGCAGCCCAGTGCAGATTACGTTCTTCATCAAAGCGAGCATGCAATTCTATTACACAAGCCACTTGTTTGCCGGCTTCGGCAGCTTTTATGAGTGAATTGACGAACGGTGTATCATCACCGACGCGATAAACCGTCATCTTTAGCGCGACGGTCTGCGAATCATTTGCGGCGGCCTCAATGAAGTGCTCCACACTCGCGTCAAAGCTCTCATAGGGATGGTGGACAATAACATCGCCAGACCGTATCACGCTGAAAATATCGTGGTGGCGGTCCTGCAGCGCAGGAGGGATAACCGGAATCCATGGTGTGTCGCGAAGCCCACTGACATTCAAACTAGCTATTTCGAAGAGACTCGTGTAATCAAGCTCGTCTGAGGCCTCATAGACATCTTCAGGCTGCAAGCGGAAATGTTGGCGCAGCAATTCCTCGACAGCAGGATCGCAACCTTTGGCTAACTCGAGACGAACCACAGGCTGGAAGCGGCGCTTTCGGATCGCGTGTCTCACCTGTTCTCGGAGGCTAAGCTCCCGCTCATCAGAACTGTTTATCTCAGCATCGCGCGTCAGACGCACAAGACTGATTTTGTCCAGAGTCATACCTCTGTAAAGTTTGTCTAAGTTGGCGCGGATAATCTCATGAAGACGAACAAACAGAAAATGGCCAGGAGCGGTATCACAATGCAACTGAACCCATTGGAGGAGACCTGTCGGAACTTTGACACGCCCAAACATGTGTTCCGCAGTTGCCGGATCTTCAAGCGAAAACACCAAGGAAGTGGAAAGATTTGACAGGAAGGGAAAGTTTTCAGCAGCGTGAATCACTAGCGGAGTGACAGCCGCGGAGACCTGGAGATCAAAGAGGCTGTTGGCCTCATCCTTTTGCGCCTGCGTCAGGTCGTCCCAGTACCGAAGGTGAATGCCGTGTTGGGCCAATTCCGGAACGAGCCGGTGGCGGAAGTATTCCGCCTGTGTATGAAGCATGGGAAGCAATCTGTCGTTGATGTTCCGACGCAGCTGGGCCGAATCCGCTATTAACGAACGGCGGAGTGCCGCCATCCGCTTCATGAAGAATTCATCGAGATTGGCAGTAAAGAGAGCGAGAAATTTGGCACATTCAAGAAGAGGTGTGCGATCGTCGAGGGCTTCGGCAAGCACTCGCCGATTGAAGTCGAGCCAGCTTAGATCGCGATCGAGCCAGATCTCTGATACCGACGGTTTGAGTTCGGTATCGAGAGCGCCTTCGTCACCGATGGATACCATTGCTGGTTGTGCTGCGGCCATGGTTAGTGATTCGAATATTTGTCGAGAGTTGGTGGCGTCGTGCCCAGTAGATGTAACGTCGATCCGGACCACCCCACTGCGACGTGGGGCTCGAATGCCCACGCGCTGAGCCCGGCGATCTCTTGGGAAGAAAAGGGAATACAGGGCGTGACTGGAAGGGCGCCTGAAGTCGCCGCCATAATAACCCTCCTTAGATCGCACGAGAAATCAGACGTGCAGGCGACTGCTCGTGGATATTCTGCCAAGCAAATGTTACGTTTCGATAAACGTGGGGTTCGCGTTTGTCCAGCGGGTCTCACCGAACTCGTGCAATCCACAGGGAGCCTGCAGAGAAAAAGGACTGTCAGCAAAAATTAACCTTGAGTTCGTAGAATTTGCCAAATCGTAAATCGCCTCACGAATCGACAGATTCCATGAAAAACCCGAGGCGCAAGAAACAAGCGAAGAAGCCGAGTGGAACAACGAGGCCGCAATGCAGCGAACGCACGCGAAAAGGACTGTTGCAGATCCGAGCCCAATGGTCATCCCTGCCGAAACGCACCCAAAGGGCCATCTCTGTTATCCTTACAGACCTTTTGGTTATTTCGTGGATTGCGGTTGTCTACTACTTTCTTCCCTGGGTCAAATTTGAAGCGACCACAGATCAGAATAAGCCCCTCTTCCTTCTCACCAATTTATCGCCAATCACGTTACACGACGTAAGAATTGGCTGCGTCTCTTCGTGGCCTCACTTGTCCACACAGCAAGAGCTTAAACAAACATTCTCAGGCGAAAGGGATGCGTGGCTCTTCGAACCACGAGATTTTGATATCTCGCCATACGGCCAACATTCTTTTACGTGTCCGGAGCAGATCACCGGAAATTTGGGCTCGTTTGCCTTACAGCCTTATAGAATCAGGATCTCCATAGGAATTTGGTTCAAAATCCTGTGGTTTGTCAGGCTGCAAAGGAAGCAGGCGTTTGACACCACCCGTGACTCCAGAGGACAGATGACATGGGTAGCAGTTTCTCGGACCTATTCCCTGCTTCCTCCGTTCTCTGATCGCCATCATGCCTCAGGCGCTAGGAGTGTGTCCGAGAATCAGAACGCTGAAAACTGACTGGAATGAGGAAGGTAAAGATCGAGATATTAGTACTGTGCCATAGAATAACTCGACGCACCATTGTTTTTCAGCCAGAATCGACTTGCGGCTATCTCAGTTGCACT